>DASTYG010000016.1:0-2297 GCA_035765105.1 Glycomyces sp.
CAGCGACGTCGTGGGCGCGGTCCGGCCGGGGGCGTCGCGCAGGATCAGCCAGGAGGCGACCGCGTAGATCGCGAGCGCCGTGGCCGTGATGAGGAACGGCGCCTTCTCCCCGATGTTCTCGTAGAGCTTGACCGTCGTGAGCGCGCTGATCGCGGTGCCGCCCATGCCGGCGCCGAAGATTCCGATCGCGAGGCCGCGGCGCTCGGGCGGGAACCACGCGTTGACGAAGGGCACGCCGACCGCGAACGCCGTACCGGCGATGCCGAGGAAGAAACCGCCGATCAGCAGCAGGGCGTAGGAGTCGAGCGCGAAGAACGCGATGAACAGGATCGGGATGATCGTGACGCCCGAGATCACGGGGAACATCAGGCGACCGCCGTACTTGTCGGTCAGCGCCCCGACGATGATCCGGCCGAGGGAGCCGACGATCACCGGCACCGCCACCATCAGCGCGACGTCGGACTCGGTGAGCTCGCCGAGCGTGCCCTCCTCACGGAAGAGCGGTCCGAGCGGGCTGATCAGCGCCCAGGCCCAGAAGTTCAGCGCGAACCCGAGGGTGGCCATCGCCAGCATCAGGTTGGGGTTGGCCCTCGTCGCTGCGCCGGCTACGTCGGGGGTGGCTCCGGTGCTGGTCATGTCTCTCCCCATACATGCAGAACGGCAAGCCCCACTTGGTAAAGGCTTGCCCCTTGTCTATCGCACCAACCCTCTCTTGACCATGCCCCCACGCGCGCGGGTCGAAGGTCCCGAGTCGCCCCGTCTTTCTTCCCGGCCCCTCCCGTGGATATTCGGTCAGATGCCGAGGCCCTCCAGCACCTCGGCCCCGGGGAGCCGGGCGAGGTCGCGCCCGGCCAGGAGCAGCTTGGAGCGGCGGACCCCGCTGCCGATGACCGCCACGTCGATGTCGAGGACGGTGGCGTCGACGAGCACCCGCCAGCCGTCGGGAAGCCCGACCGGGGTGATCCCGCCGTACTCCATCCCGGTCTCCTCCACCGCGCGCTCCATCGCCAGGAACGACGCCTTGCGCACGTCGAGGGTCCGCTTCACGAGGTTGTTCACGTCCGCGCGGGTGTCGGCGCGTACTACGCACGCGGCGATGCGCTCCTCGCCCGCCCGGCGGCCGGAGACCACGACGCAGTTGGCGCTCGCCGACAGCGGGAGGTCGTAGGCCTCGGTGAGGGCGGCGGTGTCCGCGACGTCGGGGTCGATCTCGGTGACCGCGACGTCCTTCGCGCCGGGCCACCCGCGCAGGGCCTCGGCCACGGGTTCGGCGAGCAGGTCGGGACGGTCGAGCGCGGGGACGCAGACGAGGGATCCGAGCGTGGGCACAGACATGCCGCCCACCCTAGAACGGGGGCCGCGCCCGGCCTCCCACGGCGAACTGTCCCTTCCCACGGCAGGCACGCCCGTGCGCTGTGGGAAGACACGGTTCTCCTACATACCCTGGTAAACGGTCAGTGCTCCTGCTCCTGCTCCTCGGCCTCGGCGACCTCCTTGCGCAGCCGCAGGCCGACCAGCGAGGCGCCGAGGAGGGTGAGCCCCGCGACCAGGAGCACCCCGGCCGGGCCGAGCGTGTTGTCGGTCCAGTCGGTCAGCGCCTCGGGCACCGCCAGGGTCAGGGCCACGACGCCGGCGGCGAGGTAGGGCCACGCCCGGCGTGCGACGTACGCACCGAAGGCGGCGACGGCGACCGCGAACAGCGCCACGTAGCCGACCCATCGTGAGTCGTAGTCGAAGGCGGGGATCTGGGCACCGGCCACGGCCAGGACGCAGCCGACGACGCGGGCGGAGGCCACCTCCCGCCAGGTGCCGCGCTCGGCGAGCAGCAGCCAGGCCACGCCGATGGCGAGCACCAGCAGGCCGAACAGGACCGGCTCGAAGGTGTCGAGGTACTCCAGGGTCGTCGGCACGAGCGCGAAGAGTCCGCCCGCGACCGCGACCTGGCCGACGACGGTCGGTGCCAGCAGGTAGGCGCCGACGGCCAGCCCGGTGAACGTGCCGAACCCGAGGACGGCAGGCGTCATGGAGGTGTAGTCGTCGATGGAGTAGTCGGCCTGCATCCCGACCGCCGCCGCCGCGGCCCCCGCCGCACCGAGCAGGAGCACCCCGGCGAGACGGCGCAGCGCCGGCTCGGCCCCGCGACGCAACGCCGCGAACCCGGCCCCGAAGCCACCGATCGCCAGGCCCGCCACGGCGAGCAGCACGGCGACGCCCGCGAGCAGCCCCACCTGCTGGCCCTCGCTGAGGTCGGCCCAGCGGGTCGCGAAGAAGATGGCGGCCGCGGAGACGACGAAGAC
>DASTYG010000017.1:0-3533 GCA_035765105.1 Glycomyces sp.
CCGCGGTCGGTGGTGTCGAGTCCGGCCAGGCAGTGCATGAGCGTCGACTTGCCGGAGCCGGAGGGGCCCATGATGGCGGTGAATTCGCCGGTGTTGAACTGGACCGAGACGTCGCGGAGCGCGACGACCTGCGCCTCACCCGAACCGTAGGCCCGCCACAGTCCGGAGGCGGTCACGGCCGCGCGGAGCGCGGGAGGAGCTGGGGAATACGAGAGTGGCACGGGTTTGCCTTTCCGGGTCAGTGTTCCTTTCGGATGACCACAAGGCTATGGACCGGCGCGTGCGGCGGCTTCGGTCCGCGGGCCGGATTGCGGCTCCTCCCCAAGGCGGAGCCGCCGCCCCGGCTTCGGCCGAATTGCCGAGGCCGGCGATCCCGAGTGGACCGGGGGACGAGGCGAGGGGGCGGCGCCGCGGCGCCGCCCCCTCATTCTGGTTTCCCTTTGAGAGTGAAGTTATTCGTAGGCGATGGCCCCCAGCACGTTGAGCTTCGCGGCGCGGGCGGCCGGCGCGAGCGCCGCGAGCAGCCCGACCACGACCGACACCACCAGGTAGGCGATGATCAGGCCCCACGGCAGGGCGAACTTCGTCAGCCCCTCGGGTTCGAGCGCCTGCTGGACCGTCCAGCCCAGACCGATGCCGACCGCGATGCCGAGGACGGCGCCGAAGAGGCAGATGATGATGCTCTCGACGGTGATCATCCGCCACGCCTGGCCCCGGGTCATGCCCACCGCCCGCAGCAGCCCCAGTTCCCTGGTGCGTTCGAGGACGGACAGGACCAGGGTGTTCACCACGCCGATGATGGCGATGATGATGGCCAGGGCGAGCAGGATCTGCACGGCGCCGACGATGCTGTCGAGCGCCCCGGTCTGCTGCTCCACGAACTCGGCGTTGTTGGTGACGCCGACCTCGGGCTCGTCGGCCAGGACCTCCTCGACGCTGTTCTGCGCCGCGGCGAGGTCGGCGCCGTCGCCGAGGTCGATGTAGGCCTGCATCGGCTTGGGGATCGCGAAGTGCTGGATCTGGTCGGGCGCGACCCACCAGCCGTTGGTCAGGTCGTAGCCCTCCAGGATCGCCGTCACGGTCAGCGTCGCGGCCGTGCCGTCGCTGAAGGCCACGTCGACCGTGTCGCCGAGCGCGAGCCCGCGGTCCTCGGCGGTGCCCTCGTCGACCACGACCGCGTCGGCCGGGAGGTCGGCGACCGAGCCCTCGGACACCGTGGCGCCGAAGACGTCGAGCGTGGACTGGAGGTCCTCGCTGGAGGACAGCGCCGCGCTCTGGCCCTCGACCTCGGAGCCGAAGAAGTCGACGTAGACGTCGCCGACCGAGTCGACCTCCGGGAGCGCCTTGATCTCGGCGAGCGTCTCGGGCGAGAAGGTGGGGATGTTCGCCCCCGCCTGCATGCCGCTGACGATCAGGTCGGAGTTCAGGTTCAGTTCGAGCGCTTCGGCGGTGGTGGCCTTGAGGCTCGAGACGATCGTGGCGATCCCGGTGATGAGCGCGACGGCGATCATGAGCGCCGAGGCGGTGATGGCGGTCCGGCGCGGGTTGCGGCCGGCGTTGAGCCTGCCGAGCTTGCCCGAGAAGGACCACGACATCAGCGCGCCCAGGGCCGCCACCAGCGGCCGCGAGATGATCGGTGTGAGCATGGTGACGCCGACGAACGCGATGCCGACGCCGGACATGACGCCGAGGAGCTTGCCGTCGCCGAGGTTGTCGGTCAGCCCCAGCGTGATGAGGACGGCGCCGACCAGCGCCACGACGGCGCCCACGATGGTGATGGTGCGCAGCGGCTTGGGCGGGTTGACCGCCTCGCGCATGGCCGCCACCGGCGGCACCCCGGAGGCCTTGACGGCCGGGACGAGCGCCGAGAGCACGGTGACGCCGATGCCGACCACGAGCGCCCAGACGACGGTCAACGGCACCACGAACTGGACGGCCATGCCGCCGCTGAACATGAACTCGCCGACCGCCAGCGACAGGACCCAGCCGAGCAGCAGGCCCAGGCCCAGGCCGATGACCGAGGCGATGACGCCGACGATGAGCGCTTCGGTCAGCACCGAGCGGATGACCTGTCCCCGCCCGGCCCCCATCGCGCGCAGCACGGCCAGCTCCCGCTGGCGCTGGGCGACGATGATCGTGAAGGTGTTGATGATGAGGAAGACCGAGACGAACACGGCGATGAGGCCGAAGCCGAGGAAGATGTAGCCCATGACGTCGGTGAGGACGGCCAGGCCCTCGGCGGCCTCTTCGCTGGCCTCTTCGCCGGTCTGCACCTTGTACTCGTCGCCGCCGATGGCGGCGGCGACGTCGTCGGTGGTGAAGTCGCCGTAGACGTAGATCGAGGTGTAGACGTCCTCGCCGCCGGTCACCATCTGCTGGGCGGCGGCGGTGGTGAAGGCCATCTGGGTCTCGCCCGCGAGCGAGTCGCGGTCGCCGCTGAGGCCGTAGGCGCCGACGATGGTGAACTCGGTGCGGTCGGCGGTGTAGGAGTAGACGGTGACGGTGTCGCCGACGTCGAGTCCGGAGTCGGTGATGAACTTGGTCGAGACGGTGACCTCGTCGTCGGCCTCGGGCGCGCGGCCCTCCTTCATCTCGAGGTAGCCGTCCTGGTTCTCGCCGGAGTCCCAGTTGAGTCCGATGGTCGGCGCGAAGGTGCCGACGAGCTTGCCGTTGGAGCCGAGGGCGTTGACCTGGCCCTCGATGGCGCCGCTGACGGTCTCGACGCCGTCGACCGATTCGATCCGCTCGGCCACGTCGGCGGGGATCATGTCCGCCGCCGTGCCGAAGCCCTGGTCGAACTCCAGGTCCGCGGGCGTGACCACGGCGTCGACGCCGTCGTAGGCGTCGGAGATGAGGCCGCGGACCGACTGCTCCATGGTGGAGGTCAGGATCATCGCGGCGGCGACGAACATCGTGCCGAGCACGACGGCCAGACTGGTGAGGACGAGCCGGGCCTTGCGGCTGGCCATGCCCTTGAGAGTGGCGCGCAGCATTGTTAGGCGGCCTTCCCCTCGTTGGCCGCGACGAGCTCCTCGAAGTGCTTCATCTTGTCGATGACGGCGTCGGCGGTCGGGTCCTGCATGTCGTCGACGATCTGGCCGTCGGCCAGGAAGACGACGCGGTCGGCGTAGGCCGCCGCGGTCGGGTCGTGGGTGACCATGACGATCGTCTGCTCGAAGTCGTCGACGCTGGTGCGCAGGAACTTGAGGACTTCGGCCCCCGAACGGGTGTCGAGGTTGCCGGTGGGCTCGTCGGCGAAGACGACCTCGGGGCGGGCGGCGAGCGCGCGGGCGCAGGCCACACGCTGCTGCTGGCCGCCGGAGAGCTCGGTGGGCTTGTGTCCGAGCCGGTCGGTGAGGTCGAGGGTGTGGATGATGCGCTTGACCCAGTCGGGGTCGGCTTTGGTGCCGGCGATGGCGGCGGGGAGGGTGATGTTCTCTTCTGCGGTGAGGGTGGGCAGGAGGTTGAACTGTTGGAAGATGAAGCCGATCTTGTCGCGGCGGAGTTTGGTGAGTGCTTTGTCGCCGAGGCCG
>DASTYG010000018.1:0-12470 GCA_035765105.1 Glycomyces sp.
GCCCTCGGCGTTGCCGCCGGAGCAGAGCGTGCCGTCGGGGATGCGCGACTCGTGCTGGCCCTGCATCCCTTCGCGCAGGAGGCCGTTCCAGTTCCACATGGTGTTGGGGTTGGCCTGCCAGGCCTGCCAGCACATGGGGTCTTCCTGGGCCATGTCCGGGTTCAGATGGTCATCGCCCCAGCGCTCCCAGCAGCTGTAGTGCCGCGCGGGCGGGCTCGTGGCGGTGCCGTGGGCGGACGCCGAGGGCGCCAGTACGACGCTCGTCGCCGCCGCCGCGCACAGTGCGAACAGCACGATCAGCGTGCGCCGCAGCCAAGTGGTGTCGGTGATGGTCATCTTCCACCTCCTTCAGTCGTTGTATTGATAAGGATCAATATATAGGGATTCATGCAAGATCGCAAATATTGCTCGTATCTGTCCCTATTGGTCCTCATTGCGACTGCGGTGGTGGACGGCGCGGCGGAGGGCCCCGCGGTGCAGGGCCCTCCGCTCCGCCTCCGGTTCACCGCGCCGGCATCGGCGCGGTGAACCGGGAACGCGACGACGCTAGCTCGTGACCAGCGTCAGGTTCCAAGCGCTGAGCGCCGGTCCGATCGGCTGGAAGTAGGTCGTGCCGCCCGAGCTGCAGTTGCCCGAGCCGCCCGAGGTCATGCCCTGGGCGCTGTTGCCGGTGATGAAGGAGCCGCCCGAGTCGCCGGGCTCGGCGCACACGCTGGTGCGGGTCAGGCCGGAGACCGCGCCCTGCGAGTAGTACACGGTCTGGTTGAGCGCCTGCACGGTCCCGCAGTGCCAGCCGGTGGTCGAACCGGAGCGGCAGATCGAGGAGCCGGGAGCGGCCTGGTTGGCGTTGTAGACGTAGCGGGAGCCGTTGTACATGTTCACGATGTTGTACAGCACCTCGCCGCTGCCGACCTCCACCCAGGCGCGGTCGGAGCCGGGGAAGACCGAACCGCGGAACGTGCCCGGTGCGGCCTCGCCGCCGGTGACGCTGGCGCCGACGCTGCCGCAGTGGCCTGCGGTCACGAAGCCGGGCGTGCTGCCCTGGCGGACGGCGAAGCCGACCGAGCAGCGCGAGGCGTTGTTGATGAGGTAGGCGTCGCCGCCGCGTACGAAGTACGTCTCGGGCGCTTCGGCGGTGGTGTCGACGGTGACCATGTCGAGGTCGACGCCCGCGGCCGCCGCCAGGGCGGCGGCGGCATCGGCGTCGGCGGCCTCGATGACGATGCCGTTGGACTCGACGTCGACGTAGTAGCCGTGGACGCCTTCGGCTTCCACCGCGTCCAGGTCGGCCACGGCCGCTTCGAGCTCGGCGAGGTCGTGCTCGACCAGGACCGGGGTGGCGCCCTCGGCCTCCAGGTCGGCGGCGTCGGCCGCGGAGGTGGTGGCGACGAGGATCTCCTCGGCGTCGGCGGAGAGCCACAGGCCCGCGTACGACTCGCCGTACGTCTCGGGCGCTTCGGCGAGGAGGTCGGCGGCGACGGATTCGACCGCGAGGCGGTCGTAGGCGTCGGCGGCGGTGATGCCGAAGGTCTCGGACATCTCCGCGATCATGGCGGGGCTGACCTTGCCGAGCAGGTCGGCGCGGGCTTCTTCGGCCTTGAGCTCGAGCGGGTCGGCCGAGGCGGGGCCGGCGGTGAGGGCGAGGGCGAATGTGGTGGCGAGGGCGCCGGCGGCGGTGACCGCGAGCGCTCGTTGGCGTTTCATCTCTACGTGCCTTTCGGGTGAGGCCATTCGACAGCGGCGGGGGCGGCTGTCCAGGCTCGGCGATGGTGACGCGAGCCATAAGTGGAGGTTAGAGGGAAAACGCCTATATCAGAAGATGTAAATAATTCAGTTAATATCAGTACAGTTCTGGCGTAGCCCCGCATATATGTGCGGCAACGGCATTAGCGATAATTATGTGCATAATGGGTGAACTGCTGTGGTGCGTGTGGCGGGCAGGGCGGCCCCCGCCGCCGCGGGCGCTCCCGGCTCGGCTCGGTTCCCAGAACGCTGCACGTCGGGTTTCCGTCATCTTCGGGTCCGCGCGGCGCGTCGGCCGAGGCCGTTCAGGCCGGTCGGCGGCCGACTCTGCCGGGGCGGCGAGGCGCGCAGTGCCCCCGCCGCCGAGGCTGCCTGTGCGCACCGCGCGGCGCGCGCACAGTGCCGGTCGCAGCGGGATTCGGCGGGCGCGGCCTATGCGCCCGGCCCGCGCGGATCGCCCGCCCTGATCAGGCCCGACTCATAGGCGCAGATCACCGCCTGGGCCCGGTCGCGCAGTCCCAGCTTCGCGAAGATCTTTCCCACGTGCGTCTTCACCGTCTGCTGCGACACGAACAGGTGCGAGGCGATCTCCGTGTTCGACATGCCGCGAGCGATGAGCCGCAGCACCTCCTCCTCGCGCGCCGTCAGCGAGTCGAGCTTCGAGGACCGGACCAGCTCGGCGGGCCGCGAGCTGAAGAACTCCTCGATGAGCCGCCGCGTCACCGACGGCGCCAAGAGCGCGTCGCCGTCGGCGACGATCCTGACCGCGGCGATGAGGTCGTCCGGCGGCGCGTCCTTGAGCAGGAAACCGCTGGCGCCCATGCGAAGCGCCTCATAGACGTAGTCGTCGATGTCGAACGTGGTCAGCATGAGCACGCGCGGGCGACGCGCCTCGGGCAGCGAGAGCAGATGCCGCGCCGCCGCAAGACCGTCCATCTTGGGCATGCGCACGTCCATGAGCACCACGTCGGGACGGCAGCGCGCGGTCTCGGCCACCGCCTCCACCCCGTCCGAGGCGTCGCCGACGATCTCGATGTCCTCCTGGGCCGCGAGCAGCGCGGCGAACCCGGCGCGCACCATCGCCTGGTCGTCGGCGATGAGAACTCGAACGGTCACGATGCTCACTCCTCTGCGTCGGAACGGGCGGCGAGCGGCAGCTCGGCCCGCACCCGGAACCCGCCCTCGGCGGTGGGTCCGGCCTCCAGCTCGCCGCCCACCAGCACGACGCGTTCGCGCATGCCGACCAGTCCGAGCCCGGTCCCGTCCGACTCGGGCGAGGCGACGCCTTGCCGCACTGCGGCATTGACCACCGTAACCACCACCGACTCGCCGCCGCCGCGCACCTCGACCGTCGTCTCGGCCCCGGCGGCATGGCGCACCACGTTGCTCAGCGCCTCCTGCGCCACCCGGAAGACCGTCAACGCGACCGTCTCGGGCAGGTCCTCCGGCAGGCCGGCGACCTCCAGCGTCGTCGGCGTGCCCGACCGGTCCACCGACTCCACGAGCCCCGCCAGGGCCTCAGGGCCCGGCAGCGGCTCCCGCTCGCCCGCCTCGTCCTCCCGGCGCAGCACCGACAGCAGCCGCCGCATCTCCGCCAGCGACTCCCGCGCCTGCGCGCTGATCGAGCGGAACTCCTCGCGGGCGCCCTCGTTGACGCCCTCGATGCGGTACTCCGCGGTGGACGCCTGCACCGCGATCACCGACATGTGGTGGGCCACGATGTCGTGCAGCTCGCGGGCGATGCGGGCGCGCTCCTCGAGTATGCGGCGGCGCCCCCGCTCGGCCGAGGCGACCTGCTCCTCCTCGGCCACCCGCGCCCGGCCCTGACGCCAGATCCGCACCGACAGGCCCGTCACGAACACCAGGGCGGCGAACGTCGCCACCAGCGTCAGGTTCTCGCCCACCGGTATCGGCACGTCCCCCGACGGGTCGGGGTAGGGCGCGAACGGGTTGCGGTTCTCGACGGCGAGCGCGTCGGCCTGCACCGCCCACATGACCCATGTGCCCGAGGCCAGGTAGCCGAGCCACCCGGCGATCGCCCACCACACCCGGCAGTCCCTGGCGAGCGCGAACTGCACCACCATGAACGCGAACAGGCCCGGCGTGGTCATGGGCCAGGGGTCGGTGCCGACCTCGCCGGTGTCGAAGGCGATGATGAAGAACGCGGCCATGACGGCGGACCACGCGACCACCGGCCGGAACCGCCCCAGGACCACCGCCGCGCCGGTCAGCACCGCGGCCACGCCGCCCCAGTCCATGCCGCTCATCGAGCGCAGCACTTCGTTCTGGGTGGAGAACACCAGCAGTGCGAACGGGACCGAACCGGGGCCGATGAGCGCGAGCGCCGTGGTGAACCGGAAGCGCCACGAGCCGTCGCCGACCGGTCCGGTGCTGATGAGGTAGCTCAGGAACCGGCGCACCGGGCGCCGCTTCCGCGTGTGGGCGGTCTGCACGGAACCAACCTATGCCGCGGCCCTCGGGGACCGCCTCACCCTCCGGTACGGTCTGGGCCGCGCCGTCTCACCCCCTGGTGCCAGGCCCGGTTCCAGGCCGCAGTGTGAGGTCGGCGGGCTTTTCCGAATTTAGCGTTCGGTCCCATGAAGCCCTCCCTGTTTCGAAGCGACGCAGCCGAACTGACCGCCACGCTGGCCCTCGCCACGGGCGTCGCCAGTTTCGTGCTGCTGCACCTGCTCATGTCCGACGTGGTCGACCCGGTGAGCACGCCGGTCTCGATGTACGCGCTGACGTCCCCCGGCGTCGTCCTGTTCCCGCTGGGCGCGCTGAGCCTGGCGCTGGCCTGCGCGATCCTGGCCGGTCGCGGCGTCGGCCTCCAGCGGCAGGCGTTCATCCGGTGGCTGCTGGGGGCGACGGCGGTGATGCTCGTCCTCGCCTCGCTGTTCCGCAGCGGCACGCCCGAGTCGGGACTGACCGTCGCGGCCCAGATCCACCGCTACACGGCGGGCGCGGCGTTCGTGCTGCTCACCGTCGTGGCCGGGCTGTGCACGGCCCGCATGCGCGAGGCGGGCGCCTCGGCGGCGGTCCGCCGGGCCACCTGGTGGGTGACGGTGCTGGCGGCGCTGACGTTCCTGACCACCACCGTGAACACGTTCCTGCCGGGCCTGGCCGACGGCGGCGACTGGCGCGGCGTCCCCCAGCGGGTGCTGCTGGTGGTGCTGTCGGCGCTGATCGGCGTCCTCATCGTCAACGCGCGTCACGAAGCGGTCTCGCCTTCGTCGCTCCCGTCTCGGAACGCCGGGGCCGCCGCGGCGCGGCGGGGCGAGACCGTCGGCGCGCCGGTGCTCGCGGGGTCGAAGCCGTGAGCGACCCCCTGTGCGATGCCGAGCGGCTGTCGGCAGCGATCGACGCGATCGCGGTTCACGTCGAACGCTACGAGCGGTACGCCGAGGACCTGCGCCGCGCCCGCGCCGAGCAGGCCGGTCTGCGCACGCTGCGCCCGCGCCTCGACGACATGGAGGCCGAACTGTCCTATCTGCAGCTGCGGGCGCTCAAACCGTCCACGGTGGTCCAGATCGGCTGCCACGACGGCTGGACGGCCGCGTGGCTGCTGCGGGCGCTGCGCGACAACGGCGGCGGGCGGCTGCACTCCTTCGACCGCACCGACCGGGCGCGGGCGAACGTCCCGGCGCGCCTGGCGGCGGGCCGGTGGGAACTGGTCGCCGGCGACGTGCGCGCCTGCGCCGATCGCTTGCCCGGCCCGATCGACTACCTGTTCCTGGACGGCGGGCGCTCGGCCCGCTTCGCGAAGTGGTACCTGCCGAACCTGGTCGCGCCGCTCGCGCCCGGCACGCCGGTGAGCGTCCACGGCGTCTTCCGCCACCGGCGCCCGCGCCCGTTCGGCGAGGCGTCGCTGCTCCTGCGCTGGCTGGGCCGCAGCCGGACCGGGTACTTCACCGCCGCCCCCGCGCGGCAGCCGGTGGTGCACCGCCAAATCGACCGGGTCCGGTGCGCGCTGGGGTTCCACGATCCGCCGCGCGCCGGGCGGCGCAACCCGATGGTCTTCTTCCAGACCGCTTGAGCGGCACGGCCGGGCCGGTGCGGCACTTGCCGCACCGGCCCGGTTTCCGGCGTTCAGGCGGCGGTGGCGAGGACGAGGGCCGCGACCACCGGCGCCATGTACAGCAGCGGGAAGGGCAGGTGCCCGTACGAGCGGGCCCGGGCGACGGTGATGACGGCGCCGGTGAAGTACAGGATCAGGCCGATCGCCGCGGCCAGGCCGACGAACGGCGCGAACAGGCCGACGAGGAGGCCGAGCGCCCCGGCGGCCTTGGCGGTGCCGAGCCAGGGCCACCACGAGCGGGGCACGCCGTATTCGGCGAGCGGCTCGACGACCCACTTGGCCTTGATGAAGATCGAGAGGGCCGAGAAGCCGACCCAGAGGGCGGCGGCGACGGTGACGACGGTGTGAGCGGTGGACATGGGGACGACTCCTGTCGGTTGCGCCCGTCGCGGGTCCGCGGCGGGCCGGTGTCCTGTGGTCTCACCGGGTTGACACCGCGCGCCGCGCGCATGTGACAGGAAGACGAGCGTATGTCGGAGGTCACCGTCCGGGGACAGGGTCGTTCAGCGGCGTGCGCTGGCCCGGGGCATGCCGACGCTCACCGCCCGGGTCAGTGCGCCGCCCCGATGCCCAGGGCGTCGGCGTCGACGACGAGATCGGCCCGCTCGCGCGCCTTGCGGATGCGCCGGGCGTTCGGCTCGTCCACCGCCTCGATCCAGGCCCGTGTCGCCTCGGGCGACTTCCCGAAGCGCTCGTGCCTGGCGGCCAGCCGCGCCAGCCTGGTCGGCTCGTGCAGCTCGCAGAACCAGACCTCGGTCAGCGCCCGCCGCACCCCTGTCCAGGGCTCGTCCTCGTCCAGCAGGTAGTTCCCCTCGGTCACCACGACCTCGGTCTCGGGGAAGACCGGGATCGCCCCGGCGACGGGCTCCTCGATGCGCCGGTCGAACGCGGGCGCGTAGACGATCCGGTCCCGCTCCCGAGTGATCCGGTCCAGCAGGCTCCGGTAGCCCGCCCCGTCGAAGGTGTCGATCGCGCCCTTCCGGTGGGCGAGGCCGAGCCGTTCGAGTTCGGTCTGCGCGAGGTGGAAGCCGTCCATCGGCACCCACACCGCGCGCCTGCCCGCCGGGTCGAGCGAGCGCGCCAGCCACGCGGCGGCGGTCGACTTGCCCGCGCCGGGGCAGCCGGTGATCCCGATCAGGACGCGCCCGCCGCCGGGCGCGAGCGCCCGCACGCGCTCCAGTAGCGCTTCGCGCCGTCTCGCCGCTTCCTCGGGTCCGCTGTCCGTTGCCACGCAGCCGAACCTAGCCGAACCGGACCGGCCCGTCCAACGAACCGCCCGGCGCGGGGCCGCGGCGGCGCGTCTGGGGCCGCCCGGCGCGCCGCCGTCCGCAGCCCGGGACCGGATGCGGTCCGCGGCCGCCGGCGTCGGCGGCCCCGCCGGCCGTTCTTGAACGGCGGCGGGCCGCGCGGCCCCAGAGGCGCGAACGTGAATCGCACACGCCTTCGGTCGTGTGAAGTGCCTGGTCACAGCCGACTTCGGTGGAGTCCGGGGGCCGCCGACCGCCTTTCTTGTGAAAGCTTTCACAAGCACGAGTTTTTGAACATGTTCAGACGTACGGTCAAGCCATGTTGGTCTCCGACCTCGCCGCACAGCTCTCCGACATGGCCCAGCCGGTCCTGTCGGCCTCCGCAGAACCCGCGGGACTCATGCCCGCGCGCCAGCAGATGGCGCTCTCCCTGGGGTGGCACATCATCCTCGCCTGCTTCGGCGTCGCCTTCCCCGCCATCATCTTCGTGATGCACCTCAAGGGCATCCGCCGCAACGACCCAGTGGCGCTCGAACTGGCGAAGCGGTGGGCCAAGGTCTCCGCCGTCCTGTTCGCCATCGGCGCCGTCTCGGGCACCGTGCTCAGCTTCGAGATGGGCATCCTGTGGCCGGGCCTGATGGGCACCTTCGGCGACGTCCTCGGCCTGCCCTTCGCGTTCGAAGGGCTCGCGTTCTTCCTTGAGGCGATCTTCCTCGGCATCTACCTCTACGGGTGGGGGCGCATCCCGCCGAAGCGGCACCTGCTCATGGTGCTGCCCATGGCCGTGACCGGCGTGATCGGCACCTACTGCGTCATCGCCGTCAACGCCTGGATGAACGTCCCCACCGGCTTCCGCATCGTCGACGGCGAGGTCACCGACGTCGAACCGTGGGCGGTGCTGTTCAACGGCCACACCTTCGCCCAGTTCGGGCACATGTGGGTGGCCGCCTACATGGTCGCCGGGTTCTCCATCGCGGGCGTGTACGCCGTCGGGATGCTGCGCGGGCGCCGCGACCGCCACCACCGCATCGGATTCCTCGTGCCCTTCGCGTTCGCCACCATCGCCGCCGTCGCCCAGCCCTTCGTCGGGCACTTCCTCGGCGAGGGCCTGGACGAGCGCCAGCCCGCCAAGCTCGCCGCCTTCGAACTCGCCGAGACCACCACCGAGGGCGCCTCGCCGCTGCGCATCGGCGGCGTCTACATCGACGGCGAGGTCAAGGGCGCGCTGGACATCCCCTACCTCGGCTCGCTGATCGCACAGGGCTCGCTCGACGAGCCGGTGCCCGGCATGGACACCATCCCCGCCGAGGACCTGCCGCCGGTCAACATCACCCACTGGGCGTTCCAGATCATGATCGGCGTCGGCCTCCTGCTGATGCTCGCCGTCCTGCTCTACTGGTTCATGCGCTGGCGGGGCAGGGACCTGCTGGGCAACCGCTGGTTCCTGCGGTTCGCCGCGGCGGGCGGGCCGCTCGCCGTGCTGGCGCTCGAAGCGGGCTGGGTCGCCACCGAGGTCGGCAGGCAACCGTGGATCGTCTACGGCGTCATGCGCACCCCCGAGGCCGTCGGCGACTTCACGGCCGGACTGTGGGCCGTGCTGGGCGCCTCGATCGTGCTCTACGGCGCGATGACCGTCGGCGCCGCCGTCGTGCTGCGGTCCATGGCCCGGCGCTGGAGGGCGGGCGCCTCGGACCTGCCGAGCCCGTACGGGCCGCAGCCGGCCGAAGCGGGCGCGGGCGCGAACGCCGAGACCGGCGCGGGGGAGGAGCGATGACCCTCGAGATCGCGGTCGCCGCCGCGCTGTTCCTGGGCGTCATCGCCTACGCCGTGCTCGGCGGCGCCGACTTCGGGTCGGGCTTCTTCGACCTCACCGCCGGGGGCAGCAGGCGCGGCGCCGAGGTGCGCACACTGGTCGACCGCAGCATCGGGCCCGTGTGGGAGGCCAACCACGTCTGGCTGATCTACGTGCTCGTCACCTGGTGGACGGCGTTCCCCGCCTCCTTCGCCGCGGCGATGACGACCTTGGCCGTGCCGCTGACGCTGGCGCTGCTCGGCATCGTCCTGCGCGGCGCGAGCTTCGCGTTCCGCAAGTACAGCGAGACGCTCGGCCAGGCCCGCCTGTTCGGAGCGATCTTCGCGATCTCCTCAGTGCTGGCGCCGTTCTTCTTCGGCACCGTCGCCGGGGCCCTGGCCTCGGGCCGCGTCCCGGCCGAGGGGCACGGCGACCTGTGGGCCTCCTGGCTGAACCCGACCTCGCTGTTCGGCGGCGTCATCGCGGTGGGCACGTGCGCCTTCCTGGCCGGCACGTTCCTGACCGCCGACGCCGCCCGCGCCGGGCAGGACCGCCTCGCCGGGCAGCTGCGGGTCCGCTCGCTCGTCGTCGGGGCCGTGACCGGCGCGATCGTGTTCGCCGCGCTCATCCCGCTCACCGCGGACGCGCCGACGCTGAGCGAAGGGCTCACCGGCCGGGCCGCGCCGCTCATCGTCCTCTCGGCGCTGGGCGGGGCCGCGACGCTGCTCCTGCTCCTGCGCCGCCGCTACGGCGTCGCGCGACTGACCGCCGTCCTCGCGGTGTCCTCGGTGGTCTCCGGCTGGGGCCTGGGCCAGTACCCGTGGATTCTGGTCGACCACATGACGATCGACGAGGCGGCCGGGGCGCGGGCGACCCTCCAGGGGCTGGTGGTGGCCGTGGGCCTCGCCGCGGTCGTCGTCGGGCCGGCGCTGCTGTACCTGTTCCGCCTCACCCAGTCGAAGGAGTGGAGCGGCGCCGGGCACTGAGCCCCGGACGCGAGAGGAGCGCACTGCGCTCCTCTCGCATCCGATCTTGCGTCGCGGCGGTCTGTTGACAAGTCGGACAACTCACACTAGGCTCCTGGATAGGTATAGCGCTAAACCTACGCTGTCCAGTGGTTTTGCGACCCCTGGACCGGACGCGCGCGGCCCGGTCGCGGCGCCCGCGCGTCCGCCCCCTGGAAGGACCTCCTGAACGACGCAGTCCCGGAAGGAACCGTGACACCGCCATGAACGGCATCCACGCGCCAGACCCGCCGAAGCGAACCCCACGACGCGCCCTCACCGCCCTCGCCGCAGTGGCCCTCGCCTCCGGCGCGATCACCGCCACCGCCACCGCGATCGCCGACCCGCTCGACGCGGCCGCCGCCCCGCCGGCCCTCTCCCCGTTCGACATCGAGGGCCGCGGCGCCGACGTGCCCTTCATCGAGCACGAAGCCGAGCACGCCGACACCGACGGCACGCTCATCGGCCCCTCCCACGCCTACCTCAGCCTCGCGGGCGAGGCGTCGGGCCGCCAGGCGGTCACCCTCGATGCCGTCGGCGAATACGTCGAGTTCACCCTCACCGAGCCCGCCAACGCGATGACCCTGCGATACTCCATCCCCGACAACGCCCAGGGCACCGGCGTCGACGCCTCGATCGACCTGATCGTCGACGGCGCCGAAGCCGGGACGCTGCCGCTGACCTCCCGCTACGGCTGGTTCTACGGCTCCTACCCGTTCACCAACGACCCCGCCGCGGGCGACGGGCACCACTACTACGACCACGTCCGCACCATGTTCGACTCGACCCTCGAAGCGGGCGCCACCGTCCGCGTCCAGGTCGCCTCCACCGCCGAGTCGCCCACGTTCACCATCGACCTGGCCGACTTCGAGCTGGTGCCCGACCCGATCGCGCGACCCGAGGGCTCGCTCTCCGTGGTCGACTTCGGCGCCGACCCCACCGGGGAGGCCGACGCGACCGCCGCGTTCCAGGCCGCCGTGGACGCCGGCAGCGAGCAGGGCCGGGAGGTGTGGATACCCGAGGGCGTCTTCCTGCTGTACGACCACGTCATCGTCGACCAGGTGACCGTGCGCGGCGCCGGGCCCTGGTACAGCGAGCTGACCGGCCGCCACCCGAGCGACCCGTCCAAGGCCGTCGGCCTCTACGGCAAGTACGTCGGCGAGGGCGGGCCGAGCCGGAACGTCGAACTGCGTGATTTCGCCATCATCGGCGAGATCACCGAACGCGTCGACGAATTCCAGGTCAACGGCATCGGCGGCGCCATGAGCAACTCCACCGTGGAGAACCTGTGGATTCAGCACGTCAAGGTCGCGGCCTGGATGGACGGCCCCATGGACGACTTCCACATCCGCGACACCAGGATGCTCGACCTGACCGCCGACGCGGTGAACTTCCACCGCGGCGTCACCAACTCCAGCGTCGAGAACTCCTTCGTGCGCAACACCGGCGACGACGGCCTCGCCATGTGGGCCGAGAACGAGAACAACGTGGGCAACGCCTTCGTCGGCAACACCGTCGTGCTGCCGATGCTCGCCAACGGCATCGCGATCTACGGCGGCGAGGACATCACCGTCAGCGACAACGTCGTGGCCGACACGATGACCAACGGCGGCGGCATCCACATCGGAAACCGCTACCCGGGCGTCAACCCCGGCGAGGGCACCGACGTGCAGGGCACGTTCACCTTGGCGCGCAACACGCTCATCCGATCGGGCAACACCGACTACAACTGGCCCTTCCCCGTGGGCGCGCTGTGGTTCGACGGGCGGGACGCCGACATCGAGCGCGCCGAGATCCTCGTGACCGACACCGACATCATCGACAGCCCCTACGCGGCGATCCACTTCGTCTCCGGCACCACCAAGGGCGTGGAGTTCGAGGACGTCCGCATCGACGGCACCGGCACGTTCGCCCTCCAGTTCAACGATCCCGCCGAGGTCGCGCTCACGAACGTCACGGCGACCCGGATCGGCTTCGACGAGCCGATCTACTCGTGCAACACCACCACCGTGATCGAGCAGGGCGGCGGCAACTCCGGCTGGAACGAGCGGCTCCCCGACACCTACTGCGGCCCCTGGCCCGAACCGGACCTGCCCGGCGAGGACGACCCCACCGGCGAGCCCACGGACCCGACCGAGGAGCCGACCGACCCGGGCGGCGAAGGCAACCTGGCCCTGCACCGGACCGTGACGGCCTCGGGCTACGCCGACGTCTACACCGCCGGCAACGCCGTCGACGGCGACCCGCACACCTACTGGGAGAGCGCCAATCACGCCTTCCCGCAGTCGCTGACCGTCGACCTCGGACAGACCCGCGAGATCGGACGGATCGTCCTGTCCCTGCCGCCGCTCCAGGCGTGGCAGACCCGGACGCAGACGATCGCCGTCGACGGCTCGGCCGACGGCGCCCAGTACGCCGAGATCCTTCCCGCCGCGGGCTACGCCTTCGACCCGGCGAACGGCAACCGGGTCACCGTGGAGGTCGATGCGACCGAGACCCGGTATCTGCGGCTGACCTTCACCGGCAACACCGGCTGGCCCGCGGGCCAGCTCGCCGAAGTGGAGGTCTACACCGGGTAGCGCTCCACGGGCGTCCGGGGCCGGTGC
>DASTYG010000019.1:0-2296 GCA_035765105.1 Glycomyces sp.
TCGGGCCCGAGGTCGACGGTTACGTTGTCCATCGAAACCGTGCCCACAAGCGGATATCGCTTGCCGCGGATCAGTACCTCGGCGTTGTTGGAGAGGCCGCGCCGCACTCCGTCCCCGTATCCCAGCGGCAGCACCCCCACCCAGGTGTCCCGCTCCGCTCGCCAGGTCTGGCCGTAGCCGGCGCTGGCGCCGGCCGGGAAGCGCTTGACGTCGGCCACGTAGGAGAGCAGAGAAAGTGCGGGCGCCAGCCCGTTGTCGGCCGGATCGCCCTGGAAGGGGTCGAGCCCGTAGACGGCGATGCCGCAGCGCGCCATGTCGAAGTGCGCGCGGGGGTCGCGAAAGACGGCGGCGCTGTTGGCGGCATGGACGGTGACGGCTGGGAACTCGTTTTTCACCGTCGTGGCAACGGCGGTGAAACGCTCCAGCTGCTCGTCGAAGAAGGCCGAGCTCGTTTCGTCAGCGGTGGCGAAATGCGTCCAGACGCCGGCCAGCTCGAGGTCGGGGTCGGCCGCGCAGGCTCGCGCCAGCTCGACGACCTCGCTCGGATCGCGGGTCCCGAGGCGTCCCATGCCGCTGTCGTGCTTGACGTGGACGCGGGCGGGCCTGCCGGCGGCGCGAGCGCGATCGGCGGCGATGCGGCGGAACTCGTCGTGCCAGACCGCGACATCAGAGCCCGCGGCAAGCGCCATCTCAAGGTCCTCTGGTGTCAGCGCCCCCATCGTCAGGAGCGGGGTGCCCTTGAATGCGGCGCCGATCTGAGCCGCCTCGGCGCCGGTGGCGACAGCCAAGCGGCTCGCCCCTCCGGACAGCGCCGCGGCGGCACAGGCCTCGGCGCCATGCCCGTAGCCGTCGGCCTTCACAACCGCGCAGAGCTCCGGCCCTGTCCCCAGCGTCGCCTTCAGGTGAGCGCAGTTGCGCTCTACGGCGCCGGTGTCGACCCGGGCGACCGCCCGCATCTAGTCGCCGACGAGCGCCGCCAGCGCGTCCGCCCGCGTCACCAGCCCGGCCAGCCGGCCGTCGTCGTCGACTACGGGCAGGTGGTTGTGGTGCGTCTCGGCGACCCTCCTGGCCACCGTCTCGACGTCGTCATCGGTCTTGACGACCTCGGGGTCTGCGGTCATCAGCTCGGAGACCTGCGTGGCGTAAGCCTTGTTGAGGCGCTCCTCGAAGCCCTTCATCGAGCCGATGAAGATCATCCCGCCCATCACGTTGAGGTAATGGGGAAGGTGCAGGTCGGCCTGCTCGTCGCTGATGATCAGGTCCGACTCGCTGACGATGCCGACCACCTTACGGTCGCCGTCGATCACCGGAACGGCGCCCTTCTCGGTCTTCGAGAGCAGGCCGATCGCGGCGCGGGCGTCATCCTCGGGGGAGACGGCCGGCACCTCGGTGTCCATGATCTCGGCGGCGGTCTTCATCGCTCAATGGCGAGGTTATTCGACCCGCAAGTCGGGACGCATCCCCACCGCGATCGAGTCGATCACGTCGGTGGCGATCACCGACTCCGCCGCCCCGAGGCGGACGGCGGCGTCACGACCCGCGCGCGCGTGGGCGAGAACGCCGGCGCAGGAGGCGGCAAAGGGATCGAGGCCGCGCGCCAACAGGGCGGCGACGATCCCCGAAAGCACGTCGCCGGTGCCGGCGGTGGCGAGTGCGGGAGCGGAGAGCTCGTTGACGGCCACCCGCTCCCCGTCGGTGACGATCGTGTCGTCCCCCTTGAGGATCACGACCGCGCTCGCCGCCCGCGCCGCCTCGCGAGCCGCGTCGAGGCGGTGCGCGGAGATCTCCTCAGGGGACCGCCCCAGCAGCCGTCCCAGCTCACCGGCATGGGGAGTTAGGACAGTCGGCGCCTCGCGGGAGGCGATCGCCGCGAGCTCGCCGGCGAGGGCGTTGAGGCCGTCGGCGTCGATCACGAGCGGAGCCTCGACAGCGCCGACGACGGCGTGCGCGAGCTCGACCGAGCCGGGGTCGCGACCCAGCCCGGGCCCGAAGACGCCGGCCACGGCCGGCTCAAAGGCCTTCAGCACAGCCTTGGCGGAGGCGGCGGTGAGACATCCGTCCCCGCCCGGGCAGCCAACCGACATCACCTCCGGCTGCGCCTGCTCGAAGATCGCCTCCAGGTCAGCCGGGACGGCGACGGTCGCGTAGCCGGCGCCGGCCCGAATCGCCGCCAGGGAAGACATGCGAACCGCCCCGGTCAGGCCGCGCGATCCTCCCGCCACGGTCACCTGCCCGGAGCTGAACTTGGTCGACTGGGGGCCGCGGCGCGGCGCAAGCGCCAGCACGGCCGGCTCGA
>DASTYG010000020.1:0-37363 GCA_035765105.1 Glycomyces sp.
CAAGGAGAACGTCAAGCGGCAGTGGTGGCGCGCGATGGTCACCAGCCGCGAGGACGTGGTCGGCCTGGACTCCTCGGTGGTCCTGCCCAGGCAGGTGTGGGTCGCCTCGGGCCACGTGGAGGCGTTCGTCGACCCTCTCGTGGAGTGCCAGCACTGCCACCGGCGGTTCCGCGCCGACCACCTGGAGGAGGAGTACGCCGAGCGCAAGGGCCGCCCGGCGACGTCGCTGGCCGACGTCGCGTGCCCGCACTGCGGCACGAAGGGCCAGTGGACCGAGCCGCGGATGTTCAACGGCCTGCTGAAGACCTACCTCGGCCCGGTCGAGGACGAGTCCGGCCTGCACTACCTGCGGCCCGAGACCGCGCAGGGCATCTTCATCAACTTCCTCAACGTCATGACGACCGCGCGCAAGAAGCCGCCGTTCGGCATCGGGCAGATCGGCAAGTCGTTCCGCAACGAGATCACCCCCGGCAACTTCATCTTCCGCACCCGCGAGTTCGAGCAGATGGAGATGGAGTTCTTCGTCGAGCCGGGCACCGACGAGGAATGGCACGAGTACTGGCTCCAGGAGCGCTGGAACTGGTACGTCGACCTCGGCCTCTCCGAGGAGAACCTGCGCCGCTACGAGCACCCCAAGGACAAGCTCAGCCACTACTCGAAGCGCACCGTCGACATCGAGTACCGCTTCCGCTTCGGCGGCAGCGAGTTCGGCGAACTCGAAGGCGTCGCCAACCGCACCGACTTCGACCTGTCGACCCACGCCACGCACTCGGGCGCCGACCTGTCGTACTTCGACCAGGCCAAGGGCGAGCGCTGGACGCCGTACGTCATCGAGCCCGCCGCCGGCCTGACCCGCTCGGTGCTGGCCTTCCTGCTGGAAGCCTACGACGTGGACGAGGCCCCCAACACCAAGGGCGGCGTCGACAAGCGCACCGTGCTCCGCTTCGACCCGCGCCTGGCGCCGGTCAAGGCCGCCGTGCTCCCGTTGAGCCGCAACGAGAAGCTCTCGCCGAAGGCCAAGGACCTCGCCGCGCGGCTGCGCCAGCGCTGGAACGTCGACTTCGACGACGCCGGAGCGATCGGCCGCCGCTACCGCCGCGCCGACGAGATCGGCACGCCGTACTGCGTCACCGTCGACTTCGACACGCTCGAAGACCAGGCCGTGACCATCCGCGACCGCGACTCGATGAAGCAGGAGCGCGTCGCCCTCGACCAGGTCGAGCGCTACCTGCTGGAGCGCCTGTGACCGGGCAGTCGCCACGGGAAGGCGCTGTAGGGCGCTACCTCCTGGAGCGCCTGTGACTGTGAGGGGAAAGCACGGCCCGGCGCCGTCCCCTGCGACCCCTGACCGCTAGACCCCGGGGCCGATCTCGCTCTTGTTGAGATCGGCCCCGTCGGGTATGTACGCCAAGGGCAGATCGACGTACTGGAACGAGACCCCCGGCGGAACCGAGCGGTACCCGCCCATGCCGGCGCCCCCGCCGAACGGGTCGCCCCAGCCGGGCATGCCGCCCACGATCGCCCCGGCGCCGTCGCGGAACACGAGCGTGATCTTCACCGTCTCGAGATAGTCGAGCTCCTCGGTCGCCTCTACCTGATAGGTGATCCGGTACCCCTCGGGACTGAACAGCGGCTCTATGTCCACTATGTCGATCCGCGGCTTCCGGTACGCCCCCGTGCTCAACGCGTACAGGTCCGCATCGGCGGACTCCTCGGGCGGCGACCACATGTGCGCGTTCTCGACCACCAGATGCAGCGAGTCCACGTCCACCCTCTCGGGCCGCTCCAGCAGCACGTACCCCACCGGGACCGACGTGTCGGGCGGGATCATATCGAGGTAGACCTGCTCCACGGTGTAGGGCCTACCGTGCTCGTCGACGCCCACCACCGTGAGATTGCTCTGCATCACCAGCGCCTCATGGGGATTCCGGATGACCGCCCCGAGGCTCAGACGCTCGCCGCCCTGGTGGTCCACCACCGCCCCGAACCCGTACTCCACGATCTCCAGCGAGGCGGGGACCATCGCGGCGGGCTCGTTCACATGCGTCGCACCGTCCCCCGACAGCGCCAGCTCCTCGACCTCGGTGACCGACCTGTCGTGATCGGGGCCGGTCTCAATCGCCACGAGCAGCATCAGGACCGCCGTGCCGACGGCGATCCCGAAGGGCAGCCTGGGAAGATGATCGGTACGGTCGTGTACTCGAACGGCGAATCCGCGCAGCGAGTGCGCGATGCCGGTGGTCCAGCGAATCAGGCGCATATGAGGGGTCCTTTGTGAGAACGCTACACTGGTGTTTCCAAGGTAGCAGTCTGGTTCCAGGGAGTCATGGTGTCGAATCCTCCGACGCCTGAGTCGGCCTCGGAGATCACCCTCCGCCTCGACGGCGGTCCCGAGCCCGAACGCCCGCCGCCGCGCCTTCGCATCTCCAACGCCGCCTTGGCGTTCGCCACGGTCCTGCTCCTGCTCGCCGCCGGGGCCGTGACACTCGCCAAATGGCTGCCCGTCGGCGAGCGGACCGCCGAGGAGGCCGTCAGGTCCTTTCTGGAGGCCGTGCGCGCGGGGGACGTGGACGAGGCGCTGGCACTGGCCGGCGACGACTTCGGGAACGATCAGTTCCTCGTCCCCCAGGCCCTCGACGACCGGTGGACCGTCGCCGAGGTCGCGCAGGTCGCCTACGAGGAGTCCCCGGAAGGCCCCGAAGCGCAGGTGTACGCCGAGATCGAGGCGTACGACGGCACCCGGCTCGGCCACCGCTACCGGGTGCTGCTGGACGCCGACGGCCCGGTCATCCTCAACGGGCTGGGGTACACCGTGCGCGGCATGGACAGCGGCTTCATCGCGCTCGAACTCAACGGCCACACCCCCGAACCGGGCGGGCACAGCTCCCTGCTGATACTCCCCGGCGTGTACGTGCCGTACGAATCCCAGCCCGCGACCATGGACCTCGGCATCAGCCCGTTCCTGACGCTCGGCGACCAGTTCATCGAGCTCGGCGCCGAGCAGGCCACGAACGGGTTCCCCGGGGGCTGGCCCGCGCTCTCGGAGACGGGCCACGAAGTCCTCGACCGGTCGGTCAGGGCGTACCTGGACGACTGCGCGGAGCGTGCGCCGGTCGACGGCTGCCCGTTCGCGACGCCGCCCGAGGACGAGCGCATCGCCGTCCCCGCGGGCGCGGCCTGGGAGATAACGGCGTACCCGCAGGTGGGCGGGTCGTACACGTACCGGTCCGATGTCGACGGCCACGGCTTCGATCTCCTCACCGCCGAACCGGGCGCGATCGAGGTCGACGCGGTGGTCACCGCCGCGGACGGCACCGAGCGGCAGACGAGACTGAGCTGCGGGATATGGGTGGAGGACGTCGACGCCGTGTTCGACCTCGACGGCGGCGTGACGCTCGCCTGGGACCGTTCGGCACCGGGGGTCTGCGACGCGATGATCGAGGTCGACTGAGCCCCGCCGGACGTCCTCAGCGGGGCCGGGCCGTCCGGTCGTTCAATGGGAGTCGACCTGCCTTGCCGCCGGCGTTCCCGCTCGGCGAGAGGCTGCGGCGGCAGGCGGTCGCGGCTTCACTCAGCCGAGGTGGATGACGCAGTCGCAGTCGATCCAAGCCCGGGTGTCGCCTTCGTCGATGCGCGTGATGGAGTAGTGGGCCTTGCTCTCCGACGCCCACAGTGATGCAGGGCTGGTCGGGACGTCGACGTCGGTCGAGGGTCGCTCGCCGGACAGGTCCTCTTCGGGCGCCTCGATAGAAGCGGCCTCCGCTTGTTGGGCCATTGCTGTCATTGCTCCTTCGTTTAACGGGCTAAACGCTGGAGGCGCTCACATGGTTTCGGGCCTGAGAGCAGACTCACAGCACGCTCGCTCCGACAAGGGTAGCGTTCCCCCGAGTCGATGGTGTAGTGAATTGTTCGCGTCGTCACCGTCGGGAGGCATTGGCGGCCAGGAAGATGCCCATATATCCGACAATTCTGCCCTGTGGGCCATCTCTCGGAGTCGGACAACCGACAGTCGGACGTTCAGGTGGACGACACGTAAACGGGGTTTTCCCGCTGGTTCCACGCGCTACCGCCTGGTCTTCGGGGAGCGGGCGCCCATTGCTCACGAGCAGCAGCAAGGGCTCGGCACTGCCTGGACTTCGGGAGAGCGGGCGCCCATTGCCCACGAGCAGCAGCAAGGGCTCGGCACTGCCCGGTCTTCGGGGGAGCGGGACCGGACCGCCCCGCCCGCTCGGCGCGGCCCTGCCCGGTGCCCGCGAAGCCCCCGCCCGGCGTTCAAGCGCCGCTGGTCGCACCAGGCGTGCGAAAAACGGACGGACGATGCAAGGCGGAAGCGGGAATTTTCCGGCCCGCCCATGAGTTGGCACCAGAACAAGGACCAGAACGCCCGGAACCGGGCCGCGGCACGGCCCCGTCGGCATCCGCCGACACCCGGTATCACCCAAGAGGGGAGACCACCATGAAGCAGCACACCCATCCGGACTACGGCCCCGTCGTCTTCCGCGACAAGGCCGCCGACCACGCCTTCCTGACCAGGTCGACCCTCACCTCCGACGAGACCGTCGAATGGGAGGACGGCAACACCTACCCCGTCGTCGACGTCCAGATCTCCTCGGCCTCGCACCCGTTCTGGACCGGCAAGAGCCGCACCCTGGACGACGAGGGCCGCGTCGCCAAGTTCTACAAGAAATACGGCACGGCGCCCAAGCGGTAGCAGACCAGGACGCCCAAAGGCAAAGGGAGTCTCCCGGCACCGGAGGCTCCCTTTTTCACGCCCCTCCCCCCGAATCCCCGCGCCCGCGCCGCAGCACCCGCTGCGAAGCGGCCGCCCGGCCCCACGGCGGCGCACAGCGCCCCGGCCGCACTCAGGCCGCCGCGGAACGCCCGCGGCCCGCTGCGGGCGGCTCAGCCGCCCGACGTGTCGAGCTCGGCCCCCTCGGGCACGGTGACGTCCTCGCGGTCGTCCAGCCAGCCCTCCGGGAGCGTCACCTTCCCGGGGCTGTTCGTGCGACCGCGCGGCTTCCCGAGCGTCGCCTCCGGGAACGGCGCGTCGGCGTCGAGCTTGCCGAGCAGATCGTCCAGCTCGGCCAGGCTCGAGACCATCGACAGCGAGCGCCGCAGCTCGCCGCCCACCGGGAACCCCTTGAGATACCAGGCCACGTGCTTGCGGAACTCCTTGCAACCGTGCTCCTCGGCCGGGATGTTGCGGCGCGCCTCGTACGTCTCGGCGTTCGCGATCCAGTCGACCAGCAGCGCCGCGTGCCGCGCCATGATCCCCGCGACCTCGCCGAGCCGCGGAAGCCGACGCTCGACCCGGCCCTCCCCGGCGCCCGCCGCCCGGTTCCCGAACGCGGCCTCCAGGTCCCCGAACAGCCACGGCCGCCCCAGGCACCCGCGCCCGACCACGACGCCGTCGCAGCCGGTCGCATCGACCATCCGGAGCGCGTCGTCCGCCTCCCAGATGTCGCCGTTGCCCAGCACCGGGACGTCCAGCGCCTCCTTGAGCGCGGCGACGGCCTCCCAGTCGGCGGTGCCCGAATAGCGCTCGGCGGCGGTGCGCCCGTGCAGCGCCACCCACGCCACCCCGGCGTCCTCGGCGATCCTCCCCGCGTCGAGATAGGTGAGGTGGTCGTCGTCGATGCCCTTGCGCATCTTCACCGTGACCGGGATGCCCGCGGGGGCGGCGGCGTCGACGGCGGCGGTCACGATCCGGCGGAACAGCTCCCGCTTCCACGGCAGCGCCGAGCCCCCGCCGCGGCGGGTCACCTTCGGCACCGGGCACCCGAAGTTCAGGTCGATGTGGTCGGCCAGGTCCTCCGCGGCCACCATCTCCACGGCGCGGCGCATCCCGTCCGGGTCCACCCCGTACAACTGGAGACTGCGGGTCTCCTCCTCGGGGTCGAACTCGATGAGCCGCATCGTCTTCGGGTTGCGCTCCACCAGCGCCGCGGTGGTGATCATCTCGCACACGTAGAGGCCCCCGCCCCCTCGGCGGAGCTCGCGGGCCGTCGCTCGGCTCAGCTCGCGGCAGAGCTTGCGGAACGGCAGGTTGGTGATGCCGGCCATCGGCGCCAGCACCACCGGAGGGTCGACCGGCCCGCCGGTCGGCGAAAGGCGCAGGGAGGGCTTGTCCGCGGGTGAGAGCTGCTTGGTCACCGGTCGATTATCCCAGCGCCCGCCCGCCCCTCCAAGCCGAGCGCGCCCCGAGGTGACAGGACCCGTCCGCTGCGCTGACGCGGACCCGTATTGAGCGTTCCGGGAGGAAGGGCAGGTGACCCGTCCGCTGCGCTGGCGCGGACCCGTATTGAGCGTCCCGGAAGGAAGGGAGCACGGCGACCTGGCCCCGAGCCCGCTCGCTGCGGCGGGCCGCCGCCCGAACCCGTTCCCGGGCACGGCGGCGGCACCGCAGCACAGCAGCGCGGGGCTCCCGTTACTCCAGGTCGAGCGTGACCGAGGCGTCGAACGGCTTCCCCTGCACGGTGTACGCCCCGCCGTACGCGAAGCCGTCGCCGCCGATCGCGGCGCCGCCCGGGAGCGTCGCCTCGTCGACCAGGTACGTGTGCAGCGCCTGGCCCTCGAAGTCGGAGACGAGCAGCACCGTGGCGTTGCCCGCATAGCCCTGCACGTCGAGCGCGGGCGTCTCGGAGGCGCAGACCGCGTCCGTCAGGCGCGAATCGGCCAGCTCCTTGACGACCTCGCCGCCGGAAACCCAGCTCACCCCCGAATCGCCTCGGGTGGTCGCGATGAACTGACCGCTCTGCGCGCCCACCACCAGGCAGGTCGGGTTCGGCCCGACCTCCACGACGGCGGTCTCGGTCAGCTCGGCGTCGAGCTCGTGGACGGCGCCGTCGCCGGTCGCCACGGCGAACGCGTCGCCGTTGACGGCCACGTCGGCCACCCCGCCCTCGAAGACCGCGGGCTCGGAGGCGGCGGCGTCGAAGGCGAACTCGGCGCCCTCGACGTGCTGCGCCGCCAGGCCGGTGAGGACACCGGTCAGGTCGACCGTGACGACCTGGCTCTCGCTGAGCGAGCCGACCACGGCGTGCGCGGCGGTCGCCACGGTGCCCGCGGGCGAGGTCTCCTCGACGGTCGTCCGACCCGTGGTCATCGAACCCGACGAGTCCGACCAGGCGTCCACCGACGTCGGCGCGGTCACCGGGAGCTCGACCTGCCCGACCACCTCGGCGGCGCCGAAGTGCCCCGGGTTCGGCAGCCCCGGGTAGGACTCGGACCAGCTGGAGTTGTAGGAGCCGGCCTTGTCGGCCAGCGCCACCACGACCAGCGCGCCGGTCTGCGTCTCGGGGCTCCAGGTGGTGACGAGCGCCAGCTCGTTGCCGTCGGTGAGGGCCACGTCCGTGGGGACCTGGCCTTCGGGGAGCTGGAGGCAGGTGCCGCCCTGCGCGCCGCTGATGCCCGCGGTGGCGAGGACGCCGTTCGCGAAGACGATCACCGAGTGGGCGTCGATCTCGCCGCTCTGCTCGGGGCGCGCGAGCGCGACGGGCGCGCCCAGGCCGCCGAGCCCGGCGACGCAGTCGGCGGTGGAGCCCTCGACGAGCTCCAGCTCGGGGACGCCCTCCTCGGAGAACCGGCCGCCCGCGCGGGGCGTGATGCCCAGCAGCGTGTCGTCGGCCTCCAGGACGGAGACGTGGTCGACGCCGGACAGGTCCGCGTCCTCGGTCACGTAGGCGAGCTGGCCCTGGATGCTGCGGTCGGCATCGCCGAACAGCGGCTCGGCGGTGACCGCGTCGCCGCCGACCCCGGGGACCTCCTCGCCTGCGGCGTTCTCGCCCGCCGCGCCGTGGCGGTACTCGAACCACGCGTCGGTGCCCGCCGCGGCGGCCAGCTCGGCGTAGCGGTCGGCGTCCAGCGCCCCCTCCGTCGCGGCCCCCTCGCCGGAGGACGTGTCCTCCTCGCCCGAGCCGCCCTCGGACGGCTCGCTGCTCGGCGGCCCGCCGAGCATGACGACGATGGCGATGATGAGCCCGAGGGTGATGATCCCGCCGATGCCGTAGATCGCGTAGCGGACGCCCGCGTGGGTCGGCGGCGGGGACGGCTTGCTCGGGCGCGGCGCGGGCTCCTCGGCGGCCGGTTCGGCGGGCCGCTCGGGCGCGGCCGTCTGCGTCGCCTGCGATGCGGGCGCGGGCGGCGGCACCGGTGGCGCCTGCGCCGCCTGGGGAGCCTGAGGCGCCTCGGCCCGGAACGGGTCGCTCTGCACCCCGCCCTGGGGGCCGCCGTGCGCCCCGCCCTGGTACGTGCCCGGTGGCGGCGGAGACGCGAAGGCGTCGGACCCCCGGCCCTCCGTCGGGACCGGCGCGGCCTGCGGACTCGGCGCGAACGCCTGCTCGGGCGCGCGCGCCCCGCCCTGATGCGGCACGGACTCCGGGCCCGGCGCGTACGACTGATCGGCCGGAGGCTGCTGCGTGGGATCGGGCCAGGCCGCGCCGCCGCCCGGCGTCGAACCCCAACCGCCGGTGCGCGCCTGCTGGCTGATCCAGTCCTGGTTCTCCCGCGGCGGCCACTCGCCGCTCATGTCCGGCGGCTCGCCCCACTTCTGCCGGGGCGGCATCTCGGGCTCGGGCGCCGGCGGCGGGGGGACCTCCGGAGTCCGGTTCGGCAGCGGCGGCTCCGCGGTCAGGTC
Organism: Glycomyces sp.; assembly: GCA_035765105.1. GTDB lineage: Bacteria > Actinomycetota > Actinomycetes > Mycobacteriales > Micromonosporaceae > Glycomyces. The sequence goes on from DASTYG010000020.1 coordinate 8,636, forward strand.
GGCGAAGTCGCCAGGGACCGGCGCGGGCTCGGGTGAGGGGGAGACGGCACCCTGATCCTCGTCCTCCGGCTGCACGGAGGGCAGATGCCCCACCCCGCGCGCGGTGATGCGGGGTGGATTGGTGGGTGTGGCCGCCGGCTCGCTGGCCGGGGGCCAGGAGGGCGGCTGCTCGGGCGTTGGGTCCGGCATGATAGGCGACTCTAGCGGATTGCGCTGCACGACCGCGCGGAGTGGTCCGCGCATGATCGACTGAGGAACATGGTAGAAAGCGGCGTCCCGCCGAACGCCTTCCGCGACATGGCGTTCCCTTCCGCTTGGGAGAGCAGGCGAATTCCTCGGACAGAGTGAAGGAGTATGAAGGGCGCTCCCTCCCGCGCGGCGGACGCCGCCGAGACGCCGGGCTCACACGCCCCGGCGGCTGTGACCGAAGCGTCGGCCCGAGGGGGCAGAATGGTGTCGTCTTCGAAAAGAGGTGAGCAGTGGCGGGCCGTATCCGGGACGCTGACATTCAGCTGGTGCGCGAACGCGTCGACATCGCCGAGGTGATCGGCGAACGGGTCACGCTCCGCAACGCCGGCGGCGGCAACCTCAAAGGGCTGTGCCCGTTCCACGACGAACGCTCGCCCAGCTTCAACGTCACGCCCGCCCGCGGCGTCTACCACTGCTTCGGCTGCGGCGTCGGCGGCGACGCCATCACGTTCCTCACCGAGCTCGACGGGCTCACCTTCGTCGAGGCCATCGAGCGCCTCGCCGCCCGAGCCGGCATAAAACTGACCTATGAGGACATCGACGGGCGCGTCAGCCGCGGCCCGACCCACCAGCCCGGCCTCAAGCAGCGCCTCCTGGAGGCCCACACCGCCGCCGCCGCCTTCTACACCGGCCAACTGGTCAAACCCGATGCCCAGATCGCCCGCCGCTTCCTCGCCGACCGCGGCTTCGACCGCGCGGCCGCCGACACCTTCGGCTGCGGCTACGCCCCCGACGCCTGGGACGCCCTCACCAAGCACCTGCGCGCCAAAGGCTTCACCGCCGAGGAATTGACCGGCGCGGGCCTGGCCAAACCCAGCCGCAGCGGCAGCCTCATCGACCGGTTCCGCCGCCGCCTCGTCTGGCCCATCCGCGACTCCTCGGGCGCGACCATCGGCTTCGGCGCCCGCAAGCTCTTCGAGGACGACCAGGGCCCGAAATACCTCAACACGCCCGAGACGCCCCTGTACAAGAAATCACAGGTGCTGTACGGGATCGACCTGGCCCGCAGAGAGATAGCCAAGACCGGGCGCGTGGTCATCGTGGAGGGCTACACCGACGTCATGGCCTGCCACCTCGCCGGCATCCCCGTAGCGGTCGCCACCTGCGGCACCGCGTTCGGCGCCGAGCACATCCGCATCCTGCGCCGGTTCCTGTTCGACTCCGAGACCGCGAACGGGCGCATCATCTTCACCTTCGACGGCGACGAGGCCGGCCAGCGCGCCGCCCTCAAAGCCTTCGACGAGGAGCAGCGGTTCGTCTCCCAGACCTACATCGCCGTCACCCCCGACGGCCGCGACCCGTGCGAGCTGCGCCAGCACGAAGGCGACGCGGCGGTGCGCGAACTCGTCGAGCGGCACACGCCGCTGGTCCAGTTCGCGCTCGACCGCGAGATCGCCAAGCACGACCTCGACACCGCCGAAGGCCGCCTGCACGCCACGCGCGCCATCGCGCCGCTCCTGGCCCGCGTCAAGGACCGCGGGCTCGTCGACGAGTACATCGGCGACTACGCCGGGCGCCTCGGCAAGGAGAAGGCCGAGCTGCGCCGCGCCGTCGCGGGCGCGGCCGCCGGGGCCGCAGGGCAGGCCGCCGAGCAGGTGCCCGCCCCCAGGCGCAGCCGCGACGCCGACTCGACGCAGCTGCGGGCCCAGCGCGAAGTGCTCAAGCTCGCGCTCCAGCACCCGCAGGTGGCCGGGCCGTACTTCGACGTGGTCGACGCGACGCCCTACACCGACCCGAACTACCAGGCCGTGCGGAAGGCCGTCGAGGCCGCCGGGGGAGCGGCGAAGGCCGCGGCGGGCGCGAACTGGATCGCCGCCGTCGCCGCAGCGTGCGGCGAGATCGCGGCGCAGGCGCTGGTGAACGAGCTGGCCGTCGAGGAGCTGCGGATCGACCGGGAGCCGGACGCGATCTACGTGCGCACGCTGCTGGCCCGCATCCAGCGGCCGGTCGTGGAGGCCGAGGTGGCCGACCTCAAGCGTCGGCTCCAGCGGGTCAACCCCAGCACCGACAAGGACGAGTACATGAGCCTGTTCGGCAAGCTCATGGGCCTGGAGCAGCACGTGCGGTCGCTGCGGGACCAGGCCGCGAACGCCGTGGAGTAGCGCGGCGGCGCCCGGTGCGGCGCCGAGCGGGGCCTTTGGTGCCCGGGCACTTCGGGTGGTCGGCGCGACGGTCCGGTCGGCTCGGCCCGGCTTTGATCGGTTGCGGCGTTGCCGGTTCGGGGGCGGCCGTTGTTCCGGGCTCTTCACGCGTTGCGGTGCGTTGTCGGACGCTGTCGTGTGCTGCCTTGTTCTATGTGTCGCTGCGTGGTCGGGCGTCTGCGCCCGGGGAGACCGGCAATGGGTGCTCGTGCGCTGGCGGGACAGGGGTCCGCGGATGGTCGCCGTGCACTGAGGCGGCGACAACGAGGTGGCAGGGCAGGCGGGGCGGGACTTTGGCTCTCCACCCCATCGGCCCCGAGGCGGCGGATCTTCGTGGGCATCCGGGCGGGGCTTCCGCCCGCCGACGCCCCGGTGCGGGCCCGGCGTCCTTGATGCGCTCGGGCCGGGGCGACCAGTGGTCGGGGAGGACCTTGTTCATCAGCTGTCGTCCTTGATGCGCTCGGGCCGGGGTGGTCCGGACAGGGGAAGGGGCCCGACGCCCTTCTCGGGCTTCGGGCTGCGCTCGTATTGCGGCGCTCCCCCCCCACCGGCACCCCGGCGGGGGCATCGTAAGAACGGGATCGGATCAAGAGCCGAGTGCCGCTCACCCAAGATCGGTGTCCCATCGGCGGCGACCGGCACCGACTCGCGCTCAAGTGCCGAGACGGGGGCTTCGGCCGGACGTGGTTCAGGTACCTTCGTCGCTTGCCCGCTTTCGGCCCGGAAACTCGCCTTCGCCTCTTGCGCGGCCCCGATGGCCTGATCCGCCGCCCACTGCGCGTAGGCGTCCAGTTCGCGGCGGTAGGTCGGGGAGATCTCGTCGCGGTGCAGACCGCGCGGGTACGAGTCGAGCAGGTCGACCACGTCCGTACGGGCGCGCCCGGCTTTCCGGCAGGCGGGGCACCAGCGGCAGGGACGGGCATCGGTGCAGTCCCTGTGGCGGATGACCGCCTTCCCCGGCCCGGTCTTCGCGATCGTCCACTTCCCGGTGTGGACCCGCCCGTGGTGGAACCGGCAGAGCAGGATCATGTTCTCCGGAGTCGTCGGCCCGCCGTCGGCCCAGTGGATCAGGTGGTGCGCTTCGCACCAGGCGACCGGCAGGCGGCACCCGCTCCAAGCGCACCCCTCGGGCTGCTCGGCTTCGAGCTTGCGGCGAAGGAACACGTTCGGTACCCGCAGGTGCGCGCCCTGCTCGATCACCGCACCGGCGGCGTAGTCGTAGACCATCGGGACGACCCCGGCCTCGCAGGCCAGGAGGCGGGCCTTGGCGACCGGGATCGGGCGGCCCTCCAGACGGGGCACCCGGCCGGTGTCCTTGCCCTGAAGGGTCTCGAGGTCGACCGTGACGTTCAGTGTGGCGGTGTGGCCGTGGCGGGTGGGGGCCTCGGGGCTGGCGCCCGCCCAGGCGAGCAACTGGTGCAGGGCCTCGGCGTTCCGGTTCGCGGCGTTGGGCAGCACGCCGTCGGCGTCGGCCTCCTCCTGGCGGGGCGGCGGCACGGCGGTCTTGAGGAGGTTCGCGAACAGCCGTCCCGTGTCGGCCGTGACGGTGCCGTCGATCTCCCACATGCCGTCGGGGCGCTCGGTCACCTCCAGGTGGGCCAAGGTCTGCTGGGAGAGGTCGTCGAGCAGCGCCACCTCGTCGAAGAGCCCGGTGACGATCTGATCGATATGGTCGCGCAGCTCGGCGTGGGAGGCGTGCCGGCAGTGCTCGCGTATGAGCTCTTCAGGGGTGGTGCAGCGGACCTGGGGGTCGTAGGGGCTCTCGACCGGGCCGGTGGCGATGGGGGCCCGGGAGTAGACCATGAGGCCCTTCTTGTTGAGGGCGAGCATGGCGTAGGCGACGGCGTCGATGCGGGCGGTGCCGTCGGTGGCGGCCTGTGCGAGCGCCTTGAACTTGGGGGCGAGGCGGGCGATGCGCGCGATCTGGGAGGCGGTGGTGTAAGTGAAGTCGAAGCACTCGCGGAGCCATTCGAAGACGCCGGAGAATCCTTCGAAGTCCTTGTGCATCCCGGCGGAGGTGTACTCGATGACGGTTCGGAGGGTGCGGGCGTCGCGCAGGCGGGCGTGGGAGGCGAGGGTTTCGAGCTCGGTGCGGAGGGTTTCGGCTTGGGCGGCTCGGTCGGTGCTCATGGTTCACCTCCTGGGATCGAACGTTCCTGCTGTTTCAGGGTGTTTGATCGATAGTTCAATGATCCCAGGTGGGGGAGGGGTTGGCATCCCCCTGGGGATGGGAAAGTCTTCATGTTCTGCGCTGGAGCCGTTGCGCCCCAAGCAAAAACACCGCTACCGGCAGGGCTGGCTCCCGGCGCGCACGCTTCCCTCTCCATGTCCACACCGTGGAGGTGTCCGCGGGAGGCCGGCTCCCGGCGCGCACGCTTCCTTCAGCGCCGCCTTTGTCGCCGCCCGCCTGAAGTCGGGCCGCATTCGGCCCTACGGTTCCAACGACGCCGGCACCTCCCCGGCCGGCACTTCTCAGGCCAGCGCCATGCCGATGTCCACCCCGAGCTCCGGAGCGCAGTGCAGCAGGAACGCCGGCCAGATGCTGCCGGTCCTCGCCCAGATCCAGCCCAGCGCCAGCCCCATGACGGCGGCGAAGATCCCGCCCGCCGCGTTGAACCCCCACGCGCCGGTCTCCAGATCGATGAGGACCGCATGGCCGAGCCCGAAGACGACCGCCGTGATCACCAGCCCCCATCCGACCTTTGCCCCGAACACCTGCTTCGGCGTGCCGAAGACCCGGTCGAGCACCGCGAGCATCACGCCGCGCCAGATGAGCTCCTCGGTGAGGTTCGGGATGGTGCCGTTGTACAAGAACTGCTCGGCCCCCACCGCCGTCCTCGACGCCGGGTCGAGCGCCACCGACCACACCGTCAGGCCGATGAACAGCGCCAGGACCGCGCCGACGGTGATCATCGCCGGGGCCAGCGACCCGCGGCGGATCGTCCACCGCAGGCCCGCCTCCCGGCGCGCCCACCGGTGCAGCATCACGAACAGGATCGCGACCCACAGCAGGTCGAGCACCTTCCCCTGCCAGTGCCGTTCGAAGACGTCGAAGACCGGCAGCGGCGTGATCCGCGAGGCGACCGCCGTGAGCAGGACGCAGTACGCGACGACGGCGACCGCGATCCACGTCGCCGGTGAGGCCGCGAGCCTCCGGGCCCGCCCGCCTCCCCGCCGGAGCGCCGTCACGGCGATCGCGGCCAGCACGGTCGCGACCAATCCGGCGATCAGCGCCCCGCCCCACATCGCGCCGGTCCCGACGCTGCGCAGCACCTGGCCCATCCTGTCGGCGTCGGTCAGGGCGTGCGCGAGGAGCACGGCCGCGATGGGCAGAGCCACGGGCACGACCCATCGGGCGGTGTCGGTGGGGCGTCGGACCGGAAGGGGAAGGGGCGTCATGGGGTAGACCCTAATGCGGGGGACGGGGCCGCCGCGGTCCCGGCCCCCGGGCCCCGAACGGGACGGGGCCGCCCGCGCGAATCGCGCGGGCGGCCCCGTCCGTTGCGTCGGTCGGCCTCGTGATGGTCAGAGGGCCTTGGCGGGCTGCGGGTTGCGCAGCGGCTCGCCGTTGCGGTGCAGTTCGGCGAGGGCTTCGCGCCAGGACTGGATCAGGCCGGTCTCGTGGTAGGGGATGCCCTTCTCTTCGCAGAACTCGCGCACGATCGGCTGGGCCTTGCCCAGGTGCGGGGAGGGCATGCCCGGGAACAGGTGGTGCTCGATCTGGTAGTTCAGGCCGCCCATGGCCGCGTCGATGAGCCTGCCGCCGCGCACGTTGCGGGAGGTGAGGACCTGCTTGCGCAGGAAGTCGAGCTCCTGCTCGCCGACGAAGGTCGGCATGCCCTTGTGGTTGGGCGCGAAGATCGAGCCCATGTACACGCCCCACAGGGCCTTGTGCACGAGGATGAACACGATGGCCTTGCCCGGGGACAGGACCAGGAACACGGCGGCGGCGTAGCCGATGAAGTGGACGGCGAGGAGTGTCGCCTCCAGGGCGCGGTGCTTCAGGCCGGGCTTGAGCACGGACTTGATGCCCGAGACGTGCAGGTTGAGCCCTTCGAGGGTGAGGATGGGGAAGAACAGCTGCGCCTGGTATTTGCCGAAGAACCGGTCGATGCCCTGGGCCAGGCCCGCCTGGCGCTTGGACCAGACGAACAGGCCGGGGCTGACGTCGGGGTCGAGTTCCTCGTGGTTGGGGTTGGCGTGGTGGCGGGTGTGCTTGTCGTTCCACCAGCCGTAGCCCATGCCGTTGGCGAGGTTGCCGGTGAAGAAGCCGACGCGTTCGGAGGGCTTGCGGGTGCGGAAGACCTGCCGGTGTGCGATGTCGTGGCCGAGAAGCGCGACCTGGGCGCTGACGACGGCGAGGACGACGGCGGTGAACATCTGGAGCCAGGTGTCGCCGATGAATGCGAAGGCCACCCACGTACCGACGTACAGGACTCCGATGAGGCTGAACCGGAGCACGTAGTAGCTGGGGCGGCGGCGCATGAGGCCCGCCTCGTTGATCCTGCGGTTCAGCTCGGCGAAGTCGCTGCCGGCCTTTTTGGCCGGGCGTTCGGTCAATGCGACTGGCATTGGCGCTCCCATGGTTCAGTGTCGAGTGACCGCATGAAGGTTGTTCGGCGAGCGCAGACCGGAGGAAGCCGCGGCGCGGTGCGATCGGCCGTGCCGGTTCCGCGAGGCGTCTGTTTTCGCTGTGTTAAGCCTGCCTTGGCAAGGGGTGTCCTGTCGCTACCGCTGACCCGTCAATCGGGGTAGTGCTAACCCCACCCCCGCCGCACGGCGGTCGCGGCGTCGCCTCCGCGGCGCGTCCGGCCGCCGGGGCGTGTCCGGGGCCACTCGTGTGCCGCCACCTGCGGGGACGCCGGTGTGACGGAAAAGGGGCTCGCGGTAGGTCGGGGGGGCGATCTAGGCTCGTCCCATGCCGCTAGAAAACGAGATCTTGGTGCGTGCGCGCGACCTCCGCAAGCACTACGGGAGCCATGAGGCCGTCCGGGGCGTCGACTTCGAGATCCGGCGGGGCGAGGCGTTCGGCTTCCTCGGCGCCAACGGGGCGGGCAAGTCGACCACGATGCGGATGATCGGCTGCGTCTCCGAGCCCAGCGGCGGCCATCTGGAGGTCTTCGGGCGCGACCCGCACACCGACGGTCCCGCGATCCGCGCCCGTCTCGGCGTCGTCCCGCAGGACAACACGCTCGACACGATGCTCACGGTGTTCGAGAACCTCACCGTCTACGCCGGGTACTTCGGGATCAAGCGCCGTGAGGCCAGGGCCAAGGCCGCCGAGCTGCTGGAGTTCGTGCAGTTGACCTCGCGCGCGGACGACCAGGTCAACGACCTGTCGGGCGGCATGCAGCGCCGCCTGGCGATCGCCCGTTCGCTCATCAACACCCCTGACCTGGTGATCTTGGACGAGCCCACGACGGGCCTGGACCCGCAGGCGCGCCACCTGGTCTGGGAGCGGCTGTTCCAGCTCAAGCACCAGGGCGTCTCGATCCTGCTGACGACGCACTACATGGACGAGGCCGAGCAGTTGTGCGACCGGCTCGTGGTCATGGACGAGGGCCGGGTCATCGCCGAGGGCTCGCCGCGCGAGCTCATCGACACGCACGTCACCAAGGAGGTCGTCGAGCTCCGCTTCGGCGCCAGGCACACCACCGACCTGGCCGAGATCGCCGAGGGGCTCGGGGGCGTGGGCGCCCAGGTGGAGCCGCTGCCGGACCGCATCCTGGTGTACACCGACGACGCGGACGACACCGCGGCGGCGCTGGAGGCCCGCGGGGTCGCGCCCACGTCGGTGCTCGACCGCCGCGCCACGCTGGAGGACGTCTTCCTGCGGTTGACCGGCCGGGCCCTGGTGGAGGACGAGGCATGACGGCGACCGCCGCGCCCGCCGCGCGGGCGGCGCGCCCCCGGCCGGGGTACGCGGCCGCGGCCTGGCGCGCCTTCGGGCTCCAGTGGGCGCTGTACCGCCACATCTGGCACGGCACCGTGTTCTCCACGGTGGTCCTGCCGATCCTGTACATGATCAGCATCGGGGTGGGCGTCGGCTCGTACATCGACGAGGGCGTGGTCGGGGGGATCACGTACGCGGAGTTCATCGCCCCGGGCCTGGTCTGCTCGGTCGCGGTGATGATGCTCGGCAACGACATGGTGTACCCGGTCTTCGGCGGCTACCAGGAGTGGGGCGGGTCCTATCTCGCGCAGCGGGCGACGCCGCTGCGGCCGGTGGACATCCTCAACGGGCATCTGCTGTACGCGGTCGGGTTCCGTCCGCTGACCGGCTGCACGATCGTGGCGGTCGTGCTCGCGTTCTTCGGGGTCTACGCCTCGGCGTGGGCGGCGCTGGCGGTCGTGGCCGCCGTGTTCGTGTCGATCTCGTTGGCGCCGTGGCTGTTCGCCTGGTGCTCGAGCCTGAAGAACGATGCGATGCTGAACGCGGTCTTCCGGTTCGCGATCATGCCGATCACGTTGTTCTCGGGCGTGTTCTTCCCGGCCGAGCAGATGCCGGGCTTCCTGCAGCCGCTGGTGTGGGTCTCGCCGCTGTGGCACGGCACGGAGCTGGCGCGCGCCGCCACGGCCGGTGTCGCCTCGGCGCTGCCGCCGGTCGCCCACCTCGCCTATCTCGTCGCCCTGGGCGTCGGCGGCTGGTTCGCCGCCCGGCGCGTCGTGGCGCGTCGTCTGTCGTTCTAGGAGCTTCAGTGTCGGTCATCTCCTACGGTCTCGTCCGCGCCCGCGTGCGGCCTTCGGGTTCCCTGCTGGCGCGCAACTGGGTGGCGATGCGCCGCGCCTGGGTCCTGGTGGTCTCCGGGGGCGTCGAGTCGCTTTTGTTCCTGTTCGCCTTCGGTTTCGGGGTGGGCTCCATGGTCGGGGACATCACCCTGCCGGGCGGGGCCGAGATCTCCTACACGGCGTACGTGGCGCCGGCGATCCTGGCCAACGCCGCGATGATGGGGACGCTGATGGAGACCTCCATCAACGTGTTCGCGAAGTTCAAGTGGATGAAGGTCTACGACGGCATCCTCAACACGCCGATGCGTCCGGGCGACGTGGCGCTGGGGGAGGTGTGGTGGGCGCTCATCCGCGGCGGGATCTACGTGGGGATGTTCGTGATCGCCATGGCGGCCTTCGGGCTGCTGGACTCCTGGTGGGCGCTGCTGGCGGTGCCCGCGAGCGTGTTCATCGCGCTGGCGTTCTCGGGGATCGGCCTGACGCTGGCGACGTTCTTCCGCGAGTGGACCGACTTCGACTGGATGATGGCCGTCGTGTTCGCCATGTTCCTGTTCGGCGGCACGTTCACGCCGGTGGAGGCGTACCCGTCGTTCGCGCAGCCCCTGGTCTACGTCATGCCGCTGTACCACGGGATCGAGCTGGTGCGCGGCATCAGCCTGGGCATGTTCTCCCCGATGATGCTGGTGAACATGCTGTACCTGGTGGCCTTGGCGGTGGCGGGGACGTGGATCGCCCAGCGGCGCCTGGCGAAGGCCCTCTACAAGTAGCCGCGGCCGACACCGGCCGGGCCGGGGACCGATAAGGTGGGCGCGTGAGAACCCTGCTGCGACTCTCCCTGGTCGTCATGCTGGCCGGCGCGTCCGCCGCGGCCCCCGCCTCGGCCGCGCACGCCGCCGACGAGCCGCGAGTGCTGGTGCTGACCGCCGGGCACGGCGACGCCGAGACCGTCGACTTCGCGATCGAGCGCCTGGGCATGGAGGCGCGGCGCTGGAACTTCGCACTGGTCGAGGGCGAACCGGCCGATGTGGAGGACCTGGCGGGCTTCGACGTCCTCATGCTGCTGGACACCGAGGGCGACATCTTCGACGCGGCCCAGGAGGCGGCGGTCGAGGCGTTCGTGGAGGGCGGCGGCGGGCTGGTGGCGACGCATTCGGCGGCCGCCACCGAACCGGACTGGGCGTGGTGGAACGCGGCGCTGGGCGCGACGGCGGCCGGGGCGCCGGTCACTCCAGCGGCGAAGCGGTCCATCGCCTTCGACGAGGGCTCGCCGATCACCGAGGGCCTCGACGAGGACCTTGAGGTGTCCGAGCGCTGGTACTACTTCTCGCCCGAGCCCGGCGAGTCGGGCCAGAACGTCTTGGCGACCATGGAGTCGGGCGACCCGGTGGCGTGGAACTCGACGGAGCTGCGCCTGTTCTACTCGGTCGCGGGCGGGGAGCACGAGACGTGGGGGGAGCGGGACTTCCTCCAGTTGGTGCGCCAGGCGATCTGGTGGGCGGCCGGCGAGGAGGGCGCGATGGTGCAGTACAGCGCCGACGCCGCGCCCGAGTGGCCGTACACGTTGACGTTCGTGCTGTTCGTGGCGGCCGTGGCCGGGGGCGGGTCGATCGCCGTGTGGCGGCTCGACCGCGCCGAGGCCGCCCGTCTCGGCCAGGGGGCGGAGCGGGAGGCGGCGGCCTCCTAGGGTGCGCCCGGGGGCCGGGCGGCGCCCCGCCCTGAGCCGCTGGACCTCACGCCTAGAGCCGTCCGGCGACGAGCGTGGTCACGTCGGCGACGCCGTTGCGGTAGGGAAGGTCCGCGTCTTCGGGTTCCTCCGAGGGCGGGCCGCTGCGGCGCTTGACCGAGACCTCGTCGAGGGGCACGGCCAGGAACGCCGAGGCCGCCTCTTCTTTGGCGTCGGGTTCGCGCGAGCGCTCGGAGCGCCCGGTCGACATGCGCTCGACGAGGGCGCGCATCGCCAGCCACCGCTCGTGCGCGTCGGTGACCAGGGCGGCCCGGCCGTGGACGACGATGCTGCGGTAGTTCATGGAGTGGTGGATCCAGGATTTGGCGTAGACGAGGCCGTCGACGACGGTGGCCGTGAGGCACACGTCGAAGCCGTCCTTGCCGGCCAGGCCCACCGAGGAGCCGGTCGAGCCGTGGAGGTAGACCGTGCCGCCTACGCGCGCATGGAAGGTCGGGAGGACTCGGGGGGCGCCGTCGGGGCCGGTGAAGGCCACGTCGCAGAACAGGGCCTCGTCGAGGACCTGGTAGGCGGCGGCCTTGCCGTAGTCGATGCGGTGCCGGGAGCGCAGCGGGACGGTGCGCTCGGTGGGGGCGAAGGCGGCGTTCGCGCCGGGAGGAGCGGGGGTGGTCACTGGGGGGACTCCCATCGTCTCATTTTGTACTAGTACAATCTCTGAGTTATGTCGGTACATTATCAGATCACGGGCGTCTCCGCGAGCGAGATCGCCGCCAGCGTCGAGGTCGGCGTGCGCGACGGCCACCTGCGGCCCGGCCGCACCCTCCCCGCCGTCCGCCGGCTCGCCGCCGACCTCGGCGTCGCCGCGGGCACCGTCGCCGCCGCCTACCGCCGCCTGCGCGAACGCGGCGTCGTCGAGACCGGCGGACGCGCCGGCACCGTCGTGCGCGAACGCTCCGCCTTCACCCCCGCCGGCCCCATCGCCGTCCCGCCCGGCGTCCTCGACCTCGTCAGCGGCGAACCCGACCCCGAGCTGCTGCCCGACCTCGCCGCCCTCAAACCGCACGTCGAGGTCGACGCCGGGAACTACCGCGACGGCGGCCCCTGCCCCCACCTGCTCGACCTCGCCCGCGAACGCCTCGCCGCCGACGGCGTCCGCGGCGAGCTCACCGTCACCTCCGGCGCGCTCGACGCCTTCGAACGCGGCCTGGCCGCCCGGTGCGCGCCCGGCGACACCGTCGCGGTCGAAGAGCCCACCTGGGCCAACGGCCGCGACCTCCTGCTCGCCGCCGGATACCAGGTCACGCCCGTCGCCGTCGACGCCGACGGCCCCGTCCCGGCCGAACTCGACCAGGCCCTGGCCCGCGGCGCCCGCGCGTTCGTCCTCACCTCGCGTGGCCAGAACCCCACCGGCGCCGCCGTCACCGCCGACCGCGCCGCCGCCCTGCGCGACGTCATCGCCGCCCACCCGGGCGTGTTCGTCATCGAGGACGACCACTGGGCCGAACTGAGCCGCACCCCCCTCCACCGCGTCGCCGACGCCGCCGAACGGTGGATGTTCGTCCGCTCCGCCTCCAAGCCCTACGGCCCCGCCCTGCGCTGCGCCCTCGTCGCCGCCGACGGCGACACCAAGGCCCGCGTGCAGGGCCGCATGGCGATCGCCCACGGCTGGGTCTCGCACATCCTCCAGCACTTCGTCCTCGCCGCCTGGCAGGACGAGGACGTCGCCGCCCTGGTCGAGCACGCCGGACGCCGCTACGCCGAACGCCAGAGCGCGATGCGCCGGGCCCTGGCCGCGCACGGCGTCGACGCCTTCGGCCGCTCCGGACTCAACCTGTGGGTCCCCGTCGCCGACGAGACCGCCGCCGTCCTCGCGCTCCGCGACGCCGGGTACGCCGTCGCCCCCGGCCGCTCCTACACCCTGCGGGGCCGCCAGGCCGTCCGCATCAGCACCGCGCGGCTCGACCCCCGGACCGCCCCCGCGGTGGCCGCCGCGCTCGCTGCGGCCGCCGGACCGGCCGCCCCGCCGGTCTGACCGCCCCCCGAAAGGAAACCCTCCATGACCGCCACCCGCACCCCCGACGCCGCCCTCCAGCGGCGCACCCTGCGCGTCCTGTTCGCCGCCCAGGTCCTCGGCGGCCTCGCCGTCGGCCTCGGCATCGCCGTGGGCGCCCTCCTCATCGACGACATGACCGGCTCCAGCACCTACGCCGGGCTGGGGCAGAGCCTGTTCGTCGGCGGCTCGGCGCTCGCGGCCGTCCCCGCCGTCCGCATCACCGAGCGCTTCGGGCGCCGCGGCGGCCTCGTCTTCGGGTACGGCTGCGCCGTCCTCGGCGTCGCCGTGGTGATCCTCGCGATCCACCTGGAGGCCGCCGCGCTCGCCGTCGGCGGCTACTTCCTCCTCGGCAGCGCCTCCTTCGCGGGCCTCCAGTCCCGCTACGCCGCCGCCGACCTCGCCCCGCCCGCCAAGCGCGGCTCCCACCTGGCGCTGATCGTGTGGGCCACGACGATCGGCAGCGTCACCGGCCCCTCCCTCGCGGCACTGGCCGAACGGGCCTGGCTGGGACGGTTCGGCGGCCCGGACTACGTCGGCTCGATGGCCGCGATCGGCCTGCTGTGCCTGGCGACCGCGGTCCTGGTCGCGGTGCTGCTGCGCCCCGACCCGCTGCTGGTGTCCCGCCGCCGCTCCGGCGAGGCCGACGCGCCGAAGCGGTCGGTCGCCGACGGCTGGCGGACGGCGCGCGCGAACCCCGCGGTCCGCACCGGCGTGATCGCCGCCGCCCTGGGGCACTTCGTGATGGTCGGCGTCATGGCCATGACCGCCATCCACATCAAGCACGGCATGCACGACCCGGCCGACGCGCTCACCGTCGTCGGCTTCATCCTCGGCCTGCACGTCGCGGGCATGTACGCGCTCGCGCCGGTCGTCGGCGCGCTCGCCGACCGGCACGGGGCCAGGCCGGTCCTGGTGGCGGGCACGGCCGTGCTCGTCGCCGCCTGCGCCGTCGCCGGGTCCGCCGCCGCCGACGACCACGTGCGCGTCAGCGTCGGGCTCGTCCTGCTCGGCCTGGGCTGGTCGGCCATGACCGTCGCCTCGGCGACCCTGGTCACCGGCGCCGTCGGCCCCGCCGAACGCCCCTCCACGCAGGGCTTCTCGGACATGGTCATGGGCCTGGCCGCCATGGGCGCGGGGATCGCCTCGGGCCCGATCGTGGAGTACCTGGGCTACGGGATGCTCAACCTGTGCTGCGCCGCCGTCGCGCTCGCGGTCGTCCCGTTCCTGCTCGGGCGGGCCCGGCAGGGGCCGCCGCCCCGGGAGACCGAGGCGGCGGGCACGCGTTCCTAGATGACGCCGAGCGCCAGCATCGCGTCGGCGACCTGGATGAACCCGGCGATGTTGGCGCCGGCCAGGTAGTTGCCGGGCTGGCCGTAGTCGTCGGCCGTGGCCAGGCAGCGGTCGTGGATGCCGCGCATGATCTCGGCGAGCCGCTCCTCGGTGTGCTCGAAGGACCACGAGTCCCGCGAGGCGTTCTGCTGCATCTCCAGGGCGCTGGTGGCGACGCCGCCGGCGTTGGCGGCCTTGCCGGGCGCGAAGACCACGCCCGCCTCGGCGAAGACCTTGACGGCCTCGGGGGTGCAGGGCATGTTGGCGCCCTCGGCGACGACGGCGCAGCCGTTGCGGACCAGGCCGCCCGCGTCGTGGCCGTTGAGCTCGTTCTGGGTGGCGCACGGCAGCGCGATGTCGCACGGCACCTCCCACACGGCGCCGCCCTCGACGTAGCGGGCGCTGTCGCGCCGCTCGGCGTAGGCGGTGAGCCGCTCGCGCCGGGCCAGCTTGACGTCCTTGAGCAGTTCGAGGTCGAGGCCCTTCTCGTCGACGACGTAGCCGCACGAGTCGGAGCAGGCGACGACGGTGCCGCCGAGCTCGTGGACCTTCTCGACGGCGTAGATCGCCACGTTCCCCGAGCCGGAGACCACGACGCGCTTGCCGTCGAAGGACTCCCCGCGGGCCTTGAGGATCTCCTCGGCGAAGAACACGGTGCCGTAGCCGGTGGCCTCGGTGCGGACCTGCGATCCGCCCCAGCTCAGGCCCTTGCCGGTCAGGACGCCGGACTCGTAGCGGTTGGTGATCCGCTTGTACTGGCCGAACAGGTAGCCGATCTCGCGCCCGCCGACGCCGGTGTCGCCGGCCGGGACGTCGGTGTACTCGCCGATGTGCCGGTACAGCTCGGTCATGAACGCCTGGCAGAACCGCATGATCTCGCCGTCGGAGCGGCCCTTGGGGTCGAAGTCGGAGCCGCCCTTGCCGCCGCCGATGGGCAGGCCGGTGAGCGCGTTCTTGAAGATCTGCTCGAAGCCGAGGAACTTCACGATCCCGAGGTAGACCGTCGGGTGGAACCGCAGGCCGCCCTTGTAGGGGCCGAGGGCGGAGTTGAACTCGACGCGGAAGCCGCGGTTCATCTGGATCTGGCCGGCGTCGTCGACCCAGGGGACGCGGAAGATGATCTGGCGCTCGGGCTCGCACAGGCGGCGGATCACGGCGGCGTCGGCGTACTCGGGGTGCTTGGCCACCACGGGGCCGAGGCTGTCCAGGACCTCGTGCACGGCCTGGTGGAATTCGATCTCTCCGGGGTTGCGGCGCAGGACCTCTTCGTGGATGTCGTGCAGCTTCTCGTCCAGACCCGTCATCGGATCGCCTCCTTTCGTCGCCGGCGGGGGCCGTCGACGGTGTCGCTTCTTCGGTGTACCCGGGCTCGGGCATGTCCCACATCGGTTCACCGACCGCGGCACTGAGGTCGGCGTCGCACCGGGTTCGCGTCAGCCGCGAGGCGGCGCGGGGCTGAGGGCCAGCGCTTGCCGACGCCGGTGCACAGTGAGATAGCGTATCCCCTCGGCTCCGGCCGTGAACTCGCGTCGCGAGCGGCGCGGCAGCCAGACCACGGCGCCGGGCGCGAGGTCGACCGGCCCGAGCTCGGTGGTCAGGCTCCCGCTGCCGGCGATGACGTGGATCAGGACGTCGACGTCGGGTCCGGCGTGGGCGCCGATGCCCCCGCCGGGAGGCAGCGCGATGACGTTCGAGTCCAGGTCCCGCTCGTCCTCTTGGAGCCGCCACACCGCGCCGCTGACGCCGCTCGCGCCGACCTCCGCGCCGAGGGCGGCGGTGTCGGCCAGGACGCGGGGGAGCGGCGTGGAGGCGAGCCGGGTGATCCGGATTCGCCAGTGCCGCCGCTCGCGGGTGAGGTACTCCCAGCCGTGGCCGCCCGGGTGGGCGGCCGCGAACTCGTCCCGGAGGTGCTTCGGGTCGTGGTCGTTGACCAGGACGAAGGAGCCGCCGACCGGCAGGGCGTCGTACGCGGCGAAGATCGCAGGGTGCTTGTCGGGCTTGGGCACGCCCCGCACGTCGAGCTCCTGCGCCGTCTCCTGCTCCACACTCTGTGAGGACATTCCCGCTCCCGCGCCATCGTTTTTACAAGTTTGAATTGTGTAAACTATACCCGTAGCCGAGGTGATGCATTTATGAGACTACCTTCCCGATCCGTGGGACGACCGTCCGAGGACGGCGCGGACGCCGCGGCCGCCGACGCGAAGCCCCCGGCGAACCGGCGTGACGAAGTGCTCCAGACCCTCCGGGACGCCGAAGGGGCGCTGGGCATCACCGCGATCGCCGAACGGCTCGCGGTGCACCCCAACACGGTCCGCTTCCACCTCGACAAGCTCGTCGAAAGCGGCCAGGTCGAGCGCGGCCGCGCCGACCGCCGCGCCCCCGGACGCCCCGCGCAGCTGTTCCAGGCCGTGCGCGGCATGGACCCCGCCGGCCCCCGCCACTACCGGATGCTCGCCGAGACCCTCGCCCGCGCCCTGGCCGACGCCCCCGACCCGCAAGCCAGCGCCGTCGCGGCCGGACGCGCCTGGGGCCGCCGCTCCGCCGCGGACGGGGACGCCGCGCCCGCGGGCGGCGACGCCGCGGCGGCCGTCGCACGCCTGGTGGACCTGCTCGACGAACTCGGATTCGCGCCCGAGCGCCGCGGCGGCGACCTGCCGGAGATCGGCCTGCGGCACTGCCCGTTCCTCGAACTGGCCGCCTCCGGCTCCCCCGTCGCCTGCCAGGTCCACCTCGGCCTGATGCAGGGCGCCCTCGAAGCCTGGCGCTCCCCGGTCACCGTCGACCGGCTGGAGGCGTTCGTCGAACCCGACCTGTGCCTCGCCGGCACCGCGCGGACCGAGCGCGCATGAGCACCCGACCCCCGGAAGGGAACCACGTGGACACCACCGCACCCGACGCCGACGCCGCGCCCCGGTTCACCCGGGCGCTGTTCGCCGCCGGCGTCGCCTGCGTCGTCGCGGGCGGCGTCGTCGCCGCCGTCACCGGCCCGCTCGACCTCGCCAAGGGCAGCTGGGCGGCGGCCTACCTCGTCCTGGTGTGCGGCACGGCCTCATGCGCGATCGGCACCGCGGAGGACCGGCTCGTCCGGCGGCCGATGGGCGCGCCGCTGGCATGGGCCCAGGCGGGGGCCTGGGCCGCCGGGAACGCCGCGGTCATCGGCGGCACGCTGACCCGCCTCCCCCCGGCGGTGGACGCCGGGGCGGCGCTGCTGGTGGCGGTGTTGGGCATCGCGCTCGCCCGCACCCGCGGCGCCGCACCGGGACTCGCGACGCAGGTCTACCGGCTCGTGCTGGTCGTGCTCCTCGCCAGCGTCCCGGTCGGCATGGTCCTGGCCCACCTGCGGCACTGACCCGCGGAGCACTGAGGGAGCCCCGGCCCGGCCGTGGATCAGTGCCCGAAGGCCGCAGCGCGGCCCGGCCCCCGGCCGTACAGTCCGGTCCGCCCGTGGATCAGTGCCCGAAGGCCGTCGGCGCGTTCTGGCCCCCGGCCGTGCACTCCGGCCCGCCCGCGGATCAGTACCCGAACGCCGTCGGCGCGTTCTGGCCCCCGTCCACCGGGACGACCGCCCCGTTGACCGCCCTGGCGCCGTCCGAGAGCAGGAACGCGATCACCGACGCCACGTCCACCGGGTCGACCAGGCGGCCGGCGGGGAACTCTTCCCGGAACGCGGCGTACTCCTCCGGCTCATCGACCCGCATCCGGTCCCACCTGCCGTTCGGCACCAGCATCGAACCCGGGGCGACGGCGTTGACGCGCACGCCCTCCCCGCCCAGCTCCCTGGCGAGGATCGCCGCCGCGTGGTTCAGCGCCGCCTTCGTGGCCCCGTACGACAGCCCCGGCGCGGGCTTGGACCCCGAGATCGAGGACACCAGGACCGCCGCCCCGCGAGTGCGCCGCAACTGCGGCATCGCCGCGCGCAGCGCCGACATCGCGCCGACCACGTTCACCCCCAAGGTGTAAGCCCAGTCGTCGGCCGAGGTGTCCCCAAGGTGCGCGCCCCGGGCGCCGCCCACATTCGCGACGATGCCGCCGAAGTCGCCCAGCCGCCGCCCGGCCTCGCCCACGAACTCGACGAGCGTCTCCTCGTCGACCACGTCGAGCGCCCGCGTGAAGACCGGGACGTCGAACTTCCCCCGCAGCCGCTCGGCCTCCTCGTTCAACCGGGCGGCGTCCCGCGCGCACAGCGCGAGCGGCGCACCGAACGCGGCGAGGAGCTGCGCCGTCGCCAACCCCAGACCATGACTGGCGCCCGTGATCAGCACGGGCCTTGCGGAGAAGTCGTAATCGAAGTTCACCCCTCCATGATGGCGTGGCGTGTCACGCCGTCCCCGAGGTGTCGCGGCCGGGCGGTCCGGCCGCGCCTCAGCGCCACCGCGCCAGCGGGTTGTCGAGCCTGCCCGCGTAGATCAGGCTCTCCTCCTGGTTCTCCAGATTCACCATCTGCCGGTTGTTCTTGAGCTGCAGACGGTTCAGGCACGAGAGCCCGAAGGTCTCCGCGAACAGGTCGTACCGGGCGAACTGCTCGGCCAGCTCGGGATGCCCCGCCTGGTAGCCCTTGATCGCCTCGGCGGCCGTGCGCCAGAAGTCCCCCTCGTCGAGCACGCCGTCGGTGTGCAGGATCGCCGCCAGGAACCGCAGGAAGCAGTCCACGACGTCGGTGAGGATCGCCAGGGTGCGCACCTCGTCGGGAATGGGGCCCTTGACGCGCTCGGCCTCCGGCGGCACCGGCATGGACTCGTCGAAGATCGCCACCTCCTCCCCGATGTCCTTGAGGAGCACCCGGTCCACCCTGCCGCCGCGCAGCACCAGGATCACGTTCTCGCCGTGCGGCATGAACGCCATGCCGTACTTGTAGAAGCAGTGGACCAGCGGCACCAGGTAGGCGTCGAGGTAGCGCCGCAGCCACTCCTCGGCCCCCAGCCGCGAGCGGGCGATGAGCGCCGAGGCGAACGGGCGCCCCGCGGCGTCGACGTGCAGCAGCGACGCCATCGTGGCCGCGCGCTCGCCCGGCCCGAGCCTGGGCACGGGGCTCTCGCGCCACAGCGCCGCCAGCATCTTCCGGTACGGCGAGCCCTTCGGCGCGCCCGTCGAGTACGCCGGGTGCCGGTAGCCGACGGCCGCCCGCTCGCGCAGCACCGTCACGCCCGACCGCTTCAGCGTCGGATCGCCGTGCACCAGATCGGCCACGAAGTCGTTGATCGCGGGCGTCACCTCCATGTACTCGGTCGACAGGCCCCGCATGAAGCCCATGTTCAGCACCGACAGGGCGGTCTTGACGTAGTCGGCCTCGGGCCTGGACCGGTTGAAGAACGTCCGGATCGACTGCTGCGCCTGGAAGTCGTCGCCCGACTCCCCGAGCATCACCAGGCGGCCCTCGGCCACCTCGGCCGCGAACGTCGTCGCGATCTTGTTGCGCCACTGCCAGGGGTGGACCGGGATGAGGTGCACGTCCTCGAACGTCAGGCCCCTGCCGGCGAGCACCGCCGCGAACCGGTCGCGGTCGGCTGCGCTCAACTGCGTCTCCAGCAGCCACTCGGGGCCCAGTTCGGCCGAGGCGGCGAACATCGCGTGCCGCCGCAGCGCCGCCAGCCACAGCAGGCGCACGCCCGCGCCGGTCTCGGGCGCGAACGCGCGGTAGTCGCCCGCGGTGAAGCCGAGCCGCCCCGAACCGGCGACGAAGCACGGGTGCCCGCCGGTCATGGCCGCCTCGATCGACTGGAAGTCGGCGTCGACGAGCTCGGCGGCGCTCGGCTGCGGCGCGGCGAGCTGGTAGGCGCCGCGGTTGACGGTGCTGGCGATCTCTTCGAGGTAGACCGGGAGGACCTCGTCGCTCAGGCCCAGCTCCTCTTTGAAGGCGATGAAGAACGCGGCGGCGTCCAGCGGCAGCTCCTCGCCGCCGGGGCCCTGGCGGCGCAGCGAGGCGGGATCGACCGCCCAGTGGTCGAGCGCGAGGCGCTCGGCGGTGAACAGGTACCGGTCGGTCTCACTGGACAGGACGCAGTGGCCGCCGATCCGGGCGGGCGCCAGGAGCCGTTCGTGGGCGAACTCGCCGACGGCCTTGGCCAGCAGGTCCCGGGTGGCCCGGTGCCAGTGCTCGGGCGTGAGGTGGTCGGTGGGGTCGGTCATGACTCGGTTCCTCTCGCGGCGGACCGCTCGTAGTCGGTGGGGGTGCAGAAGCTCAGGAGCGCCTGCTTGTCGCTCAAGGGGACGATGCGGTCGGCGCTGAAGCCGACCCATTCGTTGAGCCGGTGGATCGGGGTGTTGGCCGCGTCGGGATCGACCACGACGCGTTTCGCCGCGAAGCCGTCGAAGAGCAGGTCCATCACGGTGACCATGACGCCCTTGGTGAACCCGGGGACGGGGGCGTCCGTCGGCGCGGTGAGGACGTGCATGCCCACATCGCCCTCGCGGACGTCGTAGACGCCCGCGAGCTCGGTGCGGGCCGGGTCGTAGACCTCGACGAGGAACTTCGAGCGGTACCGGTGCATGCCCAGGAACGCGAAGTGGTGCGCGCTCGCGGCGATGGCCTCGTGCTCGGCCCACACGTCGGCGACGGAGGACTCGGCCATCATCCAGTAGCGGCACTTGGGGTGCGTGACCCACTCGTGGAGCAGCGGGGCGTCGACGGCCGGGTCCACCGGCCGCAGCGTGAACTCGCCGAGCCGCTCGTCGCGGCGTTCGAACGTCCGGGGCGCCCGCATCATTCGCTCTCCTGCGGTGCGGCGAACTCCTGGAAGGCGATGCGCCGCTCGATCGGGTAGACCTCGCGGCCGGTCATGGCGCGGATGATCCACGAGTTGCGGTGGGCGGCCATGCCGAGGTCGGGCGTGACGAAGCCGTGCGTGGACAGCTCGGCGTTCTGGACGAACACCTCGCCGGTCCCGGCGGCGTCGACGCTGTAGTCGCGGCGGGCGTCCAGGCGTCCGGCGGCGTCGAAGCGCAGCCGGTCGCGGACGCCGTCGAGGAACGCGGGCACGCCGGCGCTGTAGCCGGTCGCCAGGACCAGTCCCTCGGTGCGCAGCTCGAAACCCAGGTCCTGCTCGTGCTGGCGGACGCCCAGGACGAACTCCCCGCCGCCGCCGGTCGCCCGCTCCACCGTGCAGTTGGTGAACAGGCGGGTCGCGACCTCGCCGTGCTCGAACCGCTTGCGGTACAGCAGGTCGTAGATCTCGTTGATGAGCTCGGCGTTGATGCCCTTGTAGAGTCCCTTGTGGGCGTCGTTGAGCTCGTCGCGCTTCGCCGCGGGCAGCGCGTGGAAGTAGTCGACGTAGTCCGGGCTGGTCATCTCCAAGGTCAGCTTCGTGTACTCCAGCGGGAAGAACCGGGGCGAGCGCGTCACCCAGTAGAGCCGGTACGCACCGGGCCCGGCGTCCTCCAGCAGGTCCCGGTAGATCTCGGCGGCGCTCTGGCCGCTGCCGACCACGGTCACGGCGGCGCACCGCCGCAACCGGTCCCGGTGCTCCAGATAGGACGAGGCGTGGCAGACGGTCGCGCCCTCCAGGCCGCGGCAGGCCGGCGGCGTCCACGGCGGGGTGCCGGTGCCCAGGACCAGGCGCCGGGCGAAGTCGACCCGCTCCCCGGCGGGCCCGGCGCTGCGCACCGCGTAGGCCCCGCGCGAGGCGTCCCACTCCACGGCCGCCACGTCCCGCTCGAAGCGCAGGCTCCCCAGCCGCCCGGCGGCCCAGCGCAGGTAGTCCTGGAATTCGCTGCGCAGCTGGAAGAACGACTCGCGGATGTAGAACGGGTAGATCCGGCCCCGGTCCTTGAGGTAGTTGAGGAAGGAGTACGGCGAGGTCGGGTCGGCCAGGGTCACCAGGTCGGCCATGAACGGCACCTGCATGGTGGCGCCCGCGACGAGCATCCCCGGGTGCCAGTCCACCGCGGGCTTGCGCTCCAGGAAGACCCCGTCGAGCCCGGCCACCGGCTCGGTCAGGCACGCCAGCCCGAGGTTGAACGGCCCCAGGCCGATGCCGATGAAATCGTGTATCCGCTGCCCGGTCATCTAGGCCCCCCGGACGTTCGCGCCGTGCCGGGCGAGCGCGTCGAGGACGGGGACCACGTCGTCGAGGGTGGTCTCGGGGTTGAGCAGGGTGAGCTTGAGGGCGGTGCGGCCCCGCACGCGGGTGGCGGCCACCATGCCCTCGCCCGCCGCGGCGATCCCCTCGCGGGCCAGGCGCTGCGTCTCGTCGCCGCCGCCTTTGAGGCGGAACAGGACGGTGGACAGCTGCGAGGCGGGGGCGGCGGTCTCGAAGCGCGGGTCGGCCTCCAGGTGCGCCCACACGGCCCCGGCCAGGTCGCAGACCCGGTCGAACATCGCGCCGATCGCGTCGGGCCCCAAGGCCCGCAGCGTCATCCACAGTTTCAGGGCGTCCAGGCGCCGCGTGGTCTGGAGGCTCTTGTCGACCTGGTTGGGGAAGACGGCCTCGGCCGGGTTGAGGTAGTCGGCGTGGTGGGTGACGTGCCGCAGCGAGGCCCGCTCGCGCACGATGACCGCCGAGGAGCTGACCGGCTGGAAGAACGACTTGTGGTAGTCCACGGTGACCGAGTCGGCGCGCTCGATCCCGTCGATGAGGCCGCGCCGCTTGGGGGAGACGAGGAGCCCGCAGCCGTAGGCGGCGTCCACATGGAACCAGACGCGGTGCGCCTCGCACACCTCGGCGACCGCCGCGAGCGGGTCGATCGAGCCGAAGTCGGTGGTGCCGGCGGTGGCGACGACCCCGGCGGGCACGAGCCCTTCGCCGCGGCAGGTCTCCAGGGCCGCGTCGAGGGCGCGCGGGTGCATGCGGTGGCGGTCGTCGGCCGGGACGGTGATCACGGCCTCCTCGCCGAGCCCGAGCAGGCGGGCGGCCTTGACGACGCTGAAGTGGCTGTGGGGCGAGGCGAACAGGCGCAGTCGGGGGAGGACCTCGACGCCCCGCAGCTCGGTCTCGCTGTTCTTGCGGACCTGCTCGACGGCCTCGTCGCGGGCGAGCATGAGCGCGTGCAGGTTCGACTGCGTCCCGCCGGAGGTGAAGACGCCGTCGGCCTCGGACCCGAAGCCGACGCGCCCGGCGGTCCAGCCGATGAGGCGCCGTTCGATGAGGGTGCCGCCCGCGCTCTGGTCCCAGGTGTCCACTGAGGTGTTGACGGAGGCGAGGACGGTCTCGGCGGCGATGGCCGGGAGCGCGACGGGGCAGTTGAGGTGGGCGAGATAGCGCGGGTGGTGGAACCAGACCGCGTCGCGCAGGTAGAGGTCGCCGATCTCGTCGAGGGCGTCGTCGAAGGTCGGCAGGGGCCGGTCGAGGTCGACCGCGGCGACGGCGGGTTCGAGTTCGGCGGGGGTGATGCCGGTCCAGGGCCGGTCGACCGCGGCGAAGCGCTCCGAGATCCGTTCGGCCACTTCGGCGACGAGGCCGCGGTAGGTCTCGGCCGAGCGTTGGTTGAGCAGTGCGGGCGCCTCGGCGGGCGAGTGCGGCGGGGCGGGTGCGGGGCGGAGGTCTGCGGCACCGGTCAGCACAGGGCTATGTCCTTTCGTGGCCGGCCGGTCACGGCCGGGAGGATGACGCAGGTTAGCCTAACCTAATAATGCGGGCAGCAGAAGGGCCCGTCCCAGATGGTGATGTTCTCCACCTCACAGGACGAACCGGCCCAAGATCATTTGCTTGCGTGATCACGCAGTCGCGCATAGTGTGTCGTTCAACGGTCAGACACCGCACACAGGACTCCCACCCGAATCACCCACCCGCGCAAGGAGCACCACTGTGGCCGCACCCCCCGTCCGCTACCGGAACCAGTTCATGGACTCCACCCGCTGGGACGACATCGAACTGCGCGAGGGCGACATCATCGTCTCCACCCCCGCCAAATGCGGCACCACCTGGACGCAGATCATCTGCGCCCTCCTGGTGTTCGGGCGCCCCGACCTGCCCGCGCCGCTCGACGAGCTCACCTGCTGGCCCGACGCGACCTTCCGCGCCGCCCGCGAGGTCCGGGACGCGCTCGCCGCCCAGGGCCACCGCCGCTTCATCAAGACCCACACGCCGCTCGACGGGCTCCCCGCGCGCGACGACGTCACCTACATCAGCATCGGCCGCGACCCCCGCGACGTCGCCGTCTCGCTCGACAACCATCTGGCGAACACGGACTGGGAGCGCATGGAGGCCGCCCGCGCCGCCGCCCTGGGCGCCGAGGCGGGGCCCCTCGAAGTCCCGGCGCCGGACTCCACGCCCTACGAGCGCTTCTGGCACTGGGTCCACTCGGACGACAACCTCTTCGGCCTCCAGGCCATGCTCGCCCACCTCGAAGGCTTCTGGGAGCGCCGCGGCGAGCCCGGGATCGTGCTCTTGCACTACGACGGGCTCAAGGCCGACCTCGAAGGGGGCATGCGGTCGCTCGCGGCCGTCCTCGGCATCGCCGTCGACGAGGACGTGTGGCCGAAACTGGTCAAGGCGGCGACCTTCGACGAGGTGCGCGGCAGGGCCGAGACCCTCACCCCGGAGGCCGACATCTGGAAGGACAAGGCCGAGTTCTTCCACAAGGGCGCGAGCGGCCAGTGGAGTTCCATGTTCGCCGAGGGCGACCGCGAACGCTACCGGGCGCGCGTCGCCGAACTGACCTCGCCCGAGATCGCCGAATGGGTCCACGCCGGACCGCTCTGACGGCGCGGGCGCGCCGCTCGGACGCCGAGGCCAGTCGTCCTCGGCGCCCGGGGCCGCCCCGCGACTCGAACGACGGCAGCACCGAACTGGCCCCGTCGTCCTCGGCTCCCGGGGCTGCCCCGTGCCGCGCTGCCGTTTCCCGCCCGGCGCCCGCGGCGCCGGGGCGTCAGTACTTCTTCGCCAGGGCCCGCATCAGCTGGGCGTAGGCCCAGCCGGTGAAGTTGTCGCCGTCGCCGACGCCGGAGCCCTCGGCCTGCCGCATCTTGAGCACCGCCGCCGAGGTCTTCGGCCCGTAGTCGCCGTCCACCTCGCCGGGGTCGTAGCCGGCGTAGCGGAGCGTGCCCTGGAGCCCTTTGACCCGGTCGCCCTTGTCGCCCACTTTGAGTCCGATCACGTCTCCTCCTCCGAACTCGTCGGCCAGCCCCCACGGGCTGGTGTCGTCGTACGGTCCCCTGCTCTGCCCGTCGGAGCCGGTGCCGACCGACACGTGCATGTGCGCGGTGTGCGGATTGGACCCGCTGTAGCTCCGCCACCCCTCGCCGTCCCTGGCCTTCGACCAGATCCGCCGATGCCAGATGATGTATTTGACAGCCCGGTGGTTCCGCCGCTTCAAGAAGTCGGCGAAGGCGTGCATGTCGGCACCGCTGCCCGGGTCGTGGGTGAAGTCGATCGCGCAGACCACGCCCTGCGCGTTGGGGTTGTGATCCGAGGGCGAGCCCTGGTGCGCCTCGTCGCCGATGGTGCCGTCAGAGGCGGTGGAGCGGCCGGGCGCGACCGTGTTCACCTCGCTCCGGAGCACCTCCAGGCTCTTCGCCAGTCGCCATGCCATGAGTCCTCCCGCCGAACTCGTCGAAACAGTCGAGACCGCCTATAGGTATGGTAACCGAACAGTACTCCTGATACATCTTCACAATGGTCAAACAGGTCAAATAGGACTCAAGGCGATCACCTTGGGGCGCAAAGAAAAACGCGACGGCGATGCCGTCGCGCGAACAGTGGAAATTCACCCGGAAGAGTAAGCCGGGCAAGCGGCCCGGAGGCGCCGGGCCTCAGTAGTCGGTCGGCAGGTCCTCGGTGTCGAAGTCCTCGACGCACTCCTGGAGGTTCCCTCCGTGGCCCCGCTTCTCGCACTCGTCCTCGAGCGCGTTGAAGACCAGCGTGTACATCAGGATGGCGACCGCGAGCGTGATCACGCCCAGGACGATGCCGGTGATCGACATGCCCTTGCCGGTGTGCCGCTTGCCGCTGGCGACCAGGCCGACGATGCCGAAGACGATCGCGGCGATCGCGAGCACGAACGAGATGAGATTGACGACCGGAATGAACGCCAGGACCAGGGCGATGATGCCGAGGACCAGCGCGGTGATCGCGAAGCCGTTGCCGCGCCTGGGCTCGGGTTCGCGGGCGGGCTCGGCGGGGCCGGGCGTATAGGCCATGAGGACTCCTCGGCTCTGTTCGGCGCTGCGGATCGGACCCGCGTGAGTCTATGGCACCCCACGGCCCCGCGCGCCGTTTTCGCCGCAAGACCCCTCAGCGGTCCAGACCGAGGTCGCGGCGGGGATCGCCGACCATGGCCGCGGGATCGACGACGCGGTCGAACTCGGCCGCGTCCACCCCGAGCGCCAGCGCCGCCTCGCGCAGCGTCGTGCCCTCCTCGTCGGCCTTGTGGGCGATGGCCGAGGCCTTGTCGTAGCCGATGTGCGGACTGAGCGCGGTCACGAGCATCAGCGAGCGCCCCACGTGCTCGGCGACATTCCCGGCGTCCAGCTCGGTGTCCTCGACGCTGTGGACCCGGAGCTTCTCGGTGGTGTCGGCGAGGAGGCGGGCCGAGTGGAGCACGTTGTCGACCACGACCGGGCGCATCGTGTTGAGCTCGAAGTTCCCCTGCGCGCCGGCCGCGGCGACGATCGAGTCCTCGCCGATCACCTGGAGGCAGACCATGAGCGCGGCCTCCTGCTGGGCCGGGTTGACCTTGCCGGGCATGATCGAGGAGCCCGGCTCGTTGGCGGGCAGCCTGAGCTCGCGCAGGCCCGCACGCGGCCCCGAGGCGAGCCAGCGCATGTCGTTGGCGATCTTCATCAGCGCCACCGCGACGCCGCGCAGCCCCGCGCTGACGGCGACCATGCCGTCGAGCGAGGCCTGGGCGGCGAACTTGTTGGGCGCGGTCGTCAGCGCCAGCCCGGTCAGCTCGGCGAGCTTCGCCGCGATCGCCTCGCCGAAGCCCTCGGGCGCGTTGATGCCGGTGCCGACGGCCGTGCCGCCGGCGGCGAGCGCGCCGATCGCCTCGAGCGAGCGCTCCAGGCGGGCGCCCGCGTCGCGCAGCTGCGCGGCCCACCCCGACCACTCCTGGCCGACGGTGAGCGGGGTGGCGTCCTGGAGGTGGGTGCGGCCGATCTTGACCACGTCGACCCACTGCGCGGCCTTCTCCTCGATCGCGTCGGCGAGGGCGCCGAGCTGCGGCAGCGTCCGGTCCCTGACCGCCAGGAGGGTCGCGATGTGCATCGCGGTGGGGAAGCTGTCGTTCGAGGACTGCCCCATGTTCACGTGGTCGTTGGGGTGGACCGGGTGCTTGGCGCCGAGCTCGCCGCCCAGGAGCTGGCTCGCGCGGTTGGCGATCACCTCGTTGACGTTCATGTTCGAGTGCGTGCCCGAGCCGCTCTGCCACACGTAGAGGGGGAACTCCGCGTCGAGTTCGCCGCCGGCGACCTCGTCGGCGGCCGTGACGATCGCCTCGGCGAGCACCGGGTCGAGCCGCCCGTCGGCGGCGTTGAGGAGCGCCGCGGCCTTCTTCACTTGGCCGTAGGCGTGGTAGACGGCCGCGGGCATGCGATCCTCGCCGATCGCGAAGTGAATCAGCGACCGCTGCGTCTGCGCGCCCCAGTAGTGCTCGGCGGGGACCTCGATGGGCCCCATCGCGTCGGTCTCGATACGGGTCCCGGTCGCGCCGGTGCCGATCGGCACCGGTCGGAGCGTGAACTGCTCGGACGCCATCGTGCCACCTCCGGTCGGTAGTCCGTCGCCTCCGACTCTAGGCGCGGACCGCCCGCCGGGCCAACCGCTTTGGCCGATGGGCCCGGGCGGCAAGGAAAGGCCGCCGGTCCGCGGGCGCCCGCGGGGCGGGAAAGAGAAGAACCCCGGGCCGGTGTTCCCGGTCAGGGGTTCGGATACCTCTGGTGTGGCTCCCCGAGATGGACTCGAACCATCAACCCTTCGATTAACAGTCGAATGCTCTGCCAATTGAGCTATCGGGGAAGGGGGTCTGCCGCGGCGTTCACCGGGCGAACCGGATACGAGCGTACAGGATCGAAGCCTCCGCCCGCCACGGGGGGCGGTGTGGTCCGCGTCCGGGTCGTGCGAACGCCGCTCTGCTATGCCGGCGGTCACAGGATGGCTGCTCAGCGGCCCGGCCGCGTTTCCGCCATGAACCGTCGGGGAACCCGCACATGAGGCACAATGGCCGCTATACGCGACAGCGCCAAGTGACGACTCGCGGACTCGCCGATGCCGGACTACGTCCCCTCCGCGGGCCCGCCGACAGGGAGGCAACCATGCGCAGATGGTATTTCGTGGCCGGGCTCGGGATCGGTTATGTCCTGGGGGCCAAGGCGGGGAGGGAACGCTACGAGCAGATTCTGAGCTGGACGCGGCAGGTCACCGGCAACGACCGGGTGCAGCACATGGCGACCACCGTCCGCGACCAGGCCGGGAAGGCCGCCGAGGCCGCTCAGGACAAGATCAAGGGCACCAAGTTCGGCGACATCGTCGAAGGCTTCACCGCGAACGACACGCCCCCCAAGGCCGAGCCCTGGGACTCCGCCGGGGTCACCACGCCCGTGCGCAGCGACCGCGAGATCCGCGAGGACGCGCCCGGGTTCTGACACGGACCCGAACGGCGGCGGGCGAGGC
>DASTYG010000021.1:0-13543 GCA_035765105.1 Glycomyces sp.
TCGGGACCGCACGCACTTCCGGCCCTGATCGACGCCGCCGTCCGGCACGCGCGCGGACGGCGACAGCACGACCGCACGACAGCGGGCCCCGGCCGACCGGCCGGGGCCCGCGGTGCGTATTCGGTGCTAGTGGGGCACGATGTCGAACAGGTACCCGCCGGTGTAGCCGACGGCCACGCACTGGTTCGGGAACTGGCCCTGGTAGGACTGGAAGCGGTCGTTCCACATGCCGTGGGCGCGCACGCTCACCGGCCGGTAGTCCATGGGGCACATGCGGTCGGTCGCCGTCAGCGCCGCGATCTCCCCGTTGACCGCGATGAGCTGCTCGCAGACGTGCGCCCCGTGCGGATGGGAGCCGCCTCCGGGGCACACCAGCACGGTGTCGTGCGCGGTGCCGTCGGCGAACTCGACCTCCAGGTAGTAGGCGGCCTCCACACTCAGCGGCTCGGTCGGATACGCCTGGTGATGCGTCGGTGTCCGCGCCTCGACCGCTCCGGCGGTGGTGAGCAGGGTGAGCGCCGCCAAGGCGAGGGCGGCGAGGGCGCGTGGGAGCTTGTTGACCATCCCGTGATCCTAAGGAGTGCAAAGCGCGCAAAACCCCATCGACACACCGGAAACGGCCACTCGCCTTAGGCTGAGGGCATGAACGCAGACGACCTCGACCGGCTCTCCACCCCCGAACTCCAGCAGCGGGCGTTCGCGTCGGCGCGCCACCGCCGCGACTGGGGGTTCTTCATCGACCTGTTCCGCCACACCCCGGCCGCCGCCCAAGCCGACAGCCTCGACCCCGACATCGCCGAGATCGGCGTGGCCGTCGACGACCTCGTCGCGATGTGGCGCCAGCTGACCCAGGGCGAATGGGGCGAGGCCGAGCCGCTGGCGCGCGCCCGCTTCATCGACTACCTCTCGCAGGAGGGCGAGGCCGACGCCGGGACCGGCTAGGAATCCTCGTCCGCAGGCGACGGCTCGTCGGCCGCCGCGGGGGCGGTCAGCGTCATCCAGTGCTTGACATCGCCGGAGAACAGCCACCACACCGCCAGGATCGAGGCGAACACCCAGATCATCAGGATCATGAAGAAGCCCGGGATCATGAGCGTGGTGAGCATCGCCAGCAGCAGCAGCACGATGGAGGCCGTGATCCCCAGCCGCCGCACGACCTTCATCCGCGTCTTGAGGCGGATGGCGCACAGCGCCGAGAGCACCGCGGCGATGACCATGATGCCCGCGGGGACCAGGTTGGAGACCAGGAACTGGGTCGAGTGGTAGAGCTCGAACAGCTCCTGCCCGGCCTCGGCGGGCGATTCGAGCTCCGCGTCGGCGGCGATCTCGGTGAGCTGCTCGACCGTCGCCTGCCTGGCCGCGAGCACGGACAGGACCAGGTAGTTCCCGGCCAGGACGGCGAAGACCGTCTGGACCCACAGGGCGATCCGCAACCGGCCGACCTTCCGCGGCGGCCCCTCGTCCTCGCCGGTGTCGTCCGGGGGGCCGGAGGAGGTGGGACCGAAGTTCGGTTGCGGGAGCATGGGCGTCAGCCTTCCGGAGCGCTCAGTGGTTGAACCAGCGGCGGGCGAACCGCTCGGTCAACGTGCCGATGATGATGATGGGAACGATAGCCAATCCGATGCACAGCGCCCAGTACAGGCCGCCGGTGAACAGGAGCCAGCCCAGGCCCGCCAGGCTCAGGACCTGGCTGAGCAGGATCAGGAGCCACACGAAGCGCCACTGGGTGCGCAGCAGCAGCACGGCCAGGACCAGGCACACCGCGAGGACGCCGAGGCCGACCGCGGCGCGGTAGACGTCGTGCTCGGCCGCCGAGGGGACGAGGTCGCGGGCGGTGTGGTGGAGCAGCACGATCAGGCCGCCGGTGGCGGCGCTGATCGCCGCCTGAAACCACATGGCGTTGCGTCCGGCCCGGACCGAGCGGGGCATGGGGTTGCGCTTCACTATCTCAGGCATGGTCCTCTTGCTCCTAGGGGTGCGGCACCTACGCCCGCAGAGCCTAACGGATCACGCCCAGTGATCCGACCTGGGGAGGCGTTCGATCACAGTGGCGATTGCCCAGGTGGGCACGCCGAGACGCCCGCACTACCCTTGAACGGCCTGCAAGCGCCGCCCCCGCCACCCGGTGGGCGCCACCGAGAAGGAGGGCTCCGATGGAAGTCGTACCCCAGATCGGCGTGCTCGCCCTCCAAGGCGACGTCGTCGACCACATGCGCGCGCTCGAGACCGCCGGCGCCCGCCCGGTCCCCGTCCGCCGCGAATCCGAGCTCGACTCGGTCGACGGCCTGGTCGTCCCCGGCGGCGAATCGACGGCCATGAGCAGGCTGCTGACCGCCTTCGACCTGTTCGCGCCCCTGCGCAAGCGGCTGGAGGCCGGCATGCCCGCCTTCGGCTCCTGCGCGGGCATGATCATGCTCGCCGCCGACGTGCTCGACGGCCGACCCGACCAGCAGTCCTTCGGGGCCATCCCGATGACGGTGCGACGCAACGCCTTCGGACGCCAAGTGGACTCCTTCGAAGCGCCGGTCGATCTGACGGGCGTGGTGGGCGGCCCGTTCCACGGCGTGTTCATCCGCGCGCCCTGGGTCGAGCGCGTCGGCGAGGGCGTCGAGGTCCTGGGCCGCGTCAGCGGCGGGGAAGGACCGGCCGGGGCGGCGGACGGTAGGATCGTCGCCGTACGTGCGGGCGCCTGCATCGCGACCTCCTTCCACCCGGAGGTGACGCCGGACGCGCGGGTGCACCAGTACTTCGTGGACATGGTCCGGCGCTCCGGCGCCGGAGCCGTCGAATAGAACGACAAGGGGAACGCCGGGATGAGTGGCCACTCCAAGTGGGCGACGACCAAGCACAAGAAGGCCGCGATCGACGCCAAACGCGGCAAGGTCTTCGCGAAGCTGATCAAGAACATCGAGGTCGCGGCCCGTACCGGCGGTCCTGACCCGGCGGGCAACCCCACGCTCTACGACGCGATCCAGAAGGCCAAGAAGAGCTCGGTGCCCAACGACAACATCGACCGCGCCGTCAAGCGCGGCGGCGGGCTCGACGGCGGCGGCGTCGACTACGAGACGCTGATGTACGAGGGCTACGCGCCCGGCGGCGTCGCGATCCTCATCGAGTGCCTCACCGACAACAAGAACCGCGCCGCCTCCGAGGTCCGCGTCGCCCTGACCCGCAACGGCGGGGCCCTGGGCGAGGCCGGGAGCGTCGGCTACCTGTTCTCCCGCAAGGGCGTCATCATGGTGCCCGCGGCCGAGGGCCTTACCGAGGACGACCTCCTCATGGCCGTGCTCGACGCCGGCGCCGAAGAGGTCAACGACCTCGGCGAGAGCGGCTTCGAGGTCCTGTGCGAGCCGACCGACCTGGTGGCGGTGCGCACCGCGCTCCAGGAGGCCGGGATCGACTACGACTCGGCCGAGGCCGGCTTCCAGCCCTCCACGAGCGTCCCGGTCGACGCCGAGGGCGCCCGCAAGGTCTTCCGCGTGGTCGAGGCCCTGGAGGACTCCGACGAGGTCCAGAACGTCTACACCAACGTCGACGTCTCCGACGAGGTCCTCGCCGAGCTCGACGCCTAGGGCTTAACGGCCCCCGGTCGGGGTACGCCCCCCGCATGACCGAAGAGATATTGGCGATCCCGGCCGGCCCGGTGCGGCTCGAAGCGCAATTGCACGTGCCCGACGGCGCCGCCGGCGTCGTGGTCTTCGCCCACGGCAGCGGCAGCAGCCGCCACAGCCGACGCAACCGGTTCGTCGCCGAGTCCCTGCGTGAGGCGGGGCTCGGCACGCTCCTGTTCGACCTGCTCACGCTCGAGGAGGCCGACGACCGCTCCAAGGTCTTCGACATCGACCTGCTGGCCGAGCGGCTCGTCGCCGCCACCAACTGGCTCCAGGACCGGCCCGGCCCCGAGAACGAGTGGATCGGCTACTTCGGGGCCAGCACCGGCGCGGCCGCCGCGCTGCGGGCCGCCACGGCCCCCGGCGTCGAGGTCCGCGCCGTGGTCTCCCGCGGCGGCAGGCCCGACCTGGCCGCCTCGGACCTGCCGAACGTGCGCACGCCGACGCTGCTGCTCGTCGGCGAGCGCGACGAGGAGGTCCTGGACCTCAACTACGACGCCCAGCGGCGGCTCGGCGGGGCGAACCGGGTCGTGATCGTCCCCGGCGCGACGCACCTGTTCGACGAGCCGGGCGCGCTGGAGGCCGTCGCCGTCCTGGCCCGCGACTGGTTCAACGAGCACCTCGGCGGCGTGATGCCCTGACCGGTCGGGCGCCCGGGCCTTCGACCTGTTTCGATGCCGCCGAAGGCGAGCGATACTGTCGTCCACCCGCCAACCGGATCGGCGCGGCGTTTCCGGAAATCGCCTGACCCGCTGGACAAAATATGCGTCATGATTGGTGTCATGACCGAAGAACACGTGACCATCAGGGAACTCCAGCGGAACGCCGCGGAGATCTTCAAACGTGTTCAGGAGGGCCACACGGTCCTCGTCACGCGCTGGGGCGAGGTAGTGGGCCAGATCAACCCGCCGGACCCGGCCAACGCCGCAATCGACAAGGCCATCGCGTCCGGGCTGCTCGACCCGGCGGACCTCGACAAGCTCCCTACCGGGGTCGAAGTGCGCAATATCGTCCGTGAGCCCTCTCCTCCAGGCACGAACCGCGGCAGCGATGCGATCGAGCGCCTGCGAGAGGAGCGAGAGTTCTGATGCAGTTCCACTACCTGGACTCCTCGGCCGCGATGAAGCTCTTCCTCGACGAAGAGTTCTCTGAAGACTTGGAAGAGTGGCTTGCACGCCATGTCGAAGACCGCCAGATAACCTCGAAGCTGACACGGACCGAGGTACGCAGAGGGCTGCACGCGGTGGACGCTCAGCCCGATTCGCGGGCGCAAGCGCTGCATTGGCTGGAGCGCGCGGCAGTGGTCGCGCTGCCGACTGAGGTGTTCGACGCGGCCGGAGACCTGCAAGCGGGATCTCCGCTGCGTTCCCTGGATGCGATCCACGTGGCGGCGGCAGGCGCTCTGGGCGAGGCCCTGGGATATTTCCTTACCTACGACAAGCGTCAGGCAGCCGCAGCTGAAGCCGAGGGCATGAGAGTCGTGTCGCCTGGACTGATCGGCTGAGGCGCGCGCCGCCGCGCTCAGTCGCCGGCGCTCGCGTCGAGGAGTTCGCGGACCTCCTCGTCGGTGGTCTGGGCGAACTCCCGGTAGGACAGGCCCACCGCGTTGAACGGCTCGGGGTTGGTCGCGCACACCATCTCGTCGACCATCGTGCCCAGCTCCCTGCACGTCGAGGCCGCCCCGGTGGGCACGGCCACGACGGTCCTGCGGGGCTTGAGGCTGCGCACCGCCTTGATCGCGGCCCGCATCGTCGAACCGGTGGCGAGGCCGTCGTCGACGATCAGCGCCGTCCGGCCCGACAGGTCCGGCGGCGGCCGGTCGCCCCGGTAGGCCCGCTCCCGGCGGTGCAGCTCCGCGGCCTCGCGCGCGGCCACGCGGTCGAGCGCGGCCTGGTCGACGCCGCTGAGGCGCACCACCTCCTCGTTGACGACCTTGACGCCGCCGCTGGCGATCGCGCCCATGGCCAGCTCCTCGTGCCCCGGGACGCCGAGCTTGCGGACGGTGGACACGTCCAGCGGGGCCCTGATCGCCCGGGCCACCTCGTAGGCCACCGGTACCCCGCCGCGCGGCAGGGCGAGGACGAGCGTGTCCGAGCGGCCCCGGTAGTGGTCGAGCAGCGACGCCAGCGCATGGCCCGCGTCGCTCCGGTCGCGGAAGACCTGGTTCGGCATGCGGGGGAGATGCCCGCCCCCCGACCCGGTTAAACGACGGCGGCCGGCCCCCGCGGGGACCGGCCGCCGCCGTCGGAGCGGCGCCGCCTACACGGCGACGACCGGCTGCCTGCGGTAGATGCGGATCGTGGCCAGGACCGCGATCGCCGTGCCGACGCCGTAGACGACGATGCCCCCGGTCATGCTCGCCAGGCTCACCCCGCCCATCGTCGCCAGGGCCGGCATCGCGCCGCCCGCGGCCATCTGGAGGCTGCCCATGAACGCCGAGGCCGTCCCGGCGACCTGCGAGGGCTGCGAGGACATCGCCGCGGCGCCCGCGTTCGGGAAGATGATGCCGCAGCCGAACATCATCACGCTGATGCCGATGGTCACGGTCACCAGGCTGTCGAACCCGAGCAGCTGCACGCCCGCGATCCAGGCGACGCCGGTCATGGAGACCACCAGGCCCACCACCATGCGCCGGTTGGAGTCGACGCGGTTGATCATCACCATGTTGGCCTGGTTGCCCAGCAGCAGCGCCAGCGTGCCGATCCCGAAGATCGCCGAGTACATCCCCGCGGTGGCCCCCATCTCGTTCTGGGAGATGAAGCTGAAGGTCGAGACGTACGTGAACAGCATCGAGAAGTTCAGGCACACCGCCAGGGTCGGGGCGATGAAGTGCGGGTCGCGCACCAGCCGCCCCAGCGTGAGGGCGAACTCGCGGGCGCTGGGCGCCTGCCGCCGCTCGACCGGCAGGCTCTCGGGGAGGCGGCGCCACACCAGGGCCGTCGCCAGGGCCGACATGACCGCCATGAACACGAACACGATCGGCCAGGGCGCCACGATGATGAGCTGCGCTCCGATGATCGGGCCCAGCATCGGCGCGAGCATCGTGATGAACATCATCTTGGCGGTGAAGCGGGTCATGTCGTCGCCGACGAAGTGGTCGCGGATCACCGCCCGCGAGATCACCATACCGGCCGCGCCGCTCAGCCCCTGGATGAAGCGGATGACGATCAGCTGGTCCGCGGTGGTCGCCACGGCGCAGGCCAGCGCGGTCAACGTGAAGGCCCCCATGCCGATCAGGAGCGGGACGCGCCGCCCGAACCGGTCCGAGAGCGGGCCGATGACGGCCTGCCCGATGGCCAGTCCGACCATCATGGACGTCAGGGTCAGCTGGATGTGGTTCTCGGTCGAGCCCAGGGCCTCGGCCATGCTGGGGAACGCGGGAAGGTAGAGGTCGGTGGCGAGCGGGGCGACGGCGGCGAGCGTGCCGAGCACGAACACCATCATCGCGATGGAACGACGGGGGTAACCCTCGTGAGCGGCGGTCGGATTGAGCGCAGCGACAGACACAGGTATCTCACAAAGAACGTCTTGGACGAGAACAGGACGGGAGGAGGGCCGATCGACGGATCGCAGCGTCCACCGCAGCACCGAACGGTGTGGCGACGTCGTCGGTTCCAGGCCCTATATGAAGGTAACCAGAAAGCTAGCCGCACGGCAAGTGGTTTATGGGCCATGCCACGGGCGTCGCGGGCCACACCTGTCGGGGCCGCCGGATAAGCTGGCGCGAACGATCGAACGGAGGGGTGGACGAGTGCGCGTCATGGGGATCGACCCGGGCCTGACCCGCTGCGGCGTCGGCGTCGTCGAAGGACGGCCCGGAGCCCCCGGCCGCATGGTCGCCGTCGACGTCGTCCGCACCGACCCCGAAGCCCCCCTTGCCGACCGGCTCCTGGCGCTCGACGAAGGACTGCGCCGCCACATCGAGGAGCACCGGCCCGAGGCCGTCGCCGTCGAACGGGTCTTCAGCCAGCACAACGTGGCCAGCGTCATCGGCACCGCCCAGGCGTCGGGCATCGCCCTCCTCGCCGCCGCGCGGGCCGGGCTCCCCACCGCCACGTACACCCCCTCCGAAGCCAAGGCCGCCGTGTGCGGCAACGGCACCGCCGACAAGCGCCAGGTCACCGCCATGGTCACCAGGGTGCTGCGCCTCGCCGACCCGCCCAAACCGGCCGACGCCGCCGACGCGCTCGCCATCGCCGTCTGCCACCTGTGGCGCGGCGGCCTCAAGGCCCGCCTCGCCGCCGCCGAGCAAGGACGCCCCCGCAGCAGCGCGCAGGCGTCGTGGAGAAAGGCAGGGCCGCGATGATCGCCCAGCTCACCGGCACGGTCGCCGCCGCGGGGGAGTCCTACGCCGTCATCGACGTGGGCGGCGTCGGCTACGCCGTGCACGCCGGGGCCCACACCCTCGCCAACCTCGCCGTCGGCTCCCAGGCCGTCCTCCACGTCTCCACCATCGTCCGCGAGGACTCGATCACCCTGTTCGGCTTCAACAGCCCCGCCGAACGCGACCTGTTCGAACTGCTCCAGACCGCGCAGAAGATCGGCCCGCGCATCGCCCGCGACGCCCTCGAGGCCCTGCGGCCCGAGGTCATCCGCCGCGCCATCGCCACCGGCGACACCGCCACCCTCTCCCGCATCCCCGGCGTGGGCAAGAAGAGCGCCGAGCGGATCGTCCTCGACCTGGCCGACAAGATCGGCCCGGTCGACACCGGCCTCCCCGCCAAGCAGGCCGGC
This sequence comes from Glycomyces sp., assembly GCA_035765105.1. Classification (GTDB taxonomy): domain Bacteria; phylum Actinomycetota; class Actinomycetes; order Mycobacteriales; family Micromonosporaceae; genus Glycomyces. Next base: position 8,346 of record DASTYG010000021.1, read on the forward strand.
CCGCGCCCCGGCGGCTGGCGCACCCAGGTCTCCCAGGGGCTCCAGGCGCTCGGCTGGTCCGCCAAGGAGGCCGAGACCGCCATCGAGAAGCTCGACGCCGAGGGCGTCGACGGCGCCGACGTGCCCACGCTGCTGAAGCAAGCCATCCGACTGCTCGGAAAGCGATAGGCCATGGACGAGATGGACGAACCCGAATACACCGCCGAGGAGTGGGACGCCGCCCTCACCGCCGCCGAGGCCACCGAGCTCGACCGCCTCGCCGAGGCCGGCATCCGCCCCGGCAAGCTCGACGACGTCATCGGGCAGACCCGCGTGCGCGAGCAGATCAGCCTCCTGCTCGAAGGGGCCCGCCGCCGCGGCGCCGCCCCCGACCACCTGCTCCTGTCCGGCCCGCCCGGCCTCGGCAAGACCACCCTGGCGATGATCGTCGCCACCGAGCTCGGCGTCGGCCTGCGCCAGACCTCCGGCCCGGCCATCGAACGCTCCGGCGACCTCGCCGCGATCCTCACCGGCCTCGCGCCCGGCGAGGTCCTGTTCATCGACGAGATCCACCGCATCGCCCGACCGGCCGAAGAGCTCCTCTACACCGCCATGGAGGACTTCCGCGTCGACGTCATCGTCGGCAAAGGCCCCGGCGCGACCGCCATCCCGCTCGAACTCGAACCGTTCACCCTCGTCGGCGCCACCACCCGCGCCGGGCTCCTCACCGGGCCCCTGCGCGACCGCTTCGGCTTCCTCGGGCAGCTGGAGTTCTACGGCGACGCCGAACTGGAGGCGATCGTGCGGCGCTCGGCGGGCATCCTCGGCGTCGCGATCACCGACGAGGGCGCCGCCGAGATCGCCTCCCGCTCCCGCGGCACCCCCCGCATCGCCAACCGGCTGCTGCGCCGCGTCCGCGACTTCGCCCAGGTCCGCGCCGACGGCACCATCGACCGGCCGGTCGCCTCCGAGGCCCTCGCCCTCTACGACGTCGACGACCTCGGCCTCGACCGCCTCGACCGGGCCGTCCTCGGCGCCCTGGTCAAGACCTTCGGCGGCGGCCCGGTCGGCCTGGCGACCCTGTCGGTGGCCGTGGGGGAGCAGTCCGACACCGTCGAGGAGGTCAGCGAGCCCTACCTGGTCCGCGCCGGGCTCCTGGCCCGCACCCCCCGCGGGCGCGTCGCCACCGCGGCGGGCTGGCGGCATCTGGGCATGGCACCCCCGGCCACCGAAGGGCTCTTCGGCAGCGGAGCCGCGTAGTGTTGAAACCGCAAGCGGGAGCCAGGCTCCCCCGTCCGGAACGGACGGCCGAAGGCGCGGGCGGCGCGAGGCGCACCCAGGTGCGCGCGAGATAGACTCCGCCCACGTCTCAAGTGACCACCAACGACGAAAGGCACCGCCGTGCTCTCAGCCGTAGACGTCCTCGCACAGGATGACGCCGCCGGAGGCAGCAACATGCTCTTCCTGATCATGATCGTGGGCTTCATCGTCCTGATGTACTTCGTCATGATCCGGCCGCAGAAGAAGCGCCAGCGCGAGCAGCAGGACATGCAGAACCAGGTCGAATCGGGCGCCCGCGTCATGACCATCGGCGGCCTGTACGGCACCGTGGTGGACTCCGACGAGGAGACGGTGACCCTCGAAGCCTCCGACGACGTCTTCCTCGTGTTCGCCCGCCAGGCCATCGCCCGGGTCCTGCCCACCGAGGAGGCCGCCGCCGAGCCCGAGCCCGAGCTCACCGACGAGGAGGCCACCCTCACCGACGAGGACCTCGAGAAGCTGCGCTCCACCGACGACGGGGACGACAACAAGGACAACAAGCACACCGGCAAGTCCGACCGCAAGGAGTACTAGCGGCGGCGGGGCGGCCACGTCCGCGCACCGCGAGCGGCCCCTCTCCGCGGTGTGTTCGAACCGTGAACCGGCCTGGACGCGCGCGAAGCCCGAAGCCGGGCGCCGGTCCGCCCCCGCGAAAACCGCGCTCCGCCGACAGGCCGGACAAAGCCGCCGATCGCGGCCGTCTAGAATGAGCCGCGCCGACACTACGTGTGCAAGGCCACTCCCTCCGGTCGGCGCCGCCCCGAGGCGGAGCGCCGGAGGCCGGCACTGTCGGACCGGGCTCTCCCCGCGCCCGTTCCGCACCGACTGAGGAAGAGACTGACCATTGCCGTCGAACATGGGTGCAACCACGGGCGCTGACCGCCCACGGAAGAAGATCCAGCGCAAGCGCCTGCCCCTCGCCCCTTATTTCCTGGCGCTGCTGGCCGTCGTGGGCATCCTCTGGGCCGCCGCCCTGGCCGGCGCCGGGTGGAAGTTCCCGACGCCGAAACTCGGTCTCGACCTCCAGGGCGGGCTGTCGATGACGCTCACCGCCTACCAGCAGGGCACCGACTCGGCGCCGAGCTCGGAGACGATGGAGCAGGCCCGCCGCATCATCGAGAGCCGCGTCAACTCCACCGGCGTCTCCGAGCCCGAGGTCTACGTCGAGGGCTCGGAGAACATCGTGGTCAACGTCGCGGGCACGGACACCGACGAGGAGTCCCTGCGCGACGTCGGCGCCCCCGCCGAGCTGCGCTTCCGCATCGTCGTCAACTCCACCGCCGACTACTCGGCGCTGGAGGACACGATGGCCGAGGAGGAGATCCCCCAAGAGGACCTCCCCTCCGAGGAGGCCACCGAGGGCGCGGCCACCGAAGCGCCCGCCGAGGAGTCGTCCGAGGACCCCGCAGGGGAGTCCTCCGAGGAGCCCGCAGGCTCGCCCCAGGTCGCCACCACCGACGAGAACGTCACCCTCGACGAGGTGTGGGCCAAGGTCGGCGAAGAGGCCGCCGGGATCGCCCAGAGCCTCACCGCCGCCCCGGCCGACGAGGCCTCCTTCGCCGCCCTCGAGCCGTTCGGCGATCTCACCCCCGAAGAGGTCGGACTGCTGCCCGCCAACGTGCAGTTCTTCGTCCCCTCGATCACCTGCGAGCAGCTCGACAACCGCCCGCCCGGGTCGGTCCAGCAGCCCGACGCCGAGGTCGTGGCGTGCTCCACGCCCGAACCGGTCGCCGAGGACCAGCCGGACCTGACCTTCTCCACCAAGTACCTGCTCGCCCCCGCCACCGTGCTCGGATCGCACATCTCCCAGGCCGACGCGGGCACCGACCAGGCCAACCTCAACCAGTTCGTCGTCAACGTGCAGTTCACCGGCGAGGGCTCCGAGAAATGGGGCGCCCTCACCACCGAGAACGTCGGCCAGCAGGTCGCCATCGTCCTCGACAACGAGGTCGTGAGCGCGCCGAACATCCGCGAGGTCTCGACCAACTCCACCCAGATCTCCGGCGACTTCACCGCGTCCGAGGCCAACCAGCTGGCCGACCAGCTCAACTTCGGCTCCCTGCCGACCACGTTCGTCGTCGAGACCCTCAACCAGGTCACCGCCACCCTCGGCGTCGAGCAGCTCGAAGCGGGCCTGCTCGCCATGGCCGTCGGCCTGGCCCTGGTGTTCCTGTACTGCATCGCGTACTACCGCGTGCTCGGCTTCGTGGTCCTGACCAGCCTCATCGCCGCCACCGTGGTCCTCTACCCGACCGTGGCGCTCCTGGGCTCCCAGATCGGCCTGACCCTCACCCTCGCAGGAGTGGCGGGCTTCGTGGTCGCCATCGGCATCACCGCCGACTCGTTCGTCGTCTACTTCGAACGGATCAAGGAGGAGATGCGCGACGGCAGATCGGCCCGGACGGCCGTGCCCAGAGCCTGGGTCCGGACCCGGCGCACGATCCTGTCGGCCAACACCGTCTCGATCATCTCCGCGCTGGTCCTGTACTTCCTGGCCCTCGGCCCGGTCCGCGCGTTCGCCTTCGCCCTGGGCCTGTCGACACTGGTGAACATCCTGGTGGTGTTCCTGTTCACCCACCCGATCGCCGAACTGATGGCGCGCGGCCGGATCCTGAACAACGTCCGCCTGTCCGGGCTCCACACCAAGGCGACCCCGACCCTGCGCAAGACGGCCTCGCAAGGCTAAGGAGCACCGATGAGCACCAAGCAGCACAACACCGACGCCCCGAAGCTGTCGGTCTGGAGCAAGCTCTACCGCGGCGAGACCGACTTCCAGTTCGTCGCCAACCGCAAACGCTGGTACCTGGTCACGGCGGTCCTGATCGCCATATGCGCCGGAATCATGGTCTTCAAGGGCTTCGTCCTCGGCATCGACTTCTCCGGCGGCAACCAGTACACCGTGCCGGTCGCCACCAGCGCCAGCATCACCGAGGTGGAGAACGCCGGGGCCGACGCCGGCGCCGACATCGCCTCCGGCCAGGTCGCCGAGTCCGGCGGCGAGCAGACCTACGTCATCCGCACCGCCGCGCTGGAGAGCGCCGAATCCGACGCCGTCCGCGTCGCGATGGCCGAGGTCGCCGGGGTCGAGCCCGCCGAGATCTCGGTCTCCCAGGTCTCGGCCACCTGGGGCGCGTCGGTCTCCCAGCAGGCCCTCGTGGCGCTCCTGGTCTTCCTGGTCCTCGTCGGCGCGTTCATCTGGCTGCGGTTCGAACGGCGCATGGCGATCGCCGCGATCGCCGCGCTCGGCTGCGACCTCGTCTTCACCGCGGGGATCTTCTCGCTGGTCGGCTTCGAGGTCACCCCCTCGACCATGGTCGGCATGCTGACGATCCTGGCCTACTCGCTGTACGACACCGTCGTGGTCTTCGACAAGGTCCAGGAGAACACCGCGAACCTCCTCCAGACCCGCCAGAAGACCTACGCCGAAGCCGTCAACGACGCGATCAACCAGACGCTCATGCGCTCGCTGAACACCTCCGTCATCGGCGCGCTGCCGGTGGGCGCGCTGCTGTTCATCGGCGTGGGCCTGCTCGGCGTCGGCACGCTCAAGGACCTGGCGCTGGTCCTGTTCGTCGGCGTCCTCGTCGGCACCTATTCGACGATCTTCCTGGCCGCGCCGTGGGTCGTCGACATGGCCGAGCGCAGCGCCGCCTACCGGCGCCACAACCGGAAGGTCGCCAACAAGCGCTCGGGCGCCGACGAGCCCGACGAGGACGACGACCGCCTCCGCACCGCCAAGAGCGACGAGATCCCCCTCGAACTGCTCGAAGAGCCCGAGACCGCCGCCGCGGGCCGCCCGGGCGGCCCGGCGGGCGGCAGGCGGCCCCAGCAGCGCCGCAAGAAGCGCCGCTGACGAGAGGCGAACGACCACAGAGGGGCGGGCGGGTCCGATCGGACCC
>DASTYG010000022.1:0-5410 GCA_035765105.1 Glycomyces sp.
CCTGGTCCGACCGCGGGACGACGCCGGTGCCGTCGAGGTCGTACAGGCCCAGCGTCGGCACGATCGGCACCACGCCGCCGGGCGTGGCGACGCCGCGTCCGCGCTCGGCGAGCCACCGCATGGCCCCGTCGGCGGCGGCGAGGCCGAACGCCGAGCCCCCGGTGAGCAGGACCGCGTCGATCCCGGTGTTGGCGCGGAGCGGGTCGAGCAGCTCGGTCTCGCGGGAGGCCGGGGCCCCGCCCCGCACCTCGCCCGCGGCCAGGGTCGGCTCGGGGAACAGCAGCACCGTGCATCCGGTGCGCTCGCCCGTCCAGTGGCCCACTCGAACGCCCAAGTCCAGCATGGCGACAGACTACCGTCATCTGCGCGAAACGAGCCCGTCGAATTCGATAACCGAACGGTAACTAAGATCTTTGTGGACAGTGGTGCGCGATACATGTGACCCACGCGAAATCCCTGGATTTCCCGCCCGCACACCCCTTAGCATTGGTGATGAAGCCGGGAGGCACAGCGAAGAAGCGGCAATCCCGATCTGGCCTCAAGCCCCCCGGTACCGATGCGGAAGCATCACCCCGCCAACGTCGACAAAGGCGTCATCGACGAGCGGTCATCCCCCTAGCAATCCACTATCCGGCACACCATGCCGGGAAGGAAACACAATGAACGAGTTCGTAGGTGCTTACCTCGCAGTCGACGCCGCCAACACCACCGCCACCTCGGCGCTCCCGAACGCTCCGGTCGTCGACGACGGCCGCGCGGACCGGCCTTACGTCCCCGGCGTCACCGCCCAGGACAAGGTCCGCGTCTCGACCGCCGGCGTCCTCCGCCGGATGGCCGACCGCGTCGAGCGCCGCGCCCTGGTCGGCGCGACCCGCTAAGGCGAAGGCCCGGCGCACCCACAAGGTGCGGGCCTGACTGCACAACTCAGAACACACACATACGCGACGCGCTGCGCCCGCCAGGGCCGGCGCGTTTCGTCATGCCCGGGGGCGGGGCGCCCGGCGTGCGCCGCGCCACCTCCCGGGGCGCGTGCGGCGCCCTGAACCAAGATAGTGCTAGTGTCAATAGCATCATGTTGTTCCGCTTGAACGTCGCCGACCCGGCCCCGCTGCACGAGCAGCTCACCGGCAGCATTCGGCGCGCCATCGCCGAAGGCGAACTCGCGCCGGGCGACCGGGTCCCTCCCGCCAAGGAACTCGCCGCCCAGCTCGACGTCAATGCCAACACCGTCCTGCGCGCCCTCCGCGAACTCCGCGACGAAGGCGTCCTCGAATTCCGCCGCGGCCGCGGCATCCGCGTCAGCGACACCGCCGACGTCCACGCCGTCCTGCACCAGCAGGCCCGCGACCTCATCGCCGAGGCCGCCCGCTTCGGTTACAGCCGAGCCGACCTCATCGCCCTCATCGAAAGGATCGACTGATGCTCACCACCCGCAAGCACGCGATCGCCTTCACCGCCATCTGGACCGCGCTGACCGCGGCGGCCCTGTGGGCGCTCCTCGCCGGCCTCGCCCACCGCCTGCCCGACCCGATCGCCGTCCACTGGAGCGGTACCGCCCCCGACCGCGGCGAGTCGGTGAACGTCTTCGCCCTCCAGTTCGCGGGCTTCCACCTCGTCGGCGCCGTCGTCGCCGCGATCGCCGCCTGGCACTCCGACCTCGAACGCCGCACCACCCGCCGCACGCTCGGCGCGGGCATCGGCCTGTGGTCCGGGGTCGTGATCGGCGCCGTCGCCGCCACCGCCGCGGTCAACCTCGACCGCGCCCACTGGAGCGACGCCCGCCTCAGCGGCGGCGGCCTCGCCCTCCTGCTCGCCCTGACCATCGCCCTGCCCGCCCTCACCGCCTTCATCGGCGCCGCCGCGGCGGGCAACCGCCCCGACGCGCCCCGGCCCGAGGCCCAGGGCACGCCCGCGCTCGACCTCCCCGAAGGCACCCGCCTGGCCTGGTCCCACCGGCAGGGCGCCGGCTCCACGTTCCTCATCATGTCGATCGCCGCCGCCGCGCTCGCCCTGACCGGCCTCCTCGTCGGCGACGGCGAGGCGACCCTCGCCATCGCCGTCAGCCTCGCCGTGGTCCTCCTGGCGGGCCTGCTGTTCGGCGGCTTCACCGTCACCGCCGGATCGCGGGGCGTCCAGGTCCGCCTCGGCCTCCTCGGCTGGATCAACTGGCGCATCCCGCTGGCCGACATAGCGTCCGCCCACGTCGACGAGCGCGGACCGGCCGACGTCGGCGGCTGGGGCCTGCGCATCGTCCCGGGCCGCTGCACCGCCGTCATGACCCGCAAGGGCGAATGCCTCGTCCTGCGCCGCAACGGCAAGCGCGAGGCGATCATCAGCGCCGACGACGCCGCGACCGGCGCCGCGGTCCTGAACACCCTGGCCCGCACCGCGCAGTGAACGCGAACGCACCGGGGGCGGCACCATCGCGGTGCCGCCCCCGGTGCGTTCGCCGGTCGGCTCAGGCGCGCCAGCCCGGGATGGGGTAGGACGCGCAGAACTCGCGGATCTCCGCGGCGATCGCGTCCAGCTCGGCGTCCTTCTCGGCCTTCGCCGCGCCGACCGCGCGGTCGATCCACTCGGCCACCCGCGCCATGTCGTCCTCGGTCATGCCGCGGGTCGTCACCGCGGCCGTGCCGATGCGCAGGCCCGAGGGGTCGAAGGGCTTGCGCTGGTCGAACGGCACCGTGTTGAAGTTCAACTCGATCCCGGCCCGGTCCAGGGCCTTCGCCGCGGGCTTCCCGCCGATCTCCTTGCCGGTCAGGTCGACCAGGATCAGGTGGTTGTCCGTGCCGCCCGAGACGAGGTCGTAGCCGCGCTCGGTCAGCGCCGCCGCGAGCGCCTTCGCGTTCGCCACGATCTGGTGCGCGTAGGTGCGGAACGACTCGCGGGCCGCCTCGCGCAGCGCCACCGCGATCGCCGCGGTCGTGTGGTTGTGCGGGCCGCCCTGGAGGCCGGGGAAGACCGCCTTGTCGACGGCCTTCGCGTGGTCGGCGTCGGTCAGGATCATCGCCCCGCGCGGGCCGCGCAGCGTCTTGTGCGTGGTGGTCGTGATGACCGGCGCGTGGCCCGCCGGGCTCGGGTGCGCCCCGCCGGCCACCAGGCCCGCGATGTGGGCGATGTCGGCCATGAGCACGGCGTCCACCTCGGCGGCGATCTTTGCGAAGCCCTCGAAGTCGACGGTGCGCGGGATCGCGGTCCCGCCGCAGATGATGAGCTTCGGGCGCTCGGCGCGGGCGATCTCGGCGACCTCGTCGAGGTCGATCCGGCCGGTGTCCCGGCGGACCCCGTAGTGCACCGGGTTGAACCACTTGCCCGTCGCCGACACCTTCGAGCCGTGCGTCAGGTGCCCGCCCATCGGCAGCTCCATGCCCAGCACGGTGTCGCCGGGCTTCAGGAACGCCAGGTAGACGGCGAGGTTCGCGGGGCTCCCCGAGTAGGGCTGCACGTTGGCGTGCTCGACGCCGAACAGCTCCTTGGCGCGGGCGATCGCCAGCTCCTCGACCTCGTCGATGAACTGCTGGCCCTCGTAGTAGCGCCGGTTGGCGTAGCCCTCGGAGTACTTGTTCGTCAGCAGGGAACCGGTGGCCTCCATGACCGCCTCGGAGACGTAGTTCTCGGAGGCGATGAGCCGGATCTTCTCGGACTCCCGGCGGCCCTCGGCCTCGATGAGCCGCTCGATCTCCGGGTCGGCGGACGCGAGGTTGGCGGTGAGCGCCTCATAGGCGTCGGTCATGCATGTGCTCCTTGTCGATCGGCATGGTCTCAGCACGGCGACCGGGCAGGTGGCCTTGACACCCCGAGCATAACCGGCGACCGAGGCCGCGCTCACCTGTGTTTCCCCGCTGTGAGGCCCGCCCGATGTGACGCGATCGGCCCTGGAGGACTCCATTGCGTACACGCAGTACCTTGAGACCTATGTCACCTAAAACAGCGACCAAAGCGCTCGGCCTCGCCTTCGCCGTCGCCGCGACCGCCGCGCTGGCCCAACTCGGGCTCGCCTACGGCTTCGGGCAGCTGTCCTGGGCCGACGCCGCCCCCGGCGCCGCGGACTCCCTCCTCGACCGCCGCTGGAACGCCAACCTCGCCTGGGTCGCCTGGTTCGCGGCCGCCTCCTGCGTGGTCGGCGGCCTCGCCTCGGGCGTCGTCGGCAGCCGCGGCGCGGCCTCCGGCACGCCGGGCCTGCGCGTCGGCGCGGTGTTCGCCGCCGCCGCCGGGGCGTTCACCGTCGGCCCGCTCGTCGCGCTCTCCGCCGAGCAGGGCGCCGGATTCTCCTCGTTCCCCACCGAACCGCTCATCGCCTCCGGCGCCGGGGCCGCCGTCGGCTTCGTCCTCACCCTCATCGGCCTCGGCTCGCGCTCGGTCGCGGCCAACGTCGGCGCCTCGATCGTCCTCGTGTGGCTCTTCGCGGTCCTGGCGCGGTTCACCGACATCGGCGGCTCCGACTCGACCGTCATCGAACTGGCCGTGTGGGGGTCGTGGGCGAGCCCCGACTCCGTGCTGGGCCGCCGCGGCTTCTCGATCGCGGTGCCGTTCGTGATCGGCTCGGCCCTCATCGGCGCGGTCGTCGCCGTCATGGCCCGCCGCGGCCCCATCACCAACTCCGGCTACCGGATCGCCGCGGCCTCGGGCATCGCCGGTCCGCTCATCGTCACCGTCGCCCACCTCGTGGCCGGGCCCGAGACGATGGCGATCATGCTCGTCGGCCCCTACGCGGCCATCGCCGGACTGCTCGGCTCGCTCATCGTCTCGGCGATCCCGCGCGCGGGCGGCCAGGTCGACGACGCCCTCGACGAGCGCGGCGACCGGGCCGAGCGGACGGACGAGGCCCTGGTGGAGACCGCCCCCGGCTGGACCGTGCCCGAGGCCCCCGCCTCGGCCTACGCGGGCGCCAAGCGCGGCGACACCAAGGACCTCCCGGCCGAGGCGCCCGCGGAGGCCCCCTCCGACCCCGACGTCGACTGGGTCCAAGAGCTCAAGCCGGTCGGCGAGGGCGGCACCCTCACCGCCGCCAAGGACGCCAAGACCGAGGCCGAGCCGAAGGCCAAGGCCAAGCCGAAGCGCCCCCGGAAGGCCGCGAAGCGGACCCGGCGCAAGCTCGCCGACGCCGAGCCCGAGGCGGGCGACGCCGACGAGCACCCCTAGCCCCTCAGACCTCCCACTCGTGGACCGGGCGGCCGTCGGCCGACTGCGCCGCGTAGTCGAGCACCATCGCCCGCAGCGCGTCGAACCGCTCCAGCCGCTGCCGGTGCTCGGCCACCTGCACCCGGGCGACCTGCCAGGACGCGCCGTTGACCCCGCGGCGGCACCGTTGCTCGATCACGCCGAGGAAGCGGTCGGCGTCGCCCGCGCTCACGCCCAGGGACGCGAGCCCCTCGGCGGCCGCGGGCAGCAGCTCCGCCACCAGCTCCCG
>DASTYG010000023.1:0-91548 GCA_035765105.1 Glycomyces sp.
CTGCTTGTGCTATACACCAATGATCCCAGGTCACGGGCCGATTGTCGTCACCCCCAGCGGGGCAGAACCCTCACATTCGGCACCCGAACCCCAAGGGACACAACGGGAGACAAGGAGAAGCAAGAGGAGCGGGGAAGCGGGGCGGCCAGTGCGGGCGGCCTCGGTGTCGAAGGCGGGCCTCGGCCCTGCTGTCCCGTCTTTGTCGCTGCCCTCAGTGCACGGTGACCATTCACCGGGAGGAAAGCCGCCCGCGCATCGGCGGCCATTGCCGGGCTCCCCAGGCGGGGCCGGGACCACCCGAACCGCAGGCCGAAGGTGAACCTTCAACACCCGCCTCCTCGTCATCGCCGCCTGCCTGAAGCCCGCCCCAGACGCACCCCGACAATCGGGCGGGCGCTGGGGAACGCCTTCATTGCCAGGGGAGGGCTTGAGCGCACGCTTCTCGTCGCTGAGGGCTTGCAGCAGGACTACTCAGACGCATTCCCACAGACGGGCGAGTGCTCAAGGAAGCGGAGCCTCTTCGCGGCTGCCTGTGTGCAGTCCGCTTCGAACGCGCAACTCTCACCATCTCACCGCCGGTCAAGCGCTCACGGCGCCAAGTCCGGGTCTCTGCCGGACCCAAGCTGCATCAGGGCGCATTGCGCCACCCGCGAGTCATCGTCCGCGAGCCATCTGAGCCGAACTGCCCGAGCCGCCGCACCGCGCACTTCACCCCGCCGACAGACGCCCCGCTCAGTGGGTCGCGGCCGGCTCCAGTTCGGTTTCGGCCTTGACTCCCGCTTCGTCGATGTCGGCCTCGATGTCGGTCTCGGTCTCGAGCGCGTCCAGCTCCTCGGCCAGGCGCGCCGAGGCGAACCAGGCCCTTGCGGACGGGGTGGCCAGGCACAGCAGGATCACCGTGGGCAGCGAGCCGCACACCACGAGCATCGCCCCCGAGCTGACGAAGAACTCGGGACTGTCGGGGAAGGTCGCCATGTAGGCGCGGGCGACCACCCATGCGTACATGCAGAACGGCACGATCGCCAGTGCGTACCAGGCCCCGGCCACGGCCGAGCCGTTGCGTCGCCCCAGCTGGGTCGCGATCACCGGGAGCGAGGCCGTCACGGCGGTCGCGACGAGCACCAGCATCCACCGTTCGACGCTGCCCGAGAGCAGGACGTCGGCGGTCGACTCGTCGCTGGCGGTGGCCGTCGTGGCGGCGAGGAGGAAGTACAGGCCGATGCAGTAGAGGCCGACGATGGCCGTGAACTCGAGCCAGATCAGGGCCTGCGCCACGCGCACGGTGTTCGGTTTGTTCAGGGAAGGCCCGGGTTCGCTGGTTCTCACGGCGCTCCTCAATCGGCGGGGTCGACGGGCCGTCCGTGCGGCGTGGCCGGGGCGGGGGGAGGTCCCGCCTCCGAGGCGTGCGTGCCGGGGCGGCGTCTTGCACTGTATCGAACGGCCGCCGTCTGCGCTTCGGCCGTCCGGCCGGGTGTGGCTTGACAGGGAAAATTCTGATAGCTACTGTCAAATGACAGTAACTATCAAGAAATGAGGCGCCATGACCGCCGTATCCGACTGCCGCCGCTGGTGGGCCCTCCTCGCCCTCCTCCTCGGCGTCCTCGTCGTCGGGCTCGACGTGACGATCCTCAACGTCGCGCTCCCCACCCTCGCCGTCGACCTCGGCGCCTCCACCGCCGAGCTCCAGTGGATCGTCGACGCCTTCATCGTCGTGCTCGCGGCCCTGCTCCTGCCCGCCGGACTCCTCGGCGACCGCATCGGCCGCAAGAAGGTCCTCCTCGCGGGCATGGCGGTCTTCGCCGCCGCCTGCGTCGCCGCCACCCTCGCCGACGGCGTCGCCCTCCTCATCGCCGCCCGCGCCCTCATGGGCGTCGGTGCCGCCGTCGTCATCCCCGTCTCGATGGCCGTGGTGCCCAGCATGTTCGCCGGCGCCGAGCGCACTCGGGCCGTCGCCCTGCTCACCGCGGGCATGGCGGTGGGCCTGCCGCTCGGGCCGCTCCTGGGCGGCTGGCTCCTCGAGCACTACTGGTGGGGCTCGGTCTTCCTGGTCAACATCCCCCTGGTCGTCGTCGGCTTCATCGCCGTCGCTGCGCTGCTGCCCGAGTCGACCGACCGCCGCGCTCCGCGGCTCCAGCCGCTCCCGATCGCGGCGGCCGTGCTCGGCCTGGCCGCGCTCGTGTACGGCGTCATCGAGGCGCCCGTCCACGGCTGGACCTCCGCCCCCGTCCTCGTCGGCGGCCTCGGCGGCGCGCTCCTCCTGGCCGGCTTCGTCGCCGCGCAGCTGCGCTCGGCCGAGCCGATGGTCGACCTGGGCCTGTTCCGCAGCCGCGCGTTCCTGTGGGGCTCGATCGTCGCCACCGCGGCCTCGCTGGTTCTCATGGGATCGCTGTTCCTCGTCCCGCAGTACCTCCAGGTCGTCCAGGGCCACACCGCGTTCGGCACCGGCCTGCGGCTGCTGCCGATGATCGGCGGGCTCATGGTCGGCGGCCTGGCCTCCGAGCGGGCGGCCGCGCGCTTCGGCTACCGGGTCACCGTCACCGCGGGCCTGGGCGCGCTCGCCGTCGGGTGCCTCGTCGCGGCGGCCACCGGCCCCGACTCCGGCTACGGCCTCGCCGCGACCTGGCTGGCCGTCCTCGGCGCCGGGCTCGGCATGGCGCTGGTCCCGGCGACGGACGCGGTGCTCGGCTCGCTGCCGCCCGATCGCGCCGCCGTCGGCTCGGCCCTGATGCAGACGATGCGCCAGACCGGCGGCGCGGTCGGCGTGGCCGTCCTCGGCTCGGTCGCCTCCTCGGTCTACCTGTCCCGGCTCGAACTGCCCGCCGCGCTGCCGCCCGAGGCGGTGCGCGCCGCCGAGGAGTCCGTGGCCGGGGCCGCGGCGCTGGGGCTGCCCGAGGCGGCCGCGGCCGCGAACGCCGCGTTCACCGACGCGATGACGGCGGTGTTCCTCGGCTGTGCGGTGCTCGCGGGGGCCGTCACGGTCGCCGCGGTGCTCGAGTTCCCGCGGTCGCTGGAGGCCGACGAGGCACAATCGCAAGATGAGCCGACCCGGACTGCGTGAGCGCAAGAAGACCGAGACCCTCCACCGCATGCAGGAGGAGGCCCTGCGGCTGTTCGACGAGCAGGGCTACGAGGCGACGACGATCGAGCAGATCGCCGAGGCCGCCGGGGTCTCCCCCTCCACGTTCTACCGCTACTTTCCGACCAAAGAGGACGTGGTGGTCCAGGACGAGCATGATCCGGTGCTCGCCGCGGTCATCGAGCGGCAGCCCGAGGGGACGCCCGCGCTCGCGGCAGTCCGCGCCGCGCTCGCGGAGCTGTTCGCCGAGTTCGCGCCCGAGGACGTCGAGCGGATCTACCGGCGGGTGCGGATGATCCTGCAGGTGCCCGCGCTGCTGGGCCGCCAGTTCCAGCAGTCGATGGTGACGCAGCGGCTCCTGGCGGAGGGGATGGCCGCCCGGTACGGCCGGCCGGCCGACGACCTGGAGGTCCGCAACTTCACCGCCGCCGTGGTCGCCGCCTGGACCACCGCGATCATCTCCTGGGTCGAGCGGGGCGGCGAGGAGGACCTTCCGGCCGTCATCGACCGCTGCCTGGCGCATCTCGAAGCGGGCGTGCCGCTTTAGACCGCGGCGCGCATCTCGGTCAGGAACCGCTCGGTGAGGCGCGTCTGGACCGCCCGCGCGACCGGCCCGCCGAGCCGGGCCGCCCAGTGGCCCGGCTTCGAGAAGGACCTGATGGTGAAACGGGTCCGGCCCCCGTCAAGGGCGTCCAGGACGAACGCGGCCTCGCCGCGTTCGAGGTGGCCGTCCATCGAGCCGTACGCGAAGCCGCAGCGCTCGTCCGATTCGACCGCCCACACCACCTGGCACGGCATCCGCGCCCAGGCGAACGCCAGGCGCACTTCGACGCCCGGCGCGGCACGCGGCCCGCTGGCCGCGGGCCGGTAGCCGCAGCGCCGGTGCAGCTCCCAGCTCATCAGGACCTCGGCGGCGGCCTCCAGGGGGGCCTCCACTCCGGTCGTCCTGCTCAGGTGCCGGTACCCCGCGGGCAGTGCGGCCTCGCGCGTCGCTCCGACCTCGGGGTAGTTGACCTTCGCCTCCACCGGGGCCGTTCAGGACTCTCGCTGGACCATGTAGTCGCAGATGTCGACCAGGGCCCGGCTGGCGTGGCCCTGCGGCAGCGAGGCCGCCAGGTTCCTGGCCCGCTCCTGGTACTGGTGCAGGGTCGCCCGCGCCTCGTCCAGGGCCGCGGAGCCGCGCAGCAGCTCCAGCGCCTCGGGCAGGTCCGCTTCGGGCACCGGCCCCGAGACCAGTTCGCGCAGCCGCGCGTCGGCCGGGTCGGTGCCCGCCAGGGCGTAGAGCACCGGGAGGGTCGGGACGCCTTCGAGCAGGTCGGTGCCGGGCGTCTTGCCCGAGTGGTCGGAGTCGACGTCGATGATGTCGTCGGCGATCTGGAAGGCCACGCCGATCACCTCGCCGAACTCCTCGGCGACGGCGACGGTGGCCTCGTCCGCCCCGGCGAACCAGGCGCCGAACTTCGCGCACGTGGCGATGAGCGACCCGGTCTTCTCCGAGAGGATCTCCAGGTGCCATTCGACCGCGTCGATGCCTTCGGGCCGGGGCATGGTCTCGTTGATCTGGCCGCGCACGAGCCGCGCGAACGTGGACGCCTGCATGCGCACCGCGTCGGGGCCGAGCTCGGCCATGATCTGGGCGGCCTGGCTGAACAGGTAGTCGCCGGTGAGGATGGCCACCGAGTTGTCCCAGCGGGCGTTGGCGCTGGGGGCGCCGCGGCGTACGGCGGCCTCGTCCATGACGTCGTCGTGGTAGAGCGTGGCCAGGTGGGTGAGTTCGAGCGCGACCGACGCCTCCAGGATGCCGGGCCGGTCGGGGTCGCCGAGGTGCGCGCAGGTGAGGGTCAGCATGGGGCGGAAGCGCTTCCCGCCCGCGTTGATGAGATGGGAGCCCGATTGGCGCAACAGCGGCTGGTCGGTGTCGACGGCTTTGAGGAGCCGCTCCTCCACCGCATCGAGGGCCTCTCGCATCTGATCGGCGAAGGCGTCGTCGGTAAAGCTCAGCGCGGTCTGGGCACTTCCGGTGGTCACCACAGGCTCACCTTATCCTGTGCGCGTCGGATCGCGGAGGGGGCGGGAAGCCCGCCCGGGGTGTGGATCGCCGCCGCCGCGCCGGTCCGCCCTCGGCGGCGGCGATGAGCGCGGCGGCGACGGCCATCGCGGCGGCCACGGCGATCCAGGCGGCGTCCCAGCCGACGCGGTCGACGATGAGGCCGAACGCGATCGGCCCCGCGGCGCCGCCGGCGTAGACGCCGGTCTGGGTGATGGAAGTCGCCGCGGCGGGGGCGTCGGGGTAGCGCTTGGTGACGCCGAAGTTCATCAGTCCCGGCCAGGCCCAGCCGAGTGCGAAGCCCGCGGCGGTGCCCAGCGGCAGCAGCCACGGCTGCTCGGCGGTGAAGGTGGCGACGCCCGCGGCGCCGCCGACGAGCATGGCGGCGATGAGGCCGAACTCGCCGCCGCCGCGCCGGTCGGCGATCGCCCCGGCCCCGACGCGGGCGATGACGCCCGCGAGGCCGCCGACGGTGAGGTTGAGTCCGGCGAAGGACTCGGACGCGCCGATGTCGACCGCGTAGGTCGTCAGGTACGAGCCGAGCGGTCCGGCGGCGGCCGAGCCCAGGCTCGCGGCGGCGGCGAAGACGAGCAGGTTCCGGCCCGGGCGCCCGCCTGAGCCGGTGCGCTCGGGCGGCGCGGGCCGGCCGAGACCGGCGAGCGGGACGAGGGCGAGCAGCGCCAGGGCGGCCCCGGCGACGAACGCCCACCGCCAGCCGAGGGTGAGGGCGACGGCCGGGACGCTGAGCCCGGCGAGCATGGTGCACAGCGGCACCGCCGCCTGCTTCGCGCCGAACAGGGTGCCTTTGCGGCCCGTCGGGGCCCAGTGGGAGAGGACGGTGTTGGCGGCGATCTGGCCGAGCCCGTTGGCGGGCGCGCTGAGGAGTATGAAGACGGTCAGGGCGACCGGTTCGTGCGCGGCGGCGGCGACGGCGAGCATGGCGGCGGCGGTGAGGCCGACGCCGAGGCGGGCGGTGACCGGAGCGCCGAGGCGTTCGACGAGCCGTCCGGCCGGGACGGCGGTGAGGCCGCAGACGGCGAAGTAGAGCCCGGAGATCAGGCCGATCGTGCCGACGCCCATGCCCAGTTCGTCGGTGATCTGGACGGCGAGGCCGCCGAAGAGGAACACCGGCATGACGACGGCGACGGTGACGCTCAACGCGGTCGCGACGGTCGAGGAGGTCTTCGGGCCGGTCGTGGTTGGCACGGTGGCAACCGTACTCCACGGTAGCGTCCGGGGCCCGCGCCGACGGTGAGCGGTCGTCACGAGTTCGGGTGAAGGACCTTGACCGGGGTGCGAGCGGTGTGCGAGGCTCGGCGTACCCGCGGGTAGCGCGGGCGCTGATCGATCCCCTGGCCATTTGCGCCGCGGCACCACGAAGTGCGGCGGCTCAGGTGGGAGGAGCCGCCGCACTTCGATATTTGGTATGTATGCCCGCGGTAACGACGGGGAAGTTGGTGGGGACTCGCCGCCGTCACCGCGGAGGTCGCCCGAGGCTCGATCGGAACCGGGCCTCGAACGGTGCTGACATGTTGATACTGCCCTTTATGGGAGGCGGACGCAAGCAACGGTTGTTTATATAGTTAGATTCACTGTCCAAGCGGTGTGAGAGGGCTTGCCGGCCCCCGCGAGACGAGTGGACGCATCCAGTGGCAAACGGAGCGGCAGCATGGTGGAGCAGCGGCGACCTGGTGACGAGCTGCGCAAACACAGCGGCATTCACCCCGGCGGCGACGAGCCGACCAAGATGATCCAGAGCGTCCAGCGGGCACTGCGCATCATGGAGTTCGTGGGCCGCCACTCCGCGGGCGTGTCGGCCCAGCGCATCGCGTTCGAATGCGGACTCAACCGCGCCACCGCGTACAACCTGCTGCGCACCCTCGTCTACGAGCGGTACCTGCGCCGCGACGAGGAGGGCCGCTACTCCCTGGGCCTGGAGGTCTCCGACCGCTACTCGGAGCTGACGCAGGCCATGGCGGGCCCGCGCACCTGCGGCGACTTCATGCGCCGCATGTCCAGCGAGACGGGCTACTCGACGTTCGTCGCCCGGTTCGTCGAGGGCCGCCCCGCCGTCACCGCGGTCAACCAGGGCAACCGCAGCCCGCACGTGGAGGACCTCATCGTCGGCTTCGACGACGGCGCCCACGCCACCGCGCTCGGCAAGGCCCTCCTGGCGACGCTGCGGTTCACCGAGCGCGCCATGTTCCTCAAGGCCGCGGGCATGCGCCGCTTCACCGGGAAGACCCTGACCGAGCCCGAGGCGCTCGAGCACGACCTGATGGTCTACTCCGAGTCCGGCGTGTACGCCGAGATGGGCCAGTTCCAGGAGGGCGTGGGCTGCGCCGCGGTCGTCGTGCGCGACGCCGACGAGCCGCGCGAGCGGGTCGTGCTGGCCGCGGCCATGCCCCTGTCGGACATCGGCCGGTTCTGGCCGGTGCTCAGCAAGCGGCTGCGCCGCGCCGCGGTCGAGCTCCAGCCGCTGCTGTGAGGCCCGCGGCGTGAGACGGCGAAGGCCGGCCGCCCCAGCGAGGGGAGCGGCCGGCCGCGGTCGTCGGCGGTTAGAGGACCGTCCAGGTGTCGCCGGAGTGCAGCAGGCGGTCCAGGGACTCGCGGCGGTCGACGCCCTCGGCGGCCTGGTCGACCTGGGCGCGGACCTGGGCGTCGTAGGTGGGGCGCCGCACGCTGCGGAACACGCCGATCGGCGTGTGGTCCAGCTCGGTGCCTGACAGGCGCGAGAGCGCGAACGCGTACGCCGGGTCGTCCACACCGGAGGAGTGCACCACGATCTCGGACTCCTCGACGGCGGCGGCGTCCTTGACCTCCAGGCCGTACCCGGACTGGACGACGGCCTTGTCGCCGTCGGGGCCGCCGAAGCGGATCGGCTGCCCGTCCTCCAGGCGGATCAGGGCCGCGTCGCGCGTGTCGGGGTTCTTCAGCGTCTCGAACGCGTCGTCGTTGAAGATCGGGCAGTTCTGGTAGATCTCCACGAACGCCGAGCCCTCGTGCTCGGCGGCGGCCCGCAGCACCTGCTGGAGGTGGGCGCGGTCGGAGTCGAGCGTGCGGGCCACGAACGTGGCCTCCGAGCCCAGCGCCAGCGACAGCGGGTTGAACGCCGCGTCGACCGAGCCGACCGGGCTGGACTTGGTGAGCTTGCCCGGCTCCGAGGTGGGGGAGTACTGGCCCTTGGTGAGCCCGTAGATCCGGTTGTTGAACAGCAGGATCTTCAGGTTCACGTTGCGGCGCAGCGCGTGGATGAGGTGGTTGCCGCCGATCGAGAGCGCGTCGCCGTCGCCGGTGACCACCCACACCGACAGGTCCCGGCGAGAGGTGGCCAGGCCCGTGGCGATCGCCGGGGCGCGGCCGTGGATCGAGTGCATGCCGTACGTGTTCAGGTAGTACGGGAACCGCGAGGAGCAGCCGATGCCGGAGACGAAGGCGATCTTCTCGCGCTCCAGGCCCAGCTCGGGCAGGAACGACTGGACCGCGGCCAGGATCGCGTAGTCGCCGCAGCCGGGGCACCAGCGCACCTCCTGGCTCGACTTGAAGTCCTTGGCCTTGAGCTTCGGCGCGTCGAGCTTGACGGCATCAGCCATTCTTGATGACCTCCTCGAGGGCGTCCTGCAGTTCGTTGGAGGTGAACGGCAGGCCGCGCACCTTGTTGTAGCCGACGACGTCCACGCCCGGGAAGGCGCCGCGCAGCAGCAGCGTGAGCTGCCCGAGGTTCATCTCGGGGACGACGACCTTGTCGTAGCGGGCCAGGACCTCGCCGAGGTTGGCGGGCATCGGGTTGAGGTAGCGCAGGTGGGCGCGGGCGATCCGCACGCCGCGCTCGCGCAGGCCGCGGACGGCCGCGCCGATCGGGCCCCACGTCGAGCCCCAGCCGAGGACGAGGACGTCCGCGTCGCCGTCGCCGGGGTCCTCCACGGCCAGGTCCGGGACGGGGATGCCGGCGATCTTGGCGGCGCGGGTGCGGACCATGTGGTCGTGGTTGGCCGGGTCGTAGGAGATGTCGCCGGTGCCGTCGGCCTTCTCGATGCCGCCGATGCGGTGCTGGAGGCCGGGCGTGCCGGGGACCGCCCAGGGGCGGGCCAGCGTCTCGGGGTCGCGCTTGAACGGCAGGAAGACCGGCTCGCCCTTCGCATCGACGTCGTTGGGCTCGGTCGCGAACGCCACCGACAGGTCCGGCAGGTCGGCCATGTCCGGCAGGCGCCACGGCTCGGCGCCGTTGGCGATGTAGCCGTCGCTCAGGAGCATGACCGGCGTGCGGTAGTGCAGGGCCATGCGGGTGGCCTCGAGCATCGCGTCGTAGCAGTCCGAGGGGGACTGCGGGGCGAGGACCGCGATCGGGGCCTCGCCGTGGCGGCCGAACATGGCCATCATGAGGTCGGCCTGCTCGGTCTTGGTGGGCATGCCCGTCGAGGGGCCGGCGCGCTGCACGTCGATGACGACCAGCGGCAGCTCCAGCGAGACGGCCAGGGAGATCGTCTCGGACTTGAGGGCGATGCCCGGGCCCGAGGAGGTGGTGACGCCGAGCGCGCCGCCCCACGAGGCGCCCAGGGCCGCGCCGGCCGCGGCGATCTCGTCCTCGGCCTGCACGGTGGTGACGCCGAAGCGCTTGTGCTTGGACAGCTCGTGGAGGATGTCGCTGGCCGGGGTGATCGGGTAGGCGCCGAGGAAGACCGGCAGGTCGGCGGCGACGCCCGCGGCGACGACGCCCCAGGCCAGGGCCTGGTTGCCGGTGATGTTGCGGTAGGTGCCGGCGGGCAGCGTGGCCGGCGGGATCTCGTACTGGACGGCGAAGGACTCGGCGGTCTCGCCGTAGTTCCAGCCGGCCTTGAGCGCCGCGATGTTGGCCTCGGCGATCTGCGGCTTGGATGCGAACTTCTTCTTGAGGAAGTCCTCGGTGACCTCGGTGGTGCGCGAGTACATCCACGACAGCAGCCCGAGCGCGAACATGTTCTTCGAGCGGGCCGCGTCCTTCTTGCCGATGTCGTAGTCCTCGAGCGCGGCGATGGTGAGGCTGGTCAGCGGCACCTCGATGAGCTGGTAGTCGTCGAGCGAGTCGTCCTCGAGCGGGCTGGCCTCGTAGCCGACCTTGGTGAGGTTGCGCTTGGTGAACTCGTCGGTGTTGACGATGACGACGCCGCCGGCCTTGAGGTCGCGCAGGTTCGCCTTGAGCGCGGCCGGGTTCATGGCCACGAGCACCTCGGGCTCGTCCCCGGGCGTGAGGATGTCGGAGTCGGCGAAGTGGATCTGGAAGCTGGAGACGCCCGGGAGGGTGCCGGCGGGCGCGCGGATCTCGGCCGGGTAGTTGGGGAGGGTGGAGAGGTCGTTGCCGAGTTTGGCGGTCTCCGCCGTGAATCGGTCTCCGGTGAGTTGCATCCCGTCACCGGAGTCCCCAGCGAAGCGGATGACGACCCGGTCGAGCTGCCGGACGGTATTCACCAAGTTCTCCTCATGCGGTTGACGGGCACGCGCGGTCGTGCGGTGTGTGTTCGGTCTGCCGGAGCCGGGCTCCGCCGTGGCCGCTTGTCTGCGATGTTACGCGCGCGGCGGTTCCCCGTGCCAACTGCGCGTCCAGAGCGCGACGTAGGCGACACACTCGAGCGTAAGCCCTCTCACCTTGTGGGATACCGGTTTCGGTCCGGCCCCTCAGGACACTTGGCCGTCGGCCGTGGGCGTCGCCTGTGTGGTCTGGGTCTCGCCCGAGTCGGGGGTCTCCGTCGCCGGGGGCGAGCTCGATTCGGTGACGGGCGCCTCGTCGATCGCGACGAAGGACTCGCCGTCCCACTCATAGCGCGCCGTCCAGGTCGAGGTGGAAGCGCCGAGCCCTTGGAGTGTAATCACCCCGTCGTCGACGCCGGCGATCTCGGAGAGCCGCTGTGACTCGTCTGGCTGCCACACCCACGCGAGGTGGTCGAGGCCGTCCTCGGCGGCGGTGAACGCGGCGACGCCGGTCGCTCCGCCGCAGGTGAGGGCCAGGACCGTCTCGGCCGTGCCGTCGCCGTCGAGGTCCCCGGCGGCGTCGGCCGCCACGGTCCACGCGGTCGCGTCGGTGAACTCCCAGGTCTCGGTGTCGATGCCGAAGGTCCCGCCGGCGCACTCGCCGGTCCACCCGTCGAGGTCGAGGACCTGGCCGGGGCCCTCGGGGGCGCCGGTGGCCTCGGTGGTGGGCGCCTCGCCGTCCGGTTCGGGGGTCAGCGGGTCGCCCAGTTGCGTGCCGGGCTCGTGCGCGGAGGACGAGGGCTCCTGCGCCACGCCGGTCGAGGTGCCCTGCTCGGGCTCCTTGGGGAGCGAGCCGAGGGTCTGGGCGACGGCGAAGCCGCCCGCGGTGACGGCGGTGCAGGCGCCGAGGACGGCGGCGAGGGAGACGAGGCGGCGGCGGCGCAGCGCGGCCGGGCCCGACATGATCAGGTCGTCCACGGACGGGGGCGGGAACGCGGACGGGGCGTCCTCCCGGTACGCCGCGAAGGCTGCCCTGATCGCCTCGTCGCCGGGTTCGGCGGCGCGGTCGCCGTGCGGTTCGGCGTTCATCAGCGGTCCTCCTTCACGGATGCTCGGCGGCTGGGGCGGGGCACTTTGGCGGTGCCGGTGTTCCGTCGCGGCCGGATGCGGATCGGCATCGTGTCGGGGTCGGCCTTGTCGGCGCCGGCCTTGCCGGGGCGCCGGCCGGGGGCCTCGTCGGCGAGCAGCGCGGCCAGTTCGCGGCGGCCCCGGTGGAGCCAGGACTTGACCGTGCCCTCCTTCGCGCCGGTGCTCGCGGCGATCGCGGCGATCGGCATGTCCGCCATGTAGTGCAGGACGAGCGCCTTGCGCCGTTTCGCGGGGACCTGCTGGAGCGCCGCGACCAGGGCCACGTGGTCGGGGCTCGCGGCGGGCGCGGGCTCGGGCGGGGAGGACTTCTGGAGGAACTTGCGCACCACCTGGTTGCGGCGGTGGCGGCTGGTGGCGAGGTTCCAGGCGACGCGGCGGACCCACGCGACCGGCTCCTCGTACGAGCCCACCTTGTCCCAGCGCTGCCATGCCCGCAGGAACGCCTCCTGGACCAGGTCCTGCGACTCGGTCGCATCGCCGAGGTAGGCGCACACCTGGGCAGCGAGCTCCGAGAAGTGGTTCTCGTAGAGGTCGGTGAATTCCGCCTCCGTTCGCACATCCGCTCCAGCACAGGTAGGGGGGACAAGGGCAGCAATCGGCTCCGGGCGGACGAACCCGGCGGTCTCCATTGTCGCGTTCGGCTGCGCGGTGAATCGAGGCGGGGTGGTCCCCTCGTGCGCCGGGCCCGGGGGCCGGAGGTGTGCGCAGGGGCGGCGGGCCGGCCGCGGGCGGGTGCCGCGGCGCCGCGGCGGCGCGCTGGCGACGGTCATGCGTCATTCCTCCACGGCCGTGTCCGGGGCCGCTCTCAACCGGGTGCGGCGTCCAATATCATCGGACTCGCCGCTATTCCTCTTCGCACACTTACACGCCTCACCGCGGCGTGCGGTTGCGGTGCGCGAAAGAATATTTGCCCCGCGGGCGGTTCGGGCGGCCGTTTCGGGCCCGCTCACGGCTTCCCTCCGGCGGTGCGCCGCACTATGGTGAGTGCATGGACTCCTCCCGTCTCGGCGACTACGCGGTCTTCGGGGCGCTGCTGCTGGTCGGCTTCGCGTTCGTGGCCGCGGCGATGACGGCGAACCGGCTGCTGCGGCCCGCGGCGCCGTCGCGGGTCAAGGAGGCGGCCTACGAGTGCGGCGTGGCGCCCGAGCCGCTCGCCCCGCCCGGCGGCTGGGCGCAGGTGCAGATCCGCTACTACGTGTACGCCTTCCTGTTCGTGCTCTTCGCCGTGGAGGCGGTGTTCCTGTTCCCGTGGGCGGTGGTGTTCACCGGTTTCGGGGCCGCCGCGGCGGCCGAGATGGGCCTGTTCGTCGGCGTCCTGGCCCTGGGCCTGGCCTACGCCTGGCGCAAGGGGGTGCTCCGATGGGTGTGAGGCTGCCGTTCCCGGCCCGGCCCGGCGGGGAGGGCTCCGGCGGGGTGCTCGGCGAGCCGATCCGCTTCGTCCTCAACTGGGGCCGCCGCTATTCGCTGTGGGTGTTCAACTTCGGGCTGGCCTGCTGCGCCATCGAGTTCATCGCGGCCTCGATGAGCCGACACGACTTCATGCGGCTGGGCGTCATCCCGTTCGCGCATTCGCCGCGCCAGGCCGACCTCATGGTCGTCTCGGGCACGGTCACCGACAAGATGGCCCCGGCGATCAAGCGCCTCTACGACCAGATGCCCGAGCCGAAGTACGTCATCTCCTTCGGCGCCTGCTCCAACTCCGGCGGCCCGTACTGGGACTCCTACTGCGTGACCAAGGGCGTCGACCAGATCATCCCGGTGGACGTGTACGTCCCCGGCTGCCCGCCCCGGCCCGAGGCGCTGCTGCACGGCATCGGCGAGCTCCAGAAGCAGATCGGCGACGAGCCGCTGCGGCTCGGCGCCCGCCCCGGGCGGTCGGTCCGGAACGCCGCCTCGCGCCTGCGGGCGCCCCTGAGGAGGCGCCATGAGTGAGGCCGCGGGGCGCGGCGGGCGGCGGCGATGACCGGGGACTGGGGCGAGCGCGTCCGCGCGGCGCTGGACGTCGCCGAGACCGCCGAGGACGGCGCCCGCGCCGTCGCCGACGTCCCGGTCGAGCGCTGGCACGCCGCGGTCCGGGCTTGCCGCGACGCGCTCGGCTGCGACTTCTTCGACTGGCTCTCGGCGGTCGACCGCAGCGCCGCGCCCGAGGGCGGCGGCATGCTCGTCGTCGCGCACCTGTGGTCGGTCGCGGCCCGGCGCGGCGTGCTGCTGCGCACGGCCGCCGCGGGCCCGGTCGCGACCGTCACCGACCTCTACCCGGGCGCGTCCTGGCACGAACGCGAGACCCACGAGATGTTCGGGATCGGCTTCGCGGGACACCCGGGCCTCGCGCCGCTGCTGCTGCCGCCCGAGTTCGAGGGGCACCCGCTGCGCAAGGACTTCGTGCTCGCCTCCCGCGTGGTCAAGCCCTGGCCGGGCGCGAAGGAGCCCGGCGGCGGCCCGGGCGGGTCCGCGGCGCGCGAGCACCGAGGGCCCCGCAAGCGCGCGCCCAAGCGCCCGCCGGGCGTCCCCGAGGGCTGGGGGAGCGGCGATGCTTGAGGTCGCGGTCAAACTCCTCGCCGTCGTCGCCGCGTTCCTGGTGCTGCCGCTGCTGGTCGGCCAGACCGAGCACAAGCTCATGGCCCGCATGCAGGGCCGTCTCGGGCCGATGCACGCCGGGCGGTTCCACGGCTGGGCCCAGCTCATCGCCGACGGCGTCAAGTTCGCGCAGAAGGAGGACCTGGTCCCCGCGGCGGCCGACCGGCCCGTCTTCAAGCTCGCGCCCGCCGTCGCGCTCCTGCCGTACCTGCTGGTGATGCTGTTCATCCCGCTCGGGCCCGGCGACCTCGTCGGGTCGGGCCTGGAGACGGGCCTGTTCGTGGTGCTCGCGCTGCTCGGCGTCGGGGTGCTGGCCGTGCTCATGGCCGGGTGGTCCTCGGCGAACAAGTACACGCTCGTCGGGGCGCTGCGCGGGGCGGCGCAGCTCATGGCCTACGAGCTGCCGCTGGTGCTGGCCGCCGCGTCGGTCGCGGTGGCGGCCGGGACGCTGCGCCTGCAGGGGATCGTCGCGGCGTGGGAGCCGTGGTGGCTGCTGTGGCAGGCGCCCGCGGCGCTGGTGTTCTTCACCGCCGGGCTCGCCGAGATCCGCAGGCCGCCGTTCGACGCGCCGGTGGCCGACTCGGAGCTGGTCTTCGGCTACCTCACCGAGTACGCCGGGCTGCGGTTCGCGCTGCTGCTGCTGGCCGAGTACGCGGGGATCGTGGTGATCGCCGCGCTCACGTCCGTGCTGTTCCTCGGCGGCTGGAAGGGCCCGGGGCCCGAGTCGCTGGGCTGGCTGTGGACGCTGCTGAAGACCGGCGCGCTGTCGATGGTCGTCATCTGGCTGCGCGTGGCGTGGCCGCGGCTGAGGGTCGACCAGATCCAGGCGCTGTGCTGGAAGGGCCTGGTGCCGGTCGCGCTCGCGCAGCTCGTCGTGACCACGGCCGTGGTGCTCGCGCTGCGCTGAACCGCGAGGCGGCTCAGGCGGCCTTCGAGGCCGCCTTCGACTCGGTCTTGGCGGCGGACTTGGCCTCGGTCTTGGTCTCGCCCTTGCTCTCGGTCTTCTTCGCGCCATTCTGCGAGCCGTTGCCGCTCAGGGAGCTCGCACCGGTGGAGCGGGAGTCGGTGCGGTAGAAGCCGCTGCCCTTGAAGGTCACGCCGACGTTGCCGAAGACCTTGCGCAGGCTTCCGGCGACCTCGCAGGAGGGGCAGTCGGTCAGGCGCGCTTCGGTGAACGACTGGTGGCGGTCGAACTCGTAACCGCACTCCTTGCAGCGGTATTCGTAGACAGGCACGTCTCTCCTCCAGCGGTGTCGGTTCGGGGCGCCGCCGGTCCGGGCGCGCGCAAGCCTCGACCGAGATTAGCACTCGACACACTGGAGTGCTAATGCCGTGCGGTCGGCGGTGACCCGGCCCGTCCGATCGGCGCGTAGCCGCCGGTCGGCGTGACCACGCCGGTCACCGGCCGGTCGTGCCCCTCGGCGGGCACTTCGACGCCGAACTCGCCGTCCCGCAGCAGCGCCACCACCGGCGCGCCGGGGGCCTGGCGGGCGAGCGCCCGGTCGTAACAGCCGCCGCCCCGCCCGAGCCTGCTCCCGGAATGTGAGACGGCCAGGGCGGGCACGACGACGGCCCCGGCCCGCCCGATCGCGTCGACGCCGCACCGGGACGCGACGGCCTCGACGCCCCGGGGTCCGGTGAGCGCCATGCCGCCTCGCGCCCGCGGCGCCGCGCCCGCGGGCCCCGCGCCGATCTCGGTCCAGTCGAGATCGTTGTCGGGCAAGGTGACCGGGAGCAGGACCCGGTAGCGCTCGGCGAGCCGCTCGGGCAGTTCGGGGTCGAGTCCGGCGCCCGGCTCGGAGCCGAAGGGCCGGTAGGCCGCGACCGTCGCGCCCCGCGGCAGCGCCGCTTCGAGGAAGGCCGCCAGGGCCTCCCAGGTCGCCTTGTCGGCCGCCTCGCGGTCGGTCCGCGGCATCGCCTTTCTGGCGTCCAAGAGGCGCCCGCGGGCGGTATGCTTCGCTGTGATCACGTTGCTCCTCAACTGATATCGCCTTTCACCTGGACGGATTCAACCGAATGGCGAATGCGATTCATCCTTTTGGTCATACCTCACTGAATGGCCGTGCCGTGTCGTGGCGAATCAGTAGCTCTAGGTAGTCTTCTAGAGAGTGAACTTGAGGGGGCTTCGGTGTCGCTGCGTTCACGGCTCACCACGGCGTTCCTCGTCGTCGTGCTGGGGCCGGTCTTGGTGGGGGCCGTCTTCGTCGCTGCCATCATGTCCCATCTGGCGGACTCGCGCGAGATGCGGCTGGCCGACTCCGCCGTCACCATGGTCGACTCCACCCTCGGCACGATCTGCGAGCGGATCCAGGCCTCCGCGGCCGCGGTGGCCCTCAACCACCGTAGCGGCGACGAGGCCAACGCCGCCGAGATGGCCCGCCTCCTGGTCGACCGCGACGTCGTCGACGGCGTCGTCTTCTCCGGCCTGGAGGACGCCGGGGCCGCGCCGCCCGCCGACGGCGTCGGCACCGCCGCCCCCCGGGGCGCCTGGGTCGACTGCGGCGGCACCGCCGAGCCCGCCCCCGGCGAGCCCATCGTCGCCCTCGGCTCCCAGGCCGTGGTCGCCGGCGGCGACGGCACCACCGCCGTCTTCACCGCCTTCCGCATCGTCGACCCCGCCTTCCTCGACGCGATCGCCACCGCCGCCGACGCCGAGGTGGTCCTGCGCGACGGCCGCGAGCGCCCCCTGGCCGCCGGCACCGGCGCCGGCAGCTGGGACACCACCGACACCTTCCTGCCCCTGCACATCGGCACCGCCTCCACCGACTTCACCCTCATGTACTGGACGCTCGCGGCGATGGTGGCCGCCTCGGCGATGTGCGCGGTGGCCCTGGCCTCCTGGCTCTCGCGCTCCACCACCCGGCCCCTCGCCGAACTCTCGGCCGCGGCCGAGCGCGTCGCGGGCGGCGACCTCGACGCCCGCGTCCCCGTCCACGGCCGCGACGAGGTCGCGCAGCTCGCGCTCAGCTTCAACCGCATGACCGCCCAGACCCAGACCTACGTGCAGGCGCTCACCGCTTCCCGCGACCAGATGCGGGGCCAGCTCGGCTGGCTCGGCCAGACCCTCACCGCCACCCTCGACCTCGACCGGATCCTCGAAGTCATCCTCGACACCGCGATGGTCACCACCAACGCCGAGGCCGGCCTGGTCATGCTCGTCGACGTGGCCGACGCCGACGCCGACCAGCTCCTCCAGCGCGCCGGCGAAGGCCAGCTGGGCACCACCGAACCGGTCACCGTGCGGGTCGGCGAGGGCATCATCGGCTCCATCGCCGCCGGGGGCGCCCCCGCCCACGGCCGCATCGTCGAGGGCCGGCTCGGCGAATGGCACCGGGCCCCCACCGAGCCCGACGCCCGCACGATCGTCGCCGTGCCCTTCAGCGGGCGCCGCGTCCCCGAGGCCGAGCACCCCGGCGCGCGGCGGGCCGGGGAGGACGAGAGCGGCGCCGAACGGGGCGTCCTGGGCGTGCTCGTGCTCTACAACCGGGTCGCGGAGCTCGACTTCGAGGACGGCGACGTCGAGACCCTCAAGACCTTCGCCGGGCAGGCCGCGGTCGCCGTCGAGAACGTCCTGCTGCACCGCCAGGCCCAGCGCCTGAGCCTCACCGACCCGCTCACCGGCCTGTGGAACTACCGCTTCATGCAGACCTCGCTGCGCCGCGAGGCCGAGCGCGTGCGCCGCTACCAGCGCCCCAGCGCGCTGCTCGCGATCGACCTCGACCGGTTCAAGGCCGTCAACGACACCTACGGGCACCCCGTGGGCGACCAGGTGCTCGTGGAGCTGTCGCGGCGCGTCACCGGCCAGATCCGCGAGGTCGACCTGGCGTTCCGGCACGGCGGCGAGGAGTTCATGGTGCTGCTGCCGGAGACCGACGCGGCCGGCGGGGCCGCCGTCGCCGAGCGGCTCGGACGGGCCGTGGCCGACCGCCCGTTCAAGATCAGCGACATCGAGGGCGGGCTGGAGCTGCGCGTGACCGTCTCGGTGGGCATCGCCGTCATGGGCGAGCACGCCGACACCGCCGCGGGCGCGCTGGCCGCCGCCGACGAGGCCCTCTACGCCGCGAAGGCGGCCGGGCGCGACACCTGGCGCATCGCCGCCGCCTAGCGTCCCGAGCGCCGCGCGACCCGGCGATGGCAAAGTGACGCTATTCCGACAGCACGGCGCTTGAGCGACCGGAGTTTCCCCGCATCGCGCACGCCCGATTCGACCCGATATCCACCGGTGGGATTCTCGGGTGGCGGACATCTGACGCACCGTGGTCACGATACGCTCGCCCTATGTCAGATACCTCGCGTCGAGCCGTCAAGGCCGTCATTCCAGCAGCGGGCAACGCGACCCGATTCCTCCCGGTCACCAAGGCCGTGCCGAAGGAACTCCTGCCGCTCATCGACAAGCCGGTCCTCCAGTACATCGTGGAGGAGGCCGCCGCCGCGGGCGCCGACGACGTCCTCCTGGTCACCGCCCGCGGCAAGGACTCCATGGTCGACTACTTCGACGCCCGCCCCGACCTGGAGGCGTTCCTGGTCGAGAAGGGCAAGAGCGCCGCGGTCGAGGCCGTCAAGGCCCCCGAGCGGCTCGCCGAGGTCCACGCGGTCCGCCAGGGCACGGCCCTGGGCCTGGGCCACGCG
This sequence comes from Glycomyces sp., assembly GCA_035765105.1. Classification (GTDB taxonomy): domain Bacteria; phylum Actinomycetota; class Actinomycetes; order Mycobacteriales; family Micromonosporaceae; genus Glycomyces. The sequence continues at coordinate 18,924 of DASTYG010000023.1, forward strand.
GTCGGCCGCGCCGCCGCCCACGTCGGCGACGAGCCCTTCGCGGTCCTCCTCGGCGACGAGTTCTGCGACCTCGGCGACGCGCTCCTGCCGCGCATGATGGACCTCCAGGCCGAGACCGGCGGCATCGTCCTCGCCCTCATGGAAGTCCCCGAAGAGGACGTCTCGCGTTGGGGCATCGCCTCGGTCGCCCCCACCGGCGACGCCGACATCGTCGAAGTGACCGGTCTGGTCGAGAAGCCGTCCGTTGAGGAGGCTCCTTCGAATCTCAGCCTCATCGGACGCTACGTCCTGCCCGGCTCGATTTTCCCCGTGCTCGACGCCACCGAGCCCGGCAGCGGCGGCGAGATCCAACTCACCGACGCCATGGACACCATGCGCGCCAAAGGAACCCCAGTACACGGCGTGATCTTCCGCGGCCGCCGCTACGACACCGGCCAGCCGACGGCCTACCTCCAGACGCTGGTGGAACTCGCCAGCGAGCGCGACGACTTGCCCGGCTTCAACGCCTGGCTGCGTGAATTCAGTGCGACACTGGACTAGCTGACAACACCGTCCGGCGCTGGAGCGATGGCTCCCGCGCCGGGCGGGCAGGTGGGGGACTCGACAAACGGGGGGCTGAGGAATGAAGGGGAGCGGCGAAGCGACGCCACTGGCGGATTTCCTGTCGAAGGCACTGGCCCTCGTCCGTCCCCTGCCGCCCACCGACGTCGACATGACCCGCTCGACCGGTTCGGTCCTGGCCGAGGACGTCACCAGCCCCGGCGCGCTGCCCGCGTTCGACTACGCCGCCATCGACGGCTACGCCGCGGCGGCCGACGACCTCTCCGGGGCCAGCCCCGAGCGCGGCGTCGGCCTCAAGGTCCTCGGCGACCTCGCCGCCTCCTCGTGGCGGCCCGTCCGCCTCGTCCCCGGCACCTGCTTCGCCGTCGCCGCCGGGGCGCCGCTGCCGGTCGGCGCCGACATCGTCGTCCCCCTGGCCTGGACCGACGAGGGCATGGCGACCGTCGAGGTCCGCCAGGTGCCGCGCCGCGGCCACGGCGTGCGCCGCCTGGGCTCCGAGCGCGCCGCCGGGGAGCTCCTGGCCCACGAGGGCCGCCGCATCACCCCGCAGCTCATCGGGCTCCTGGCCGCCTCGGGCGTCGCCGACGTCGTGGTGCGCCCGACCCCGCGCGTGGTCGTCATCGCCACCGGCGACGAACTGGTCGACACCGGCCGGCCCTCCCAGCCCGGCCAGCTCATCGACGTCAACTCCCACCTGGTGACCGCCGCCGCCTCCGAGGCCGGCGCCCACGCCTACCGCGTCGGCATCTGCGACGACGAGCCCGACGCGCTGCGCACCGTCCTCGACGACCAGATCCTCCGCGCCGACCTGGTCATCACCACCGGCGGCACCGGCACCGGCCCGGGCGACATGGTCCGCCGCACGCTCTCGCGCGACGGCGCGGTCGCGTTCGACCCCGTGGCCGTCTACCTGTGCGAGACCATGGGCTTCGGCACCATCGGGCCCGAAGAGGTCCCCATCGTGTGCCTGCCGGGGGACCCGGTCTCGGCGCAGATAGCCTTCGAGGTGATCGCCAGGCCCCTCGTCCAGCGCCTCGCCGGCGCCGAGCCGGTGTTCCGGCCCAGCGTGCGCGCCAATCTGACCGAGCCCGTATCCTCACCGAACGGGCTGCGCGAATTCCGTCCCGTGCGCGTGGCCGAACGCCGCGGCGGCGGCTACACCGTGGCCCCGCTGGGGTCGACCTCCTACACGCTCACCGGTCTCGCCGAGGCGACGGGCCTGATGACGATCGGTGAGAACGCCACCCGGGTGCCCGCCGGGTCGACCGTGGACGTGCTCCTGCTGGACCGACACCGATGAACCCCCCTCCAGACCCACTGCTTTTGGACCGAGACAGATGACCCTTTCCAACCCCGGCTGGCCCGTGGAACTGCGCCACGGCGAGGTGGGCGTGCGGCCCTTCCGCCGCGGCGACGCCCGACGCTGGTCCGACCTGCGCCGCGCCAACGAGGCGTGGCTCGCCCCCTGGGAGCCCGGCACCGGCACCACCTGGCACGAGGCGCACTCGCCCACCGCCTTCCGCGCCATGCTCCGCGGACTCAGACGCTCGATCAAGGACGGCACGAGCTGGCCGCTGGCCGTGTGCTGGCGGGGCGAGCTCGTCGGCGGCCTCACCGTCGGCAACATCGTGCGGCGCGCCTTCGGCTCGGCCTACGCCGGGTACTGGATCGACCGCGGCCACGCGGGCAAGGGCATCACCGCGACCGCCCTGGCCCTCGTCGTCGACCACGCGCTGACGGTGGGGCGGCTGCACCGCATCGAGGTCAACATCCGGCCCGAGAACGGCCCGTCGAACCGGGTGGCCGAGAAGCTCGGGCTGCGCCGCGAGGGCCTGCACAAGCGGTACCTCTACATCGACGGCGACTGGCGCGACCACTACGGGTACGCCGTCACCGCCGAGGAGATCGCCACCGAGCGCATGATCGACCGCCTGGAGCGGCTCAAGCGGGCGGACAGCAGCCGCTGACCGCCGCTCAGGCGGCGAAGGGGGACCGGTCGGTGAGGACGATCGGGTCGCCCTCGGTGATCGCGATCGTGTGCTCGACGTGCGCGCCGCGGGAGCCGTCGGCGCTGCGCAGCGTCCAGCCGTCGGGGTCGTAGCGGATCTCGTCGGTGGTGTGCAGGAACCACGGCTCGATCGCGATGACCAGGCCCGGCTTGAGCCTGAGGCCCCGTCCGGCCCGGCCGTCGTTGGGCACCTGCGGGTCGCCGTGCATCTCGCGGCCGACCCCGTGCCCGCCGAAGTCGGTGTTGATCGTCAGGCCCTCGGCGCGGGCCACGGCGGCGATCGCCGCCGAGACGTCGCCGAGCTTGTGCTCGGGCCGGGCCGCGGCGATGCCCGCCTCCAGGGCGCGCGTGGCGGTGTCGATGAGCTTCAGGTCCTCCTCGCGGGGCGTGCCGACGACGACGCTGACCGCCGAGTCGGCCACCCATCCGTCCACATTGACGGCGAAGTCGAGGCTGAGCAGGTCCCCGTCGCGCAGGCGGTAGTCGTGCGGCAGGCCGTGCAGGACCGCGTCGTTGACCGAGGTGCACAGCACCTTCCCGAAGGGGCTGCCGCCGAAGGAGGGGTGGTAGTCCACATAGCATGACGTCGCGCCGGCCTCCTCGATGCGGCGGGCGGCCAGCGCGTCGAGGTCGAGCAGGTTGACGCCGACGTCGGCGGCCTGCGCGAGCTCGGTCAGCGTCCGGGCGACGAAGCGGCCGGCGGGCCGCATCCGCTCGATCTCGGCGGGGGAGTACAGCTCGATCATCGTGGGCCTTTCAACAGATGGTGGTATTTCTATACCGGTACTATAATACCGAATATGATTCGACCGCCACTGACACCCGAGGACTACGCGCGCGGCCGCGCGCTCGGCCGGGCGCTGCGGGCGGCACGCGGCGACCGCAGCCTCCTCGACGTCGCCGCCGAGGCCGGCCTCTCCCCCGAGACGCTGCGCAAGATCGAGACCGGGCGCATCGCCACGCCCGCGTTCTTCACCATCGTCGCGCTCTGCCGCGTCCTGGGCGTCTCCGCTGACGAGCTCGCCGCCCGCGAGGCGCCCGCCACGACCGAGATCACGCGCGGCGCCGATCGTCTCGAGCGCAGGTGAGGCCCGCGTTAGGCTCTGGGCGTGGATGCCGCGACCCAACTTCCGACCGTAGGCGTGATCGGCGCCGGCCAGCTCGCCCGCATGACCCACCAGGCGGCGATCGCCCTGGGGCAGAGCCTGCGCCTGCTGGCCGCCGACCCCGCCGAGAGCGCCGCGGCCGTCGCCGCCGACGTCCGGATCGGCGACTACCGGAACCTCGACGACCTGCGCGCCTTCGCCGCGGGCGCCACCGTCGTCACCTTCGACCACGAGCACGTGCCCCAGGAGGCGCTGCGCGCCCTCACCGCCGAGGGCGTCGACGTCCAGCCCCGCCCCGAGGCGCTCGTCTTCGCCCAGGACAAGCAGGCCATGCGCGAGCGCATCGGCGGCCTCGGCCTCCCGCAGCCGCGGTGGCGGCCGGTGGACTCCATCTCCGACGTCGAAGCCTTCGGCCTGCCGTGCGTCCTCAAGGCCGCCACCGGCGGCTACGACGGCAAGGGCGTGTGGACGGTCGAGCGCCCCGGCGACGCCCAGGCCGTCCTCGCCTCCGGCATCCGGCTCATCGCCGAGGAGCGCATGCCGCTCCAGCGCGAACTGGCCGTCCAGGTCGCCCGCTCCCCGCGCGGCGAGACGGCCGTCTACCCCGTCGTCGAGACCGTCCAGCAGGGCGGGATCTGCACCGAGGTCATCGCCCCGGCCCCGCGCCTGGACCCCGAGACCGCCGCGGCGGCCGCCGCGATCGCCCGCACCGTCGCCGAGGAGCTGGACGTGTGCGGCATGCTCGCCGTCGAGCTGTTCCAGACCTCGCGGGGCCTGTTCGTGAACGAGTTGGCGATGCGCGCGCACAACTCCGGGCACTGGACGATCGAGGGCGCCGTGACCTCCCAGTTCGAGCAGCACCTGCGGGCGGTGCTCGACTACCCGCTGGGCTCGGTCGAGGCCACCGCGGCGTTCACGGTGATGGCCAACGTCCTCGGCGGCGAGGCGGGCGGGCCGCGCCTGGACGAGCGGCTCCAGCACCTCCTCGCCGAAGACCCGGGCGCCCGGGTCCACCTCTACGGCAAGGCCGTCCGGCCCGGCCGCAAGATCGGGCACGTGACGGTGCGCGGCGAGGACCTGGAGGAGCTGCGGCGGCGCGCCGCGAGGGCCGCCCAGTGGCTCACTGACGGAAAGTAGGCTCATGGGCATGGCTGAGCACACGCACGCCCGCGTCGGCGTCATCATGGGATCGGACTCGGACTGGCCGACGATGGAGGCCGCGGCCGAGGCGCTGGAGGAGTTCGCGATCCCCTTCGAGGTCCGCGTCGTCTCGGCGCACCGCACCCCGCACGGGATGCTGGCCTATGCGGACTCGGCCGCCTCCCGGGGGCTCCAGGTCGTCATCGCCGGGGCGGGCGGGGCCGCGCACCTGCCCGGCATGGTCGCCTCGGCGACGCCGCTGCCGGTGATCGGCGTCCCGGTGCCGCTGAAGCACCTCGACGGCATGGACTCGCTCCTGTCGGTCGTCCAGATGCCCGCGGGCGTCCCGGTCGCCACCGTCTCGATCGGCGGCGCCCGCAACGCCGGGCTCCTGGCCGTGCGCATCCTCGCGGCCTCGGACCCGGCGCTCCGGGAGCGGATGTCGAACTTCCAGGTGGACCTGGAGCGGATGGTGGCCGAGAAGGACGCGAACCTGCGCCGCAAGCTCGACCACGCCGAACTCTAGAGCGCCGCGACGATCGCGGCGGCGATGTAGAGCGCCTGCTCGGCGGCGCGGCGGGGCACCGGCGCGGCGGGCCCGCCACGCATGGGGACGCCCTTCCTGGCCGCGTGGACGTTCGCGGGGAACATCGCGACCAGCAGCAGCGCCAGGCAGATCCCGGCGGCGGTGCGCGTGGCCGGGACGAGGACCCCGACCGCGCCCGCGATCTCCAGGACGCCGGTGACGGTGACCAGCAGGCCGGGGGCGGGCAGCCGCGGCGGCACCATCTCGGTCATCCACGCCCGGAACGAGGGTACGAAGTGGACGACGCCGGTGAGCATGAACATGCAGCCGACGCCGACGGCGACCGAGGCGGGCCACGCGTCGAAGTGCGCGACCCCGAGGAACCCGGCCAGCCGGGCGATCGCGGCCCCGGCGAGCAGCGCGATGAGCGGTGCCATGCGACGTCCCTTCAATCTTGACGGTGTCAATCCCTAGGCTAGCGCTCTATCTTGACAGCGTCAAGACGTGGGTGTCCGCGGCCGCAAACCCGTTGCGGGCGCCGCCGCCGGGCCGCTAGCCTCGGCCCATGACAGCCGACGAACTGCACCCCACCGGCGGGTACGAGCACGTGACGATCGCCGAGCCCGGCCGGATCGCCTACCTGGCCGGCCAGTGCCCGGTCGACGCGGACGAGCGCGTCGTGGGCGAGGGCGACCTCGACCGCCAGATCGACCAGGTGGCCGCCAACGCCCTCGCCGCCCTCGCCTCGGCCGGCGCCGGACCGGAGCACGTGGTCCGCTCGGTCGTCTACGTCGTGAGCGCCGACAGCGCCGAGGTCGGCGGCGCCTGGCACCGCTTCGCCGAGCGGACCGAGCTGGCCCCGGCCTTCAAGGCGGCCAGCACCGTCGTGGGCGTGACGGCCCTGGGCTACCCCGGCCAGCTCGTGGAGCTCGACCTCACCGCCCGCCTCCCCGCCTGACCGCCCCTCCCGGGCCCGGTCAGACCTCGTGGCAGAGGATCGCCACGTGGCGCTCGCCCAGGCGCGTCGCCACCAGCGTCGCCTCGTTCGGGCCTTGCGGCTTCAGCCGCTTCCGCAGGTCCGCCGGGTCGAGGCCCGTCCCGCGCTGCTTGATCGTCAGCCTGCCGATCCGCCGCTCGGCCAACAGCCCCCGCAGCTTCTTCGGGCTGAGCGGCCAGACCTCCTCGACGCGCCACGCCCGCGCGAACGGCGTCGCGCGCAGCTCGTCGGCGTACAGGTAGGCGATGTCCTCGCGGCCCGTGCGCGCCCCCAGCTCCCCGGCCAGCTCGGCCACGAGCCCCGCCCGGATCACCGCGCCGTCCGGCTCGTAGAGGTAGTCGGCGACCGGTCCCGTCTCGGCCCGCTCGCGCCCGCTGCCGGTCATCTCGTGCCACACGCCGTCCCTGCGGACGCTCGCCCGGCGCCTCGCCGCCGCGGCCTCGCCCAGCCACAGGCACGCCTCCACCACGTCCCGGTCCACCGAGACCCACTCGGCCTCGGCGCCCTCCCGGTCCACCCACTCGTGCTTGATGCCCGGCCCCAGCTTCACCGCCGCGAACCGCGCGCCTCGCAGCCGGTCCAGCAGCGCGTCCAGCGGCGGCGAGTACGCCGCCGGATCGAACGAGCGGCCCGCCCCGCTCCGGCGCGCCGGGTCGGCGAACACCACCGCGCCCGGCCCGGCCCTCAGCGCGTCGCCCGTCCGCACCCGGACCTCCAGCCCCAGCGCCTCGGCGTTCGCCCGCGCGACCGCGGCCGTCGCCGCGTCGGCGTCGACCGCCTCGACGCGCAGGCCCGCCTCCGCGAACGCCAGCGCGTCCGTCCCGATCCCGCAGCACAGATCGGTCACCTCGTCCGCCCGCGCCGCGAACCTGGCCGCCCGCCGCGCCGCCACCGGCCACCGCGTCGCCTGCTCCAGGCCCGCCCGGGTGAAGTACATCCGCCCGGCCCGCTCCCCGAACTTCGCCCGCGCCCGCCGCCGCAGGTCCGCCAGCGTCAGCGCCGCCGCCGCGAGCTCGGGGCCGGTCCCGTCCCGCCGCAGCGCCAGCGCCGCGCGGTCGCCCTCGGCCTCCAGCGCCTCGGCCGCCCTGCGCTGGAGTGCGGGATCGGTTCGCAGGGCTTCGAGCAGGCTGATGTCCACGGGCCCCATGATCCACCATGATTTCCCGACCCGGGCATTGGCGTCCCCACCTGCGCGAACCGCCGTCGGGGTTAGCACTCGCAGACCGCGATTGCCAAGTGTTAGCATCGGCTTGGCACTCTCGACGGGAGAGTGCCAATAGCCACGGGCCGGTGCCTCGGCACCCGCGACGACGAGACCCGCGCTGTCGTGGCGATATACCGGCGGACCCCCGGGTCCGCAAGCATCGCCAAGATTGACACATAAGGAGAAGACCAAGTGAGCAAGGCTGCTATCCGGCCGCTGGGCGACCGCATCGTCGTCCAGGCCAACGAGGCCGAGACCACCACTGCCTCCGGCATCGTCATCCCCGACACCGCCAAGGAGAAGCCCCAGGAGGGCACCGTCCTGGCCGTCGGTCCGGGCACCTTCGACGACAAGGGCAACCGCATCCCCGTCGACGTGAACGTCGGCGACGTGGTCATCTACTCCAAGTACGGCGGCACCGAGGTCAAGTACGCCGGCGAGGAGTACCTCGTCCTCTCGTCCCGCGACGTCCTCGCCGTCGTCGAGCAGTAGCGACGCCCAGGGCCCCTCACTGCCGAAGTAGGGGCCCTTTCGTGTTCTCCGCTCGACTCAGGAAGGGAAACCCATGCCGAAGATTCTGAACTTCGCCGAGGACGCTCGCGGCGAGCTGCTGCGCGGCATCGACGAGCTCGCCGACACCGTCAAGGTCACGCTCGGCCCCAAGGGCCGCAACGTGGTCCTCGAACGCTCCTTCGGGGCGCCGATCATCACCAACGACGGCGTCACCATCGCCAAGGAGATCGAGCTGGCCGACCCGTACGCCAACCTGGGCGCGCAGTTGGTCAAGGAGGTCGCCACCAAGACCAACGACGTCGCCGGCGACGGCACCACCACCGCCACGGTCCTGGCCCAGAAGATGAGCCGGGCCGGCATCAAGGCGGTCACCGCCGGGGCCAACCCCGTCGCCATCCGCAAGGGCATCGAGGCGGCCGCGCAGGCGGTCTCCGACGAGCTGCTGAACCAGGCCGTCCAGATCTCCGACCACGAGAACATCGCGCAGGTCGCGGCGATCTCGGCGCAGGACCCGGAGATCGGCGAGCTCATCGCCAAGGCCATGGACACCGTCGGCGTCGACGGCGTCATCTCGATCGAGGACGGCTCCGGCCTGGAGACCGTGCTCGAGGTCACCGAGGGCATGCAGTTCGACAAGGGCTTCATCTCGCCGAACTTCATCAACGACCAGGACGCGCGCCAGACGGTCTTCGAGGACCCCTACATCCTCATCTCCGACGGCAAGGTCTCCTCCATCGAGGACCTGCTGCCGGTGCTGGAGAAGGTCATCGAGTCCTCCAAGCCGCTCCTGATCATCGCCGAGGACGTCGACGGCCAGGCCCTGGCCACCCTCACGGTGAACGCGCTGCGCGGCACCCTGAAGGTGTGCGCGGTCAAGGCCCCCGCGTTCGGCGACCGCCGCAAGGCGATCCTGGGCGACATCGCGGCGCTGACCGGCGCCGAGGTCATCTCCGCCGAGGTCGGGCTCGACCTCAAGCAGGCCGACCTGTCGCACCTGGGCTCGGCCCGCCGCGTCGCGGTCACCAAGGACGCCACGACGATCGTCGACGGCGCCGGGGCGAAGGACGAGGTCGAGGCCCGGATCGCGCAGATCCGCAAGCAGGCCGAGCAGACCGACTCCTCGTGGGACCGCGAGAAGCTCGAAGAGCGCCTGGCGAAGCTGTCCGGCGGCGTCGCCGTCATCCAGGTCGGCGCGGCCACCGAGGTGGAGCTCAAGGAGCGCAAGCACCGCATCGAGGACGCCGTCAACGCCACGAAGGCCGCGGTCGAGGAGGGCATCGTCGCCGGCGGCGGCGCGGCCCTGCTGCACGCGGTCGCCGCGCTGGAGAAGGTCGAGCTCGACGACGCCGAGGCCCGCGTGGGCCTGCGGATCGTCGAGGAGGCCCTGGCGGAGCCGCTGCGCCTCATCGCGGCCAACGCGGGCGAGCGCGGGGACGTCATCGTCGAAGCCGTGGCGGCCAAGGGCCCGCGCGAGGGCTGGAACGCCGTCACCGGCGAGTACGAGGACCTCGTCTCGGCCGGCGTCATCGACCCGGTGAAGGTGGCGCGCAACGCGCTGCTCAACGCCGGCTCGATCGTGGGCATGCTGCTGACGACCGAGGTGACGATCGTCGACAAGCCCGAGGAGGAAGAGGACGACCACGGTCACTCCCACTCCCACGGCCACGCGCACTAGCGATCTCGCCGCCCGGGCCCGGTGAGGCCGGGTCCGGGGCAAGCCGAAGGGCCGCCGATTCGTCGGCGGCCCTTCGGCGTCCCCGAAACCCTCTAGTGTCAACATCCCGACAGTTCCTCGCGTGACTGTCGGGAACCCGATAGAGTTCAAGTGCCTTCGCGGCCTTTGGGGATCGGAGCCGCGAAGGCACTTATCGTTCCCCTCCCGGCGGCGCGGTCCGCACGAGCGAACCACTTGCGCCCCAAGGGGAGAGTCCGCTGCCGCGCCTCCCTATTCCCCGGTCTGGCGCACCCGCAGCGCCCGCATCCGGTTCAGCGTCGCGGCCACCTCGTGGCGCCGGGGTACGGCCAGGTCCACGTCCCGGATCTTCAGCAGCCCGGCGGCCCCGTCGGCGTCGAGCGCGGCCTCCAGCCGGTCCAGCGACTCGGCCACCGTCGCCCGGCCGTCGATCCACCCGCGGCGCACGGCCGCCTCGACGGCCAGTCCGATGCCGACGGTCATGGACTGGTCGGTGATCTGCTCGACCGAGCGCACGTCCACGTCCGCGCCGCCGAACCGCAGCGAGTCGGTGCCGCCCGCGCGGATCTTCTGCCTGCCCTTGAACTCCGAGGACACCGAGTCCGGGTCGATCGCGCGCGGGCGCGGCATCGCGAACGCGTCGGCCTCGGCCACGCGCCCGGTGGGCCTGGCGGCCAGCGACCGCGCCCGCTCGGTGACGTCCTCGGGCCGGTAGGCGTCCATCATGACCACCCGGTCGGCGACGTCCATGTAGTCGCCCGAGCCGCCCATGACGAGCACGGTGCTCACGCCGTGATCGTCGGCCATCGACCGGATCAGGTCCACCAGCGGCGTGAGCGGTTCGCGGTCCTTGGCGACCAGCTCCTGCATCCGCGCGTCGCGGATCATCAGGTTCGTCGCGGCGGTGTCCTCGTCGATGAGCAGCAGGCGCGAGCCCGCCTCGATCGACTCGACGATCGCGGCGGCCTGCGAGGTCGAACCCGAGGCGTTCTCGGTGCTGAAGTGCCGCGTGTCGTCGCCCGAGGGCAGGCGGTCGACGAAGGCGTGCACGTCGACGCCGGTGACCGCGCGCCCGTCCTCGGCGCGGACCTTGACCGCCGAGGGGTCGGCGACGACCAGTTCGCGCCCGTCGCCGGGGACGTGGTCCCACACCCCGGCCTCCAGGGCCCGCAGCAGCGTCGACTTGCCGTGGAAGCCGCCGCCGACGACGAGCGTGACGCCCGGCCCGATCCCCATGCCGCGCACCGTCCCGGCGTGCGGCAGGTCGATCCGCACGGCCATCGACTCGGGGCTGGTGAAGGGCACCCCGCCCTCCAGGGGGCGCTGGTCGACCCCCGAGCGGCGCGGGAGCGTCGACCCGTCCGCGACGAACGCGATCAGCCCTCGCTCGGCGACGGCCCGCCGCAGGGCCTCGGCGTCGTCGGCGCAACGCACCCACCGTGCGGCCTCGTCCTCGCCGACGCTCAGGGCCTGGTCGGCGGCGTCGGGAAGCGCCCGGCACAGCAGCCGGGCCGCGGCCCGGCCGTCGATGCGCCTGCCGCGCCCGGGGAATTGCGCGCCGAGTCGGAACACCACTGACCCGTCGGGGGCGACCTCGCAAGAGGACCGACGCAGGATCTCCTGCCCGCCCGCGTCGATCCGGAGGTCTTTCCCCTTGCACGCCTTGTGGAACCGTTTGGCGAGCAGTACGGCGACCGCGCGCCGCCGCGCCTCGGTGGCGTACCAGTCCTCGATGAGGTCGGCCTGCTCGGGATCGAATGCGAGCGCGATCCGACTCGGGGGAGCGAACGGGTCGGATTGGACCTTCACGATGTCGAGAATGGCATCGCCGATGTGCCATTTACCTCGTGTTGATTTATAGCGGCCGTAACTCGCACCCTCCAGGGCCGTTAGTTCGTTAGACAGGTCATGGCGAGGTGGATATGAACGATGGTCATCAATTGCGCGGGAACCGGCCTTGTGGTGCCGTTGCCCGCCTCTTCGCTCCGTCATGCGCACAGTCTCCCATCGGAGGGCCCGGGCCCCGCGCACCCGAGCCCGAACCGTACACCCCTGCGCTTTGCCCCGGAAACCCAGAGAAATCACTCGAAAAACATACGCCCAAGAGCGTCATAGCGGTGAAATCGCTGCGTTCCTCATCTAAGAGAGACACTCGGCCTACCGCATCGAAAGGTAGAAAAACGTGAGAACCGTACTGGTCTGTGTCAAGACCCCTCAAGCGGGGCAGAAGATCTCCGCGTGCGCGACCCGAATGGGCCTGGCGCAGGCGGTCAAGACCGTCGAGGGCTCCACCGAGCTCTTCGTCGAACTCGGCAGGCGCCAGGTCGACGTCGTGCTGGTCGACGTCGGCCTCGCCGCACCCGATCCCGTGAAGTTCACCAAGACCGTCCGCGCCAGGTCCCCCCGGACCGGGGTCCTGCTGTCCGGGGCGGCGGACCCGCGCACCGCCGCGATGGTCGTCGCCGCCGGCGCCCGGGGCGTCATCCGCACGCCGACCAACAACTCCGACGACCTGCTCGTCGCGCTCGCGCAGGCGATCATGTTCGCCTCCCCGACGCTCGTCCGCGCCACCGAGTCCGTCCCCCGGCAGCGGTCGACGCTCCAGGGCATGAAGCTCACCGAGCGCGAACTCCAGGTGCTGCGGGGCATGAGCGAAGGCAAGTCGAACGCCGAGATAGGCCGCGACCTGTTCGTCTCGGAGGACACGGTCAAGACCCACGCCCGGCGCATGTTCCGCAAGCTCGGCGCCCGCGACCGCGCGCACGCCGTCGCGGAGGCCTTCCGGTCGGGACTGGTGTGCTAGCACGGGCCGCCCGGTGCGGTCGGCCGTCGGCGAGCGCCGCAGTGGCAGGTGCGGCGCTCGGATCGACGGCGTCCCCCCGCTGAGCGGGGCCGGGGGCGGCGGCGCTCAGCCGCGGCCCGCCAGCGCCGCCGTGGCGAGCAGGGCCTCGTCGCCGCCCCGGGAGGCGACGAGCTGGAGACCGACCGGCAGACCCGCCACCTCGCCCCCCGGCAGGGCGAGGGCGGGCGCGCGGGACAGGCCCGCCAGGCACGTCAGCCGCACGATGGCCTCGCGGTCGAGATCCTCGTCCGGCGCCGGGGCGGGCCCCGGCGCGGCGGGCAGCGCGAGCGCGGCGTCGTCCCCGAGCCGTTCCTCCAGCAGGTCGGCGACCCGTTCGCGGTGGCGGGTCGCCCGATCGCCGTCGTCCTCGGTCAGCTTCGCGGCGTTCGCGAAGCGCGCGGCGACGCCGGGCCCGAACTCGGGGGAGGCCGACTCGACCCACGCCCCGTGGGTCCGCCACGCCTCGTACGCCTGGAGGGTCGTGTAGGCGATGCGCGCCCGTTCGAGCTCGGCGATGTCCTCGAACAGCGGCGCGTCGTCGATCGCGGCCCCCAGCGCGTCGGCGAGCCGCTCGACCGCCGGCATGAGCGCCGCGCGCGTGTCGGCGCGCGAGTCGCCCCAGACGTCCCGCGGGGCCAGGAGCCGCGTGATCGCGCCGGCGCGCTCGGGGGCGCCCAGCAGCGTCTCGGACGCCTTGCGGAGGGTCACCGCGTCCCTGGCGAAGACCCCGGCGGTGTCGAACGAGGCCGCGAGCGGCACGGCCCCCTCCAGCGGGACGCGGCCGTGGGTGGGGCGCAGCCCGAACAGGCCGCAGTAGGAGGCGGGGACGCGGATCGAGCCGCCGGTGTCGGTGCCCAGGCCGATGTCGGCCAGGCCCGAGGCCACCGCCGAGGCCGAACCGGACGATGAGCCGCCCGGCAGGCGCCCGGGCGCGGCCGGGTTGTCGGGCGTGCCGTAGTGGGCGTTGGAGCCGTTGAGGCTCCACGCCAGCTCATCGGTGATCGTCTTGCCGACCAGGCTCGCCCCGGCCCCGCGCAGGCGCGCCACGGCCTCGGCGTCGGCGTCGGGGACCTCGTGCGTCTCCAGCCAGCGCGGATTGCCCGCGCCGGTCGGCATCCCGGCGACGTCGAACAGGTCCTTGACGGCGAGCCGCAGCCCGGCGAGCGGGCCGGTGAGCATGAAGTCGGGCTCCTGCCGCGGAATCCACGGAACGAATGGGTCGGTCACGGTTCGGCTCCTTCGAGGGGGACGCGGTGAATGCCCCGACCATGCCAAGGTCGCGGCGGTTGCGCAAGCGCGCCGCGCGGGCGCGCGCGGCGCGATCGGTCCCCGCATCCGCCCGGATGCGGGATGAACGTCGCGGAACGGACGGCGAGTGCGCCTCAGTCGGCGTGATCGCCGTGCTGCCTGAGCCAGCAGTCCGAGAAACCGCGGGCGTAGTCCCAGGTCACATAGTGGCTCGGGTCCGGATCGTAGGCGGGCTCGTGGACCTGCGCGCTGTTCTCGTTGAGCAGGCCGCGCAGATTCGACATCAGCAGGCCCCACGTGAAGTAATGGGACTCGTCGCAGTCGGCGCAGTCGACGACCACGCCGCGGAATCCGAGCGGCTGCAGCACCTGCTCGAACAGCTCGAGTTCATGGAGGTCCTCGAGCAGATCGGCGCGGTCGGCGTCGTCCAGCTCGGGTTCGAACAGCATGGACGCGTCCGTGTGGTCGGGATCGTCGGCGAACGGGTCGCGTGGCTCCTCATGCACGCTTCCAGCCTATCGCCCGAACGCCTGTGCACCACCACCCAGCGCTCGGCCGCGCTTGCCGCCGCGCCTTACCATGGGCGCCAAGCCTTTCAGCGCGAGCAGAGGAGACAGCGATGGACGACTTCATGGAGAGCGCCGAGGAGACCTTCCACGACGCCGTCGACGGCATCGCCGACGCGATCCCCGACGAGGTCGGCGAGGCGTGGGACACCGTCGCCGAAGGCGCGGCCGACGCCTGGGACACGGTCACCGAAGAGGCCGGAGAGCTCTTCGAGTGATCCTCGCCGCGGAGCGGGCGGGGCCGCTCCGCGCGCGGGCGCCCGTGCGCGTTCACGCACCGAAGTGCCAGGCGAATCACAGCTCACGTCGCCGTGTGCGACGCGGAGGGCCGCCGCGGCCCCCACTACCATTGCTCCATGGCGTTCTCAGGTGATTTCGGAATTCAGGGCCATGAGGGATCGACCGGGGCCCGCGTCGGAGGCACCACGGTGCCCATGGGTGCGACCGGCGGGATTCCGCTCGGCCTGACCTACGACGACGTGCTGCTCCTGCCCGGCGAATCGGAAGTGGTCCCCGCGGAGGTCGACACGTCCTCCAACATCACGCGCAACATCAGACTCGCGGTGCCGCTGCTCACCGCCCCCATGGACACCGTCACCGAAGCCCGCATGGCCATCGCCATGGCCCGCCTCGGCGGCATCGGCATCCTCCACCGCAACATGGCCGCCGACGAGCAGGCCCAGCAGGTGGACCTCGTCAAGCGCTCCGAGTCGGGCATGGTGGCCGACCCGGTGACCTGCTCGCCCGCCGACACCCTCGAACAGGTCGACAAGCTCTGCGGGCGCTACCGCGTCTCCGGCCTGCCCGTCGTCGACGACCAGGGCCTGCTCGTGGGCATCGTCACCAACCGCGACATGCGCTTCGAGACCGACATGTCGGCCAAGGTCGCCGACGTCATGACCTCCCGGAACCTCGTGACGGCCCGCGAGGGCGTCTCCAGCGAGGAGGCGCTCGAACTGCTCAAGAAGAACAAGATCGAGAAGCTCCCCATCGTCGACGCGACCGGGCACCTGCGCGGCCTGATCACCGTCAAGGACTTCGCCAAGCGCGAGGAGTTCCCCGACGCCACCAAGGACGACTCCGGCCGCCTGCGCGTCGGCGCCGCCATCGGCGTCGGCGAGGAGCAGTACGCCCGCGCCGGCCAGCTCGTCGAGGCCGGGGTCGACCTCCTCGTCATCGACTCCTCCCACGGCCACTCCCGCGGCGTGATCGACATGATCGCCTCGATCAACAAGGACTTCGGCGACCGCGTCGACATCGTCGGCGGCAACATCGTCACCGCCGAGGCGGCCGCGGCGCTCATCGACGCGGGCGTCGACGGCGTCAAGGTCGGCGTCGGCCCCGGCGCCATCTGCACCACCCGCGTCGTCGCGGGCGTCGGCGCCCCGCAGGTCTCGGCGATCATGGACACCGTCCGCGTCGCCCGCGAGCGCGGCGTCCCCGTCATCGCCGACGGCGGCATCCAGTACTCCGGCGACATCGCCAAGGCCATCGTCGCCGGGGCCTCCACGGTCATGATGGGGCAGCTGTTCGCCGGCTGCGGCGAGAGCCCCGGCGAGCTGATCTACATGAACGGCAAGCAGTTCAAGTCCTACCGCGGCATGGGCTCGCTCGGCGCGATGCAGACCCGCGGGCAGGCCAAGTCCTATTCGAAGGACCGCTACTTCCAGGACGCGGTCGACACCAACGACAAGCTCGTCCCCGAGGGCGTCGAAGGCCAGGTCCCCTACCGAGGGACTCTCGCACAGGTGGTCTACCAGCTGGTGGGGGGTCTGCGCATCGCGATGGGCTACACCGGGGCCGGTACCATCGAGGCGATGCATGAGCGCGGGCGTCTGGTCCGGATCACCGCTGCGGGCCTCAAGGAGAGCCACCCGCACGACATCCAGATGACCGTGGAAGCACCGAACTACCACACCCGGTAGTCCGGATCTCGGTAGGAGGAGGAGCTGTGCGGGAATTGGTCGAGATCGGCCCCGGCAAGATCGTGGCGCGAGGCTGGCGGCTGTCCGAAGTGGCGCTCGTGCCGAGCCGCCGCACCCGGGACATCGACGACGTCTCCACCGAGTGGCAGATGGACGCCTACCGGTTCGAGATCCCGGCCGTCGGCCATCCGTCGGACGCGACGATGAGCCCCGCGTCGGTCATCGAGATGGGGCGCCTCGGCGGCCTCGGCGTGCTCAACGCCGAGGGCCTGTGGTGCCGCTACGTCGACCCGACGTCGCTGCTCAAGGAGCTCGAGGAGACGCCCGCCGAGACGGCGATCGAACGGCTCCAGGAGATGTACGCCGAGCCGGTCAAGCCCGAGCTCATCACCGAGCGGATCGCCGAACTCCGCGCGGGCGGCGTGACCACCGCCGTGCGCGTGAGCCCGCAGCACACCCAGGAGCTCGCGCCGCTCGCGGTCGAGGCCGGGGTGGACCTGCTGGTCATCCAGGGCACGATCGTCTCCGCCGAGCACGTCTCCTCGAACGGCGACGTCCTCAACCTGAAGCAGTTCATCGCCGACCTGGACGTGCCCGTCGTCGTCGGCGGGGCCACGAACTACAAGACCGCGATGCACCTGATGCGCACCGGCGCGGCGGGCGTCATCGTCGGCGTCGGCTCCGACAACTGGTCGACCACGGACACCGTGCTCGGCATCGACGTGCCGATGGCCTCGGCGATCGTGGAGGCCGCGGCAGCTCGGCGCGACTACCTCGACGAGACCGGCGGACGCTACGTCCACCTCATCGCCGACGGGGAGATCACCGACTCCGGCTCGATCGCGAAGGCCGTGGCCTGCGGCGCGGACGCCGTGATGCTCGGCTCGATCCTCGCGGACGCGGCCGAGTCCCCGGCCGCGGGCGCCTGGTGGCACTCGGCCGCCAGCCACCCGAAGCTGCCGCGCGGCCGCTTCCGCCCCGGCGACGCGGGCGACGTGGAGGTCCCGGACCTGGAGGCGATCCTCTACGGCCCGTCGAACTCCTCGGACGGCAGCCAGAACCTCTTCGGTGGCCTGCGCCGGGCGATGGCCAAGACCGGTTACACCACGGTCAAGGAATTCCAGAAGGCCGGGCTCGTCACGGCCTGACGACTGCGAACGCGCGGCGCCCGCTTGCAACAGCGGACGCCGCGCGTTCGCGTTCGCAGAGCCGCCTGCGGTACGCATGGGCGTCGGCCCCGGTGGGGACCGCCTATCCGGTCGGTCCGGTTTGGAACCGGAAGGTTCGGACCGCGACCGGGAAGCCGGCTTCCGGATGGAAGCCCTCGATGAACGCCTTCCAGTCGTCCCGGTCCGCCCACGCCGCCGTGATCGGCAGTTTGCGCCGTCTTCGGGCGTCGAAGCCGACTTCGTAGATCTCGCCGTAGACGAGCGAGAACTCGAGCCGCCGGTACCCGGGGCGCGGGTACACATGCCAGCGCCCTCCCATCCGGCGGGCCTTGATCCGTCCTGAACGCGGGTCGTACATGAAGTACGACCTGTTGGAGAACCAGGCGAACGCGAAATTGGCTCCGGCGGTGATGACGGCCACCGCGACTGTGGCCGGGTGCGTACTGAACCAGGTCAGAATCCCGGTTTCGTCCCAGGGCGCTGAGGTGATCCACAGGGCCAAGCCACAGAAGAGCGTCAGTGTCAGATAGCGGACGTGTCGTTGTCGGTTCACCCGTACCGGCCGCCAGGAGGAGCCCGCGGGGACCGGCGGACGGGAACGGGAGCGGCGCTCATGGGGGTGCATCGAGGGGAGCTTTCTTCAGTTCTGGGCTGCTGCCGCTTCAGTATACCGAGTGGAGGGTTCGGGCGGGTTCCCGCGACGGTGCGCCGAAAACGCCCTCGTCAGGGCGGGGCTGTGAGCTTCATATGAGCTCGCCCACAGGTATCTGTCAGCTAGCCCACGTATCCTTGCGAGCGTGAACGCCAAGAACTTTCCCATTCCCAGAAGGAGTGGGGAACAACACACCCCTATCGCGGTGTTGGTGCTGCTGTGACCTGCCCATTCTGCTCCGCGCCCACCGTCCCAGGCGCGCGCTACTGCCACAACTGCGGTGCGCCCCTGTCCCCGGAGGCCAGCGCGCCCCAGACCGAGCGCCGCTACGTCACCGTGCTCTTCGGCGACCTCTCCGACTTCACCACCTGGTCCGAGAGCCTCGACCCCGAACGGGTCTCCTCGGTGACCGACCGGCTCCTCGCCGAGTGCGTCGGCGCGGTCAACGAGTTCGGCGGCCACGTCGACAAGCTCACCGGCGACGGCCTCATGGCCGTCTTCGGCGCGCCCCTCTCCCACGAGGACGACGCCGAGCGCGCCGTGCGCGCCGGCCAGGTCATGCAGAAGCGCGTCCGGCGCCTGCTCAAGGCCGAATCCGGCGGCGGCCTCCCCATCGGCCTGCGCATCGGCCTGCGCTCGGGCCTGGTCGTCTCCGGGATGCAGGCCAACCTCGAGTACACCGTCATCGGCGACACCGTCAACACCGCCGCGCGCCTGTGCGACGCCGCCTCGGTCGGCACCATCTGGGCCGGCGAGGAGACCATGGCCGCCACCCGGCACGTCGCCGCCTGGCGCCGCCTCACCCCCGTGCGCCTCAAAGGCAAGCGCGAACCGGTGGAGGTGTTCCAGCTCCTCGGGCTCGAAGACGAGCCCGGCACGCGCGCCAGCCTCGGCGACACCGCGCCGTTCATCGGCCGCGACACCGAGATCGGCCGCGTCACCGGCCGCCTCGACGCCGTCATCGACCGCGGCGAGCCGCTCATCCTCATCCACACCGCCGAGGCCGGCATGGGCAAGACCCGCTTCGCCCGCGAGGTCCGCACCATCGCCACCGACCGCGGCGCCCGCGTCCTCACCGTCCGCGCCGCCCCCTACGGCGAGGCCCGCCGCTTCGGGCCCCTCGCCGACATGGTCCGCAAGGCCGCCGGCCTGCGCTTCGACGACGACCGCGCCACCGCCGAGGCCAAGCTGCGGCGCATCGCCGACGGCCACGCCGACCACGGCGAGTGCCGCCTCAACGTCGAGGTGCTCCTCGGCCTGCTCGGCCACGGCCGCCCCGCCGACCAGGAAGGGCCCAGCGGGTTCACCGGCCGCCACGCCGAGTCCTACACGATCCCCGAGGCCGTCGCCGAGCTCATCACCCACCTCGCCGGGCAGCGGCCCCTGCTGCTCAACATCGACGACCTGCACACCGCCTCGGCCGACGGCATCGACGCGCTCGGCGTCGCCCTCGCCAAGATCTCCGGCCCCGTCCTGGTGCTGCTCTACGGCCGCCCCGAGCTCACCCGCTCCTCCGGCGTCCTCACCCGCATCTCCGAGGCCGAGGTCCACCCGCTGCCGCCGCTGTCGGGCGCCGACGCCGCCCGGCTCCTCTCGGAGTTCCTCGGCGGCGGGCGCCTGCCGAAGGCCGACGAGGAGCGCCTGCTCGGCTTCGCCCAGGGCAACCCGTACTACCTGGCCGAACTGGTGACGCTCCTGCTCGAGCAGGACCTGCTGACCCACTCGGGCGAGCAGTGGCGGCTCGCCGCCGGATCCCTGACCGGCAAGGTCCTCTCCCGCGACCTCGCCCAGGTGCTCGGCGCGCGCATCGACGCGCTCTCGCCCGCCGCCCGGTCGCTGCTGCGGGCCGCCTCGATCTTCGGCGACGCCGTCCCGCCCGAGGCCACGCAGCTGCTGGAGAAGGAGGTCCCCGGCGAGTTCGACCGCGCCCTCCAGGAGCTGCTGGACCGGCGCATGCTGCGCCGCCGCTCCTACGGCGGCTACCGGTTCGTCACCCCGCTGCTGCGCCAGGCCGCGTACGCGCCGATCGGGAAGGCCGACGCCGCGCACGCCCACGCCGAGATCGCCCGCTGGGCCGCCGACACCGAACTGGAGGGCCAGAGCGCCGACGACCTCGTCGTCTACCACGCCGAGCAGGCCGTCACCCTCGCCCGCGAGGTCGAGATCGAAGCGGTCGACGAGGTCTGGAACGTCCTGCCGCTGGCCCTCGAAGCCGTCCGCAAGCAGGCCGCGCGCGCCATGGACGCCTCCGAGCCCGACCGCGCCGTCGCCCTGCTCAACGGCGTCGAGCGGATCGCGCCGCTCTCGGGCCCCGACCGGCTCCTGCGCGGCCGCGCCCTCACCCGGCTCGGCCGCACCGTCGAGGCCGAGGCCGAGATCGAGGGACTGGCGACCGACATCGGCCTGGCCGTCCCCGCCGACGAGGCCGACGACCACCCCTCGGGGCGCCTGTTCGGCGACGACTTCCCCGAGTCGGAGGCCGAGCTCGTCGCGCAGCTGCTGCTGCTTCGGGGCCGCCTGCACCGCTTCAAGGGCGAGCTGGAGAGCGCCCGCGCGGCCTGGACGGCCGCGCTCGCGCTGTCGCGGCGCGAGGGCCTGGCCGGGCCCCGCTGCGACGCCCAGTGCCGCATCGGGATGCTCGACTACCTCTCGGGCCGCCTGACCGAGGCCGAGCAGCGGTTCCTCGACGCCTACGACACCGCCGAGGGCATCGGCGACGACAAGCGCGTCGCCTGGGCGCTCCAGCACCGCGCCTGGGTCCTGGTCTCCCGCGGCGACTTCGACGGCGCCGACGAGGTGCTGCGCGAGGCCGCCAAGTCCTTCGCGCGCCAGATGGACCTCGTCGGCCGCGCCTGGGTGCGGGGCGCCTCGGCGTTCACCCTCCTCATGGCCGGGCGCTTCTCGGAGGCCCGGCGCCTGTCCGACGTGTTCCTGCCGATCGGGGAGCGCTCGGGCGACGTATTCGCCGTGGGCCTGCTGCGCGCCACCGGCGCCGCCGCGTCCGTCGCGCTCGGGCACCCCGAGGGCGCCGACGCGGCCGCCCGCAAGTCCTTCCGCGACTTCGAGCGCATCGACGACGACTGGGGCCGGGGCTTCGCCAAGTACGTGCGGGCCTTGGCCGCGTTCAGGATCGGCGCGCTCGACCACGCCGCGGACCTGGCCGGGGCCGCCGAGTCCTACGGCGTCGGCACCGGGCACCCGCTGCTGATCAGCCTCGCCCACAACCTGCGCGGGCGCTGCGCGCTGGCCGCCGGGGACCTCGACGAGGCCCGCGCCGCCGCCCACCGGGCGCTGTCGGTCAAGACCGACGACGTGCTCGAACCGGCCCGCGCGGCCGGGGAGGCGCTGCTCGCCGACGTCGAGGCGGCCTCGGGGGACCGCGCGGGGGCGCTGCGGCGCCTGGCCGGACCGGTCGAGCACTACGACGAGCCGTCCCTGGGCCACCCGCGGCGGGCCATCGTGACGCGCTACGCGCAGCTGCTCGACGAGGACGGCCGCACCGAGGAGGCGCGGCGCTGGGCCAGGACGGCCCTGAAGTCCTTCGGCGAGGCCCCCGAGGCGACGGCCTGGGCCGAGGCGTACACGACCTGAGTGCACGGACGTCCAGAGCATTGAGGTCGGTGAGCGGTGGGGCTGAAGTGCAAGGGGAGACGCTGCGGGCGGGCGGGCGACCGTCCGCGGCCGCCCGCCCGCCCGAGCGCCGCACGGGGGATGCACTCACTATGGGCTACGGGTACACCTCGCAGTGGAAGCGACATATCATCCGTTCGGCCAATTGTGAGTGTCTTTTCGTCCAGGCGTATACAGGTTCTGAGACGCGTTGCCGTAACGTTATCGGCCGAAGGTCCGATGACCCGAGACAGGCAGCGACGGCTGGACGGAACGCACCGCACACTGACCCGCGCTCCGCCATGACCCAGGCTCGACACTGCGCCAAGCTACGCTCGTGAGCGTCGCCGTGAATGGAGGCTGTAACTAGTGGACACCATCTCGTCCTACGGTGCTCCCACCGGTCCCCACCCCTCTTCGACCGTCCCGATCTCCCCGCCGGTCGGCTACGACGCCCCCCCGCCCCGCCCCCGCGGCGAGACCACCGGCGACCTCCGGCGGAACGCCCGCCCCGAGCTCGACCCCGAGGCGCTCCTGTCCGGCATCGAGCGGCTCACCGGCTTCACCGAGATCGACCGCGGCGCCTACTCCACGGTCTACAGCGCCACCAGGTTCGACGACGGCGCCGAGGTCGCCGTCAAGATCGAGTCGCGCCCGCTCACCGACGAGGCCGGCCGCCGCCGCTTCCGCGGTGACGTCCAGACCGCCGGGCGCCTCTCCAACCACCCGTGCGTGGTCAAGATGCTCTCGGCCGGGCTCACCCACCAGGCCCACCCGTACGTGGTCATGGAGCGGTGCCGCGGCTCCGTCGCCGACCTGCTCGACCGCTACACCACGATCCCCCCGCAGCGCACCCTCGAGATCGGCATCCGCATCGCCGACGCGCTCGCCGCCGCCCACGAGGCCGGGATAGTCCACCGCGACGTCAAGCCCGCGAACATCCTCGTCAACGACCGGGGCGAGGCGGTCCTGGCGGACTTCGGCCTTTCGGGGCTCCTCCCCACCCCGCAGCCGGGCGAGCCGGTCTCGACGATGGCGACCCCCGCGTACGCGCCGCTCGAGGTCTTCCAGATGCGCGAGATCGGGACCGCGGCCGACGTCTACTCCCTCGCCGCGACGCTCTACACGATGCTCAACGGCTGCCCCCCGCGCTTCCCCTCGGACGGGGTGCTCGACATCAACGACGTCGCGGCCCTGTTCGACCAGCCCATCCCGGCGGTTCCCGGCATATCGCCCCTGCTGCTGGAGATGCTGCGCACCGCGCTCATCAACAACCCCTCGGGCAGGCCCACCGCCGTCGAGTTCCGCGAGTTCCTCGCGAGCATCCCCGAGGCGTCGACCGGGATCATCCCGCGCGTGCCCGAGACGCCGCGCCAGCGCATGCCGGTCTCGCCCGCCCCGCAGGGCGTGGGCACCTACGCCGCCTACACCTCGCCGCCGCTCCCCGACCCCGAGCCCGCGGTCCCCGAGACGCCCTCGACGCTGCGCCTGGCGCCGGGCAAGCGCGCCCCGCGGCAGCCGGTGCGCGAGCCCGAGCCGCAGGCGGCCCCGGCCTACACCCCGCCCGCGCCCGAGCCCGCCCCGGAGCCGCCGCAGGCGGACGCCGCGGCCGAGCAGAGCGAGGACGAGCGCTGGAACTCCCTGGGCGCCTGGGGCGGCACGGGCGACCGCGGCGCGGACTCGCGCCTGCCGGTCCCGACCGCCAGGACCGAGACGGGCATGACGCGGCGCGAGCGGCGCCTCCAGGAGGGCGACACCGGTTCGAGCATGGGCCGCCTCATCGGCATGGGCGTCGCCGGACTGGTCGTGATCGGCCTGCTCGTGGTCGGCGCGGTCTGGCTCTTCGGCGGCGAGGAGGCCCCCGACCTCCAGAGCCAGTCGATGGTCGAGGACTACGTCAAGGAGTGCTCGCTCGACCAGGCGGGCGTCGGCTGCGTGCCGGACCCGACCTGCTTCAACGTCGAGGGCGAGGCGATGAACCCCGTCGAATGCAGCGGCGCCCACCAGTGGGAGGCCTACGCGGTCGGCCAGCTGCCCGAGGGCGTGGCCGCCGACGACTACGCGGCCGCCTCGTCCGACGAGGTCGTGGCCGCGGCGTGCCTCAACGGCGAACGCGAGGACGGCCCGCTCTCGCAGCTCATCGGCGGCGACTCGGTCGACTGGCTCACCGACGTGCACCTGCCCGGCGACGGCACGTTCATGTGCGTCGCGAAGCTCGCCGACGGGACCGACGCCCAGGGCATGACGTTCGCCCGGGGCGCGTAGGGAACAGAGGGCCCGGCGCCTCCGCGGAGGCACCGGGCCGATCGGGCGTACCGGGGAGAGCGGGTACGTCCTCTTTAGAATTCTTCGTCGAGGTCGACCTTGCCCTCCACGGCCACTTGGTAGGCGGTCGGCCTGCGCTCGAAGAAGTTCGTCAGCTCCTGCACGTCCTGGAGCGCCATGAACGGGAACGGGTTCTCCGAACCCCACCGCTTCGGCATGCCCAGGCGCTCCAGCCGCTGGTCGGCGGCGTACTCCAGGTACGCCTTCATGTCGGGGACGGTCATGCCGGGCATGCCCTCGCCGATGAGGTCCTCGGCGAACTGGAGCTCGGCGTCCACGGCCTCCTCCATCATCGCCGTGACCTGCTTGGCCATCTCGTCGTCGAACAGCTCCGGCTCCTCGGACCGGACCACGTCGACGACGCTGAAGGCGAAGTTCATGTGGCACGACTCGTCGCGGAAGACCCAGTTCGTGCCGGTCGCGAGCCCGTCGAGGAGCCCCCGGCTGCGCAGCCAGTACACGTACGCGAAGGCGCCGTAGAAGAACAGGCCCTCGATGCACGCGGCGAAGCAGATGAGGTTGAGCAGGAACGTCCGCCGGTCCTCGGCGGTCCTCAGCTCCTGCATCTCGAAGACCGAGTCGATCCACTTGAAGCAGAAGTCGGCCTTGCGCTTGATCGACGGGATGTTGTTGACCGCGTCGAACGCCTTGGCGCGCTCCTCGGGGTCGGGCAGGTACGTGTCGAGCAGCGTCAGGTAGAACTGGACGTGCACGGCCTCCTCGAACAGCTGCCGCGACAGGTACAGGCGGCCCTCGGGGGAGTTGACGTGCTGGTAGAGGTTGAGCACCAGGTTGTTGGCGACGATCGTGTCGCCGGTGGCGAAGAACGCGACGAGCCGGTGGATCAGGTGCTGTTCCTGGGGCGTGAACGTCGCCAGGTCGGCCAGGTCGGAGGCGAGGTCGACCTCCTCGACGGTCCAGGTGTTGCGGATCGCGGCCCGGTACTGCTCGTAGAAGTCCGGGTATTTCATCGGTCGCAGGGTCAGGTCCATACCTGGGTCGAGCAGCATCGATGAGTCCTTTCAGGTCGTTCGAACGTGGCGGGCGCGGGGACGGGGAGCGCCCGGCGGCCGGGCGCTCCCCGGGCGCCGTCTACTGGCAGGCTTCGCAGCTCTCGGGGTTCTCCAGGGAGCAGGCGACGTCCTCGGCGGCCGTCTCCGGCTTGGCCCGGCTCACCGTGGTCTGGTTGATCCTGGTGGCCGGGCGGCTCCGCAGGTAGTACGTGGTCTTCAGGCCCTGCTTCCAGGCGTAGCGGTACATCGAGGAGAGCTTGCCGATGGTCGGCTGGGCCTGGAACAGGTTGAGCGACTGGGCCTGGTCGATGAACGGCGTGCGCGCCGCGGCGAGGTCGATGAGCGCGCGCTGCGGCAGCTCCCAGGCGGTGCGGTAGCGCAGCCGGATGTCCTCGGGGATCGCCTCGACGCCCTGGATCGAGCCGTCGGCGACGACGACGGCCTGGCGCAGCGACTCGCTCCACAGGCCCCGCTCCTTGAGCTCGGCCACCAGGTGCCGGTTGACCTGGAGGAACTCGCCGGAGAGCGTCTCGCGCTTGAAGACGTTGGAGACGACCGGCTCGATGCACTCGGCGCAGCCGGCGATGGAGGCGATCGTCGCGGTCGGGGCGATCGCGATCATGAGCGAGTTCCGCAGCCCGGTGCGGGCGATCGTCTCGCGCACCGCGGCCCAGCGCTCGGGCAGGGTGACGCGGGCGTCCTCCCAGTGGTCGAGGTGCAGGACGCCCTCGGCGGCGCGGGTCTCCCCGAAGCTCGGGTGGGCGCCCAGCTCGTCGGCCAGGCGCGCCGAGGTCTCGTAGGCCGTGATCGCGATGCGCTCGGCGATCGCGGTCGACAGCTCCAGGGCCTCGGGCGAGTCGAAGGCGAGGCCGAGCTTGAAGAACACGTCGGCCAGGCCCATGCAGCCCAGGCCGATCGGCCGCCACCGCCGGTTGGCCTTCTCGGCCTCGGGCGTCGGGTAGAACCCGAGGTCGATGGTGCGGTCGAGGAACTTCACGGCGGTGCGGACGGTGCGCTCCAGCCGCTCGAAGTCGAAGCCGTCGCCGGAGCAGTGCTCGGCGAGGTTGACGCTGCCGAGGTTGCACACGGCGGTCTCGGCGTCGCTGGTGACCTCCAGGATCTCGGTGCACAGGTTCGAGAGGTGGATGACGTTCTCGGGCCTGGCGGTCTGGTTCGAGGTCCGGTTGGCGGTGTCGGAGAAGGTCATCCAGCCGTTGCCGGTCTGGGCCAGGGTGCGCATCATGCGCCCGTACAGCTCCCGCGCCGCGACGGTCTTGCGGGCCTTCCCGGCGGCCTCGGCCGCCCGGTACGCCTCGTCGAACGCCGCGCCCCACAGGTCGCCCAGCTCGGGGACCTCCTTGGGGTCGAACAGCGACCACTGGGCGTCGGCCTCGACGCGGCGCATGAACTCGTCGGGCACCCAGTTGGCGAGGTTCAGGTTGTGGGTGCGGCGGTCCTCGGAGCCGGTGTTGTCGCGCAGCTCCAGGAACTCCTCGACGTCGGCGTGCCACGTCGCCAGGTACACGCACGCGGCGCCCTTGCGGCGCCCGCCCTGGTTGACCGCGGCGACCGAGGAGTCCAGGGTCCGCAGCCACGGCACGATCCCGTTCGAGTGGCCGTTCGTGCCGCGGATGAGCGAGCCGCGGGACCGCACCCGCGACCACGAGATGCCGATGCCCCCGGCGTACTTCGACAGCCGCGCGACCTGGCTGTAGCGCTCGTAGATCGAGTCGAGCTCGTCCTGGGGGGAGTCGAGCAGGAAGCACGAGGACAGCTGGGGCCGCCGCGTGCCGGAGTTGAACAGGGTCGGCGAGGAGGGCAGGTAGGCCAGCTCCGAGAGCAGCCGGTAGAGCTCGGCGGCCTCCTCGACGGTGCGGCTCAGGCCGCAGGCGACGCGGAGCATGAAGTGCTGGGGCCGCTCGAGCACGGTGCGGTGCTCGGGGTGGCGCAGCAGGTAGCGGTCGTAGACGGTGCGCAGCCCGAAGTACTCGAACCGGTCGTCGGCGGTCTCGTCGACGACGGCGTCGAGCTCGGCGCCGTGGGCGTCGACGAACGCGACGAGGTCCTCGGACAGCAGCCCGTTGTCGTGGCAGGCGGCGATCGACGTGGTGAAGGACACGACGCCCTCGGCGGCGGTCTCCTCGGCGATGTGCTCGGCCATGAGCCGGGCCGCGAGCTTGGAGTAGGTCGGCTCGGAGGCGACGGTGGCGGCGGCGATCTCGATGGCGCGTTCGCGCAGGTCGGCGAGTGTGGCGCCGGGCCAGATCCCGCTTTGCACCTGGGCGGCGACGCGCTCGGCGTCGACGTCCGGGAGTCCGGCGGCGCAGGCGAGGATCTTCGCGGCGACGGAGGCGGCGGGATCACCGCCCGCCGATGTGCCCCGCTGTGCCGGAGCGGTGGTGTTGGCGGATGTCGTGGTGGCGAGCCCGGTCATCTCTGCATCCCCTCGTGACGTGCGATTCGCATGGAGCGGCGGGCGCGGAACGGTCGCGTCTTCGTGGTGGGAAACGAACGCGGCCAACTCGGCCCGACAGAGGGGAATCATACATGTTGTGGTTCTGCCGTACCGGCACCCCAATATGTTGAGTCATGTCGGTGTTTCGGCATGCGAAACCGCAGCATGTCCGCTAGGCTCGGAGGTTTCGGCGGAGCCAGCCTACGTCCGGAGGCGGACGTTCCGGCCGCCGAACCGCCGGGCCGCACGAAGGTGTGATCCTCACCCGCCAAACCGAATGCGGAGGCCCTTGAGCCGCCTGGTAGCATCGATCCGGTTCCGCATTCAGCGGGGCCGGTTTCGCCTCCGTAGCTCAGTGGATAGAGCACTGGTTTCCGGGACCAGGTGTCGCAGGTTCGAATCCTGCCGGGGGCACGGTCGCGGCCCCGGCGGTCATCCGCCGGGGCTTTTCGCATGCCGCCGAAGGCCGGCGCTCCGAGGCGAGGGTTCGGGCACGGCCACGGGAATCGGGGGCGGGCGGCGAGGGCTACGACCCGGCCGCGCAGGCCCTGCGCCGGAAGCTGTCGAAGACGCCGACCGCGTCGGGGCCGAAGTCCTCCCACGGCCTGCTGGACGCGTCGGTGCCCAACCGGGCGAACAGCGACACGGCCTCGGCGCCCCGCCCGGCGCTCACCAGTCCGTAAGCCGCCCAACTCAGATCGCTGTTCACATAGACGCTCCCCTCTCCCGCGGGAGAGGTCAGCCACACCAGCAGCGCGTCGAGCGCGCGATGAATCCTCGCGTCCTTCCAGATGCCCTCGTTGTGGTCCTCGTAGTCGTACGCGGCCTTGACGACCAGGAAGATCAGTGACGGCGAGGCCGCGGCGGCGCGCTCGGCGAAGGCGAACACCGGGTCGTACGAACCGGGCCCGTCCTCGGGGCTCAGGTACATCAGCGCGAACTCGTGCCCGGTGCGGTGCAGCGGATCGCGGGCCAGCAGCTCGTGCCAGACCGCGGTGAAGGCGTCGGTGTCGTACCCGCGTCCGCGCGCGAGCGTGACCAGCGTGCACCACGGGGTCGGGTCCTCCGGCGCCAGCCGGACGGCCTGGTGCGCCGCCGCCTCGGACCGCAGGACGGTCCGGTAGAACGCCTCGTGCTGCTCGTCCGACGCCTCGGGCCGGTCGCCGCGCAGTTTCCAGGCCAGCCAGAACAGCCCGTGCGCCTCGACGACCGCGAGGTGCCGGTCCTCGCCGACGGCCGCGCGCCAGGAGCGCAACCACGTGCCGTCGTCCGCGGCGGCTTCGCCGAGCGCGTGCACGGCGGCCGCGCGCATGGCCCAGTCGCCGTAGCAGTGGTGCAGCAGCCGGGCGGCGGGCCGCCAGTCCCCGGCCCTCGCGGCGGCCACGGCCGCGCCGATCACGGGCACCGGCCGGCTGAGGTCGGTGCTCAGCGCGGATTCGGGCGGCAGGCCCCACCGGGTGACGTCGACGGGCGGGACGTCGGGCAGGCCCGGCACGATCTCGGCCGGATTGACGGTCGGGTCCACCTCGCGGATCAGCGCGATCAGTTCCCGGTGGGACACCGCCTCCATGTACCTCGTCAGCGACAGGCCCCGGCGCTTGGCCTCCTTGCGCATGGCCGTCAGCACGCGGGTCTTTGTCCTAAGCAGCAGCGCCATGATGTCCTCGTCTTTCGGTCGGTCCCTGCGCCGAGTCGAGCGGCGGCATGTTCACGCGCGACACCCTCAGGACGCACCGATCCTCGCCGAGGCGCGGCGCGCGGCGTCCGCGCCGCGCGCGCCCATGAGCCCGAGGTGCTCCTCACCGAGGAACCCCGCGCGGTAGGCGAGGGCGCCGCGCGCCTCCGGGGACGGGGCCCCGAGCATGCCGGTCATGTCCCGGACATCGCGGTTGACGGTGCTCCGGGAGCGGTGCAGCTCCTTGGCGATGGCCTCCCTGGTCTTCCCGCGCACCAGGTGGATGAGGATCTGGCGTTGCCGAGGGGCGATGTGGTCCGCTGGACGCAGATCCGGGTATCGGCTGCCAGGCATCGGGTCTCCTCCTCACCGCGGCCCGCTCGCGGGCCGCTGAGACCACCGTGCCGGTCGCCGATTACAGGCCGCTTACACCGCCCCTGCCGGTCGCGGCGTTCGGCGATGCGGTGCTGCATTAACCTGGTCCGGGACACGTATTTCTCTGCGAGGTCGGTGAACGAGTGCAGGCAGGCCCGGACGCGTTTCGGTTCAAAGTGCTCGGCCCGCTCGAAGTGTCGCTGGACGGCGAGCCGCTGCCGCTCCGCGCCCCGCTCCAGCGAAAGCTGCTGGCGGCCCTGCTGGCCGACTCGGGGCGGGCCGTCCCGGTCGACGCGCTCACCGACGCGATCTGGGGGGACCTGCCGCCCGACAACGCGCGGAAGACGTTCCTGGTCTGCCTGCACCGCCTGCGCCGGACCCTCCGCGAACCGCAGCGGATCGTCTCCGGGCCGACCGGTTACCGCATCCGCGCGGGGGCGGACGACCTCGACGCCGCCGCCTTCGAGGAGCTGTCGGCAGCGGCGCGGCGGGAGCGGAGCGCGGGGCGGCTCGAACGCTCGTCCGCCCTCTACGCGCGGGCGGTGCGCCTGTGGCGCGGCGACGCCTACGCGGACGTCTCGGACGTCGATCCGGTCGCCGCGGAAGCCGACCGGCTCGACGAGGAGCGCGTGCTCGCCCGGCAGGAGCTGATCGAGGTGCGGCTCGACCTGGGGATGCACGACTCGGTGATCGGGGACCTCGAGGCTCTGGCGCGCGCCCACCCCTTTCGCGAACGGCTGACCGCCTTGCGGATGCTCGCGCTGTACCGCGTCGGACGGCGGGCCGAGGCGCTCCAGGCGTACCACGAGAGCCGGAAAGCCCTGGGCGAGGAACTGGGGGTCGACCCCGGGCGGCTGCTGCAACGCGTGCACGAGGCGGCGCTGCGGGGCGACGAGCGGCTCGGCACCGTCGCGACCGCGAGCCTCGATGAAGCGTGGATCCCCCGAGCCGGACCGCGGGTCGAGGCCGGGAGCGCCGCGCTCGCCACGCCCCGCGAACTGCCCGCGGACGTCATCGGGTTCACCGGCCGCGACGGGGAGCTGCGCGACCTGGAGTCGGCGCGCCTCGGCTGTGAGGACGAGGGCATCCCGGCTTCACCGGTCGTCGTCATCTCGGGCATGGCGGGGGTGGGCAAGACCGCGTCCGCGGTGCACTGGGCGCGCCGTATCGCGGACGACTACCCCGACGGCCAGCTCTTCCTCAACCTGCGCGGGTATTCGGCGCTCCCGGCGCTCCGCCCGATCGAGGCGCTGTCGGCGATGCTGCGGTCGCTCGGTCTCGACGCCGATCAGGTGCCCGCCGAACCCGATCAGGCGGCCGCCCGGCTGCGGACGGCGACCGCCGGAAAGCGAGTCCTCGTCCTCCTCGACGACGCGGCGTCGGTCGAGCAGGTCGTCCCGCTGATGCCCGGCGGCCCGCACTCGCTGGTGATCGTGACGAGCCGGAGTCGGCTCGGCGACCTTCTCGCGCTGCACGGCGCCTTCCTCCTCGACCTGGCGCCGCTGACGCCGGACGAGGCGACCAGGCTCCTGAAGGCCCTGATGCGGATACCGCGTTCGGGGGACCGCCCCGAACTGGGCGAACTGGCCCGCCGGAGCGGCTATCTGCCGCTGGCGCTGCGCATCGCGGCCGCGAACCTGGCGGACCGGCCCCGCCTCGGCGCCCCGGGCGGGCGCGCGCCGCAGGGCGGCGGCCCGCAAGCGGCGGTCAAGGCCGCGTTCGACGCCTCCTACACGGCCCTGCCCGACGATGCGCGCCGGGTGCTCCGGCTCCTCGCCGTCGCGCCGTTCCGATCGCTCGCCGCCGAAGCGGTGGCCGTGATGGCGGATATGACCGCGGCGGCGACCGAACGGGCGACCGAGCAGCTCGTGCACGCGCATATGGTCAATCGGGACGGACGCGAAAGGCTCTATCTCCACGATCTGATCAGGGGCTACGCGAACGACCTGGTCGAAGCCGAGGACCCCGCGCGGGGCGACGCGCTCAAGCGCCTGTTCGACTGGTACCTCGGAGCGGCCGACGCGGCCTGCGCCCTCCGGTATCCGGGTTTCGCCAAGCTCTCGGCCGCCCGCAGCGGCGGCGCCCCGCACCCGGGCGATGCCGAGCAGGCCGCGCGCTGGCTCGACGACGAGCGGGAGAACCTCGTCGCCGTCGCGCGGTATGCCGGCGAGCACGGCCACGGCCCGGTGGCCTGGGAGCTCGCTGACACGCTCCGCGGTCACGCCTGGATGGAGATGAGCACCGCGGACTTCCTCGCGCTCGGCCACGCGGCGTCGAACGGGGCGCGGGCCGAGGGGAGCCTCCCCGGGGAGGCGGTGGCCGAGCTGTGCATATCCACGGCCTACCTCAAGGCCCGCGACTTCACGGACGCGGTCCGCCACTCCGAGCGCGCGATCGACCGGGCGCGCCGGGTCCGATGGGACGCCGGCGAAGCCTCGGCGCACCACAACATGGCGCTCGCCTGCTGGAACATCGGAAGGCTGCGCGCCTCCCTGGCGCACGGCGAGACCGCGCTCGCGATGAACCGCGACAGCGGCAGGACCCGTGCGGCGAGCGTCAACCTGGGGGCCCTGGGCGTCGTCCACGGCGACATGGGTGAACTGCGAGTCGAGCGCCGGCTGCACGCCGAGGCGCTCGGCATGGCCGAGGATCTCGGGGACCTCCACCTGCAGGCGTCGCACCTGCGGAGCCTCGCCTCGGTGTCGATCCGCCTGGGTTCGGCGGCGGCGGCCGAGCGGTACCTGGACCGGGCCACGGACATCGAGGCGGCCGCGGGGGAGCGGGAGATCGGCACCGCGACGGCGGCGTTCACGGCGGAACTCCACTCCGCGCTTGGCAGGCACGACGAAGCGCTGGCGTACGCGGAGACGGTCGTCGGCCATGCCGATGGCAAGGGCGACAGGATCAGCAAGGCGATCGGGCTGATCGCGGTCGCCGTCGCCCTCAACGGGCTCGGGCGGCACGAGGGGGCGGCGGCCGCCGCCGCGCAGGCGCTGCGCGTGGAGAACGGCGAGTTCACGGGCCTCCGGATCGGCGCGCTGATCCAGCGGGCCGTGGTGCGGATCGAGCTCGGCGAGCTTGACGCCGCCGAGGAGGACGCGGCGCTGACGCTCACGCTGGCGAAGAAGGGCGAGTACCGGGTCGGGGAGGGCATGGCGCTCAACCTCCTGGCCGAGGCGCGTCTTCGCCGCGGCGAGGCGGGGGAGGCCCGCGGGCTCGCGGGGCGGGCGCTCGACGGCCACCGGTCCTCGGGCCACCGCGCGGGGGCGTCCTGGTCGCTCTGGATCATGGGCTCGGCGGCACGGCGCGACGGCGATGAGGCCGCGGCCGCGCGGTACTGGCGCGAGGCCGAGGAGGTCTACGCCGCAATGGGCGCGCCGACACCGGCGCGGTTCGGGCTCGGCGCGCCCGGCCGCGATCGCCGTTCCTCCCGCTCCGGCGTTGAGCCGATGTGATCATCGAGTGCGCAGTTCGGTTCGAATGCGGGTGAAAACCTTGCCGCCGAACCGGCCCCGTTCATAGCATCCGTCCGATGTCGATTCCGTTGCCTTGGACGTGAAGGGCGACTGGGCCTCCGGTTTCCTGCGCGCCCCCGGCGGCGGGTCCGCCGCCGGGGGCGTCCGCAGGCGGTCCGCTGCGTTCTCCGCCAGGGGCGTACCTTCGCTCCGCGGCGGACTTTGCGGCGGTCGCCGCGGCCAATAGGATCGGGGCATGAGACTGATGCCCCTCGCCGCCACCGCTCTGGCCGCCCTGGCGCTCGCCGCCTGCTCGGGGGCCGAGGAGTCGCCGCCCGCCGACGAGACCCTGCCCGCCGCGGCCGCCGCCATGGCCGAGGTCGCGAACGTGCGGTTCTCCCTCGCCGTGGACGGCGAGGTCGAGGGGCTCGAGATCGCCGCCGCCGACGGCGTGGTCACCTCCGGCGGCGAGGCGGAGGGCACCGGCGTCATCACCGCGATGGGCATGGACGTCGAAGTGTCCTATGTGATTGTCGGGGAGGACGCCTACGTCAAGGGCTTCACCGGCGGCTACCAGCAGATCCCCGTCGGCGACGACATGCTGCCGTACGACCCGACGGTCCTCCTGTCGCCCGACCGCGGCGTGGCCGCCCTGCTGGAGGCGTACGAGAGCGCCGAGCCGCAGGAGTCCGAGAAGGTCGACGGCGTCGACGCCTACCGCTACGAGATCGTCTTCGACCCGGTGGCCTTCGCCGAGTTCATTCCCGCCCAAGGGGAGTGGAACACCGCCACCGTGTGGTTCGACCAGGAGACCTCGCGCGTGGTCAAGGCCGAGTTCGAGCAGGGCGGCGCGACCGTGACGCTCGCCTTCGACGACTACGACGACTCGGTCGACATTGAAGCCCCGTAACGCGCCGCCCCCGAACACGGCCGCCCGGCGTCGCATCGCCATCGGCGCGGCCGGCACCACCGTCCTCCTCGGCTCGATCGACGCCTACGTCCTGGTCGCCGTCCTGGTCGACATGATCGGCGACCTCGACATCCCCGCCAACCGCCTCGAACGGGCGACACCCCTGGTCACCGGCTACCTCCTCGGCTACGTCGCGGGCATGCCGCTGCTCGGGCGCCTCTCGGACCGCTTCGGCCGCCGCACCGTCATCCACATCTGCCTCGCCGGGTTCGCCCTCGGCTCGCTCGTCAGCGCCACCGCGACCGGCCTGGTGCCCCTCACCGCCGGACGGGCGCTCCAGGGCCTGGCCGGCGGCGCGCTCCTGCCGGTGACGATGGCCCTCGCCGCCGACCTGTTCTCGGCCGGGCGGCGCGCCGTCGTCCTCGGCTGGGTCGGCGCCGCCCAGGAACTCGGCGCCGTCGTCGGCCCGCTCGTCGGCGCCGGGGTCGCCGCCCTGGTCGGCTGGCGCGGCATCTTCTGGATCAACATCCCGCTGGCGATCCTCGCCGCGCTCGCCGTCCACTTCACCGTCCCCGCCCCCGCCGGGGACCGGAGGGGCCAGAAGGTCGACGTCGTCGGCGGCGTCCTGCTCGCCCTCGCCCTCGGCCTGCTCGTGGTCGGCCTCTACAACCCCGACCCCGAGATCTCGGTGCTGCCCTCCTGGGGCGGGCCCGTGATCGCCGCCGGAGCGGTCGCGCTCGCGGCCTTCCTCCTGTGGCAGTGGCGGTCCCCGGTGCGACTCCTCGACCCCGCGGGCGTCCGCTGGCGCCCCTTCGGCCTCGGCCTGGCCGCGAGCCTGGCCACCGGCGCGGCGCTCATGGTCACCCTCGTCGACGTGCAGCTCATGGCCCAGACCCTCCTGGGCAAGGACGCGACCGGCGGCACGCTCCTCCTCCTGTGGTTCCTCGTGGGGCTCCCGGCGGGCGCGCTGCTCGGCGGATGGCTCGTGGGGCGCGTCGGCGAACGCGTCCCGGCCGCCGCCGGACTGGCCGCCGCCGCGGCGGCCTACCTGTGGATGGCCGAGGCGCTCCCCGAGGTCGAACACGGCCTGGCCCTCGCCGGCCTGGCCCTCGGCGTCGTCATCGCGCCCCTGTCGTCGGTCGCCCTGCGCACCACCCCCGAAGGCCAGCACGGCATGGCCTCGGCCGCCGTCGTCGTCGCCCGCATGATGGGCATGCTCCTGGGCATCGCGGCCCTGACCTCCTGGAGCCTGCACCGCTTCCAGGAATCGACCGCCGACCTCGACACGCCCCTGCCCTTCGGCGTCCCCGAAGCCGAGTTCCTCGCCAGGCAGGAGACCTACCTCGAAGCCCTCGACGCGGCCCTCGCCGCCCAGTACGCCGACGTGTTCACCGCGACCGGCGTCATCTGCCTCGCCGGGGCTGCCTGCGCCCTCGGCCTGCCCGGGCGGCCCGAGCCCGGCGCCGGTCGCCCGGCAGCGGGATAGTCTTGCGCGCATGGCCGATCCCGTGATCACCGAGAACCCCGAGGCGCGACGCTACGAGATCCGCGACGGCGAGCGCGGCGTGCTCGGACACCTGGAGTACGTGCCGGGCCGGGACGCCGTCGTCTTGCCGCACACCGAGGTCGACCCCTCCCTCCAAGGGCTGGGCTGGGGCGGCCGGCTCGTGCGCTTCGCCCTCGACGACCTGCGCGCCAAAGGGGCCAGGGTCGTCCCGACCTGCTCGTTCGTGGTGCGCTGGATGGAACTCCACCCCGAGTACGAGGACCTCCGCCACCGGCCCTGAGGCGTGCCGCACCGCATCGCATTGCGCCGCACTGTTCACCTGACCGCATGGCCTCGGTTCACCTGCCGTTCACCTGAAGACGCAGCATCTTCAATATGAACGCTCCTTCGGCAGGGGAGGCCGTCTGATGCTGTCCGCGCTCATCCTCCTGCGACACGCCGCGGACGCCGCGGCGGCACCGCGGCGGCTCACCGCCGACGAAGCCCGGCGCGCCTCGTCTGCGGCCGACTTCCTCCAGCTCTACGGCCCCACCGTCCTCCTCAGCGCCCCCGAGCGCTCCTGCACCGACACGCTCGCCCCGCTCGCCAGCCGCCTGCACCTGCGCATCGACGCCAGCGCCGACCTCGCCGCCGACGTCCCCAAGTTCCCCGGCGACGGCGGCCCCGCCCCCGCCGCCGCCTGGCTCGCCGCCCGCGCCGTCCGGGCCCTGCCCGACGCGCGCCGCACCGCCGTCGTCTGCGCCGAGGCCCCCGTCCTGGCGGCCCTGCTCGTCGCCGTCGCCGCCCGCGACGACCACGACCTGTCGGCCTACGACCTCACCCTCCCGATGGAAGGCCCGCGGGCGCTGCCGCCCGGCGGCGGCTGGGTCCTGCACCGCGACCACGGGCGCCTCATCGACGTCAAGGCCATCGCCCCGAGCTGAGCGGCCCCGGCGCCCGATAAACGGATTGCCGTCCGAGACCGGGCGCGATTAGCATCGAGGGCTCGTCTGCATCCAACCGCGCCTATCCGGGAGACCGCCATGCCCAATGGCACCGCCGATGGCGCAGCCGAAGCCGAGCTGCGCGCAGAGATCGACCACCACGAACGGGCCCGGGCGCACATGGCCGCGATGCACCGCGCCACCGCCGACACCTACGACCGCCACGGGGCCGAGTTCGCCGAGGGCAACAGCGGCGGCAAGGGCGACGGCGACGTCGGCCCCGACAAAGAGCTCGCCTTCATCATGGCGAAGTACACCACCGGCCGCATGAAGGACCTCACCGACCGCGACCTGGCCCTGTTCTTCGGCCGCATCTGGTTCGACGAGGAGGGCGAGGACTACCACATCGGCCGCCGCCACATCCGCGACGAGCGCTCCGACCCGCTCGTCCTCGACTGGCGCGCGCCCGTCGCCGAGCACTTCTACCGCGCCGGCGCCGCCGACCGGCGCGGTGTCGCCAAGCGCCGCCGCTTCGGCTTCCAGGGCACGCGCCTGACCGGCTTCGAGGACGAGGACCTGCGCCTGGGCGAGGCGATCGCCTCCGACATCCTCACCGCCGAGATCGAGCGCCCCCGCACCGGCCCCATGCGGGACATCGTCGCCACCATCCAGCCCGAGCAGGACGAGCTCATCCGCCGCACCGCGGCCACCACCCTGTGCGTCCAGGGCGCCCCCGGCACCGGCAAGACCGCCGTGGGCCTGCACCGCGCCGCCTGGCTGCTCTACAACTACGCCGAGCACCTCCGCAAGGCCGGCGTCCTCGTCGTCGGCCCCAACGAGGGCTTCCTCGCCTACATCGCGAACGTCCTGCCCACGCTCGGCGAGTCCTCGGTCTGGCAGGTCACCGTCCAGCAGCTGACGAAGGCCGACACCGCCGCGGGCGCCGACGCCCACGAGGCCGCGATGGTCAAGCACGACGCGCGCATGGCGCTGGTGTGCGAGCGGGCCGTCTGGGGCCACGTCGGCAGCGCCCGCGACGCCGGCGTCACCCCCGAGGAGGGCCTGCTCATCACCGACGGCGGCTGGCGCTGGCGCCTCGGCGAGCGCTACCTCGACGAGGCGATCGCCGCCGCCCGCAAGCACAGCCGCACCTACGACGCCGGGCGCAAGGCCGTCGAGGACGCCATCGTCCAGGGCGTGCGGCGCCAGGCCGAGATCCGCGCCGGGCACTCCCCGGACAACCGGTGGGCCACCAAGCTCAAGCGCACCGACGCCGTCAAGGGCTTCCTCGACGCGGTCTGGCCGAAGCTGAACGCCAAGGCGGTCCTGCGCAAGCTCTACTTCGACGCCGGTTTCCGCGCCGAGGCCGCCCGCGGCGTCCTCGCCGACGAGGAGGCCGCGCTGCTGGCCCCCGGCGGCAGGACCCTCAAGACGACCGCCGCGGACCTCCTCGTCGCCGACGAGATCGCATCGCACCTGCGCCTGCCCAAGCCCTCGGACTCCTACGGGCACATCGTCATCGACGAGGCGCAGGACCTCTCGCCGATGCAGTGCCGGGCCATCGCCCGCCGCAGCGGCCACGGCTCCCTCACCGTCCTGGGCGACCTCGCCCAGGGCACCACGCCGTGGGCCGCCGCCGACTGGAGGGAGCAGATGGCCCACCTCGGCGCGCCTGACGCCGAGCACACCGAGCTGACCACCGGCTTCCGCGTCCCGGGCGTCATCATCGAACTCGCCAACCGGGTCCTGCCGCACCTGGGCGTCGACGTCGCCCCGGCCCGCTCGATCCGCGGGGACGGCTCGCTGGAGACGACCGCGGTCGCCGACCTCGCCCGCGGCGTCGCCGCGGCGGTCGAGCGGGCCCTGGCCGAGCCGGGCCTGGTGGGCGTCATCGCCGCCGACCCCCGCGTCGAGGCGTTGCGCGCGGCGCTGCCGGAGACCGACCGCGTGGAGGTGGTGGCCGCCAGCCTCGCCAAGGGCCTCGAATACGACCACGTGGTGGTGGCCGAGCCCGCCGAGATCGTCGCCGTCCCGGCCTCGGGGGCGCCCGGCGCCGGCGCGGAGGGCATCGGGCTCCGCCACCTCTACGTCGCCCTGACCCGCGCGGTCTCCCGGCTGAGCATCGTGCACGCCCGGCCGCTGCCGCCGCAACTGGAGTCCTGAACGCGTTTCACGGTGCGCCGCCGCCGATGCCGCTCACCCCATGAACACGGTTCACCCCGAAGTGCCGTCGCCGCAATTGAAAACACGAGTCCCGCCAGTGTGATGCGGTAACCTCTGCACCACCAGGACCGAGGCGGGGCCGATGCCGCCGACCGGGCGGCGGCGCAGGTCGATCCGCAATATCACGGATTTATCACGAATGGACTCCAGTTAGTCACCGGCCCGTTCCAAAGCCGTGGTGTGCTGTCTACTGTTGCAGTCACATCACCGAGGACGACCTTGTCCGCTGCCTCCGATCCGGAGTCAGACGGTCTCGGCCGTGAACCGAGCGGGGCGGTACCGAACGGAAGGCGCCGCCCGCGTCGCCGAGCGTGACGCCCCTGCTCCCGACCCGGCCCCAGCCTCGGCAAGACAGATGGAGGAATTAATGACTCTCAAGAGGAGAGCAACCGCGGGCCTCGCGGTGGCCGCAGCGGGTGCGCTCGTGCTGACGGCGTGCGGAGGCAGCGGTGACAGCGGCGACGGTTCCGACTCGATCACTTGGGCGGTCGACTCCGGTTGGGAGTCGTGGAACACCTACACCAGCGAGGGCAACAACAGCTACCTCAACCAGGCCCTGAGCCCTTCGCAGTCCACCATTGACTTCGACCCGAGCGGCCAGGCGTACTACCCCGAGGAGCTCTACGCGGCCGAGCCGGAGCTGGTCAGCGAAGCGCCGCTCACCGTCAAGTACGCGCTCAACCCCGACGCCCAGTGGAACGACGGCGAGCCCGTCCGCGTCGAGGACATGATCTTCACCTGGCACTCGACCTCGGGCCTGCCCGAGCACTGCGACGTCGCGATCTGCGCCCCGGCGTCGACCGACTGGGGGACGAACGTCGAGACGATCGAGGAGACGGCCGAGAACGAGATCACCGTCACCTACAAGGAAGGCTACGTCAACCCCGAGTGGTCCTTCTACGGTCTCGAGGGCGAGGCGGGCTACCTCGTGGCCAGCCACGTCGTGGAAGAGGCCGGCTTCGCCGACTGGATGACCGACCCCGCCGTCATGGGCGAGGCCTCCCAGTGGCTCACCAACAACATGCCCACCTGGTCGACCGGCCCCTACGTCCCGGTCGACGGCAAGCCGGGTGACTTCATCCGCTTCGAGCCGAACGAGAACTTCCAGGGCGACGCCGAGCCCGCGCTCGACGAGCTGACCGTCAAGGTCGTCGAGGGCGGCATCGAGAACGTCGTCACCGAGCTGCGCCAGGGCAACATCGACGGCGTGTGGGTCACCACCTACACCGCCGCCGACCTCGCCCCGATCGAGGACGACGAGGCCCTCGGCTACGACGAGTACACCGGCTCGGTGTGGACCCACGTCGACTTCAACACCGCGGTGATCACCGACGTGCCGCTGCGCCAGGCGATCTTCACCGCGATCAACCGCCAGGACCTGATCGACCGCGTCTACCCCGACCAGGACGTCGATGTGAAGAACAACCACATCTTCCGGTCGGACAGCGAGTACTACCAGGACATCGTGGGCGAGACCACGCAGGGCACCGGCGACCCCGAGGCCGCCCGCACCATCCTCGAAGAGGCCGGTTACACCTGGGACGGCAGCGACAAGCTCGTCGACCCCGACGGCGAGGTCGTGACCATCAAGTTCCGCTACCCGCAGAACAACACCATCCGCAAGCAGATCGCCGAGCTGAGCCAGGCGTACCTCGCCGAGGTCGGCATCGACGTCGAGGTCGCCCCGTTCCCGGACGAGGAGCTCGGCAGCGTGCTCGCCGCCGCGGACTTCGAGATGATCTCCTACGGCTGGTCGGGCAACCCGGCCTTCACCATCGCGCCGCAGCAGTACTGGAAGTCCGACTCCAGCTCCAACTACGGCAAGTTCACCGTCGACGGCCTGGACGAGATCCTCGCCGGCGTGACCTCCACCAACGACATGGACGAGGCCGCCGCCGCCGCCAACGAGGCGACCCAGGTCGTGGTCGACAACGCCTACGTCCTGCCGCTGTGGGACTCGCCGGTCGCGACCCTGTACAACACCAGGGTCGAGGGCCTGGAGGCCAACGGCAACACCCAGTCGGGCGCGCTGTGGAACGTCGCCGAATGGAGCGTCGCCGAGTAGCAGCCGCCACTGACCCGTCGTGACGCGAGCGGGGCCGGCCTTCGGTCGGCCCCGCTTCCATGTCTCGGGAAGGTCACGGAGAAATCGGTCGCAGGCCCGCATCGAGGCGCAATGTTCACCGCGCCGCGGTTCTGTGAATAACGAAATCACTACGAACAAAACTCATATGAGGTTCGGCGCGGGCAAACGCGGCCCCACCGTGGAAAGCTGAATGGCGCGCCGGCAGTGCCATTCGTGCTGCCGTCGGCACCGCCCCCGCCCCACGCGCCCCCGGTGAACTTCCATGAGAGGGACCATGCACTCGAAGCGTCACGCGACCGCCGCCGCGATCGGACTGACCGCCGCGCTGGCGCTCAGCGCCTGCGGCGAGACCGTCACGATCGGCTCCCTCGAGGCGTGCGCCGACGAGCCCGCGGACTGCAACTCCGGCGAACCCGCCGACGGCGGCGAGATCACCTGGGCCCTCGACGGCTCCTGGTCCGGCTGGAACCACGTCAAGGCCGAGGACAACAACCAGTACGTCAGCGAAGCGCTCATCCCCATGTGGCCCGCCGCCGGGCAATTCGACCCCGACGGGCGGTTCCAGTACAACGACGGCGTCTTCGCCGCCGAGCCCGAACTGGTCTCCGAAGACCCCCTCCAGGTGGAGTACACCCTCCAGGACGGCGCCACCTGGGGCGACGGCACCCCCATCGGCGTCGACGACTTCGTCTACCACTGGTACGCCACCTCCGCCGACCCCGACCTGTGCGCGGGCTGCGCGCCCGCCGAGTCCTCCTACGGCTCCGCCGTCGAGTCCATCGAAGGCGAGGGCTCGACGGTCACCGTCACCTACGCCGAAGGCCACGCCTCCGCCGAGTGGCGGTACCACGAGGTCCTCTCGGCCCCCGCCCACGTCGCCGCCGCCGAGGTCGGCGACTGGAAGGCCGACCCGGAGACGATGGCCGAGAGCCAGGACTGGTTCAGCGAGCACCACCCGACCTGGTCCGCCGGCCCCTACCGCATCGCCGACGCCGAGATGGGCGAGTACGTCATCTACGAGCCCAACCCCGAATGGGCCGGCGAGACCGCGCCCAGCCTCGACAAGCTCACCCTCCGCGTCATCGAAGGGCTCGACAACATCGTCACCGAGCTGCGCCAGGGCGCCATCGACGGCTCCTCGCCCGGCGGCGTCGACCCCGACACCGTCGGCCAGCTCGCGTCCCTCGACGAGCACTCCTTCGCCGTCGCCTCCGGGCCCGGCTGGGAGCACCTCGACCTCAACCTGGAGAACGAGTTCCTCGCCGACCCGGCGCTGCGCACGGCCCTGCTCACCGCCGTCGACGTCGAGAACCTCATCGAGCGCACCGCCGCCCAGTCCCAGCCGGACGTGCGGCGCAAGGGCAACCACCTCTTCCGCGCCGACTCGGAGCACTACGAGGACCACGTCACCAAGAGTGGCCAGGGAAGCGGGGACGTCGAACTCGCCCAGGGCATCCTCGAAGGCGCCGGGTACACCTGGGACGACTCGGGCGACCTCCTCACGCCCGACGGCGAGCAGGTGACCCTCGACCTGCGCTACCTGGAGAGCAACGGCTTCCGCCACACCGCCGCCGGGCTCGTCCAGGCCTACCTCAACGACCTCGGCGTGGAGGTCGCGATCGCCCCCGTCTCCGGCGCCGACTACGGGGACGTCCTCTTCGGCGGCCAGTTCGACATGATCCTGTTCGGCTGGGCCACCACGCCGACCTTCACCGTCGGCGCGAGCCAGATGTTCGGCTCCGACTCCGGTTCGAACTTCGGCGGACTCGACAACCCCGATGTCGACGCCCTGCTCACGGCCCTCAGCGGCACCCTCGACCACGACGAGGCCGCCGAGATCGCCAACGCGATCGTCGCCGAGGTGGTCGACGACGCCTACGTACTCCCGATCGTCGACAGCCCGGTGACCACTATGATCTCGGACAACCTGGTGAACGTCCGCGACAACTGGGCTTCACAGCAGCGGGCGCTCTACAACGTCGCCGAATGGGGGGTCCGTGAGAACTGAATACCGCGTCGCGACGGCGCGCGCCGTACACCCGAGTGAAGGTCAGTAACGAGGCAACATGGTTGTTTTCATAATCAGGCGGATCCTATTGATGATCCCCGTGCTCGTGGGGGCGTCGATCCTCGCCTTCGTGCTCGTCGACGCCTCCAGCGACCCCGTCGCTCAGCAGGTGTTCGAGCTGCAGCAGAGCGGCCAGGAGGTCCCCCAGTCCACCATCGACGCCATCGAGGAGCGGCTCTACTACGACCGGTCCATGCCCGAGCGCTACTGGCTCTGGCTCACCGGCATCGGCGACACCCACGGCGACATCGGCATCCTCCAGGGCGAGTGGGGGCCCTCGACCGAGGGCTCCTCGGTCGACGTCGGCGAGGAGATCTCCGAGCGCTTCTGGATCACGTTCCGCCTGGTGATCGCCGCGACCATCGCCTCGATCGGCCTGGCGATCATCACCGGCGTCGTCAGCGCCGTCAAGCAGTACTCGAAGCTCGACTACGGCCTGACGTTCATCGGCTTCCTGGCCCTGGCGATGCCCACCTTCTGGTTCGCGCAGCTGCTCAAAGAGGCCGCGATCCAGCTGAACAAGGGCCTGAACACCGGCATCTTCAAGACCTACGGCGAAGGCTCCACCGGCTTCCGGGGCACCCCCTGGGAGGTCTTCGTCGACTCCCTGCCCTACCTGATCCTGCCGACCTTCGCGCTCGCGCTCACCGGGTACGCGGCCATGTCCCGCTACCAGCGGGCCTCGATGCTGGAGGTCCTCAACTCCGACTACGTGCGCCTGGCCCGCGCCAAGGGTGTCCGCAACCGCACCGTCATGCGCCGCCACGCCCTGCGGACCGCGCTCATCCCCATCGCCACCTTCGCCCCGATCTCGCTGGCCGGCGCCATGGGCG
The DNA here is from genome assembly GCA_035765105.1 of Glycomyces sp. Lineage (GTDB taxonomy): Bacteria > Actinomycetota > Actinomycetes > Mycobacteriales > Micromonosporaceae > Glycomyces. The sequence goes on from DASTYG010000023.1 coordinate 62,531, forward strand.
GCGTCATCGTCATCGAGCGGATCTTCGGCTGGGACGGCCTCGGCGGCTACTCCTACGACGCGATCATCCACGGCGACACCTTCGCCATGATGGCCTACCTGCTCATCTCCGGGATCGTCGTCCTCATCGGCGTTCTCGTCTCCGACCTGCTGTACGGCGTGCTCGACCCGAGGATCCGCTATGAGTAACACGACCACCGCCGACCGGCTCGACGCCGAGGCCATCACCACGACCGAACGCTCCCAGTGGGTGCTCATCACCCGCCGCTTCTTCCGGCACAAGATGGCCGTGATCAGCCTGATCGTGTTCGTGCTCATCGCCCTGTTCGCCTTCGTGGGCCCGTGGCTGTGGACCTGGGACCACCGCCTGCACCCCAGCGAGCTGCCCTCGACCGCGACCGGGCCGTCCCTGGCCCACCCGTTCGGCACCGACGCCTCGGGTCGCGACATGCTCGGCGCGATGATGAAGGCCACCCAGCAGTCGCTGCTGGTCGCCCTCGTCGTCGCGGTGGGCTCGACCCTCCTGGGCGCCGTGGTCGGCGCCGTCGCCGGCTACTTCCGCGGCGCCGTCGACGCGATCCTCATGCGCCTGGTCGACGTCCTGTTCGTGATCCCCTTCCTCGTCATCGCGGCGGCCATCGCCGGTTCGATCGACGGCGGCTCGAAGTGGTACCACATGGCGTTCATCCTGGCCGCCTTCGGCTGGCTCTCGACCGCCCGCGCCGTGCGCGCCGAGGTCCTCAGCCTCCGCGAGAAGGAGTTCATCGAGGCCGCGCGGGCCGTCGGCGGCTCGGCCGGGCACATCGTCTTCAAGCACCTGATACCGAACACGATGAGCGTCATCATCGTCTCGGCCACGCTGCAGATCGCCTTCGCCATCCTCTCCGAGACCACCCTGTCGTTCCTCGGACTCGGCATCCAGCCGCCCGACACCTCCCTGGGGCTCTTGATCCAGGACGCCGGATCGGCCGCCGCGTTCAACGACAAGTGGTACCTGTTCTACATCCCCGGGGCCATGGTCATCCTCATCGCGCTGACGATCAACTTCGTCGGCGACGGTCTGCGGGACGCCATGGACCCCCGGCAGACGATGGTGAGGCGATAAGCAATGGCGAACCGAAGCAAGGGGACCAGCGGGGACACCGTCCTCGAGGTGCGCGACCTGAACGTCACCTTTCCCACCGACGACGGCCCGGTCCACGCCGTCCGGGGCGTCTCCTACGACCTCAAGCGCGGCCAGAGCCTCGGCATCGTCGGCGAGTCCGGCTCGGGCAAGTCGGTGACCTCCATGGCGATCATGGGCCTGCTGCCCAAGACCGCCGACATCACCGGCTCGGCCAGGTTCGAGGGCGAGGAGCTCATCGGGCTCGGCGACGCCGCCCTCTCGAAGATCCGCGGCAAGCGCGTCGCGATGATCTTCCAGGACCCGCTCACCAGCCTCAACCCGGTCTACACCGTGGGCTACCAGCTCGCCGAGGCCATCCGGGTGCACTACCCAGAGGTCAAGAAGGCCGAGGCGCGCCAGCGGTCCATCGAGCTGCTCGACACCGTCGGCATCCCCAACCCGACCCAGCGCGTCGACGCCTACCCGCACGAGCTCTCCGGCGGCATGCGCCAGCGCGTGGTCATCGCCATCGCGATGGCGAACAACCCCGACGTCATCATCGCCGACGAGCCCACCACCGCGCTCGACGTGACGGTGCAGGCGCAGGTCCTCGAAGCCCTCGAGAAGGCCCGCGACGAGGTCAACGCCGCGCTCATCCTCATCACCCACGACCTGGGCGTCATCGCCGGGCACACCGACGAGGTGCTGGTCATGTACGCCGGCCGCCCGGTCGAGAAGGGCACGGTCGACGAGATCTTCTACGAGCCGCGGATGCCCTACACGCTCGGGCTGATCGGCTCGATGCCGCGCATGGACGAGGAGCGGGGCCACCGCCTCACGCCCGTCCACGGCACGCCGCCGTCGATGCTGAAGCTGCCGACCGGCTGCCCGTTCCGGCCCCGGTGCCCCATGCACCAGGACATCTGCGCCGAGGTCGAGCCCGACCTGCTGGAGGTGGGCGCGCCCGGCCACGTCTCGGCCTGCCACTTCGCCGAGCAGCTGGAGGGCAAGCGGCCGCAGGACGTCTTCGCGCCCGTGGCCAGCGATCCCGAGGTCGAGGCCGCGGTGGAGACCACCGCGGCCGAGTCCGAGGCACTGCACGAGGAGGACAAGTGAACGCCATGCTCGACACGCCGCAGACCTCCGGGTCGCCGGTCATCTCCGGGAAGGACCTGGTCAAGGAATTCCCGGTGCGCTCCAAGGGCATCGTGCGGCGCAAGATCGGCGCGGTCCACGCCGTCTCCGGGGTGAGCCTGGAGATCGAGGCGAACGAGACGCTCGCCCTGGTCGGGGAGTCCGGCTGCGGGAAGTCCACCACCGCGCGGCTGATGATGAACCTCATCGAGCCGACCTCCGGCGAGGTCTTCTACGAGGGCAAGGAGCTGACGAAGCTCTCGCGCTCCCAGCTGCGGCCGATCCGGCGCGACATCCAGCTGGTCTTCCAGGACCCGATGGCCTCGCTGGACCCGCGCATGACCGTCTTCGAGATCATCGCCGAGCCGCTGCGCGTGCACGGCCTGTTCAAGAACGGCGGCCGCGAGAAGGTGCGGTCCCTGATCGAGACCGTCGGGCTCAACCCCGAGCACCGCAACCGGTACCCGCACGAGTTCTCCGGCGGCCAGCGGCAGCGCATCGGCATCGCCCGGGCCCTGGCGCTCGAACCGAAGGTGCTCATGCTCGACGAGCCCGTCAGCGCCCTGGACGTGTCGATCCAGGCCGGGGTCATCAACCTGCTGGAGGACCTCCAGGACGAGCTGGGCCTGTCCTACCTGTTCGTGTCGCACGACCTGTCGGTGGTGCGGCACATCGCCGACAAGGTCGCGGTCATGTACCTGGGCAAGATCGTCGAGGAGGGCACGACCGACCAGCTGTTCGCGGGCCCGGCGCACCCGTACACGCAGGCCCTGATGTCGGCGATCCCGCTGCCGGACCCGCGCAAGGAGCGGACCAGGGAGCGGATCGTGCTCGTGGGCGACGTGCCGAGCCCGTCGAACCCGCCCTCGGGCTGCCGGTTCCGCACCCGGTGCCAGCTGTTCCAGACGCTCTCGGAGAGCGAGCAGGCCCGGTGCATCGACATCGAGCCGCCGCTGCGGTCCGACCACGGCGGGCAGACCCGCGCGGCCTGCCACTACGCCGCGCCCAAGCAGCTCGTCTGAGCCGCGCCGACCGGGGGCCGTCCTGCTTGCCGCAGGGCGGCCCCCGGTCGCGTCCGCGCCCGGTCCGGGGCGCGCGTCTCCGGCCGGGCCTCACCGCTTGCATCTGATACCCCCTAGGGGTATGGTTCAGGCATGGCGAACATCATCGACCTCGACATCACCGGGATGACGTGCTCCTCGTGCGCGGCCCGCATCGAGAAGAAGCTCAACCGCGTCGACGGCTGCGAGGCCACCGTCAACTTCGCGACCGAGCGCGCCCGCGTCGCCGCGCCCGAAGGCGTCTCCGCCGACGACCTCATCGGCGTGGTCGAGAAGACCGGCTACGGCGCCTCCCACGTCGCCCCCGAGCCCGCCCCCGGGCCCGAGGACCGCCCCGCCGGCCACGACCACGCCGCGGTCGCCGACGACGACGAGCTGAGCGCCCTGCGCCGGCGAACCGTCGGCTCGCTCCTCCTCGCGGCCCCCGTCATCGCCCTGTCGATGATCCCCGCGCTCCAGTTCGAGTACTGGCAGTGGCTGTGCCTGACCCTCACCGCGCCGGTCGTCGTCTGGGGCGGCTGGCCCTTCCACCGCGTCGCGGCCGTCACGCTGCGCCACGGCTCGGCCAACATGGACACCCTGGTCTCGATGGGCACCCTCGCCGCCTTCGGCTGGTCGCTGTGGGCCCTGTTCCTCGGCGACGCCGGGATGCCGGGCATGACCCACCCCTTCCGCCTCACCGCCGACCCCGGGACCGCCGCCGCGAACATCTACCTCGAGGCCGCCGCGGGCGTCACCGCGTTCGTGCTGCTCGGCCGCTTCCTGGAGCACCGCTCCAAGCGCCAGGCGGGCGCCGCCCTGCGGGCCCTGATGGAGCTCGGGGCCAAGGACGTGGCCGTCCTGCGCGGGGGCCGCGAGGTCCGCGTCCCGATCGGCGAGCTGGCCGTGGGCGACGAGTTCGTCGTCCGCCCCGGCGAGAAGATCGCCACCGACGGCGTCGTGGTCTCCGGAGCCTCGGCCGTCGACGAGTCGATGCTCACCGGCGAGTCGGTGCCCGTCGAGGTCACCGAGGGCCACCGCGTCACCGGCGCCACCGTCAACGCCTCCGGGCGGCTCGTGGTGCGCGCCGACCGCGTCGGCGCCGACACCCAGCTGGCCCAGATGGCCCGCATGGTCGAGGACGCGCAGGCGTCCAAGGCCGCCGTCCAGCGCCTGGCCGACCGCATCTCTGCGGTCTTCGTGCCGATCGTCATCGCCCTCGCCGCGGTCGTCCTCGTCGCCTGGGCGCTCGCCGGCGGCCCGGGCACGGCCGTCACCGCCGCCGTCGCGGTCCTGGTCATCGCCTGCCCGTGCGCGCTGGGCCTGGCCACGCCGATGGCGCTCATGATCGGGACGGCCCGCGCCGCCAAGGAGGGCATCCTGATCTCCGGCCCCGAGGTCCTGGAGTCGACCAGGCGGATCGACACGATCGTGCTCGACAAGACCGGCACGGTCACCACCGGCGCGATGAGCGTCGTGGACTTCTCCGACGAGGCGGCCCTGCGGTACGCGGGCGCCGTCGAGGACGCCTCGGAGCACCCGATCGCCCGGGCCGTCGCCGCCGCCGCGCGCGAGCGGTTCGGGGAACTCCCGGCGGTGACCGACTTCGCGGGCCGCCCCGGCGTCGGCGTCACCGGCGTCGTCGAGGGCCGCACCGTGGAGGTCGGCCGCTCCGAAGGCGCCGGGTCGGCGACGGCCACGGTCGTCGCGGTGACCGTGGACGGCGAGCGCGCCGGGACGGTGTCGGTCGCCGACGCGGTGAAGCCCACCAGCGCGCGGGCCGTCGCCGAGCTGCGGCGACTGGGCCTGACGCCGGTCCTGCTGACGGGCGACTCGCGGGCCGTCGCCGAGGCCGTCGCGGCCGAGGTCGGCATCGAACAGGTCGTCGCCGAGGTCATGCCGGAGGACAAGCTGGCGCACGTCGGGCGGCTCCAGTCCGAGGGCCGGGTCGTGGCGATGGTCGGCGACGGGGTCAACGACGCCGCCGCACTCGCCGCCGCCGACCTGGGCATCGCGATGGGCACCGGCACCGATGTGGCGATCGCGGCCAGCGACATGACGCTGGTGCGCGGCGACCTGCTGGTGGCCGTGGACGCGATCCGCCTCTCGCGGCGTACGCTGCGCATCATCAGGCAGAACCTGGTGTGGGCGTTCGGGTACAACGTCGCGGCGATCCCGCTGGCGGCCTTCGGGCTGCTGAACCCGATGATCGCGGGGCTGGCGATGGCGTTCTCGAGCGTCTCGGTGGTGGCCAACTCGCAGCGGCTGCGCTCCTTCGCCGCGGCCTCCGGGCGCCGGTGACGGCCCGTGGGACGAGGTGTCACGGGGCCCGACGCGTGTGGTGCGTGTGGTGATTGTGCAAGCTGCTCGGCAGAGGGGCGAAGATTAATCGACTTTCCTTACCGTGCAAGGGAATTCAAATAGGTGTGTGCACGATCGCAGCGGCCCGGTAGTTAGTATGTTTCGTGTCGCCCCGGCAGGTTTCCCCCGTAGCCGCCGGGGCGGCGCTCTGCGCTCCGGGCGCGGTGGTGACGCGGTCCGCGTCCGCCGCCGAGCCCCCGGCCCCGCGCCGCCGCTGTGCTCCAATGGTCCACGTGACTGATGAGGACATCGAGCCGGGCGGCGCCGAGGTCGGCGTGGGCCCGTGGCGGGGCCCCTGGCCCGACGACCCCCGCCTCGACCCCGAACTGCTCGCGTACGGCGACCGGCGCAACGTCGTCGACGCCTACCGCTACTGGCGCCGCGAGGCGATCGTCGCCGACCTCGACGAGCGCCGCCACGACTTCCACGTCGCCATCGAGAACTGGCAGCACGACTTCAATATAGGCACCGTCGTCCGCAACGCCAACGCCTTCGCGGCCAAGGCCGTCCACATCATCGGCAAGCGCCGCTGGAACCGCCGCGGCGCGATGGTCACCGACCGCTACCAGCACGTCGAGCACCACTCCACCGTGGAGGACTTCGTCGCGTGGGCCGGGGCCGAGGGCCTGGCCGTGGTCGGCGTCGACAACCTGCCCGGCTCGGTCGCCATCGAGACGGCCTCGCTGCCGCGCCGGTCGGTCCTGGTCTTCGGCCAGGAGGGCCCCGGCCTGTCCGAGCCGGTCCGGCGGGTCTGCTCGGTGATCTGCTCGATCAGCCAGTTCGGCTCCACGCGCTCGATCAACGCGGGCGTCGCCAGCGGCATCGCCATGCACGCCTGGATTCGCGAGCACGTGTACGAACAACGCACACAGGACTGACCCCCGCGGGGCCGAATCGGACCGTCGGTGTCGGATACCTGACGCTTTCTTGGAGGCCCGGGACCTATGTGCCTACATTGAGCCAATGGAGTGTGACTTGAGGTAGTCTCGCCGGTGGGATAAGCGAATACGTTGCTCCGCAGGTAGACGGCGGAGGGCCGCGGAGGTGGGGCGAAGGCGCTACGCTGAAGCGCGAGACCGCGTCGCCCGGCGCGAACCGGGACGGCCGGTGGAAGCAGAAGGCCGAGACGTGTTCGTACGATAAACTGGACGAGCCTGCGCAGGACAAACGTTTGGCCAGGTCCCTTGACGGGAGGTTGAGAATGTTGAAGAAGATTCTAACCTGGGGCGGACTGGCGTTCCTGGTGTTCTTTATCGCCTACAGGCCCGGTGAGGCCGGAGACGTCGTGGGCACCATCGCCGGTGCGATCGGCGATGTGGGCAACGGCTTCGCATCGTTCATCACCGGTCTGGTGACCTGAGGATGACCCTGCGATGACCGAGACCGGTGGAAGCGGCTCGGGGGACACAAAGGACACCGAGCCGCTGGAACCGCCCGCCCCCCGCGCCCCGGCGGACGGCCCCGCCCCCAATGAGGCCCCCACGCGCGAATTCGCCGCGGCGACCGCCGCGGCCGGAGCCGCGGTCGGCGGCGCGCCGGGCGCCGCCCCGGCCGCCGCCGCGAGCGACATCGACGGCGTCAGGTTCGACGACAGCCCCGCCGGCGGCCTGCTCGACGGCGTGCGCGCGCCCTCCGTGCCCGACGTCCCCTCGCCCATCTCCGCCCGCTACCTCTTCCCCACCGAGAAGTACCGCGGCGAGTGGCGCCGCCACTGGGTCCACCTCATGCCCTGGTACATCGTGGGCACCCTCGCGACGTTCATCATGGGCTTCACCTCCGGCCTGCTCATGAAGTGGGAGTCCGGCTCCCGCGACACGGGCCTGACGATCACGATCATCGCCTGGCTGGCGATCCTCGGCCTCGTCGGCTGGAAGATCCTCGACTGGTACATGGACCGCTTCATCCTCACCAACAAGCGGATCATGCTCATCCAAGGGGTCATCACCCGCTCGGTCGCGATGATGCCGCTCGGCCGCGTCACCGACATGAAGTACGCCCAGACGCCCATGGGCCGCATGCTCAACTACGGCGAGTTCATCATCGAGTCCGCCGGCCAGGACCAGGCGCTGCGCAACGTCCCGCACCTGCCGAACCCCAACGAGCTCTACCTCCAAATGTGCGAGGAGATGTACGAGCCCGAGGCCGTGGACGAGCGCGAGGCGGAGGAAGAGGAAGAGCTCATCCCCGAGACCGCCTACGAGAAGGACACCCGGCTCGGCGGCGACGCCTGAGGGACGGTGCCCGGCGCCACGGAAGGCTACTGGGTATACTCCTGCGAATAACCCTCGGTTGCCGTGAGCACCCATCGTTTGGCAGAATTCCGCACTGCGAGGCAACTTTCCACCGGGGGTGAGTCGTCTGTTGTTCGACCCCCCCAGGGAGACGCGTGAGCGAGGCCAAATCGTCTCAGGACGAGGAGTTCCGCGAGTACGTGGCGGCGCGCTCGGCCGCGCTGCACCGTGCGGCGTACCTCCTCACGGGGAACTGGGCGACAGCGGAGGACCTGGTGCAGACGACCTTGACGAAGACTTACCTCGCCTGGGGGAGAATCCGGGCCACCGACTCGGTGGACGCCTACACCAGGCGCATCCTCTACAACACCAACGCCTCCTGGTGGCGCAAGCGCTCCAACCGCGAGAAGCCCGCCGACCTCGTCGACGACCGCCCCGACGCCTCCCGCGACTTCGCCGAGCAGAGCGCCATGCGCGACGCCATGTGGAAGCACGTGAAGGACCTGCCCAAGCGCCAGCGCGCCGTCCTCGTCCTCCGCTACTACGAGCACCGCACCGACGCCCAGATCGCCGAGATCCTCGGCATCTCCACCGGCACCGTCAAGAGCCAGGCCTCCCGCGCCCTCGCCGGCCTCCGCAAGCGCCTGGGCACCCCCGCCGCCGCCCTCGGCCTGAGCCGCCGTTCCGAGGAGGCGGCGTGAACGAGGACCTGGAGGAACTGCTCCGCGCGGAGCTGGCCGGCCGCGCCGACTCGGCGCCCATGTACTCGGGCGAGGGACTGGCCGACGCCGCGATCACCGGCGCCGGGCGCATCCGGCGCCGCCGCCGCATCGGCGCCGCCGCCGGCGGACTCGGCCTGGTCCTGGTCGGCGCGGCCGCGGCCGTGTGGCTGCCGTTCGGCGACGCGGCACTCGACGACGCGCCGCCCGTCGCCACCAGCGCCGAAGAGGCCCAGAGCGACCTCGACCTCGAATTCGTCGTCGAACGCGACGGCGCCTACGGGGTGGTGAACGTCGAAGGCGAATACGTGCCGCTGGCGGCCGAGCGCCGGCCCGACGCCGTCCAGCGGCTCCAGACCTCCTACGTGGTCAGCTCGACGCGGCAGGTGGAGGTCACCGCGCTCGACGGCGCCGCGACCGCCCAGTACGAACTGCCCGTCGACCAGTTCTACACCACGGTGAGCGGCGACGCCGAGGCGTTCGCCGTCCAGTACTACGAGGCGGACGAGGACCGCCAGGTGTACGAGCTGTTCCCCGGCGACCCGCAATCGGCGAGGAACCCGGCGGTCCTGGACCTGGCCCTCGAACTCAACCTGGAGGACTGGAACGAGGACCTGCTCGTCTTCTCCTCCGACCTCGTCTCGGTCACCGGCGGCGCGAGCGTCCCGCACTACTTCAACGACCAGTACGACTGGGGCCTGGAGACGGCCGCCGAAGCCGGGTACGAGTCCGTGGTCGTCGCCGACCCCGCCGACCCCGGCTACGTCTGCGTCGCCGACCTCGACCCCGGGAGCCTCGCGGCCCCCGACTCGGAGGACTGCGGCTACCTCGACGAGCTCGGCACCGCGGACGTGATCACCCAGGCCAGCGGCGACGCCGCGGCCGCGGGGCTCGTCCAGGACGTCGCCGACTCCTTCGACGAGGAGGTCGCGGAGGTCGAGGTCGACCGCGACGGACCCACCGGGGCACAGCTGTTCGACTCGGAGTACCGCTTCGTCGACCCCTTCGGGCGCTGGGAGATCGGGTTCAGCGCGCAGGACGAGACCTGGGCGCTGCTCGACCTGAGCGGCGGCGAGGCCGTCGTCTCCGAACTGCGGCCGCCCCGGGGCGCGCTGCTGCCGGTGGTGAGCCACAGCTAACACCGGTGTGCGAAACCGGGGCTGTGACGCGGGGAACCTTGGCATACTCGCGGCGTGGGAGAACTCGAGTACGTGCTGACGGTCGGGGTGACGCTGTTCGTCATCATGGACCCGCCCGGGATCGTGCCGATCTACCTCGCCCTGACCGGGGCGATGGATCAGCGCGAACGCAACCGCGCCGCGCTCCAGGCGACCGCGCTCTCCCTCGGCGTCATCACGCTGTTCGCGCTCCTGGGGCAGCAGATCATCAACTACCTCCACATCGACCTCGCCGCGCTCCAGGGCGCCGGGGGCCTGCTGCTCCTGCTCGTCAGCCTCCAGCTCCTCACCGGCCAGGCCGACGACCCCTCGACGCAGGCGACCTCGAACATCGCGCTGGTGCCGCTGGGCACGCCGCTGCTGGCCGGACCGGGCGCGATCGTCGCGGTCATCCTCTACGTCCAGCAGGCGCCCAGCCGCATCGACTACCTGTGGGTGGCGATCGCGATCGTCCTCATCCACCTCGTGATCTACCTGGTGATGCGCTATTCGGGGGTGCTGGTGAAGATCCTGCGGCGCGGCGGCATCGAGGTCCTCACCCGCATCGCGGGCGTGCTGCTGGCCGCGATCGCGGTGCAGCTCATCGCCGACGCGGTCATGGGCTACATCGAGGTCTTCCAGAACTCTTGAACCGGGGACCCGCCGCATGGAAACTGTAAGGTTCAATGAAGCGTTATGACCACGATTCTGGATCTGCCCGTACACCCTCTGCTCGTGCACGCCCCCGTCGTGCTCGTGCCGATGCTGGTCCTGTTCGGACTGCTGTACCTCTTCGTGCCGCCGCTGCGGCGCTTCATCGGCTGGGCCGTCGCCCTGCTGACGCTCATCGCGCCCGCCGCCGTCTTCGGCTCGGTCTGGAGCGGCGAGCGGCTCGCCGACGACCTCTACTCCGACGGCTGGCCCGAGGCCGTCCAATCGCACCACGACCACGGCTTCGTCCTGCTGTGGGTCCTCGTCGGGCTCATCCCGGTGTGGTGGCTGTTCGCCGGACTGGACCGCGGGCGCAGGGCCGCCGCGGCCCGCAAGGGCGACGCCCCGGCGGGCGGCGAGGAGGGCGGCGCCCCGGCCGCGGACGACCCGGCCGCCCGCGGGCGCACGGTCGTCATGTTCGTCCTCGGGCTCGTCGCCCTGGCGCTCCTGGGCCTGGCCGGGTGGACCCTGTTCCAGGCCGGCGAGACCGGCGCCTCGATGGTGTGGGAGGGCCGCATCGGCTCGTGACCGGCCGCCCCTGAACGCGGAACGGCGGCGCGCACGGAACCGTGCGCGCCGCCGTCTTCTCGTCTTCAGTGCCGGACGACGCCGATGATGACCACGATGAACATCAGCGCCACCGCCACGAGCGCGGTCCAGTGGGCGACCAGCTTGGCCCGCTGCTCGGCGGCGTCGATCGCGCCGTGGTCCTGCCGCGGCATGCGCCGCGGCTCGCTCGGCAGGGCCACCGACTCGACCCGCCACCCCGGCGGGGGCGGGACGTTCGCCGGCGGGCCGTCGTAGTCGGCGCTCTCGCGGGCCATCACTCGGCGCTGCCGCCCGAGGCGTTCTCGGAGCCGCCGGAGCGGCGGCGCCTGCGCCGCCTGCGGGCCGGCGCCTCGGCGCCGCCCTCGGACGACGACGCCTGCGGGGCGCGCGCGGTCTCGGCCTTCGGGGCCCGCTCGGCGGCCCCTGGCCGGTCCGAGCCGCCGCGCGTGCGGCGGCGGCGACGGCCGGAGCCCTCGCCCTCGCTCTGGCGCTTGGGGGCCTCGGACTGGCGGCGCTGACCGCCGCCGCCGTTGCCCCGGCGGCGGCCGCGGCCGCCGCCCTTGGAGCGGGACCCGCCCTCGACGTCGTCCTCGCGCTCGGCGCTCAGGCCGTCCCGGCTGCGCTGCTCGCTCGGCAGGGCCGGCGGGGCGCCCTCGGGGATGTCGAGGTCGGTGTAGAGGTGGTCGGAGGTGTGGTAGGTCTCGACCGGGTCGCCCAGTTCGAGGCCGTTGGCCTTGACGATGATCTTCCAGCGCGGCATGTCCTCCCAGGTCAGGAAGGTCACCGCGATGCCGGTGGCCCCGGCGCGGCCGGTGCGGCCGATCCGGTGGACGTAGGTCTCGGCCTCTTCGGGCGCGTCGTAGTTGATGACGTGCGTGATGTCGGGGACGTCGATGCCGCGGGCGGCGACGTCGGTGGCGACGAGCACGTCGATCTTGCCCGAGCGGAAGGCCCGCAGGGCCCGCTCGCGGGCGTTCTGGCCCAGGTCGCCGTGGACCGAGCCGACGGCGAAGCCGCGGAAGTCCAGTTCGTCGGCGAGCTTCTGGGCGGCCCGCTTGGTGCGGCAGAAGAGGATGGTCAGGCCGCGCTCGCGCGCCTGGAGGATCCGGGCGACCACTTCGATCTTGTTGAGCGCGTGCGTCTGGTACACCAGCTGGCGCGTGTTGGACGCGGCCTCGTCGTCGGGGCCGGTCACGTCGGCGGTCACGGTGACCGGCCGGTACATGTGCCGGCGCGACAGCGACATGATCGTGTCGGGCATGGTGGCGCTGAACAGCATGGTCTGGCGCTGCTCGGGCAGCAGCTTGAGGATGCGGTCGACGTCCTCGGAGAAGCCCAGGTCGAGCATCCGGTCGGCCTCGTCCAGGACGCAGTGGGCGATCCGGTCGAGCTTGAGGTGCTTGGACTTGTACAGGTCGAGCAGGCGGCCGGGGGTGCCGACGATGATGTCGACGCCCGTGCGCAGCGCTTCGATCTGGGGCTCGTAGGCGCGGCCGCCGTAGATCGGCAGGACGCGGATCGAGCGGGTCTTGCCCGCGTCCTCGAGGTCCCGCGCGACCTGGAGGCCCAGCTCGCGGGTGGGGACGAGGATCAGCGCCTGGGGGCGGCCGTCGGAGCCTTCGTCGACGGAGTCGATCGTGTCGATGATGGGGAGGCCGAACCCGAAGGTCTTGCCGGTGCCGGTGGGCGCGCGTCCGATGATGTCGGAGCCGCGCAGGCCGATCGGGATGGCGTACTCCTGGATGGCGAAGGCCCGTTCGATGCCGAGCGCCGCGAGCGCCTCGACGGTCTCGTCGCGGACTCCGAGCTCGGAGAAGGTCGGCCCGTTGTTCTTGGGCCGGTCATTGTTCACTTCGTTCACTCTGTCACCTCGTGGCGGAGGACTGTCTCAAGAGATCCGGGGAACTCGGCGCCACATTCTTTCTCGTCTACACAGCGGTGACGACCGCCGGATCCGGTGCATCGCCGCTTCACAAACGCGCCGGACGCTCACGTCGTCGGCGCTTCGGGGACTGCGCTGTCAGGGAAAAGCCGCATGAGGGCCGCAGTCGCTCTCACCATCGTACGCGGTTCCGGCGCGTCCGTCTCGATACGCCGTTCGCGTCGCTCGCCCGGAGTGGGCCTTTTCACCGCGAATGCGGGTATCGGGCGCATATGACGCTCCCAGAAGGCGAATCGGGCTCGTCTCGCGCCCGATTCGGCGGACCGCGGCGCTCCCGCCCGGTGGTAACCTGCCGTCGTGTCCGAACCAACTGTTCCCGCGGCCGAACCCGCCGACGACTGGCGTCCCGGCCGCGAAGCGGTCATCGACCTCCTTGGCCTGCTTGCGCTCGGCGAGCTGCTGGCGTTCGAGCGGATGGCCGTCGACGCGCGCCTCACCGCCGACCTGGGACGCCGGGCCCGGATGTCCGAGGCCGCCGTGGGTGAGATTCGCAACTACCGGCTCCTGGCCGACCGCCTGACGGCCCTGGGCGCCGACCCCGCCGAGGCCATGGCCCCCTTCATGGACGCGTTCCGCGCCTACGACGCCTCGACCGCGCCGCGGGACTTCCTGGAGGCCCTCCTCAAGGTCTACGTCGGCGACGCGGTCGCCGACGACTTCTTCCGCGCCGTGGCCGCCCGGCTGGAGGACGAGGACCGCGCGCTGATCGAGCAGGTCCTGGAGGCCGGCTCGGCCGCCGAGTTCGCCGCCGCCGAGATCCGCGCCGCCGTCGAGGCCGACCCCGCCGCCGCCGGACGGCTCTCGCTGTGGGGCAGGCGGCTGGTCGGCGAGGCCATCAACCGCGCCCAAGGCGTGGCCGCCGCGCACGAGCGGCTCACCGGCCTCATCAGCGGCGGCGGCGCCTCCGTCGACGAGCTCCTGCGCCGGCTCACCCGCGCCCACCAAGAGCGGATGAAGGCGGTCGGCCTCAACAACTGAGCGCCGTTACCGAATCGAGACACCGGCCCCGCAACTCCGCCTTCGTCCGCCCGCGTCTTGGGAGCGGAGGTGGAGTTGACAATGCGGCTCACGAAAAGCCATGTCCTCAGCGGCGTGCTCGCACTCGCGCTGCTGGGCGCGACGGCGACCGCTTGGTACTTCGCGGCGCAGGCGCGGACCCCCGCCCAGCGCGCGGAGGACACCGAGGAACCCGAGGACAGTGTGATCGCCGTCCGTGTCGAGGAGGGGCAGCTGGTCGACACGATGGAGTTCACCGCCGTGCTGGACCGCACCGGGGACTTCCCGGTGCCGGCCCCCGCGGCGCCCGAGGGGATCGAGATCGCCCTGGCCTCGAAGCTGCCGCTGGAGCCGGGCGACGAGGTGAACGCCGGGACGGTCCTGCTGGAGGTCTCCGGCCGCCCCATGATCGCCCTGCCCGGGGACGTCCCCGCCTACCGCGACCTGGTCGAGGGCGACTCGGGCCCGGACGTCGAGCAGCTCCAGAAGGCCCTGTCGTGGATCTACGGCACCCCGGTCACCGGCGAGTTCGACTCGCGGACGGCCGCGGACGTCGAGAAGCTCTACGACAACCTCGGCTACGAGGCGCCCGTGACCGAGACGGCCGCTGACGGCCCCGGGGGCGGCAGCGACGCCGCGGGCGACGGCGCGGGGGACGAGGCCGGCGGCTTCGAGGACGCCGAGGGCGCCCACGGCCAGGCCGACACCGTCGAGCGGGTCCGGTTCCCGGCCGCCGAGGCGGTGTTCCTGCCCGAGCTGCCGATGCAGGTCGGCGAGGTCAAGGCCCAGCAGTCCGCGCCGGTCGAGGGCACGGTCATGACCCTGGTCTCCGGCGACTGGAAGCTGGAGGCCGAGCTCAGCGACGCCGAGGCCGCCGAACTGGGCAAGTACGGCGAGGACGCCGAACTCGAATACGGCTCGGGCCCCCTCCAGGGCGCCGAGGTCGCCGCCCCCGAACTCGAGGTCCGCGAAGTCGAGGGCGAGGCCGACGATTGGACCGGCGAACCGGGAGCGCCCGTCGAGAAGACCTTCGCGGTCTTCGCGTTCGACGAGGAGGGCGTCGAGGGCGCCGACGATCTCGTGCCCGGCACCGAGCAGACCGTGGTGCTCATCCGGGCCCGCTCGGCCGAGGACGCGCTCATCGTGCCGCTGTCGGCACTGTGGACCGACTCCGGCGGCAAGACCATGCTCACCGTCCTGGAGGACGACGGCGCGACCGAGGTCCACATCGAAGTCGAGGTGACACTGCGCCACGAGGGCCGCGGCGTGGTCGTCCCCGTCGCGGGGGAGCTGTCCGAACGGGACAAGGTCGTGGTGGCCTGGCGCGACCGGGGCAACGGTTGATGGCCCGCGGGCGGCGGCCCGAACCCGAGGCGGACGCCGCGACGCCGCGCCCGGAAAAGCCCAAGGGCCGCTTCGGCGTGCAGAGCCTGGGCATCGCCTACGAATCGCTCCAGTCGCTCCGGGGCCGCTCGATGCGCACCTGGATGACCGCGATCGGCATCGCGCTCGGCATCGCCGCCACCGTGGCCACGGTCGGACTCTCCTCGACCTCGGCCGCGGCGATCGCCGACCGGTTCGACGCCACCGAGGCCACCCAGGTCACCGTCTCGTTCACCGAGAGCATGCGCGAGGCCGGATACGCCCCCACCCTGGAGGACTCGGCGCGGGTGCGGGAGATCGCCGGAGTGGTCGACTCCGGCATCGTGTGCGCCGCCGCCGAGGAGCTGCCCGCCTCCCGGACCCCCGAGCAGTACTACACGCGCAACGTCGCGGTCTTCGGCATGGAACCGGGCGCGATGGACGCCTACGGGTTCGCCTTCACCGAGGGCCGGGCCTTCGACGCCGGGCACGCCGAGCGCGGCGACCGCGTCGCCGTCATCGACGCCGCCGCGGCCCGCGACCTGGGCTACACCTCCCTCGACGGCGCCCCGATGATCTACATCGACGGCGAGGAGTACGCCCTGGTCGGGATCTTCGAGGCCCCCGAGGGCGAGGCCAAGCTCACCAGCGCCGTGGTCGTCCCGCCCGTCCCCTGCACCGAGGCCGACGAGGACTACGCGCCCGCGCAGGTGTTCATCCGCACCGACCTGGGCGCGGCCGACAAGGTCGCCCGGACCGCGCCGACCGCGCTGTTCCCCGAGGGCCCGGACAACCTCTCGGTCGCCAAGCCGAGCGACCTGCGCTCCTTCCGCAAGGGCGTCGAGAACGAGATGCAGGCCCTCCTGCTCGGCCTCGCGGCCGTCTCCCTGGTGATCGGCGCGGTCTCGGTCTCGAACACCGCGCTGGTCAGCGTCATGGAGCGCCGCTCGGAGATCGGCCTGCGCCGCGCCGTCGGGGCCGCCCGGCGGGCCGTGGCGATGCAGTTCGTGTGGGAGTCGACCCTGATCGGCCTCATCGGCGGCCTCGTGGGCACCGTCCTGGGCGTCAACGTCACCGCGCTGGTCTCGCTCGCGCGGGACTGGCAGATCGTGTTCGATCCGGCCCTGTTCGCCGCCGGGCCCGTGATCGGCGCCGTCGTCGGCGTCGTCGCCGGGGTCTACCCCGCCTGGAGGGCCAGCCGCGTCCCGCCCGCGGTCACCCTCCGCACCTGACCGGAGGCGTCCGGCGGCCCCGCCCGGGGGTCACCGGACGCCCGGTCGCTCGTTAAGCCCGGCGTGAGACTGGTCGAAGCGCTGTGCGAACTGTTCCTGCCCGCCGCGTGCGCCGCCTGCCGGGCGGCGCCCGCGGCGGGGAGCGGCCTGTGCGGCGACTGCGCCGCGAGCCTGCCCGCGACGGCCGCCCTGGCCGTGCCCCGCGCCCCCGGCACGCCGCCGGTCGTCGTCGCCGGGGCCTACGAGGGCGCCCTGGCCGAGGCGCTCAACGAGTACAAGGAGCGCGGGCGGCGCGAGCTCGTCCCCGTGCTCGCGGGCCTGCTGGGCCGGGCGGTGGGCGTCGCGGCGGCGGAGCTGCCCGGTGCGGTCCTGGTGCCGATCCCGGCGACGCGGGCGGCGCGGCGCTCGCGCGGCTTCGACCACGTGGCGGCGCTGTGCGCGCCGGTGGGCCGCCCCGTGCGCCGGTGCCTGCGCGCCCGGCCGCGCCCCGACTCGGTGGGGCTGACGGCGGCGCAGCGGCAGCGCGCGGCGCGGTCGAGCCTGGCCGTGGCCCCGCGGCAGGCAGCGGCGCTGGCGGCCTCGGGGCGGCCGGTCATCCTCGTCGACGACGTCGTGACCACCGGGGCGACGCTGAGCGCCGCGGCGGCGGCGCTGCGAGGCTCGGGCGTGGGCGTGCGGGCGGCGGCGGCGATCGCCGCCGCCTGAGCGGCGTCCCCCCACGCTCCCGGCCATGTGTGCGACTCCGCGCGTGCACTGCGAACAGGGAATCGAGCGGTCGCCGGAGAGCAGCGCGGGGCCGGTGCGCCGACCCGCCTCGCGCGGTGGCAATTGTCCGAACCGGCGGTTGCGCTCCGTTTGCAGCGAATCGCCAAGAGTTGTGAGTGTTCCTCTGAAATCTGCGTGCGGGGGCCGCCGAAGGGCGGAGAATTCCCATATGCAGGGGTCGACTTTCGCTGTTTCAGGGGATAGTCTCAAAATCTCAGATCGGTAACGGGACGGCCGGGAACAGGTGGATTTCCACTTGACGAAAGATGAACGCTCGCAATACGAGAGCGCTTCGCACCCGGGTTCGTCCCCCGTGAGAGGAGGTCCCTCGACCCGCCGTACCGGACTGCCGGCCCCGGACTCAGCATGAGCAACTTCGTCCGCATCCCGCGACGAGGCGGGACGCACCTGGGAGGTTCAGAGGTGGAAATCGTCGTCAAGGGCCGTAACGTGGAGGTCCCCGACCACTACCGCGAGCTCGTCGAGGAGAAGATCGAGGCCAAGATCGCCAAGTACCTGGCCAGGTACGACGGCGACGCGATCGCCATCGACGTCGAGCTGTACCACGAGCCCAATCCCCGCCAGAACGATCACGCCCAGCGAGTCGAGATCACGTGCCGTCCCAAGGGCGCGGTCATGAGGGCCGAAGCCTGCGCCGGAGACTTCCGCTCGGCGTTCGAACTGGCCGTCACGAAGCTCGGCCACCAACTGCGCAAGAACTCCGACCGCAAGCGCGTGCACCGAGGAGGGAAGTCGCGGCCGATGTCGGTCGCCGAGGCCACCGCGATACGGGAGGCGGGCCTGCTGCCCGAGTCGCTGGCGGAGTCGTCCAAGGGGGCCGGGGGCCTCGCGCAGTTCGTCTCCGAGGACGTCGACCACTTCGACGGCCTGGTCGACGAGCATCTGCCGGGCCGGATCGTCCGCGAGAAGCTCCACCCCGGCGAGCCGATGACCGTCGACGACGCGCTACAGAACATGGAGCTCGTGGGGCACGACTTCTACCTGTTCCACGACAAGGAGAGCGGCAAGCCGTCGGTCGTCTACCGCCGCAGGGCGTACGACTACGGCATCCTCAGGCTCGACATGTAGTCCGGGCGGCCGGGCGCCGCCCGGCCCCGCCGCGACGGCCGGCGGCCCCGGGCCGAGGCCCGGGGCCGCTCGTGAACCGTGGCCGCTCGGTCCTCCTCAGAGGGCCGAGCCCTCTTTCCACTCGTCGAAGGACAGCACCCAGTATCCCCAGCCGTTGTCGTACGGCATGTCGCGCGGGGACCCCACGACCTCGACGGGGTCGCCGCGCTGGGAGATCTCGTAGAACCACTTGGCGTTCGCGTCGGTCGCGTTGAGGCAGCCGTGGGAGACGTTCGTATTGCCCTGCGCCCACTCCGACCACGGCGCGCCGTGGACGAACTCCCCGGAGGCGTTGATGCGGGTCGCCCAGTTGACCGGCGTCTCGTAGTAGTCCGGGTCGTCCTCGTCCTTGCCGGGGGCGACCATCACCTTGTGCTCGAACTTCTCCATCACCAGGTGGACGCCGCTGGCGGTGTGGTACTCCCACTCCGAGCCCGAACCGAAGCTGATGGGGATGTCCTTGGCGACCTCCCCGTCGATCTCCACGACCATGTTGTGCGACTGAACGTCCGCATATGAGATGTTCGACGCCCCGACGACCATCTCGGCGGTGTAGTCCTCCTCGCCCCAGACGTCGTCGCCCAGCAGCACGCCCTCGAACGCGGCGGTGAACGTCACCGTCTGGTAGGACTCCCAGTACTCCGCGGTCCGGTAGATGACCTGCGTGTCGCTCATCCACCGCCACGCGCCCTCGTGGCCCTTCTCGGACTCGACCAGGAGGTTCTGCTCCACCTTCTTCCGGTCGGGCGCGGGCTCGGTGAAGGTGACGATGATCGGCGCCCCCACGCCCACCGTCTCACCCTCGAGCACCGGCGTCACGTCGGCGACCTCGAAACCGGAGCCCTCGCGGCCCTCGGTGGTGAACTGGCTCTCGAACTCGGTGACCGTGCCGTCCGAGCTGACGGCCATCGCCGTGACGGTGTGGGTCGCGCCCGCGTCCATCACGCCTTCGGAGGTCCAGGAGGTGAGGTCGCCGTTGAAGGCGCCCTCGACGGTCTTGGCCCGGTCGGAGGTGACCGTGACCGCCTCCAGGATGCCGTCCACCGCCGACACGGTGAACGGCTCGGTCGGGTCGTGGGCCTCATCGACGGCGAGCGAGATTTCAGGGACGATCGGGGCAGGCGTGAACGCCCCCTGCTGGGGGGCACCGCAAGCCCCCGCGAGCAGCAGCGACGCCACCGCGAGCACACGGACGGGCAAGAACTTCAAAGGGGGTTCCTCCACATTGCGAAGCGACTGGTTCACTATATATTCGACGCTCAACACGGATGCGAAGGTTGCACTCCTAATCACATGAGAGTTTGGACCACAGCAGCGTGTCGCGCCTGGTGCCGTCCACCGCGGGCAGGCCGCCCCGCTCGACCCCCTCCAGCTTGAACCCCGCCCGCCGCAGCACCGCCTGCGAGGCCGCGTTGTGCACGTCCGTCCCCGCCCACACCCGGTCCACCCCGACCTCCTCGAACGCCCACCGGCACACCAGCGCCACCGCGCGCGTCGCATAGCCCCTGCCGCGGGCGTCGGCGCTCAGGTCGTAGCCGATCATCGCCGTCCCCACGATCCGCGCCACCTCGTAGAGGCCGATGGTGCCCCGGTAGCCGCCCCCGTCGTCGATGACCATCAGCGCCGCGCGGCCCCGCAGCCAGTCGACCGCGGCCCGCCACTCGCACATGTCGGCGACCTCCCCGAGGCTCGGCGGCAGCTGCAGCGCCGCGCCCTTGTACACGTCGGGGCTGCTGCGGTGGCGCAGGTGCGCCTCGGCGTCGCCCGGGCCCAGCGGGCGCAGCGAGACCGTCCCGTCGCCGAGCTCCCCGCCCGGCAGGTCCGGCAGCGCCCGCGGCGCCGGGCCGTGCCCGTCGTCGGGCAGCCGCCCCAGCGAGAGCGCGTCGGTCCCGTCCGCCGCCCCCGCCCGCAGCACGCCGTCGGGCCGGAACCCCGCCCGCATCGCCGAGCGGATCGCGGCCAGGTCCCGCACCGGCGGCCGCGCCTCCAGCCGCCCGGCCCCGGAGTCGAACATCGGACCGGCGACGGCCCTGAGCATCGCCGCCGCGAGCTTGCGGCCGCGCCGCTCGGGCGCCACCCAGTACCGGACCGAGACGACGCGGTCGGCCTCGTCCCAGCCGATCGCGCCCCACGGCCCGCCCCCCTCGGGGCCGAACGCCACCATGTCGGGGTCGAAGCCGCAGTCGAGCTTCAGGTCGCCGGGGGCCGCTCGCAGCTCGAAGGCCGCAGTGGTGACAGGCTCCATGAGATACACGCCATCAGCCAAGCAGGGACCCTGTCCATGAGTCAAGCCTTTCGCCCGGTCCGTGCAGAATCTGGCGTTTGACACCTTCGACGACGAAGCCGGCCTTCTCGGCCACCCGCCGCGACGCCTCGTTGCCGACCACCGCGCGCCAGTCGACGCGCTCCAGCGCCAGCTCCTCGAAGCCCAGGCGGCACAGGCGCTTCGCCGCGGCCGTCGTCCAGCCCCGGCCCCGCGCCCACGGCGCGCAGAAGTAGCCCAGCTCGGCCTCCCCGGGGACGCCGAGCGTGAGCTCGACCGAGCCGCAGTAGCGGTCGTCCTCGTCGGCCATGGCGTACAGGACCGTCTCGCCGCGGTCCCACGTGCCGCGGGTGCGCCGCAGCCAGGCGGCGGCGTGCTCGCGCGTGTACGGGCTCGGCAGGTTCACCCACCGCTGCGTCTCCTCGTCGGCGCAGGCCGCGGCCAGGTCCTCGACGTCGCCCTCGCGCAGCGGCCGCAGCCGCAGCCCCGGCACGCCGGTCTCCAGGACCGGCTGCTCGGCCAGGAAGAACGCCGCCTGGCGCTTGAAGACCGCGTAGTCCGGGGGCGGGTCGTCCGCCTCGCGCAGCTCCCCGGGGATGATCCCGCCCACCCAGCAGTCCCGCGAGGTGCCGCGCTGGTTGACGCCGTTGCGGGAGATCCCCTCCACGGTGAAGCCGGTGCGGAGCGCGGCCAGGCGCGAGGCGTGGTTGCCCACGATCGCGTCCCAGGCGACCCGCTGCATCTCCATCTGGTCGAACGCGAACCGGACCGCGGCGCGGATCGAGCGCTGCGCGACGCCCCCGCCGCGCGCCCACGGCGCGGTCAGATAGGTGATCGAGACCTCGCGGGAGAACGCGTGCGTCAGCGCCACCGAGCCCTGGAGGCCGCCCTGGGCGTCGACCACGGCCCAGCGGGGGTTGTCCGCGCGCCAGTGCCGCTCGCACAGGTCCAGGAAGCGCTCCCGGTACTGCCGCGACCACGGCAGCGGCATCACCATGAACCGCTCGATCAGCGGGTCGTCGTAGATGCGCTGAAGGTCGGGGAGGTGGTCCTGTTTCCAGGGGACCAGATGCAGGCCTTCTGCTTCAAGGGTGACGGGTTCCATAAGTTCCGATTGTGCCGCAGCCGCCGCCGGAAGGGCGACCAGGTTGCGACGCGTACTATTGGACGCGTTGTTCACCCGTAAATCCGTGGCCGACCTTGCTGGGAGCTGACTTCATGTCGCTGTTCGAGAGGGTGCTGCGCGCCGGCGAGGGCCGCGCACTCAAGCGCCTCAACGCCATTGCCGACGCCGTGGACTCGCTGGAGGAAGAGTACGAGTCGATGACGGACGCCGAGCTGCGCGCCCTGACCGACGAGTACAAGAAGCGCCTCGCCGACGACGAGACGCTCGACGACCTGCTGCCGGAGGCGTACGCCACGGTCCGCGAGGCGGCCAAACGGGTGCGCGGGATGCGGCACTACCACGTGCAGATCATGGGCGGCGTCGCGCTCCACCAGGGCAATATCGCCGAGATGAAGACCGGTGAGGGCAAGACCCTCGTCTCCACGCTCCCGGTCTACCTCAACGCCTTGGAGGGCAAGGGCGTCCACCAGGTCACCGTCAACGACTACCTGGTGCGACGCGACGCGGAGTGGATGGGCGAGATCCACCGCTTCCTCGGCCTGTCGGTGGGCGTGGTCCTGCCCGGCGAGGGCTCCGAGAAGCACCGCGAGGCGTACCAGGCCGACATCACCTACTCCACGAACAACGAACTCGCGTTCGACTACCTGCGCGACAACATGACCTCCTCGATCGACAACCTCGTGCAGCGCGGCCACAACTTCGCGCTCGTCGACGAGGTCGACTCGATCCTGGTCGACGAGGCCCGCACGCCGATCATCATCTCCGGGCCCGCCGAGCACCAGAAGCGCTGGTACTCCGAGTTCGCGAAGATCGTGGGCACGATGAAGCGCGACGAGCACTACGAGGTCGACGAGTCCAAGCGCACCATCGCCATCAGCGAGGCCGGCGTGGCCCGCGTGGAGGACCGGCTCGGCATCGAGAACCTCTACGACTCGGTCAACACGCCCCTGGTCGGCTACCTCAACAACGCGATCAAGGCTCGCGAACTGTTCGAGCGCAACCGCGAGTACATCGTCTCGGAGTCCGGCGAGGTCCTCATCGTCGACGAGTTCACCGGCCGCGTCCTGGCCGGCCGCCGCTTCAACGAGGGCATCCACCAGGCCATCGAGGCGAAGGAGGGGGTGGAGATCAAGCAGGAGAACCAGACCTTCGCCACCACCACCCTCCAGAACTACTTCCGCATGTACGACAAGCTCGCGGGCATCACCGGCACCGCCCAGACCGAGGCCGCCGAGTTCAACCGCGTCTACGACGTCGGCGTCATCCCGGTGCCCACGAACAAGCCGATGGTCCGCAAGGACCGCTCCGATGTCATCTACAAGACCGAAGAGGCCAAGTTCAACGCCGTCGTCGACGACATCGTCGAGCGCCACGAGACCGGCCAGCCGGTCCTGGTCGGCACCGTCTCGGTCGAGAAGTCCGAGCTGCTGGCCCAGGCGCTGAAGAAGCGCGGCGTCAAGCACAACGTGCTCAACGCGAAGAACCACGCCAAAGAGGCCGACGTCATCGCCCAGGCCGGGCAGCGGGGCGCGGTCACCGTCGCCACCAACATGGCCGGCCGCGGCACCGACATCATGCTCGGCGGCAACCCCGAGTACCTGGCCGCCGCCGAGCTGCGCTCCCGCGGCGTCGACGAGGCCGACGAGGAGACCTACGCGGCCGCGTGGGAGGAGACCCTCAAGAAGTTCGAGGAGATCTGCGCGGCCGAGGCCGACGAGGTCCGCGAGGTCGGCGGGCTCTACGTCCTGGGCACCGAGCGGCACGAGTCGCGGCGCATCGACAACCAGCTGCGCGGCCGCGCCGGACGCCAGGGCGACCCCGGCGAGTCCCGCTTCTACCTCTCGCTGTCCGACGACCTGATGAAGCGGTTCAACGCCGACGCCGTGCGCGCCATGATGAACCGCCTGCGCGTGCCCGACGACGTCCCGATCGAGTCCAAGCTCGTCACCCGCCAGATCGAGTCCGCGCAGTCCCAGATCGAGGGCCACAACGCCGAGATCCGCAAGAACGTCCTCAAGTACGACGAGGTCATGAACCGCCAGCGCACCGTCATCTACGACGAGCGGCTCAAGGTCCTGCGCGGCGACGACGTCTCCGACCAGGTCGAGCACATGATCGACGACGTCGTGGAGGCCTACGTCGCCGGCGCCACCGCCGACGGCTACGCCGAGGACTGGGACCTCGACGAGCTGTGGAGCGCCTTCAAGCAGCTCTACCCGATCCAGATCACCCAGAAGGAGCTGCTCGACGGCGTCGGCGGCCTCGACGGCCTCGAACCGGACAACCTGCTCGAAGCCGTCCGCGAGGACGCCCACGCCTACTACGCCACCCGCGAGGAGGAGTTCGGGTCCGAGACGATGCGCAAGCTGGAGCGGCGCGTCATGCTCCAGACCATCGACCGCAAGTGGCGCGAGCACCTCTACGAGGTCGACTACCTCAAGCAGGGCATCAGCCTCCGCGCCTACGCGCAGAAGGACCCGGTCATCGAGTACCAGCGCGAGGCGTACGACATGTTCCAGACGATGCTCGACGGTATCAAGGAGGACACCGTACGGTTCCTCATGAACGCCGAGCTCAAGGCCCGCCCGAAGGAGGGCGAGGGCGGCAAGTCCGGCGAGCCGGTGGCCGAGATCCGCGGCCTGGAGCCGCTCAAGCAGCCCGACCGCCTGCTCCAGAGCGCCCCCTCGATCGACGGGGCCGCCGGGACCGGCGCCACGGTCGTGCGGGAGACCGACGCCGCCGGCGCGACCTCGGTGCGCCCGCCCAAGGCCCTCCAGGGCAAGAAGCGCGACGTCAAGCGCACGCCCGGGGCCGGCAGCAAGGGCAGCGCCAAGGTCGCCCCCAAAAGCGCCAGGTCCGCCGGGCCGCGCAGCGCCACCACCGCGCCGCCGGCCAAGCAGGCCAACCCGAACCAGCGCCAGTCCTCGGGCGAGCCGAGCCGCAACGCGCCGTGCCACTGCGGCTCGGGCAAGAAGTACAAGCGCTGCCACGGCGCCCCCGGCGGTGCGGGCCAGAGCTGACGGTCGAGCGCGGGGGAGCACGATGGCAGGCATGTCGAGGATCTACGTACCCGCCGGTGTCGCGATGCTGCGCGCGCTGGCCGAGACCGGCGAGTTGGCGCCCGCCGGGCCGGTCCACACGGTCACGCGGGAGCTGCGCGAGGCGCATCCGGGCGCGGACGTCGAGGACCTGGAGTACACCGCGTTCGACGACGCCGCGCTGGCGTCGCTGGCGCTGATCCAGGGCCCGCCGGACCCCGGCCGGGAGCACCGGCGCGTCGTGGTCTCGGCCGACGTGCCCGCCGACCGGGTGGCCGAGCGACCCGGCGGCACGGCCGCGGACTTCGACGGCATCGTCAAGCTGCGGAAGGTCGCCGCCGTCCACGTGGACGACGGCGACGCCGCGGCGGCGATCGCGGGCCTGCTCCAGGCCGCCGAGCCCGACCTGTCGGCCGTCGAGGCCCACGTCCTGGACTGGTACGCCCCCTCGGAGCTTCAGGACCTCTTGGCGGGCTTGGGCAGCAGGAACCCGTAGGCCAGCACCGCGCACAGCGCGCCCGCGAACAGGACGGTCATCGAGCCGTTGTACTGCCACTGGAAGCTCAGCGTCAGGTAGGCCTCGTCGAGCGAGGCGACCTCGTCGACGCCGAGCGAGAGGATGGTCTCGACGCCCGCCTGGGCGGCGACCGTCGACAGCATCCAGATCGCGCCGGGGACCGCCCCGGCGCACAGGTACCCGACCATCCGCGTCCCGGCCCTCGCCGAGCGCAGGTACAGGAACGCGGCGAAGCCGCAGATCAGGCCGGTGACGAACGGGGCGACGGTGCCGAGGGCGCCGTACTGGTCGAGCGGGTCGCTGAAGAGGCTCACCGACGAGGACTCCAGCAGGCCCCGCAGGAACATGAGCGCGAGGAGCACGAGCGTCCCGATGAGCCCGGCGACGGCCGGGAGGCGGTGCCGCGGCAGTGCGAACAGGCCGCCGACCGCGGCCGAGCCGAGCAGGATCAGGCCCAGGGCCAGCGCGATCGCGGCGTCGACGCTGAACAGCGCGTAGGCGGTCCCGGCGGCGGCCAGGGCGACCGCCGCGAAGCCCAGGACGGTCAGCGGCAGGCGCGGCCCCCCGAAGTGCGAGGCGACGACGCCGCCGACGCCGCCGGCGAACATCGCGACGATGATCGGGCTGAACAGGCTCAGCGCCAGGAGCACGGCGCCGGTCTCGTCGAGGCCGTCGGCCATGCCGGTCAGCGAGTACAGCGAGAGGAGCACGCCGACCAGCGACGCGAGCGCGCCGACCCCGAGCACCGCCGTGGCGGCGATGCCCTCGCGCTTGGGCTCGGGGGCCTCTTCGACGGTCGCGGCCGGTGAATCCTGTGTATCGGTCACCAGCCCAGAGTACGGAGGCGCGCTCGCGGCGGCACTGGGGGCGGCGCCGGTGTGTGCGCTGGACTGCCCCGCCCGGGTTTGTTGACCTCGCACAGGGTGACCCCGCCGGAACTGTGCGAGGATGGCGATAGCGGAGGCCGTACGATAGCCTCATGATCACAGAATCAAATCTGTAACAGCCATCGAATCTATGGGAGAACACGATGGACGCCTTGTTTAACGTCCCGACTCCGGAAAATGAACCGGTCAAAACCTACGCACCGGGCACCGCCGAGCGCGAAAGCCTCCAAAAGAAGCTCGCCGAACTCGCCGCCACCCGGCTCGAACTGGACATGAACATCTCCGGCGAATGGCGCCACGGCACCGGAGCCGAGATCGAGGTCGTCCAGCCCCACAAGCACGCCCACGTCCTGGGCGTCGCCCGCGAGGCCACCGCCGCCGAGGTCGCCGACGCCGTGGCCGCCGCCAAGGCCGCCCGCCGCGACTGGCAGCGCACCCCCTTCGCCGACCGCGCCGCCGTCTTCCTGCGCGCCGCCGAACTCATCGCCGGGCCCTACCGCGACACCCTCAACGGCGCGACCATGCTCGGCCAGTCCAAGACCGCCGCGCAGGCCGAGATCGACTCCGCGTGCGAGCTCATCGACTTCCTGCGCTTCAACGTCGCCTTCGCCGAGGGCATCTACCGGCAGCAGCCGAGGTCCTCGCAGGGCGTGTGGAACCGCATGGACCACCGGCCCCTCGACGGCTTCGTCCTGGCGATCACGCCGTTCAACTTCACCGCGATCGCGGGCAACCTGCCCACGGCCCCGGCCCTGATGGGCAACACAGTGGTGTGGAAGCCCTCGCCGACCCAGCAGTTCGCCGCGCACTTCCTGATGCGCATCCTCCTGGAGGCGGGCCTGCCGCCCGGCGTCATCAACATGGTCACCGGCTACGGCGAATCCGTCTCCGAAGTGGCGCTCGTCGACCCCGACCTGGCCGGCGTCCACTTCACCGGCTCCGCGAAGACCTTCCAGCACCTGTGGCAGACCGTGGGGCGGAACCTCGCCGGGTACCACGCCTACCCGCGCATCGTCGGCGAGACCGGCGGCAAGGACTTCATCATCGCCCACCCCAGCGCCCAGCCGCAGCAGCTGGCCGTGGCGATGGTGCGCGGCGCCTACGAGTACCAGGGGCAGAAGTGCTCGGCGCTCTCGCGCACGTACATGCCCGCGTCGCTGTGGAACGGCGGCCTCAAGAACATCGTGCTCGGCATGACCGAGGAGCTGACCTACGGCGACGTCGCCGACTTCTCGAACTTCGGCGGCGCGGTGATCGACCACCGGGCCTTCGCCAAGCACCGGGCGCTGTTCGACCGCATCCAGGGCGACGACAAGGCCACGGTCCTCACCGGCGGCACGGCCGACGACTCGGTCGGCTACTTCGTGCAACCGACCCTGATCGAGGCCACCGACCCGACGCACGAGCTGTTCACCGAGGAGTACTTCGGGCCGATCCACGCCGTCTACGTCTACGACGACATGGACTTCGAGACCGTGGTGAAGCAGGCGAGCGACATCGCGCCCTACGCGCTGACCGGCGCGCTGTTCGCCACCGACCGCCGCGCGATCGCCTGGGCGAGCGAGGAACTGCGCTTCGCCGCGGGGAACTACTACATCAACGACAAGCCGACCGGCGCGGTGGTGAACCAGCAGCCGTTCGGCGGCTCGAAGGGCTCGGGCACCAACGACAAGGCCGGGTCCTGGCAGAACCTCGTCAGGTGGGTGAGCCCGCGCTCGATCAAGGAGAACTTCGTCCCGCCGACGGACTGGCGCTACCCGCACCAGGGCTGAACCGTTGGCCCGCAAGCCTTCTCAAGTAGGCTCGCGAGCCGCGGACCGCCGGGGCGGACGCACGGGCACGGGGGCTCGGGCCGCGCGGCCCGAGCCCTTTATGCTTGGGCGATGACGAAGCGTGAGCATCCGCTCAAGGGCGAGTTCGACATGGAGACGGCCCGCTGGGAACGCACGACGCGCGCCGACGGGACGCCCGCGGCCCTGGAGATCGGCTACGCCGACAACGGTCTGGTGGCCCTGCGGATGGCCGAGGACCCTGAAGGCGACGTCCTCATCTACACCCCCAAGGAGTGGGAGGCGTTCGTCGAGGGCGTCAGGGACGGCGAGTTCGACATCGAGAGCTGGGAGGGCGAGCCGATGGTCGAAGTCGTCGAGGACGGCAGAACCGGCTAGACGGTCCCCCCGAGCCACCGGCCCGAGTCCGACGACCCGGGCCGGCGCAGCGCCGTGCCCGGACGGCGCCCCGAAGACGCCGCTGCACCGGGCCGCGGCCCGAATCGCCACGGCCCCCGCCGCGAAGACGGGGCGCCGCGCGCCCCCGCGCCCGAGAAATTCCCGCGCGCCGTGTATCTGGCCCGGGGCGGAGGACTCTTATTACGGTGAACGCGGAAGAAACCCGTCCAGCCCGTAACGACAGCCGCGTTCCGGGCTTGAGTGCCCCCTGACAAAACGAATAGCACCGGGACACACGTCCCGACGGAAATTGAGGAGAATCGACCGAGAGGAGGTTCTCCTCGACCGCACAACCGCATAACACCCCCGACCCGAGAGGATCCCCCCATGCGTTTGGTATTCGCCGACGAAGAGCCCCGTCTAGAGCCCAACCCCGGACGCGACCGCATGAGCGGTGTGCCCAGCCTTCCCGTGACATGCCTTGACCGGCATCACTGCCGTGTGCTGCGTCCAGGCCAGGTCGTCCGGGCTCCGGGGGCGCCGACGCCGGTGGGCACGATCTACCGTTACGACCGGCTGCTCATCGAT
>DASTYG010000024.1:0-41827 GCA_035765105.1 Glycomyces sp.
TCGTGGATCCTGCGCTACAACGCGGTGAGGCGGCACTCATCACTGGGCAACATCGCGCCCATCGAGTACGAACAGCAGCGGGCTACGATTCCTGCCGCTGTGTAAGAAGGACAGTGTCAACACCACAGGGGTAAGGCCCCCCTCTTCGTCTTTGTCGCTGCCCTCAGTGCACGGTGACCATCCACCGGGAGGAAAGCCGCCCGCGCACCGGCGGCCATTGCCGGGCTCCCCAGGCCAAAGGCCGGGACCACCCGAACCGCAGGCCGAAGGTGAACCTTCAGCACCCGCCCCCTCATCATCGCCGCCCGGCTGGAACTTGCCCGAGCGTCTGCTCAGCGCTGTTCGAAGTGGAAGGACTTGATGAAGCAGTCGCGGGGCTGGCTTATCGCGAAGACGATGCAGTCCACCAGGGACCTCGCGCTCAGTTCGTCCCCCGCGTCCCGCTCGGCCGTCCATTCCTCCGCGTTCCTGTCGGGGTTGTCGAAGTCCGGCGGGTACAGGGAGATCACGCGCACCCCCTTGGGGCGCAGTCGCTTCGAGAGGATCTCGGTGAAACCGGCCTGCGCGCTCTTCGCGGCGTAGAACGCCTCGTGCGCCTCCGACCGGTGGTGGCCGGTCTCGCCGCAGGCCGACACCATCGTCACGATGTCCGGCTTCTCCGACGCCAGGAGCAGCGGCAGGAAGTGCTTGACGGCCAGCACGGTCCCCGTCGCCCCGGCCGCGACCGTCTCGGCGATCCGCTCGTCGTCCGCGTCGCCGAGGTCCGCCGCCGCCAGGTACGGCGCCCCGTTGTTCACCAAGACGTCGATGCGGTCGGTCCGCTCCGCCACGGCCGCGGCGAAGTCCGCTATGGACTCGGGGACGCCCAGGTCGCAGGCGAAGGCGTGCGCTTTGCCGCCGTCGCGGCGGATCTCGTCGCGGACCCGCTCGGCGGCCTCCGGGCTCCTGGCCGACAGGTACACCTCCGCGCCGAGCGCGGCGAGGCTGATCGCCAGGCTCCTGCCGAAGTCGCGTCCCGCCCCGGTGATCACCGTGCGGTGGTCGTCGAGTCGCATGTCCTGGCTCCTCCCGTGTCCGGCTCTGCGGCCGTTGTGACCAGCGCCATCGGCCCGCACGAGGTTTTTACCGCGAGTTCGCGGCGGTTTCTTCGCGCGTAATGCGCCGGTGACACTGCACCCGCATTGTTGTCCATGAGGTTCGGCGCCGCGCGCCGGCCTCGCCGCCGCACCGGCGCGGCACGCACACCGCATCACCGCCCGGAAGGAACACCGCAATGGAACCGCTCGCGATTCTGGCACTCAAGTACACGTACGAAGAGGCGCGCTCGGCCCTGCCCGACGCGCCGGTCGTCGAGGACCGGCCTTCGGCCCTCTCCCGGCTCGCCGAGGGCGTCGCCGCGGCGCGCCGCGGCCTGATCGCCCGCCACCTGCGCCGCTCGGCTCCGGCCGCGCTGCCGGCGCGGGGCGAGGTCCGCAGGGCCGCCTGAGCCCGTCGGAGCGGGGAGGCCGGGAGCCGCGCGGCTCCCGGCCTTCGCGTCATACGGGGCGGCCGTCGATGTACGCCTGCTCCACCTTGGAGTAGATGTCGAGGGGGTCGCCGGACCAGACGCAGAAGTCGGCGTCCTTGCCCGCTTCGAGCGAGCCGATCCGGTCCTGCACGCCCATGATCGTCGCGGGGTTGATGGTCACGGCCCGCAGCGCCGTGTTGCGGTCGAGCCCTTCCTTGACGCACAGCATCGCCTGGATGATCAGGTGCTCGATCGGCACGACCGGGTGGTCGGTGGTGATCGCGAGCGTCACGCCCGCTTCGGCGAGCTTGCGTGTGTTCTCGGGGAAGCGGTTGAGGGTCTCGACCTTGCTGCGGCTGCACAGCAGCGGCCCGAAGATGACCGGCACGCCGCGTTCGGCGATGAGGTCGGCCAGCAGGTGCGCCTCGGTGCCGTGGTCGAGGACCAGGTCGTAGCCGAACTCGTCGGCGACGCGCAGCGCGGTGGCGATGTCGTCGGCGCGGTGGCAGTGCTGCCGCCAGGGGATCTCGCGGTCGAGGACCTTCGCGAGGGTCTCGAGGGTGAGGTCGCGTTCGGGGGCGTCGGCACTGCGGTAGTTATCGGCCGCGACGAACGCCTGCCGCAGCACGCCCGCGGTGCCCAGGCGCGTGGAGGGGGTCTTCTTCTGCTCGCCGTAGACGCGCTTGGGGTTCTCGCCGAGCGCGGACTTGACGCCGGCGGGGGAGCGCAGCACCATCTCGTCGGCGTAGCGCCCGACGGTCTTGACCGCGACGGTCTCGCCGCCGATGACGTTCCCGGAGCCGGGGTTGACGCACACGGCGAGGACGCCGCCCGCGACGGCCTCGGCGAAGCCGGGTTCGGCGGGGTTGATGCCGTCCAGGGCGCGCACGTAGGCGGTGTTGGGGTCGGTCATCTCGTTGGTGTCGTTGCCCGCCCAGCCTTCGGCGACTTCGTGGACGCCGAGGTGGGTGTGGGCGTCGACCAGGCCGGGGAGGACCCATTTGCCCGCGGCGTCGGTGACGGGGACGCCTTCGGGGACCGGCAGGTCGGGGCCGCCGACGGCGCTGATGCGGCCGCGCTCGACCAGGAGGGTGCCGTTCGCGATGGGGGCGGCGGTGACGGGCACGATGGTGGCGCCGCGCAGGGCGAGGGTGTCCTCGGTCATGGTTTCGCCTTCCGGTTGGTGGTCCGCCCCATCCTGCCTGGCGAACCGGCCGTCCGGCTAGCGGCCCGGGGGTTCGGTGGAGGAGCCCACTCCCGGTTCAGTCGGCCCAGCGGATGATCTCCTTGGTGACCGTCTCGGGCACCTCCTGCTGCGGGAAGTGCCCGACGTTCTCCAGGAGCTTCCATTCGTAGCGGCCGTGGATGTACCGGCCCGAGCCCTGGGCGGTGCGCGGGAGCACGCAGGTGTCCATGGCGCCGTGGAGTTGCAGCGTGGGCACGGGGGTGGGCCGCTGGAGCAGTTTCACGAACCGCCGCCCGGCCAGGCCCATGGCGGTGCGGAAGGGCCACCGGAATGCCTCCAGGGCGCAGAAGGCGGCCTGCGGGATCTGGATGACGTCCCGGCAGGCGCGCACGTACGCCTGGAAGTCCTTGGTGTTGCGCCAGCGCGGCCCGGACCACCAGTACATGAGGTCGGCGACTTTGCGGGCGTCCCAGGCGGTCAGGCGGTGCTCGTAGCGGGGCATCTGGAAGGCGAACAGGTGCTTGGAGGCCGAGAGCTGGCCTTTGGGGTCGACGGCGAGGGCGGCCCGCTGCCGCAGCGGGTGGGCGGCGCCGACGACGACGAGGGAGCGGAACTGCTGGGGGTGGAAGGCGGCGGCGGCGAAGCCGAGGATGCCGCCGAGGTCGTGGCCGACGACGGTGGCGTCGCGTTCGCCGAGGGCGCGGACGAGGCCGACGACGTCGGCGGCCATGGTGTAGGCGTCGTAGCCGCGCGGGGGCTTGTCGGAGGCGCCGTAGCCGCGCAGGTCGACGGCGACGACGCGGAATCCGGCGTCGGCGAGGGCGGGGATCTGGCGGCGCCAGGCCCACCAGAATTCGGGGAAGCCGTGCAGCAGGAGCACGAGGGGGCCTTCTCCGGCTTCGGCGATGTGGAATCGCGAGCCGTTGGCGTCGATGTGCCGGTGGGTCCAGGGCCCGGGTTTGAGGGCGGCGCTGTCGGCGAAGTTCCTGCGGTTCACGAGCAGCATCGTACGAGGTCGCGACTCGCTGTGGCGACGCCGTACGGCGGGGCGGCTCCGGGCCGCCCCGCCGTCGCCGTCCCGTCAGTCCTCGGAGGAGCGGGAGTCGAGCCCTTCCTTGATGCGCGCCATGACGGAGCTGTCCTGGAGCGTGGTCACGTCGCCGAGCTTGCGGTCTTCGGCGATGTCGCGCAGGAGCCGCCGCATGATCTTGCCCGAGCGGGTCTTGGGCAGTTCGGAGACGACCATGACCTGCCGCGGCTTGGCGATGGGCCCGAGGGTCTTGGCGACGTGGCCGCGCAGTTCGGCCAGGTGCTCGGGGCTCGACTCGGTGGCGCCGCGCAGGATCACGAACGCGACGATGCCCTGCCCGGTGAGCGGGTCCGTGGCGCCCACGACGGCGGCCTCGGCCACGGTGTCGTGGCTGACCAGCGCGGATTCGACCTCGGTGGTGGAGATGTTGTGCCCGGAGACGAGCATGACGTCGTCGACGCGGCCGAGCAGCCAGATGTCGCCGTCGTCGTCGCGCTTGGCGCCGTCGCCCGCGAAGTACATGCCCTCGTAGCGCGACCAGTACGTGTCGAGGAAGCGCTCGTCGTCGCCCCAGACGGTGCGCAGCATCGAGGGCCACGGGTCGCGGATGGTGAGGAACCCGCCGCCGCCGTTGGGCACCGATTTGCCCTCGTCGTCGACCACGTCCACGGTGATGCCGGGGAGGGGCCGCTGCGCGGAGCCGGGCTTGGCGGCGGTGACGCCGGGCAGCGGCGAGACCATGATGGCGCCGGTCTCGGTCTGCCACCAGGTGTCCACGACGGGGCACCGGTCGCCGCCGATGTGCTCGCGGTACCACATCCACGCCTCGGGGTTGATCGGCTCGCCGACGCTGCCGAGCAGGCGCAGGCTCGACAGGTCGTACCGGGCGGGGATGTCGTCGCCCCATTTCATGAAGGTGCGGATGGCCGTGGGCGCGGTGTAGAGCAGCGAGACCTTGTACTTCTCGACGATCTCCCAGAACCGGCCCTGGTGCGGGGTGTCGGGGGTGCCCTCGTACATGACCTGCGTCGCGCCGTTGGCCATGGGGCCGTAGACGATGTAGGAGTGCCCGGTGACCCAGCCGATGTCGGCGGTGCACCAGTAGACGTCGGTCTCGGGCTTGAGGTCGAAGACCGCGCTGTGGGTGTAGGCGGTCTGGGTGAGGTAGCCGCCGGAGGTGTGGAGGATGCCCTTGGGCCTGCCGGTGGTGCCGGAGGTGTAGAGGATGAACAGCGGGTGCTCGGCGTCGAAGGGCCGCGCCTCGTGCTCGTTCGAGGCGGTGGCGACGGTCTCGTGCCACCACAGGTCGCGGTCGTACCAGACGACGTCCTCGCCGGTGCGGCGCACGACCAGGACGTTCTCGACGGTGGGGCACCGGTCGGCGGCCTCGTCCACGGTGGGCTTGAGGGCGCTCGCCTTGCCCTTGCGGAATCCGCCGTCGGAGGTGATGACCAGTTTCGCGCCGGCGTCCTCGATGCGGCTCGACAGCGCGTCGACGCTGAAGCCGCCGAAGACGACCGAGTGCGGGGCGCCGATGCGCGCGCACGCCAGCATCGCCACGGCCGCCTCGGGGATCATCGGCATGTAGATCACGACCCGGTCGCCCGCCTGGACGCCGAGGTCGGTCAGCGCGTTCGCGGCGCGCTTGACCTCGTCGAGCATTTCGGCGTAGGTGACGGTGCGGGTGTCCCCGGGCTCGCCTTCGAAGTGGATCGCCACCCGCTCGCCCAGGCCGGCCTCGACGTGGCGGTCGAGGCAGTTGGCGGCGACGTTCAGCTCGCCTCCGGTGAACCACTTGGCGAACGGCGGGTTCGACCAGTCGAGGGTCTGCTCCCAGTCCTTGGCCCAGTCGAGCCGGCGGGCCTGCGTCTCCCAGAACGCGAGCCGATCCGCGGCGGCCTCGTCGTAGGCGGCCTCCGTGACATTCGCCGATCGGGTGAACTCAGGGGAGGGAGGGAACGTGCGGTCCTCCGACAGGAGGTTGGCGAGCGTCTCTTGCGGGGTTTCTGTCACGGGTATTCGCTCCTTACAGCGCGTTACTGTGAGGCAGGTCTATTGTCCGTTACCCTACCGCGAAACCCGCTCCTGACAACCGGTGACGTTCCGGGCGTCGTCGAGCGGGAGGCGAGCGTTCGCCGGGCGGTCGACGAGCGGCGCGACCGCCGCCGGGGCGCGGTTCGCCCGGTTCGCGCGCCGCTGTGAGCAAGGGCAAGGGGATGATGCGAGAGGCGTTCGTCACCGTCGCAGGCGCGCCTGCGGGCCGCCGCCGCGCCCGGCCGCGCGCAGGGCGCCCAGCGTTTCGACGCATGGTGCCCGTCTGCTCACCTACCGGCGCCGAAGACGCCCAAAGTCACCGTCAACGAGGCAAGCGCATCGTCAGCCAAGTCTGTACCATTTGTCACTGCCCTCATGCACGCCCGGTGGGGCGTATCCGTCCCATCTCCGACCGGTAAGGTTCCGCCCGTGGATCCTCTCGCGCCTCTACTCGAACTCTCCGAGGTCGCCGACGCCCTTGAGAACGCCAGAGCCAATGTCGATCGCATGCTCTGGCACGAGGCCCTCCGCAGTGGCGACGCGCATGTCGCCGCCGAGGTGGCCCTGCACGACGCTTCGGCGATGCTGGCGCTGGAGGGCTACGACTGCGACGTCGAGCGTCTTCGCGCCGGCGACTTCTCCGATCCGATCGTGTCCGGCGCGCTGCGCGTGGTCGAAGCGCTTCCCGGCCTGGTGGACATGTGGGCGGTCTCGCCCCGCTACGTCCTGGCGAAGCTGCACTTGCTGGCCTCGCGGGACTTCCGCGACGCGGGGGAGGACTTCGAGCCCGGCCGCATCGAGGTCGACAAGGGCGGTTCGGCCCGCGTCGACGCGATGTGCGCGCTGGTCACCAGCCCCACCAAGGAGATTCCGGCGGCGATGACCGCGGCGGTCGTCCACGGCGAGCTGCTCGCGGTGCAGCCGTTCCCGGTGGCGAACAACATCGTCGCCCGGGGCGCGGCCCGGCTCGCGCTGGCGAGCAAAGGGCTCGATCCGAAGCTCTTGGTTACCGTGAACGCAGGGCACCTCGACCGGAATCCCGAGTACGTCGGCGCGCAGCGGGCCTGGTCCACCGGCACTCCCGACGGGGTCCGGTCCTGGCTCAAGCACTACGGCAAGGCCCTCGAAGCGGGCGCGGCCGAGACACTCCAGATCTGCACCGAGCTGATGAAGCACCAGCGCTGACAAGGCGCGGGCGAACTGGGGGCGGAGTGCCCGCCATTCCGGCCGTCCTTTGAACTGGTTTCGAGTTTCTGGAGGGCCGGGGTCCGTTCCTGGCTGCGGTGATGATCTCAACCAGGCGATAGTCTGACGCGCATGACTCGTGTGTTCCGTGATGCGATGCGGCTGATGCGAAGCCACGACCCGCAGCTCCAGGAGGACGGGCTCCGCACGTTGCTTCCAGTAGCGAGTGAGCACCTCCACGAGCTGCTCGAGGAGTTTCAGGCTGAACGCGACGATCACGGGCTGCGTTGCTGGCTGCTGGAGCTGATCGGTGCGGCGCGATCCGACAAGGGGCTGCCAGTACTTGCGGACCAGCTCAGTTCACCCGATGAAGCGCTGCGGGGCTGGGCCGAGCATGGACTTCGACTACTCGACACCAAGGAAGCGCGACGGATTCTCTGGGGATGGAACAGGGTTCACCCCGTCGAGAAGACTGAGCCGGTCAGTTCCGGCAGGGTAGGACGTGGTTGAGGCGTCGCCAGCAGATGAGGCTCACGGCGCGTTTGGTGAAACCCTCGTGCATGGACAGAAATCGGTCCCAGCGGACGGCGAGGCGTTTGCACTGGCGGAGATGGGCGATGGCCGATGGCCTCGACCAGGTCGGGCGCGGCCTTGATGTCGGGAACGTCGCCCGCGGTAGTGATGACCGCGAGCGGGATCCCGGTCGAGTCGCAGGCGATGTGGTGTTTCGAGCCTGGTCGGCCTCGGTCTACCGGTGAGCGGCCGCTGCCCTCGCCCCCCTTTTTTGCTCTGACATGCGAGCCGTCCAGGCAGACGGCGGACCAGCCGATCTCCCCGAACGCATACAGCTCGGATAGCAAGAGACGATGGAGCCGGTCCCAGACTCCGGCCTCGCACCAGCGGCGGAACCGCCTCCAGCACGTGATGCCGGATCCGAAACCGAGTCCGGGTGACAGGTGCTTCCAGTTGATACCGGTATAGAGCACGAACAGGACGCCTTGCAGGCACTTCCGGTCATCCAACGGCACCGGGCCGCGTGCCCCGGGGCGATGGTCAGGCAACAGCGCTGCGATCCGCGCCCACAGGCCCTCATCGATCTCCCAAGGCTTCGCCATGCCCGTTCAACGAGCAAACCAGAAACCCTGCACCGGACAACCAGTCCGATCACCAACGAACTTGAAACCAGCTCTTTGCGCTGAAGCGACCGAGTCGCATTCGGCGAGGTTTTGGAATGCCCGGAAGTCACATGCGAGCAGTGACTTCCGGGCGCTTTCCACCGAACGCGAGCCTCTTGGCTGTACTCGCGATGGACTCAATCTATGGCATGTCGCCGCAGGCGGCAAGGGGCCGTGAATCGGTAGTTCTTGGGGCCGGGGAGCCCGGTAAATTCTTTGGCCAAAAAATTTTGGATAATCCTTTGGGGCCATTCGATAAAGCGCGGAGTGGGGGTTTCGCAAAGGACGGTCACATGTCATTATGTGTGTCCATCAGCAGCTTTCCCACCGAATGCGGGGTATCTCTCATGGCGCGACAGTCGCTCTCGGATTGGTATGTCAGGGCCGAACTCATGGACCGTATGGACGCGCACGGGGTGCCGGATACGGAGGTGGCCGAGCGGCTGGACTATTCGCCGCAGACGATCGCGAACTGGCGCAAGGGGTCGGGACAGCCGACGGTGGGCGACGTGCGGGAGTTCTTCCTGCATTACGGCGACGACGACGAGGAGGCGCTGCTCTACATGCAGCAGGTGGTCCGCAGCAAGAAGGCGGACCTGAAGTACATGGAGGCCGATCCGCGATTCAACGCGCTGATGCTCGCGAAGGGCGAGCTGCACTACCGCGACATCTTCAAGTGGCAGCCGCAGATCCTTCCGGGTGTCGTCCAGACGAGGGAGTTCCATTTCGAGGTGCTGCACCCGATCGAAGGAACCACCGACGAGGTCGCGGAGTTCGGCTGGGCGTTCAAGGAGCGCCGAGTCGAGGGCATCCTCGGCCGTGCCGACGAATACAAGATGAGCATCCTCATCGGTGACGGGGCCTTTTCTTGGCTGTACGCGATGACTCCCGAAGGCCGCCGCGTGCAGTTTGACCGCTTGCGCGAGCTGAACAGCGTCCCTGGCTGGCAGATCCGTGTCATGACCGGGCCGCATACGTTCGGCGGCAACTTCGAACTGTTCCTCCCAAACGGCAATGCGACCGCAGGCCCGGCGTTTGTCTTCACCGAGATCCAGGACCGCAGCTGGTGCCTTGAAGAGTCGGAACGCATCAAGCTGTACCATAGGCTGATCAAGCCGAACTGGCTTCGTGCGATACCTCTGGAGGAGTATCTCGATGCAGAGCGCGACCGCTTGGCGTAAGAGCACCCGCAGCAGCGGCACCAACTCTGACAACTGCGTCGAGTGCCGCCAGACCTGGCGCAAGAGCAGTCACAGCAGTGGCACCGACAACTCGAACTGTGTCGAGGCCCGGACCGCGTCCACCGGTTTCCAGGTCCGTGACTCGAAGCTCGGGCATGACTCGCCGGTCTTCGACCTCGCCGCCGACGACTTCCGCAGTCTTCTCAGCGCGGTGAGCGCAGGCTGACGGCTCCATGAACGCCACGGGCTCCGACCGCCGAGCGGTCGGGGCCCGTTTCCGTGTGCTTGCCTTTCGGCCGCCGACTCGGCGGCCGTGCGCAGAAATGGGGGAGGTGCTGAAGCGGGCGCGGTTGTACGTTGAGTCGATCAGGCCGAATCGGCTTCGCGCGGCATCTCTGGAGGAGTATCGCAATGCAGAGCGCAACCATGTGGCGTAAGAGCACCCGCAGCACCGGCACCGACTCCAGCAATTGTGTCGAGTGCCGCCAGACTTGGCGCAAGAGCACCTACAGCAGCGGCACCAATGAATCGAACTGCGTGGAGGCCCGGACCGCGTCCACCGGTTTTCAGGTCCGTGACTCGAAGCTCGGCCACGATTCGCCGGTCTTCGACCTCGCCGCCGACGACTTCCGCGGCCTCCTCAGCGCCGCCGCGACATAGCCGCCCGGCCGCGCGTCCGGGCCGCTTATTCGACGGTCTCGCCCTTGAGTTCGGCGCGCAGTCGCTGCTTCTCCTCTTGGCGGCGCTTCACGCCCGCGTCGATGTGGTCGATCATCTCGGTGCGCATTCCCTTGAGCAGCACCGTCGACAGCAGCAGCGAGCCCACCAGCCCGATACCGATCGCCAGCAGCAGGTTGATGAAGAAGCTCAGCGGCGCGGCGATGGCGACGCACAGCCCGAGCCGGGCGAGAAAGTACTTGGCCACCGGGTTCACGGTCGCTCCTCTCCATAGGTCTTGATCCCTGAGTACCACAGCGCCGAGTACACCAGCGCGGCCACCAGCCCGCCGATGCCGCCGACGACCAGTGACGACCAGGTCGGCGGCAGCAGCAGCGTCGAGGCGATCCCCGCGCCCAGGCCGAGCACGATGCCGGTGAGCGCAACGGTCCAACGCGAAGCGCCCTCGTAGCGCCGGAACTGCTGGCTGAAGACGAACACGCTCGGCACGGCGGCCACCCAGCCCGAGACGCGGCCGAACTCGCCGCCGCCGATCGTGATGAACAGCAGGTCGAACACGACCAGCGCGACCGCGCCCATGACGATGTACGCGAGCACGGTCCCCACCAGCTGCCCCAGCGACTCGATCCGCTGGACGCCGCCGTTCTCCTCGGGGGCGGCCACCACTAGAACCTCACCGACTGCGGCTCGGCCCGGCGCTCGGCGATCGTCTGCGGGCCGTCGTACTCGCGCACCACCTCGTACTTGGTGTTGCGCTCCACGGGCCGGTACCCGGCGTCGCGGATGAGTTCGAGCAGGCTCTCGCGGTCCATCTTGTCGGGGGTGCCGTAGTCGTCGGCGTCGTGCGTGATCTTGTACTCCACGACCGAGCCGTCGAGGTCGTCGGCGCCGTAGGACAGCGAGAGCTGCGCCACGTCCAGGCCGTGCATGACCCAGAAGCACTTGACGTGGTCGAAGTTGTCGAGCAGGAGGCGGGAGACCGCGAAGACCTTGAGCGACTCGGCCGGGCTGGCCATCGTGGTGCGCTCCTGGATGCGGTTGCGGATCTTCCCGTCCTGGGAGTCGTGGAAGTCGTGCTGGTAGCGCAGCGGGATGAACACGGCGAAGCCGCCGGTCTCGTCCTGGAGCTCGCGCAGCCGCAGCACGTGGTCGACGCGGTGCCGGGGCTCCTCGATGTGCCCGTAGAGCATGGTCGCGGGGGTGCGCAGGCCCTTCTCGTGCGCCAGGCGGTGGATGCGCGACCAGTCCTCCCAGTGGCAGTCGTGGTCGACGATGTGCTGGCGGATCTCCCAGTCGAAGATCTCGGCGCCGCCGCCGGTCAGCGATTCGAGCCCGGCCGCGATCAGCTCGTCGAGGATCTCGGAGGCGTCGAGGCCGGAGATCTTCTCGAACCACTGGACCTCGGTGGCGGTGAACGCCTTGAGGTTGACCTCCGGCAGGGTCTCCTTGAGCGCCTGGAGCACGCGCGGGTAGTAGCGCCACGGCAGCGTGGGGTGGAGGCCGTTGACGATGTGGAGCTCGGTGGGCGCGTCGCCCTTCATCTGCTCGGCGAGGGCCACGGCCTGCTCGACGCGCATCGTGTAGGCGTCGGCCTCGCCGGGCTTGCGCTGGAACGAGCAGTACGCGCAGGAGGCGGAGCAGACGTTGGTGAGGTTGAGGTGCCGGTTGACGTTGAACATCGCCCGGTCGCCGTTCTTGGCGGTGCGCACGCCGTGCGCGAGGCGTCCCAGCCAGGCGAGGTCGTCGATCTCGTAGAGCCCCACGCCGTCGTCGTAGGTCAGCCGCTCGCCGGCCGCGAGCTTCTCCTCGATCCCGGCCTTGAACGCCGCGGTGTCGTCCATGACGCCTCCGTTCCCTCTGGTCCCTCTCGGGGGTCAAGTCTGCGAGCCGTGGCCCCGGTCACGCGGCCGTGTCCGCGGTCCGCGCGTTCGCAGTGCCAGCGTAACGCCGCGGCGACCGGATGCGGCCTCCGCACGAGTCGCACGTGACGCCCCGAACCCCGATCGTGAGCCCCGCTCGCGACCCTCTCGGCGGTCCAGGAGGCGAGAGTGGCACGTCTTCGATAGAGTATGCGTGGCAAACACCACGGGAGGACACCTGGTATGCGCGTGAACCGGTTGGGCGTCAACATGCTCGTGGCCGCTGGAGCCGCAACGGTCCTCTTCGGAGGCGCCATGCCGGCGTTCGCCGAACCGGGGGTCACCGTCCCCGACGACGGCACGCGGCCCCTCGGCGAGACCGCCGACGACACCCCGGTGACCAACCCCGAGACCGCCGACGGCCCGCTGGCCGACCAGATCAACCAGGCCGCCATCGAGGTCGCGCAGCTCGCCGAGGAGACCACCGCCGCCGAAGCGGAGTGGCTCACCCGCACCGAACGCCTCACCGAGGCCGCCGCCGACTGGTCGGCGTCCGTCGAAGCGCTCGACGCCGCCCAGTCCGCGCTCGACCACGCCGCCGGAGCGGCCTACGCCGACACGGCCGGAGTGCCCGAGAGCGAGCTCCCCGACCTGACCGGCCTGTCCCCGCTCGGCGGGGAATGGGACCTGCCGGGCCTGACCGAGGCGCTCGAGACGGCCCGGACCGCCGAGACGGTCGCCCACGCCTCCTACGACGCCGCCGCCGAGTCCGCCTCGCGCGCCGAGGGCCGCTACACCGAGCTCGACGCGGCGTTCACCGCGGCCCAGAGCGACCTCGACCGCCTCGTCGAGGAGAACGCCGAGGAGCTGGAGGAGATCGAGCGGGCCCGCGAGGAGGCCGCCGCCGAGTACTCCGACGACTTCTCCTCCGAGGTCGACGGCTGGGACGCCGCCCCCGAGGCCAAGAAGGCCGTCGAATACGCCCTCGCGCAGCTCGGCAAGCCCTACGAGTGGGGCGCCGAGGGCCCGAGCACCTTCGACTGCTCCGGGCTCACGCAGTCGGCCTACGGCTACGCGGGCGTCACCATCCCGCGCGTGGCCGCCGACCAGTTCAACGCCACGCGCGACAAGCCCGTCGACAACGAGATGCTGCTGCCGGGCGACCTGCTCTTCTGGTGGGACAGCCCCGGCGACTGGCGCTCGGTCTACCACGTCGGCATGTACCTCGGCGACGGCAAGATGGTGCAGGCCCCCCGCACCGGCGACGTGGTGAAGATCAGCAGCATCTGGTTCACGAACTTCGCCGGGGCGCACCGCGTCGTCGACGCGGTCCAGACCGACGACGCCGGTGACGAGGAGCCCTCGGGCGACGACGGCACGACCGACGAGCCGGACCCCTCGCCCACCGACGGCCAGACGCTGGAGCCGAGCCCCAGCCCCACGCCGAGCCCGTCGCCGAGTCCCTCGCCGTCCCCTTCGCCCTCGCCCTCGCCTTCCCCGGAGGAGCCCTCGCCCACTGAGGACGATTCGCCCGACGAGCCCTCGCCGAGCGTGTCCGACGGCGTCTCGGGAACGCTCAGCCGCGATCCGGGAACGGGTGAGACTTCGGGCGAGTTATCCGAAGGCGGATACCGGGGACTGCGCGGTGATGGCACGATGGTGATCAGGTTGCCCGCAGCAATGACAACGCTCCATCCCCGAGGAGGCTCCCGTGGACGACAACAGCTGTAGCTCTTGCGGTCAGCGCCTGACGTCCAGGCTCCGTCGCTGCTCGCGGTGCGGCGCGCCGCTGCCGCCTCCGATCGGGGGGTTCCCGCCCGAACCGCAGTACCCGCCGCCGTCGTACGCCGCCCCTCCCGCGCCCGCCCCGCAGTACGGGCAGCAGGGCCAGGCGGCGCCGCCCCCGCCGCCGCAGGGGTCCGCGCCGGTCCCGCCGCCTCCGCCGTACTCCGGCCAGGCGCCGTACCAGTACCAGCAGCAGGCGCCGCCGCCCGCGCCTCCGGCCGCCTCGGGATCGGCGGCCGTGCGGCCCCCGATGTACCCGCCGCCCCCGGCCCCGCAGGCGTCGGGCTCGGCGCCCGTCCCGCCGCCGGTCCAGCACCAGCAGCCGCACCCGGCCGCCGGGTCGGCGCAGCCGCCGCAAGCGGCGCCGCCCTCCCCGCCGGTGCACTCGCTGCCGCCGGTGACGCCCGCAGTGCCGTCCTCGCCGCCCATGCCGCCGCCGCCGATGCAGCCGCCCGCCGCGCAGCCGTTCGCGCCGCCCGCCGCCCCGGCCCCCGAGGCCGCGTTCGCGCCGCCCGCGCAGAGCCCGCAGTTCACCGTGCCTTCGGAGGCGAACCAGTCGTTCGGCGTGCCGCCCGCGTCCGCCCCGGAGTTCGGCGTGCCGCCGACCGCGCCGCCCTCGCCGCCGGTCCCCGAAGTGAACCTCCAGACCGAAGCGCCCGCCGAGGCGCAGGCCGCGCCCGCTCCGGCCCCCGCGCCCGCTCCCGCCGAAGAGGACGGGGACGCGCCGCTGTGGGGCGAGGACATCCCCGAGCCCGAGGAGCTGGACGACGCCGTCGACCTCTCGGACGAGGAGGAGGCGGCGCTGGCCGACCTCGAAGCCGACGTCCCCGGCGAGTCCCTTCCGCCCGCGCCGCCGCGGGCCGAGAGCGAGGACGAGTCCGAGGAGGAGTCCGAGGAGGCGGGCGACGCCGAGCCGGAGGCCGAGAGCGGCGAACCCGAGCCCGAACCGGCGGCCGAGGAGACGGCACCAGGACCGGAGCCCGCGGCAGCGCCGGAGCCTGAGCCCGCCGCGACGGCCGAATCCGAGCCGGAGCCGGAACCCGAGCCGGAGGCCCGGACCGAACCCGAGACCGACGAGCACGACACCGTGAACGTGGTGCACCGCCCCGCCGAGGACGCGGAGGGCACCGAGACGCCCGGCGCCGACATCGAGGCCGCCGAGACCGTCCACGAGAAGCCCGACGAGGACAGGGAGCCCGGACCCGACCCCGCGCCCGAGCCCGTCCGGCCCGACCCCGAGCCCGCGCCGGAGCCCCGGCGCCCCGACCCGGTGCCGGACCCCGGCCCGCCTCCGGCCCCGGAGCCGCTTCCCGAGCCGGAGCCCACGCCGCCGATGCCGCAGCCCGACCCCGGGCCGGTCCCGCCGCCCGAGCCGGTCCCCAACCCCGAGCCCGGACGGCCGTTCCCGGCCGGCCTCGACTCGCCGATGGCGGAGGCCGCCCCGCCGGACTACGACCCCGCACCGGAGCCGGAGCCGACCGCCGAGCCCGCCGCCGAGCCCGCCGCGTCCGCGTCCGAGGAGGAGCGACCCGCGCTCGACTCGGCGCCCGCCGAAGGCCCCGCGCCCAAATCCGGCCCCGACCCGGTCGCGGCGAAGAAGATCGTCGACGCGCCGGACATCAGCCTCTTCGAGGAGCCCTCGGCCAAGGCCAACCGCGCCGGGGCCGCGAAGACCCCGCCCGAGACGTGGCCGCCCGCCGACGAGGGGGCCGGGACGTTCAAGGCGGGCCGCGCCAAGGTCAAGAACCTCATGGTCGACCGCGGCGAGCTGCCCGAGCACATCCCGCTGCCGCGCCCGACCGTGTACGGCG
Organism: Glycomyces sp.; assembly: GCA_035765105.1. GTDB lineage: Bacteria > Actinomycetota > Actinomycetes > Mycobacteriales > Micromonosporaceae > Glycomyces. Next base: position 15,432 of record DASTYG010000024.1, read on the forward strand.
GGCCGGGCGCCGACGAAGGGGAATCCGCCTCCTGAGCCGCCCGCACAGGTGATCACTTCACCCCGGACCGGGTGAATCATGACAAAGGGCGGCAAAACCGCCCACGATCCTCGGTTCGGGTCCATGCTGGTGTCCAACCGACGCGCGGACCGCGGCGGCGCGGCCGTGCGAACGGCGCGTGAGCGCCGCCGCGCCGATCGTCGGCCCGCAAACGCCACCGCAGCGCCCGCCGCTCGCCGTCGCCGCCGCAGCGCCCGCGCTCGGCCCGCCGGCGCCACCGAGGCGCCAACTGTGCTCGAGGAGTGAGGAAGCATGGCGGAACGCCGTGTGAAAGTGACCACTGAAGTCGGGATCCAGGCCCGCCCCGCCACCGTCTTCGTCGAGACCGCCGCGCGGTCGAACGCCGAGGTGACGATCGCCAAGCCCGGCGAGCGGGAGCCCCACGACGCCAAATCGATCCTCCAGGTGCTGACCATGGACGTCCGCCCCGGCGACGCCATCGTCCTCACCAGCGACGACGAAACGGTCCTCGACCGCCTCACCGCGCTCGTCTCGGGGAACGGCGACCGCGCCCGCGAGGGCGACGTCGCGGTCGCCGACGAGGGCTGAGCGCCCGCCGGTGCTCCGGCACACGTCTCCGTGAAGTCGCCGTCCGTGCCGGACACCGGCCGGACGGGCTACGGTCGAGTCTGTGAACAACACACGGCGCCCCAGGGTCGGACATATCGCGTTCCTCAACTGCCTCCCCATCTACTGGGGGCTGGCCCGGTCGGGCGCGCTGCTCGACGTCGATCTGCACCGCGCCCCACCGGACGAGCTCAGCCGCCGCCTCGTCGAAGGCGACCTCGACATCGGGCCGATCAGCCTCGTCGAATACCTCAAGCACGCCGACCGGCTCATGCTCGTGCCCGACATCGCCGTGGCCGCCGACGGCCCCGTCCTCAGCGTCAACCTCGTCTCCAAGGCCCCCCTGGAGGCGCTCCCGGCCTCGCCGAAGGTCTCGCTCACCTCCACCTCCCGCACCGGCGTCCTGCTCGCACGGATGCTCCTGGAGCAGCGGCACGGCCTCACGCCCGACTTCGCCACCACGCCGCCGGACCTCGACTCGGCCCTCGCCGGCGCCGACGCCGCCGTCCTCATCGGCGACGAAGCCCTCCGCGTCCACCACGACCCGGCGGGGAACCACGTCACCGACCTCGCCGACGCCTGGAAGGCGTGGACCGGCCTGCCGATGGTCTTCGCCGTCTGGGCCGTGCGCCGCGAGTACGCCCAGGCGCACCCCGGCCTGGTCAAGGACGTCCACCTGGCGTTCTGCGAATCGGTGCGGCGCTGCCGCGAGGAGATGGACGAGGTCGTCGCCTCCGCCGCCCGCTGGGAGCCGTTCGCGCCCGCCGCGCTCGCCGAGTACTTCGAGCGCCTCCAGTTCACGCTCAGTGACCGACACCTCGACGGCCTGCGGGAATTCGCCTCGCGCGCGGCCGGTTATACGAATGTGGGCCCCCTGCCGGAGGGCGGCCCCGAATTCTTCCCCGCTGGAGAGGGCATCGCATGACCGTCGAGCTCAACAAGCGCCGCCGCCGCCCCTCGTGGCACAAGCTCTCCGTCAGCCGGGTCAGGCCCCTCACCGAGGACTCCCTCGAAGTCGTCCTGGCCGTGCCGCCGGAGCTGCGCGCGACCTTCGACTTCAAGCCCGGACAGCACATCACCTTCCAGCGCGTCGAGGCCGACGGCTCGGAGGTGCGCCGCTCCTACTCGCTCGCCTCCACGCCCGGCGAACTCGCCGAGCACGGCACGCTGCGCCTGGGCATCAAGTTCATCCCGCAGGGCAGCTTCTCCGCCTACGCCAAGGCCGTCCTCGCCCCCGGCGACGTCCTCGAAGTGCTGCCGCCGCTCGGCGTCTTCTGCGCCGAGCCCGAGCCGGACCGCCACTACGGCGCGATCGTCGCCGGGTCGGGCATCACCCCGATCCTGTCCATCGCCACAGCGGCCCTCGACACCGGCGCGAACGTGACGATCCTGTACTCCAACCGCACCGGTGAGTCCACCATGTACGCCGACGAGCTCGCCGAGCTGGAGCGCGTGCACGGCGACCGGTTCAGGCTCCACCACATCCGCACCCGCTCCGAGGGCGCGAGCCCGCTGCTCACCGGGCGGCTCACCCCCGACCGGCTCCGCGAGGTCCTGGCGGGCCCGGTGGACCCGGCCGAGGTCGACGAGTGGTTCCTGTGCGGGCCGTACGAGATGGTGCTGGGCGTCAAGGAGGTCCTCGAAGCGGCGGGACCGCAGGAGATCCACACCGAGCTGTACTACGTCGACTAGCGCCCCGCGCACGGCCGTCGCCGACTCGATCGGCGCGCCCCGTGCGCACGGCCTTCGCGTCCCCGGCGGCGTCCGGCGGGCCGCGCCCGCGCCGGACGAGAGGGGGCGGTCACTCTGAACAGGGGCGCTGTACCGCACCGGGTTCTCCGGATACGCTTCGTCCATGGCCGAGATTGACGATGTCCTCGCCCGCGCCGCCGACGGCGGCCGGATCAGCGCCGAGGAAGCCGAGCTGCTCTACACCGAAGCGCCCTTCCACCCGCTGGCCGAAGCGGCGGACACCGCCCGCAGGCGCGTGATCGGCGACAACATCGTCACCTACATCATCGACCGCAACATCAACTACACCAACGTCTGCGTGACGGCCTGCAAGTTCTGCGCCTTCTACCGCGCCCCCAAGCACGAGGAGGGCTGGGAGCACTCGCTCGACGAGGTCCTGCGCCGCTGCGGCGAGGCGGTCGACCTCGGCGCCACCCAGGTGATGCTCCAGGGCGGCCACCACCCCGAGTTCGGCGTGGAGTACTACGAGACGCTCTTCGGCGCCGTCAAGCGCGAGTACCCGCAACTGGCGATCCACTCCATCGGCCCCTCGGAGATCGCCCACATGGCGAAGGTCTCGGGGACCGGGATCGAGGAGGCCGTGAAGCGGATCAAGGCCGCCGGGCTCGACTCGATCGCCGGGGCGGGCGCGGAGATGCTCCCCGCGCGGCCGCGCACGGCCCTGGCGCCGCTCAAGGAGTCCGGCGAGCGCTGGCTGGAGATCATGGAGACTGCTCACAACCTGGGCTTGGAATCCACCGCGACGATGATGATGGGCACCGGCGAGACCGCCTCGGAGCGGATCGAGCACCTGAGCATGATCCGCGACGTGCAGGACCGCACCGGCGGCTTCCGCTCGTTCATCCCCTGGACCTACCAGCCGGAGAACAACCACCTCAAGGGCCGCACGCAGGCGACGACGATGGAGTACCTGCGGCTGCTGGCGACGGCCCGCCTGTACTTCCACAACGTGACGCACCTCCAGTCGTCGTGGCTGACCACCGGCAAGGCGGCGGGCCAGCTGAGCCTCCACCTCGGCGTGGACGACCTCGGCTCGATCATGCTGGAGGAGAACGTGATCTCCTCGGCGGGAGCGCGCCACAGCTCGCGGCTCTCGGAGCTGATCGACCTCATCCGCACCGCCGACCGCGTTCCGGCGCAGCGCAACACGGTCTACGAGCGCATGGCGGTCCACTGGACGCCCGAGGACGACCCGACCGACGACCGCATCCGCTCGCACTTCTCCACGATCGTCAAGGAACTCCAGATCACCCCGAAGTAGCGCGCCGACGGCGCCGACCGCATACGACACGACGGGGCGCGGGCCTCCAGGCCCGCGCCCCCTCGTCGTATCGGCTAGTCGTCGTCGTCGTTGTCGTCCCGGTCGTCGTCCCAGTCGTCATCGTCGTCGTCGCGGTCATCCCGGTCGTCCCGGTCGTCGTCCTCGTGGTCGACCTCGATGTCCGCCTGCGGCACGCCGTCGACGCAGGTCACGTCGTAGTCGACTTCCTTCGCGGCGCTCTCGAACTCGATCTCGGCGTCCCGGTCGTCCCGGTCGTCGTCATCGTCCTCGTCCGGGACCGCCTCGACGTCCTCGACGACGTAGCCCTCCGCGGGCGCCCACCAGACGAGCTCGGGCCCGTCGTCGGTGCACTGGGCGAAGACCGTGCCGCCCTCGCTGGGGAAGACCTCCTGGCCCTCGCCGGCCGTGACGTCCTCGGGGGCCGCGTCGAGCTCCCCGCTCAGCCCCGTGCTGTTCTCGCTGACCGGCGCGGACGAGTCGTCGTCCTGCGCCAGCGCGATCGATCCGAATCCGGCCGCGGCGATCACCGCGGCGCCTGCGCTTGCTACGAGCAGTTTCTTGTTCATGTGCACCAGCTTCGCGCCGCGAGCGCTAAGACGACGCTAAGAGCGCTCTAACTCGGCGCCAAGCCCGAGGCGCGGCGTCGCCCGGCCGGGCGACGCCGCGCTCAGATGAGGCCGCGGATCTCCCGCTCGATGAGCGAGGCGTTCACGCCCGAGTTCGGGCACCCGCCGAAGTGGTGCAGCGCGATCACCTCGTGCGTGTCCCGCGAGAGCACCGGCGAGCCCGAGGAGCCGAACTCGGTGTCGCAGTAGTACGCGATGTCGCTGTTCGCCACGTAGCCGTCGTAGACGGGGTCGTTGACCACGCAGTTGCCGCCGTCGACCGAGGACTCCACGGCGATCTCGGAGGGCCGCCCGGCCGGGTGCTGCGGAATGTAGATCGCCTCGCCGCGCCGGACCCTGTCGGTGGACAGCTCCAGCGACCCGAACGGCTCGACCGCCGCGAAGTCGTCGACGCTGAACAGCGTGTAGTCCAACTCCTGCGAGGTGGCGAGGACGCGCTCGCCGTTGACCTTGACCGGGTCGGTGGTCTCGGCGCCCCCGCAGGTGGTGCAGGCGTAGCCGAACCACACCTCGGTGCGCCCGGCCTCCCAGGAGTCCGAGAAGCAGTGGTTGTTGGTGAGCATCCGGTTGTGCTCGCCGACGCGGAAGGCGGTGCACAGGACCGTGCCGTCGATGAGCAGCCGCGCCACGGGGTCGGCGTTCTCGGCGATCTCGGGGTAGGAGCTCGCGTAGCACGTCGAGGGCCGCTTGTCGTCGCCGGCGCAGAGGCTCTCGGCGGGCCTGGCCTGCTCGGCCTGCTCGTCGACGAGGCCCGCGACGACGTCCTCGGAGAAGCCGTAGGCGATCTTGTCGACCACGAGCCCCAGAGCGCCGGAGTCGGCCCGCGGGTCGCTCTTGTGCAGCTCGACGATCGCGGTGTCGCCGGTGATGGAGGTGGCCCACTGGCCCACCATCGAGTCGTCGTAGCGGTAGGACTCGGCGCCGTCGGGGCTGGAGACGGTCACGTAGTCGCCCTCGGTGAGCAGCAGCCGGTCGAAGTGCGGTTTGACGTAGGCCGCGCCCGGCTCGGAGAGTTCGAGCGCGGCGGTCTCGGCCGCGTCGGCGTAGGTCAGCGACTCGGCCGCCTCGACGACCTCGCCGATCTCGAGGAGGCCGAGCGCCGCCTCGTCGACGGCGAGGCGCTCCACCGTCTCGCCCAGGCCGAGCGGGTCGTCGTCGGCGAACGCGTGGGGGACGACCACGGCCGCCGTGCCGACGGCGATCGCCCCGGCCGCGGCCGCCAAGGCGGTCTTGCGGCGTCTGCGGCGACCGGCCGGCGCCTCTCCCCGCTCGTGTCCGCGACCCTGTTTCCGCGCTGCTGCCGCCACTCCGGCCCCTTTCGAGAGAGATGTGTCGGAGGTTCAACGAACGAGCGGCGGAGAAGTTGCGGCGCCGCCCGAAGCGGCATGAGCACTATGGAGTCGTGCGCCGGGGGCGCGAGGCGGCGCCTTCGGCGGCCGAGGGCGGGCGCGCCGCCGGGGCATGCGCCAAGGGGCGACGCCGGGCGCATGTCCCGCGGGTCCGGCAGCTCGGGCGGCGCCCGCGGCCTCAGGGGCGTCCTAGGACGCGGCGGCGCCCACCGGGCGGCAGCGCTGCAGGATCTTGTCCAGGCCCGCCCGCGTGGCCAGGACCAGCAGCTCGTCGCCGGCCCCCATCACGAGCGCGGGATCGTAGTTCCACTTCACCTCGCTGCGGCCCCGCCGGTGGGCGATCATCCGGTGGGAGCCGATCTCGATGGCCTCCTGGGCCTTCGCGCCGTCGAGATCAGAACCCTCCTCTATGGATACCTCGCAGATGTAGGCGATCTGGCCGCGCACCGGGATCGTCTCCAGGATCTCGTCCTCGGTCAGCGCCGCGGCGAACGAGGCCGCGGCGACCTCCGGCGCGCTGTACGAGGAGTGCCGCGAGGCGTCCCGCGGCGAGGAGTTGTTCGTGTTGAGGTTCCTGCGCACCAGCGCCGCGAACTCGGGGTTGTAGATGCGCAGGACGGTGCGCAGATCCGATTTGCACTCCAGGCCCGACAGCGCGGTCTCGAGGTTCTGCGAGTCCTGTTTGGCCATCGCGACCAGGGACCGGGAGTGCTTGATCTCGGCCTCCTGGAGGGTCTCGGCCCTGGAGGCGTCGCCGAGGAGCACCTGCGCGCCCGCGGCGCGGGCGGCCTGGATGCCCACGGCGTCGCGGTCCTTCTCGACGGCCACCACCGGGACCTTGCGGGCCCGCAGCGTCTCGACCACGCGCGTGCCGAGGTTGCCGAGCCCGACGACGATGACGTGGTCGCGCACCGAGTCGACGATCCTGCCCTCGGCCAGGGCGTAGCGCCTGGCGACAAGCGCTTGGACGATCGCGCCGGTGACGACGGGGATGATGAGCGCCCCGGACATGACGACCACGGCGTGGGTGGCCCTGACCCAGGAGTGGGACTCCATCTCGGGGTCGATGCCGCCGCCGGCCATGAGCGTGATGATGTACAGCGCGTCCCAGCCGCTGTCGACCGGGTTCACGGTGCTGGCGTAGTGCGTCAGGGTCCAGAAGCCGCCGCACATGATGAGGATCAGCGCGATCGCCGCGATGCGCAGCTTCGTGTCCACGGTGCGCCGCAGGCCGTGCATGGTCTGGCGCAGGAACCGGGCGACGGCGCCGGGCACGGGCCTGAACCAGCGGCCCGGCCGCTCGGGTTCGAGGCACAGCACCCGGACGGCGTCCTCGCGGTCGTCGGTGATCATCTCGACGCCGCTGTCGTTGCCGCTGGCGATGACCCACTGCGCCTGGGCGCGGTCGTCGGGCTCGCGCGTGAGGTAGAGGCGCCGCCCCCACAGGTCGATGTCGCCGGGCGGGATCTGCTGGAGCGCGGCGGCGGCGTAGGTGCGGGCGACCATGTCGGCGTCGGACTCGACGTAGACGCCCTCGTCGCCGAGCAGCAGCCGGATGCGGTCGCGCAGTTGCCGGTTGTACATCCGGATGACGAGCCGGGGGAGGGTGTCGTCGCCGAGGTAGTGCGACATCTCGCGGATCTTGAGGGCCAGGTGGAGGTTGGCGACGTCGTCCTGGGCCATGAGGGCGACCGCGTACGCCTCGACGAGCCCGGCGTCGCTGATGGTCTCCGAGGTGATGCGAGCCCGCTCCATGACGCGCAGGCGCGGGTTGGTCTCGGCCTCCCTGCGGATCTCGTCGCGCTGCGCCCCGGGCCCGGGTTTGAGCAGGGCGATGACCCGGTAGGAGAAGCGCTCGGTGAGGTTCTTGATGAATCGGAGCGTCAGGCCGTTGTCGCCGACGACGATGACGAGCCGCTCGTAAGCGGCGTCGCCTTCCAGGGGCACGTATGGTGGCGGCCCGCCCGGTCCGTCGGCGATCGGGGGCGCGGAATTGGGGTACATGGGTGCAGTTTATTGAAGTTCGGCAAACACAGCGCGCTCAGGCGAACACGGCTCGCGTCTGATGCGCTGCCGCGGAAGGGGAACGGCGGGCCGGGACGGCGCCGCTCCGGCGTCCGGGCGCGCCGTGCGAAACGCACGCACCAGGACGGACGCGATTCGTGTTTGTCGTACCGGGTCGGACGCGACTCGCGTCCGTCGCACTGCGCGGGCGGGTCCGGGCTCGACCCCGCTCCGGCGCACCGGGGCCGGGGCGGGCCGCGCTCAGGGGTCGATGCGCGCCAGGAGCTCGTCCACATCGGCCTCGTAGTCGTACCAGTCGACGTCGTGGACGAACCCCAGCTCGGAGTTGATCCAGCGGACGTCGTCCGCCCGCTCCATCGTCCACGTCTGGACGTCGACCAGTTGCGGCTCGGCCCGGCGCAGCTCGGTGAGGAGCCGGGCCTTCATGGACATCCCCAGCCCGTAGGAGCGGTGCTCGGGGTCCACGACGGTGTCGTACTGGTCGGCGCGGGTGGGCCGCTGCGCCGCGACGACGAGCTCGGTCAGCCCCACCACGTTGCCGAACGGCTCGGCGATCGCCACGACGATGTGGGAGCGCATACCGCGCCGTTCCAGCGTCGCCAGCGAGTCGCGCAGCCGGTCGGCCTGGGCCGAGCCGCGCCATTCGGGCACCACCACGACCGGGTCGCTCGTCGTGCGCAGGTTGGCCTTGACGTTCGCGTACGAGTCGAGCAGCCGCTCGGGCACGCCGCCCGCGTGGTATTCGAGCCGGTACCCGGCGGCGAGGCGCCCGGCGGCGTGCTCGATCTTCGCCCAGTCGACCTCGGTCCAGCGCAGGAGGTGGCGCTGCTCGACCACGGCCCGCTCGAACCCGAGCTTGTCGTAGAAGCCCACGGCCGGGGTCGTGGCGATGACCTCGACCGACAGGGTCCGGCAGCCGCCGTCCTTGGCGCACCGGGCGACCTCGCGCAGGAGGCGCTTCCCCACGCCCTGGCCGCGGGCGCTGGGCCTGGTCGACATCTCGACCACGGCGGTGCCCGCCTGGTCGCCGCCGAACATGATGAGGCTGGCGTGGCCGATCAGGTCGCCGTCGTCGTCGCGGTAGAGGAACAGGCACCGCCGGTCGTCGGGCAGCGTGCCGGCCAGGTAGTCGTGGAGCCGTTCGGTCCGCCACCGCGGTTCGGCGGGCATGTCGGCCGCGGTCATGTCGTTGAGCACCGAGCACCAGTCGCGGATGTCATCGGCTGTCATCTCGCCGGGAGCGAGCTGCGTCAGGGGCATCTTTCAATCCTTACCCGATATCGTTGCCGCCGGGAACCCTCAGCACCGTATCGGTCGCTGCGAATCCGGCGGCATTGTCACCGCGCGAATCTCTCAGGTTACTCTGTGGAGCATTGCGGTGTCCGATCGGTGGTCGTGTTCGGGCCCGCGGCCGTTCGAACGTTTCAGTGACGCGCGAACGCGGGCGTCCGGACGCTCCGCGGGCGGTCAGGCCGCCGTGCTCTTCTTGCCGTAGTCGTCGGCGCGGTCGTAGACCTTCTGGACGTACACGTCGACGGGGTTGTAGCTGTGGACGGCCGCGTACCAGTCCGCCGGGTCGGTCAGGTCGCGCCCGCCCGTGCACAGGTAGTTCGCCGCCGCGGTGGTCGCGTCGTCGATGTTGTGGGGGTCGGCGACGCCGTCGCCGTTGCCGTCGGCGGCCCAGACCTCCCACGTCGAGGGCAGGAACTGCATCGGACCCTGCTCGCCGTACTCGGGCCCGACGATCTCGGTCAGGGTGGTGCCGTCGGCGGTGATGCGGTTGCCGCCGGTGGTGCCGTGGTTGGTCTCGGTGGACCCGATGCCCGCGAGGGTGGTCCAGGACAGGTTGCAGCCGGGGTTCTGGACGCTGGAGACGAGCTCGGCGCGCCCGTAGGAGATCAGGGCCCGCTCGGGTATGCCGAGGTGGGACAGGCCCCGCGCCCACGACCCGAGGTCGTCGGCGGCGCTCTGGGTGGGCGGGTCGGTGGGGTCGCCGACGCCGTCGGCCCCGTCGGCCGCCTCGTCGGTCTCGGCGGGCAGGCCCGGCGCGGGCGCGTCCTCGGGGCTGAGCACCAGCGGGCGCTCCTCGGGGGTCGGTTCGGGTTCGGTGCCGAACGACCAGGCAGGTCCGGCCGAGGGCACCACGTAGTAGCCGGCGACGAGGGCGCCGACGACGGCCAGGGCCGTCACGACGCACTGGACGGCGAGCCTGCCCGCGGGCCTGCGCAGCGCCCGGAAGCAGCCGCGCACGGCGCGGCCGACGGCTTTGAGGGCCTTCCAGGGCAGCAGGGCGAGTTTACGGAGCAGGAGTGCGAACCACACGGAAGCGAGTATCCCTCCTCAATTTTCGGCAAGGCGCGCCGCCCGGAGCCGCCGGTGCTCCCGGTGGAGCGGGCCGCAGGGGATCGCGGAGCGGCGGCGCACCGGGCTCGGCGCCCGAGGGCCGCCGTCCGGCGCTGGCGGCGGGGCCGGCCCCCGATGCTCCGCCCGGCCGTGTCGCGCCCGCGGCACCGGTCAGCCTATAGGGGCGCGGCCACTTGGGTCGACACGAAGGTGAGTATTCCTTACTCGGGGGCACGGAGGCAATGGCGAGCGCTGTGCGAATGCCGGGGCGGCGCCGCCGCTTTGCGAGCAGGGCGAATGCGGCGACGGCCGCCGTGTGGAGGTTATAGCCTATAGCTTCCTTTATGCATGGGCATAGGCGCGCCGTTTGTTTGTGAACAATTCTCGACGTTTTCCGGCGGAGCCGACGCTTCGCGGCGAACAATGCTCTTTCAAACGATCCAACCGATCCAAGCCGCGACCCATGGCCTCCATGATCGTTCTCCTAGGGGATTCCATGGTTGCCACGAGCAAACCCGCGGGCGAAACAGCCTCGCAGCCGCCGCCGAACACGACTCAGACGGTCGTACGGCGTCTGAATGCCCATCACATCCGGTAACCGACTGAGATGGGGGAGACACTGTGAGGCCGCAGGGCTGCGTGTACGCGCATCAGCGCGCCACGGCCCGGCATACGGGGGCTGAACGAAAGTTGATCGACACGTGGATACGACTACGGCATTGCACGCGACAAATACAGCCTATTCTCTGCTCACTCATTGCGATTCGTCCGAACGCCGGCCCGCCGGGACGCTTCCCGCCGGCGAGGTGACGTTCATGTTCACCGACATCGAAGGCTCCACCCGCCTCGCCTCGGGGCTCGGCGCCGAGCCGTACCGGATCGTGCTGCACCGGCACCGGGCGCTCATCCGGGAAGTCCTCAGACGCCGCTGGGGCACCGAGATCGAGACCGAAGGCGACTCCTTCTTCGTCGTCTTCGACGACGCCGCCAGAGCGGCCGCGGCCGCCGTCGAAGTGCAGTCCGCACTGCGCCTCGCCCATTGGCCCGACCTCGGCATCGGCAAGGGACCGATCCGGCCCCGAGTGCGCATGGGCCTCCACACCGGCGAGGCGTGGCCCTCCGCGGGCGGCTACGCCACGCCCGAGGTCCACCGCACCGCGCGCATCTGCGCGGCCGCGCACGGCGACCAGATCCTCGCCTCGGCGCAGCTCGCCGCCGCCGCCGGCCTCGGCGGGCAGTCATTGGAACGGCTCGGCTACTTCGAACTGCGGGGCCTGCCGGGCACCACCGAACTGGTCCAGCTGCGAGCGCCCGGCCTGCCCAGCGAGTTCCCGCCGCCGCCGATCCGGCCGCACCGGCACAACCTGCCGGCCGACCTCAAGGCCCCGATCGAGCGGCCCGACGAGTACCGCGAACTGGACCGGGCCTTCCGGGGCTACCGCCTGGTCACCGTCACCGGCCTCGACGGCTGCGGCAAGACCACCTTGATCAGATCCTGGGCCAGACGCCGCCTCCAGCTCCACGGCGACGGCGTCTGGTACTGCCGGCCCGGCAGCGACCTGGGCGCCGCGCTGCTCCAGGCCCTCGGGCGCCCCGACGACACGCTCGGACGCGCCCTCGACCTGGCCGTCGCGCACCTGCGGCACCGCGAGGCGCTCCTCGTCCTCGACGACGTCGAACGCGCCCACGCCGCCGCCGTCGAGCGGCTCCTGCGCGAATGCCCGGGGCTGGCGATCCTCGCCGCGGGCGTCCGCCCGCTCGAACTGGCCGGCGAGGCCAAGCGGGCGCTCCAGCCGCCGCCGGTCGACGTGGCCGCCGCGATGCTCGCCGGGTTCTGCGAGGACCGCGGCGCGGCCTGGAGCGCCGCGGAGTGCCGCGGGCTGGCCGCCTCGGTGGAGGGCTTCGTGCCCGCGCTGCGCGCGCTCGCCGACGTCGCCGCGTTCGGCTCGCCGACGACCGCGCTGCGGCGCCTGCGCGACGACCCGGTCGTCGCCCTCGACGCGGGCGGGCGCTTCCGCGCCGCCGTCGACGAGGCCGTCGCCATGATCTCCGGCCCGGCCCGCGCCGTCCTGCTGGAGCTGGCCGAGCGCGGCGACGGCGCCACCGTCGACGAGGTCCTCGACCTGTGCCGCCAGCGCGACGGCAGCCTGGAGGCCCTGGTCGAGCTCGTCGACGTCGCCCTGGTCGTCATCGAGCGGCCCGCGATGGAGCAGGCCCTGTACCGGGTGCCGACCCCGCTGCGGTGGCTGCTGCGCGGCCGGACCGAGCGGCCGGCCCAGGTGCCGCCGAGCCTCGTCCGCAAACTCGTCAACGTCGTCAAACTCGACACGACCCTGGTGCGGACACGTTGAAGCGTCCGGCTCCGGCGCCCGCCTCCCGGACCGGGAACGTGTCGCGGGCATCGCCGGAGCCGGACCGGTACGCGCCCGGCCGCGGGTGTGAGAGGCTGGCGCTGTGACTGACAGGCAACCGCAGCCGCTCGACACCACCACCTCGGCCGCCTACGCCGAGCGCGCCGCCCGGGTCATCCCCGGCGGCGTGAACTCGCCGGTCCGCGCCTTCCGCGGCGTCGGCGGCCACCCGGTCCACATCGCCGAGGCCCGCGGCGCCCGCATGCGCGACGTCGACGGCAACACCTACATCGACCTGGTCGGCTCCTGGGGGCCGCTCATCCTCGGGCACGCCCACCCCGCCGTCGTCGAGGCCCTGGCCGAGGCCGCCGCGAAGGGCACCTCCTACGGCGCGCCGACGCTCGGCGAGATCGAGCTCGCCGAGGAGATCGTCGCGCGCACCCCGTGCGAGAAGGTCCGCCTCGTCTCCTCGGGCACCGAGGCCACCATGAGCGCCGTCCGGCTCGCCCGCGCCGCCACCGGCCGCGACAAGATCATCAAGTTCGCGGGCTGCTACCACGGCCACGCCGACTACTTCCTCGCCGCCGCGGGCTCAGGGGTCGCCACGCTCGGCCACCCCGACTCGCCCGGCGTCCCCGCCTCCGCCGCCGCCGACACCGTCGTGGTGCCCTACAACGACGCGGCCGCCGTCGAGGCCGCCTTCGCCGCCCACCCCGGGAGCATCGCGGCCGTCATCACCGAGGCCGTCCCGGGCAACATGGGCGCCGTCGCGCCGCGGGACGGCTTCAACGAACGGCTCTACGCGATCGCCCGCGCGAACGGCGCGCTGCTGATCTCAGACGAGGTCATGACCGGTTTTCGCGTCGGCCCCGGCGGTCTCGCCGCCCCCGCCGACCTCTACACCTACGGCAAGGTCATGGGCGGCGGCCTGCCCGCCGCCGCGTTCGGCGGCCGGGCCGACCTGATGGACCGGATCAGCCCCGCCGGGCCCGTCTACCAGGCGGGGACGCTCTCGGGCAACCCGCTCGCCGTCGCCGCCGGGCTCGCCACGCTCCGCGCCTGCGACGCCGAGGTCTACCGCAGGCTCGACGCCACCGCCGAGGCCCTGCACACCATGGCCGGCGAGGCGCTCGCCAAAGCGGGCGTGCCGCACTTCGTCTCCGCGCCGTCGAACCTCTTCAGCATCTTCTTTTTTGAGCAGGGCTTCACTGATACGCCCGTGCGAAACTTCGACGACGCCGCGTCCCAGGACCTCGACGCGTACGGCGCGTTCTTCCACGCCATGCTCGAAGGCGGCGTCTACCTGCCGCCGAGTGCCTACGAATGCTGGTTCGTCTCCACCGCGATCGACGAGGAAGCCCTGTCACACATCGAACAGGCCCTGCCACGGGCCGCCGAAGCGGCCGCTAGGGTGCGCTCATGAGCGGCTCCAAGACCATCGTGCACCTGCTCCGGCACGGTGAGGTCCACAATCCGGACGGCATCCTCTACGGCAGGATCCCCGGATTCGGGCTGTCCGACCTCGGACGCGAGATGGCCCTGGCCGCCGCGGAGAGCCTCTCGGGCCGCGACATCGTCCACGTCGGCGCCTCGCCGCTCCAGCGCGCGCAGGAGACCGCCGAGCCGATCGCGGCCTCCCACCGGATGGACACGGTCACCTACGACGGCCTCATCGAGGCGGGGAACTCCTTCGAAGGCAAACGCGTCGGCGTCGGCGACGGCGCCCTGGGCCACCCCCGCTACTGGTGGCGCCTGCGCGACCCCTTCAAGCCCTCCTGGGGCGAGCCCTACCTCGACATCGCCCGGCGCATGCTGGCCGTCGTCGCGACCGCCCGCACCACCGCCGAAGGCTCCGAGGCCGTCCTGGTCAGCCACCAGCTGCCGATCTGGACCGCCCGCCGCTTCGCCGAGCGCAAGCGCCTCTGGCACGACCCGCGCAACCGCGAATGCTCCCTGGCGTCCCTGACCAGCTTCGTCTACGAAGGGGCCGACCTGGTGCGGGTCGAGTACTCCGAGCCCGCCGCCCACCTGCTGCTCAAGTCCGACGCGGCACGACGGGCCAAGGGAGCCTGAGCATGCGAATCCGGCGACGAGCACTGCTGGCGGCCGTGCCGCTGGCCGGCCTCGCCGCGTGCGCCGACGAGGACGCCGACACCAACCGCGTCAACGAGATCAACCGCGACCGCTTCGTCTCCGGCGACGGCTCCAACTACCGCTGGGAAGACCCCGCCGACCGCCCCGAGGCCCCCGTGGTCGCCGGCGAGAGCCTCACCGGCCAGTCGCTCAGCACCGCCGACTGGGCCGGATCGGTCATCGTCATGAACTTCTGGGGCTCGTGGTGCGCGCCCTGCCGCGCCGAGGCCGGATACCTCGTCGAGGCCGCCGAGCACTTCGCGGGAGAGGCCGTCGAGTTCGTCGGCGTCAACATCCGCGACACCGTCGACGCCGCCGAGGCGTTCGAGCAGCGCTACGGCGTCGACTACCCGTCCTTCAAAGACCCCGCCGGGCAGATCGCCCTCCAGTTCGTCGACTACGACATCTCCCCGACCACGATCCCCGCGACGTTCGTCATCGACGCCGAGCAGCGCGTCTTCAGCGTCTGGCGCGAGGCGTTCGCGGACACCGAGACCATCATCGCCGACATCAACAAGGTGCTCGAACCGTGAACGCCGCGGAAACCGCCGCCTCCGGCCCCCTCCTGCTGGCCTTCGGCATCGCCGCCCTGGCCGGACTCGTCTCCTTCGCCTCCCCCTGCACCCTCCCCCTGATGCCCGGCTACGTCTCCTACGTGACCGGCCTGTCCGGCCAGGAACTCGCCTCGGGCGGCGCGGAGGGCGCCGAAGGCCGCAGGCGCGGCCGCATCCTCACCGGGGCGCTGCTGTTCGTCGCCGGGTTCACCGCCGTCTACACCACCGTCGTCTTCGCCCTCCAGAGCGCCGGGCGGGCCCTGCTCACCAACAGCTCCGTCCTGGAGACCGTCGTCGGGATCTTCATGATCGCCATGGGGCTCATGTTCATCGGCCTCATCCCGGCCAACCGCGGCTACGCCCCGCGCTGGCGCCCGGCCGTCGGCCTGGCCGGGGCGCCCCTGTTCGGCGCGGTCTTCGCGCTCTCGTGGATTCCGTGCACCTCCCCGGTGCTCGCCGCGATCACCAGCCTCGCCGTCATCCAGGACGGCACCGCCCGCGGCGTCGGCCTGATGGTCGCCTACTGCTTCGGGCTGGGGCTGCCGTTCGTGCTCTTCGCCGTCGGCATGCACCGCCTGGCGAAGGCCCTGGACTTCATGAAGCGGCACGGCCGGGCCATCTCCATCACCGGCGGCGCCATGCTCGTCGCCGTGGGGCTCATGCTCGCCACCGGCGCCTGGTCCGAGTTCACCAACTGGCTGCGGGCGACGGTCGGGGCGGGGGAGATCTGGCTGTGAAACGTCCCCCCGCGCCCCGCCGATCGCCCTGGAAGGCCCTCCGCTCCTTCGGCCGCCGCTGGTGGCACCAGCTCACCTCCATGCGCACGGCGCTGATGCTCCTGCTCGTCCTCGCGCTCGCCGCGATCCCCGGCTCCACGTTCCCGCAGCGCTCCATCAGCTCCGCCGACGTCAACGCCTACTACGCCGACCACCCCGACCTCGCGCCCGTCCTCGACCGGCTGTGGGCCTTCGACGTCTACACCTCGCCGTGGTTCTCCGCGATCTACCTGCTGCTCATGATCAGCCTCATCGGCTGCATCGTCCCCCGGCTCGGCGTCCACCTCAAAGCCCTGCGCACCCGGCCGCCGGACGCCCCCAAGCGCATGGCGATCCTGCCCTACCACCGCCGCATCGAAGGCGAGGTCAACGAGACCCGGGCCAGGGCCGCGCTCAAGCAGCACCGCTTCAGGACCGTCCGCCGCGAGGCCGAGGACGGCACCGTCACCCTCGCCGCCGAGAAGGGGTACCTCCGCGAGAGCGGCAACCTCCTGTTCCACGCCAGCATCATCTTCATCCTCGTCGGCGTCGCCGCGGGCAGCCTGTTCAGCTGGTACGGCAACCGCATCCTCGCCGAAGGCGAGGACCAGGCCTTCTGCAACAACCTCCAGCAGTACGACGAGTACGGCCTGGGCGCCTATGTGAACGAGACGAGCCTGCCTCGCTTCTGCGTGCGACTCGACGACTTCACCGCCGAGTTCACCGACGGCGGCCCCACCGCCTACGACGCGGCCGTCACCTACAGCATCGACGGCACCGAGGACGCCTACGACCTGCGCGTCAACCACCCGCTCAACATCGACGGCGCCAACGTCTTCCTCATCGGGCACGGCTACACCGCCGTCGCCACCTACACCGACCGCTACGGCAACACCGAGACCCGCCGCCAGCCGTTCCTGTCCATGGACGCCGCCCTCAACTCCGAGGGCGCCTTCAAGTTCCCCGACGCGAACTTCAACCCCGAGACCGGGCAGGTGGACCACGACGCCGAGGTCGGCTTCGACGCGATCCTCGTGCCGACCTTCGACGACCGCAACGCGATGCTGCTGGGCACCGAACCCGAGCTGAACAACCCGGTCCTCGCCCTCACCGCCTACCGCGGCGACCTCGGCATGGGCGACGGCCTGCCCGAGTCGGTCTACAACGTCAACGAGGAGCAGATCGAATCGGGCGACCTGGAACTGCTCAACGAGGAGGCCGAGGTCATCGGCGTCGGCGACACCATGGAGCTCGACGACGGCTCCACCCTCGCCTTCGACGGCGTCGAGCAGTACGCCGTGCTCCAGGTCCGCTACGACCCCGGCGGCCCCATCGTGCTCGGCGGCGCGGTGATCCTCCTCGTGGCCCTCATGCCCGCGCTGACGGTGCGGCGCCGGCGGTACTGGATCCGGTGGAACCCCGACGGCACCGTCGAGGCCGCCGGCCTCAACCGCAACGACTACGACGGCCTGGCAGAGGAGTGCGACGCGATCACCGCCGACATCGCCCCCGACGCCCTGCCGCCCCGACCCAGAACCGACTCTGAAGAATCCGTCAGGAGCACGCCATGACCGGTGCCGAAGCGGCGAACGCGCTGTTCGTCGCCACCATCATCCTCTATGCGACGGCGATGTTCGCCTACGCGGTCGAATACGCCTTCGACAAGCGGGCCCCCAAGCGCGCCAAGGCGCTCGTGGGCGCGGGCGGCGAGGCCCCCGGCGACGACACCGACACCGGCGCCGAGGCCGCCGCTCCCGTCAGCCCGGCCGCCGCGCGCGGCGCGGGCGGCGTCGGCCTGGTCCTGACCTACCTCGGCACCGCCGCGCTCGCCGCCTCGATCGTCACCCGCGTCATCTACACCGGACGCTGGCCGTGGGGCAACATGTTCGAGTACACCGTCGGGGTGGCGCTCGCGGGGATGATCACCTGGCTGGTCCTGGTGCAGAGCAAGCACGTGCCCCGGCGCCTGGGCGTCTTCGCGGCCTTCGCGGTGACCATGGTGCTCGGCACGTCGGTGCGGGTCTACACCGAGGCCGGGCCGCTCGTCCCGGCCCTCGACTCGTACTGGATCGTCATCCACGTCTCCGCCGCGATCGCGGCCTCGGGCGCGCTCCTCATCGGCTGCGTGTTCGCGATCCTGCACCTGCTCAAGCGCCGCTACGACCGGCAGGTCTCGGACGGGAAGACGACTCGCTTCCCGCTCAATGTGGCCGAGCGCCTCCCCGACGCCACGCTCCTGGAGCGGCTGACGTTCAAGGTCCACGTGTTCGCGTTCCCGCTGCTGACCTTCGGGATCTTCGCGGGCGCGGTGTGGGCCCACTTCGCCTGGGGCCGCTACTGGGCCTGGGACCCCAAGGAGGTCTGGGCCTTCATCGCGTGGGTCGTCTACGCCGCCTACCTGCACGCCCGGGTCTCGGGCCGCTCGGCGAAGGCGAACGCGCCGTGGATCGCGATCCTCGGCTACGCGGTCATGCTCTTCAACCTGACCGCCGTGAACCTGATCTTCGGCGGCCTCCACTCCTACGCGGGCGTCTAGCGCCCGTTCGGAGTTCATGAACACGCCCTAGCGCGGCGCGCAAGGCCCCGTCCTCCGCCGCTCGGGCGCGGCGGCGATGCCTTATATATATGCGAACGGCCCCCGCCGGAAGGCGAGGGCCGTTCGCGTCGTCTGCTCACCGCATCGGTCTGCGGCCCGCAGGGTTGACGGGGTACTGCTCGCGGTTGCGGTCCACCGCCGGGTACTGCGGGCGCGGCGCGCCCATCTGGCCGGGGATCATGCCCTGCGGCGGCTCGGCCGCCGGACGGTGCGCCAGGCCCACCTGCGGCGACACGGGCGCCACGACGGACTTGTCGTCCTCGTCGAGGTCGATGCCCAGCTGCTCCCGGCGGGAGACGGTCTTGGGCGTGGTGCCCATCAGCGCGAACAGCAGCACGATGATCCCCACCGTGGCGACGCCGAGGATCGGCAGGATCAGCATGATCGGGTCGATGCCCTCCACCGCGTTCCGGCCCTGGTTGGTCAGCGTCACCCGCATGCCCGCCATGCCCGTGAAGTGCATGCCGGAGATCGCCGAGGCCATCACGAACGCCGCCGCCGTCTGCCACTTCCAGCCGTCCAGGTACATCCCGCACGCCAGCGCCGCCGTGGCGGCCACCACCGCGATCACCACCGCGGCCCAGAAGTAGGTGCGGTCCTGGGAGATCTCGCCGGAGATGTTGATCGCCGCCATGCCCGTGTAGTGCATGGAGACCACGCCGAGGCCGGTCAGCGGCCCCGCCATCAGGATCTTCGCCACCGTGTTCTCGCGCCCCATGCCCGCCACGGCCAGGCCGAAGAAGACCGAGCCGATCGAGACCGCGAGGCTCAGGAACGTTATCGTCGGGTCGTAGCCTATGTCCGACTCGGTCACCCGGAAGCCGATCATCGCGGTGAAGTGCATCATCCAGATCGCCGTGCCGCCCAAGGCGAACGACGCCAGCGCGATCCACTTGATCCGCTTGCCGACGGAACGCACGGTGCCGAACTGCCTGCGCGCCTGGGTCATGCACATCAGCGACAGCAGCGAGCCTGCGAATGCGAACCCGAATCCCATGAGCGGGTTGATCCACCCGTATGTGAAGTGACTAAGGTGTTCCATTCGCGGTCTTCCTCCCCAGGTCGACGCCAGTTACTGGAATGTTTCACTTTTGCGATCTGTGCGATTCGAAACGTTATCCGACTACGGTCTGCAGACGCTTGCCGGACGCACCGTGGACGGTTCCACGGTTTTTGCCGGTGTTGTGCGGTATTCCTCCGCGCCGGGTCTCCGGGGACCGAGCGCGGCCAGCCATGCGCGCTCGGTCCCCGCTGCGGACACTCCGGGTGCGACGGCGAGCACCGTCGGTGCGAAGGCATTGCACCCCACCGGCTCGGTTCGGCCACGGGAAGCACCGCGACGACCGAGCACAGTGGCCGGACGCTGCTTCGTCTCCATGGGCCGAACCTCCTGATCGGTCAGCTCAACGGTCCCCCACGGAGGACTGTCCTCGTCGCACACTTTGTGCGAGTTGTCGAGAAGGCCGCGTTTCGCCGCCGCCACCTGCGGCGCCGCCGCCGCGGGCGCTCCCCGTCGCGGAGGCTCGTCGTGGCCCGTGGCCCGTGGCCCGTGGCCCGTGGCCCGTGGCCCGCGGCGGCCGCCCTCCTGCCTGCGCGTCCGGGGCGCCTCGTCTTCTGCGGCGGCCTTTCACCCGAGGAACCGCCCGCCTCCCGCGGCCGCCGCGCCGCCGGGGACGAACCGGGATCCAACGGCGCAACAGGTATCCCCGAAGCGGGTGGACGATGTCGGCTATGAGGGTGGACTTGCCGTCTGAACAGCTGAATACTACATATTCATGTGTCCGAAATTATGTGGTTTAATGTGAATCGACGCCTGGCTCCGTCGGTAACGTGGTCGAGTTGGGAACTCCAGTACGGACCTGGATTTCGGAGCCCTCGTTCGTCATGATGGAATCTGCTGGGCTTCACATGCCAACGCCGCCGCTTCCAGCGGCCGGACGGCAGCCGGTGCGCGTCGCCGGCCCGAGACAGAACCGGTGCCCACGCCCGGAGCCGGTCTGACACAGAGGACCACCCCCAGGAGGCTAGACAAGGTGAGCAAGCGCAGCTCGAACCGAGCGGGTTCAGCGGCTCGACGAGGTCCGTTGGGTCTGCCCCGCATCGCCGACATGCGAATCAGGTCCAAACTCGGACTGATCCTGCTGGTGCCGCTCCTCGTCCTCGTGGCCGTGGCAGGTCTCCGCCTCTACGACCTGGCCGATCGCGTGTTCGAATCGGACGACATGGTGAGCCTGGTGGAGTTCAACACCGTCACCGCCGAGCTCCGGTACGAACTCCAGCGCGAACGCAGCCTCCTCGTCACCCACCTGCGCATCGGTGACGAGCACGTCAGCGGCATCGACCCGGCCGAGTACGACCTCGCGGCGGTCGACGCCCAGGCGGCGCTCACCGACCGGGCCCTGGAGGACTTCCAGAGCAAGGCCGAGCAGCTGCCCGACCTCTCCGACGACATCGACAACCGCATCGCGGCCATCGACACCAACTACGAGGCCCTCGTCCAGATCCGCTCGGCGGCCGAGGACTCCCCCGAGACCACTTCCATCGACGCGACCTCCCGCGTCTACCAGCGCCTGGTCTCCGAGCTGGTCACCATCACCGACGTCTCGGCCCGTATCGTCAACGACTCCGAGATCGCCCGCCAGCTGCAGGCGGTCGCCTCCGCCACGATCATCCTCGAGCAGCTCGAAGAGGAACGCGCCATCGCCATCAACGTCGGCAACGGCAACGAGTTCTTCAACAGCACCCGCTGGCGGAGCTTCGTCGCGTTCGCCGAGTACCGCTCCATCGCCGAGGCCGAGTTCAAGACCGTCGCCAACCGCGAGGAGCAGCTCGCGTTCTTCTACCGCCCCGGCGGCCTCAGCAGCGAAGAGGCCCAGCTCGCGCTGAACTTCGAGTCCGCCACGGTCGGCGCCGGCACCGAAGGCGCCCTCGTGGTCGACGCCGAGGTCATCGCCGCCTACGACGCGATCCTGGACAACGGCCTGGACTACATCGACGACGAGTCGACCGAAGTGCTCAACCACGCCCGTTCGGACCGGGACGCCCAGATCTTCCAGCTGCTGCTCGAAGCCGTCCTCATCCTGGCGGCCTTCGTCGTCGCGACCGTGATCGCGCTGATGATCGCCCGCAACATGAACCACGGCCTGCGCCGCCTCCGCGAGGGCGCGCTCGACGTGGCGCACGTCAGCCTGCCGCACGCGGTGGCGCAGATGCGCGACGCCGAGTCCATCGCGGGCAGGACGCCCGACGAGGTGGCGGCCGAGACCGGCACGGCGATCGACATCGACCAGCGCGACGAGATCGGCAACGTGGCGCACTCGTTCAACATCGTCCACACCGAGGCGATCCGCATCGCCGCCGAGCAGGCGGCCCTGCGCGCGAACGTCTCGCAGATGTTCATCAACCTGGCCCGTCGCTCCCAGAACCTGGTCGACCGGCTCATCGGCCACCTGGACCACCTGGAGCGCGGCGAGGAGAACCCCGACCGCCTGGCCGAGCTGTTCCAGCTCGACCACCTGGCGACCCGAATGCGCCGCAACGACGAGAACCTCCTGGTCCTCGCGGGCGCGGACTCGACGCGCCAGGAGCGCCACCCGGCGCCGATCGGCGACATCCTCCAGGCCGCCCAGTCCGAGGTCGAGCAGTACACCCGCATCGAGTTCGGGCGCCTGGAGTCGGACCGGGAGATCAAGCCGGCCGCGGTCAACGACCTCGTCCACCTCATCGCCGAGCTGATGGACAACGCCACCGCGTTCTCCCCGCCGGAGTCGGCCGTCCTGGTCGAGGCCGAGCAGATGCGCACCGCCGAGAGCCCCCTGGGCGCCATCCGGGTCCGCGTCGGCGACTCCGGCATCGGCATGCCGCAGGACCAGATCGACGACATCAACCGGCAGCTGTCCGACTCGGCCGACGTCATCGACCTCGCCTCCTCGCGCATGATGGGCCTGGTCGTGGTCGCGCGCCTGGCCAAGCGCCACAGCGTCCGCGTGGAGCTGCGCCCCGGCGAGCAGCGCGGCACCATCGCCGAGGTCATCCTGGGCGAGTCGGTCCTGTCCGAGCCGCGGCTGCCCGAGCGCTCCCGCGCCGAGGGCGAGCACCCGGCGCTGGACGGCTCGGCCCCCCGCGGCGAGCTGGGCGCGGGCCCCGACACCGGCGCCCTGCCGCGCGTCCCCGAGAGCCCGGCCGGGCTGTTCGACACGGTCGCGCCGCCGCACCCGCAGTCCCCGCCGCCGCCCGCGCCGGGCTACCGGCCGAGCGAGCCGACGGCGCCGCCCATGCCTCCGCGCCAGCCGGCGCACGCCGAGCCGTTCACCGGCGAGCACGCCGTCCAGGACGCCGAGCCGGGCTTCATGTTCCGGCCCGGCGGGATGGCGGACGAGCGCCGCGCCAACGGCAAGGTGATGGAGGTCACCGGCGAGATCGTCTCCTCCGAGCACGTCGCGCTGCCGAAGATCCAGCTCGAGGCCGCCCCGGTGGCCGAGGAGCCGGCGCCGCCGTCGTGGCCGGACACCGCCGGCGGCTCGGGCACCGAGGCGCCGCGCAAGTCGGCTCGGGCCGACCGGGTCTCGGCGATCGACGCCACGACCGAGCTGCCGATCTTCCGCGAGGTCGAGTCGGCCTGGTTCAAGGCGGTCACGCCCGCCCCGAAGGCCGTCGACGACGCCGCGGAGGAGACCGCGGAGGACGACGCCGCGAAGGTGTCGCCCGAGCCCGAATCGCGCTACGGTGAGGACACAGGAGCCGAGTCCGCAGCCCCGGCATGGGAAGCGGCCCCGCAGTCCTCTCCGCAGCCCACGGAAGGCGCGAACATGTACTATTCGCCCCCGCCCGCCGAGCAGTCCGAACCTGTGCGGCAGCCGAAGGCCGAGCCCCACAGCTCGGCCGAGTCGGGGCTGGAGCGCCGCCGCCTCCAGACCGAGCCCGACGCCGACTCCTCCTACGCCTGGCGCACTGCCGCCGACGACGGCTGGAGCCGGGTCGACAACGCCTTCGCCGAGGCGGCCGATGAGACCACCGCGGCGGGGCTTCCCAAACGCCGCCCGATGGAACGCCTCGTCCCCGGCGGCGTGGAGGAAACCCAGGAGACTGTCAGCGCGCAGAAGCGCAACCCCGAAGGCATTCGAGGCCTGCTGTCGGCCTACCACCGTGGGGTGCAGCGAGGACGTGGCAATGATGGTAACTGAGTCGCTGAGCTACAACACGGTAGACGCTAAGGAGCGCATACGATGAGCACTGGTGGAACTTCGGTCCAGGACTTGGGCTGGCTGCTGGCGGGATTCGCCGAGCGCGTGCCCGGAGTGGCGCACGCCGTCGCGGTCAGCGCCGACGGTCTGCTGCTGGCGTCCTCACGGGACCTGCCAAGGGACAGGGCCGACCAGCTGTCGGCGGTGACCTCGGGTCTGGTGAGCCTCACCCAGGGCGCCTCGCGCTGCTTCGAAGGCGGCGCGGTGCTGCAGACGGTCGTCGAGATGGACCACGGATTCCTGTTCCTGATGTCCATCAGCGACGGCTCCTCGTTCGCCGTCCTGGCCTCGAAGAACTGCGACGTGGGCCAGGTCGGTTACGAGATGGCCCTGCTCGTGGACAGGGTCGGCCAGGCCCTGACCCCCTCGGCCCGAAGCTGACGCGGCGCGGGTCCCGTTCACGCGGCATCACCTGTCCGTATGGCTCGCATGATCGGCCATAGAGGGGTTTGTCGCTCGGGGCCCGGGCACGGTAGGCTCCACTTGCGGTTAGCAGCGCGAGTGGGACGAATTGAACAACCCCTTTCGTCGCCTCCCCTGGCGACGGGACCGCTGTCGCCCCAGGCGGCGGTTTACGGAAAACTGACATGGCCGTCGACCGCCGGATTGTGGGATCCGGTGGCGGTGGTTGGAGGTGGAAATGGTCCTCGGTGGTGATGAGCCGACAGGCTCACTCGTCAGGCCGTATGCGGTCACGCGCGGCCGCACGCGACCCCAATTGGAGATCGCCCTCGAAGCGCTGGTGGAGACCACCGCTCGCGGACGCTCGGGGCAGTTCTTCGGCGGCCGCGAGCAGAAGGTGATCGTCGATCTGTGCGGTGGCCGACTGCAGTCGCTCGCGGAGATCGCCGCCCGTATGGAAGTGCCCTTGGGCGTTGCGCGCGTGCTGGTCGCAGACATGGCGGC
Organism: Glycomyces sp.; assembly: GCA_035765105.1. Taxonomy (GTDB): domain Bacteria; phylum Actinomycetota; class Actinomycetes; order Mycobacteriales; family Micromonosporaceae; genus Glycomyces. The sequence continues at coordinate 39,974 of DASTYG010000024.1, forward strand.
CGACGGCTTGTTGGCAGTGCACGAACCTACCGGATTCAGCGACGATGCCGCTGACGAATCCGTCGGTACCGAACTCCTCGAGCGCGTTCTCAGTGGACTCAGGAGGCTTTAGACCCTAATGAACTCACCCGCAGACACCTCTCGCGTGACCTCTGCCAAGATCGTCATCGCCGGCGGCTTCGGCGTCGGCAAGACGACCTTGGTCGGTTCGGTCTCCGAGATCACGCCGCTGACGACCGAGGCGATCATGACCTCGGCCTCGGAGGGCGTGGACGACAACAACCTCGTGCCCGACAAGGCGACGACGACCGTGGCGATGGACTTCGGCCGTATCACCATCGACCAGGATCTGATCCTCTACCTGTTCGGCACGCCCGGCCAGACCAGGTTCTGGTTCATGTGGGACGAGCTGGTTCGCGGCGCGATCGGCGCGATCGTGCTGGTCGACACCCGCCGCCTGGCCGACTGCTTCTCGGTGATCGACTTCTTCGAGCACCGGAAGCTGCCCTACCTGGTGGCCGTGAACTGCTTCGACGGCAAGCAGATGCACGACCTCCAGGACATCCGCGACGCCCTGCAGGTCTCGCAGGACGTGCCGCTGATGTACACGGACGCCCGCAACCGCGAGTCCACGAAGCAAGTGCTGATCAAGCTCGTCGAGTACGTCCTGTCGATGCGCCGTACTCGCACCGTCGGCGTCGGGTAAGCCCACAGCTCTCGGTCGGCTCCGCGCCGACCGGGCACTGACCCGGTGACGACCGTCTAGGCTGACCCAAACCACCTGGACCATTGCCGAAGGCGCCCAAGGCTTCTAGTCTTGGGCGCCTTCAGTGTTCCCGCTGGACTGCTGTCGGCTCGCGCGGTCCTGGATCTCTTGGATGGCCGCGAGGCTGGTGGCGCCGCTGATGACGGAGCCGGAACCGGCATCGAGATCGACCTCGCGGTGACGATGGGAAAGAAGATCCTGCCGTTCGCCGCGAGCGGCGGAGTCGCCGAGCACTTCGCGATGGAGGCGGCCGACGGCCCCTCCATGCGCGGACGGATCTCGGAAGCGACGTTCCTCGCCCTGTGCCGCAGCGATGCGGACACTTACCCGCTGCTGGTCGGACAACTGATCGGCGCAGAAGAAGGAGTCAACTCATGAGCGCAGCGGCACGACCGTTCGTACTGCTCTCCGTGGCCGCCTCGATCGATGGGTACATCGATGACAGCTCCGACGACCGGTTGCTCTTGTCCAACGATGAAGACTTCGACCGCGTCGATGAAGTCCGCGCGGGTGTCGATGCGATCTTGGTCGGGGCCTCCACCATCAGGGCGGACAACCCTCGTCTCATGGTCCGCTCGGAAGCGCGCAAGGCCGCCCGGGCCGCGGCCGGCAAGTCCCCGTCCCTGATCAAGGTGACCGTGACCGGCAGCGGCGATCTCGACCCCGAAGCCAAGTTCTTCACCGCCGGCGAGGAGCAGAAGCTCGTCTACACCTCGGCCTCCGCGCACGCCGACCTGTCCGAGAAGCTCGGTGAAGCGGCCACCGTGGTCGATGCGGGCGATCCGATCGATCTGGAGCGGCTTCTGGCCGATCTGGCGGCGCGCGGCGTCGAGCGATTGATGGTCGAAGGCGGTGGCAGCATGCACACCCAGTTTCTCCAGGCCGGTGTCGTCGATGAGCTTCACCTGGTCATCGCTCCGTTCCTGATCGGTGATCCGGCGGCACCCCGTTTCGTCAACCCCGGCGATTTCCCACAGGGGCCTCGATCTCCGTTCAAGCTGGCCGAGTCCCGGGCGATCGGTGATGTGGTCCTGCTCCGTTACCGCACTGGCTGATTCGCTGGGGGCCTGGCACGTGAAGCGTGCCAG
>DASTYG010000025.1:0-3648 GCA_035765105.1 Glycomyces sp.
CCTTGACGGCCTTGCCTGCCTTCGCCGCGAGGTCAGCGGCGTCGGCGTAGTCGATCGCTACCCGGACCGCCGCGTCGGCGAGCGCCGGATCGGGTGCCGCCGGGGCCGGCGCCCTGCCGTCCGTCGCTTCCGTGGCCAGACGTTCGAGCTGGTGCACCACGTCGGCGTCGTCCCGCCCACCGAGCACCACCGCACCGCGCAGAGGCGCCTTGGGCACGGCCGCACCGCCTGCCTCGCCGACCGCTGCCGTCACGCTCGCACGCGGCACCTCCGACGACGCGAAGGACCGCGACTCCCGCTCGGAGCGGTGCAGCCCGGGGACGTACTCCTCCAGGACCGCGTGGAAGTTCGTCCCGCCGAAGCCGAAGGCGCTCACGCCGCCGCGGCGCGCGCCCTCCGGGTCGGCCGGCCACTCCCGCAGCTCGGTGTTCACCCGGAACGGGGTGCGGTCCCAGTCGACGTTGGGGTTCGGGTCACGGAAGTGCAGGCTCGGGGCGAGCTGCTTGTGGTCGAGCTGCATCACCATCTTGAACAGCCCTGCGGCACCCGCCGCCGCCTTGAGGTGGCCGATGTTGGACTTGACCGACCCGAGCGCGATCGAGCCGGCCTCCGCTCCGGCGCTGCCGAAGACGTCGCCCAGACTGGCCAGCTCGGACGCGTCGCCCACCCTCGTCGACGTGCCGTGCGCCTCGATGGCCGACGCCGCCGTCGGCTTCAGCCCCGCGTTGACCCAGGCCCGCTCGACGGCCAGCCGCTGGCCCATGGGATTCGGGGCGGTGATGCCCTTCCCCTTGCCGTCGCTGGAGCCCCCGAGACCGAGGAGCACCGCGTAGATGTGGTCACCGTCGCGCTCGGCGTCCGCGAGCCGCTTGAGCACGAAGAGCGCGGCTCCCTCCCCCATCACGAAGCCGTCGGCGCCGGCGTCGAAGGGTCGCGTGCCGGTGGCCGACAGCGCTCCGATCTTGCAGAACTTCACGAAGCCGTAGACACCCATGTTGCGGTCGATGCCGCCGGTGATCACGGCGTCGTAGTCGCCGTTGACGAGTCCGCTGACGGCCGCCGTGGTCGCGGCCAGGCCGGAGGCGCAGGCGGCGTCCGTCGTGAAGTTGGGCCCGCGGAAGTCGAACAGGTTCGCGATCCGGCCGGCCAGGACGTTGGACAGCTCGCCGGGCATGGTGTCCTCGTTGATGTCCAGCTCGTGGGCGAGGAAGCCTTCGTGCCACTCGGTGAGGATCGACGTACGCTGCTCCGCCGGCAGCGCGGCGAAGGACGGCGCGCTCTCGAGGTCGCGGCTGAACTCCGGGAACTGGATGCGCAACGACGTCCGGTAGTGCTTGTCACCGCCGATCGCGTTGCCGATGATCACCGCGACCCGTTCGGGGTCCACGTGCCAGTCCGGCCACCCGGCGTCGACCAGCGCGGACCGCGCGGCGGAGATCGCCCACTGCTGACCGACGTCGAGCTGCTCGGTGACCTTCGGCGGCACCGGGAGTCTCCAGGCCAGCGGCTCCCACGGGTGCTCACGCACCCACCCGCCGATGCGGCTGTAGGTCTTGTCCGGCGCCGCCGGGTCGGGGTCGTAGTAGAGCTCGGGATCCCAACGCTCGGGCGGTACGTCGCTGATCGAGTACCGGCCGTCGCGCAGGTTCTGCCAGAACGTGGAGGCGTCGGGGGCGTCGGGCATGATCGCGGCGACACCGACGACCGCGACCGGGGAGGTGGGGTGCTCGTTCATGGCCATCCTTCGTTGCGTCAGGGGGCGACGCGGTCGTAGAGGACGTCGGCGACGGCGTCCATGTCGGCGAGCAGCCCGACCTGGGCAGCTCGAACCGCTTCCAGGGGGAGGCCCGCGAGAAGCTGCGCGGAGGAGTCCTGCTCGGCGGCGCCGGAGACCCAGCGGACGCCTTCCTCGGCCACCTTGAGCGCTGCCTCACGGGCGAAGACACGACTGAGCGCGGCCAGACCTGCGGCGTCGAACCTCCGGTCCGCCTTGTCGGGCTGCGCTCCCTCCGCCGCGGCGACGGCGCGGCGGACCAGGGCCGCGGCCGACTCCGCGTACGCGATCAGCTCACCGAGCCGGAGCAGGACGTGCTGGTTGCGCGTGAGCCGGCCGACCCGGCAGGCCTCGAGCACGCCGCCCAGGCACTCCAGCGCGAGCGCGGCCACGTCGGCGCCGACCCCCGGGTACGACGCGTGCAGGGCGCGAACCTCAGCGGCGACGTCGAGGTAGTGGACGCCGCGGGTCTTGAGGTGCTGCTGCCACCTGTCCCGCGCGATGGTCATCTCCATGATCTCGGAGGTGCCTTCGTAGATCGTGGTGATCCGGACGTCGCGGCGGATCTTCTCCACCACGTAGGGCCGGGTGTAGCCGTAGCCACCATGTGCCTGGATCGCCGCGTCGGCGGCGGCGACACCTGCCTCGGTGGCGAGGTACTTCGCGATCGCGCCCTCGGTGTTGAGAGCGCCGTCCGCACCCTCGCCGACATCGATCCTGCGCGCCGTCTCCTCGACGAAGGCGCGAGCTGCCTCCAGCCGGACGACGTGCGGGACGATCAGCTTGTGGGTGTAGCCCTGCTTCTCGCTCAGCGGAGCCCCACCCTGGATGCGCTGGGTCGAGTACCGGATCGCGCGGTCCATCGCCTCCCAGCCGCCGCCGAGGCCGAACGCGGCCACCATCAGGCGGGTGTACCCGAAGACCTGCTGCGCCTGGACGAGCCCGCGGCCCTCGACGCCGCCCACGAGGTTCGCGGCCGGTACGACCACGTCGTCGAGGAAGAGAGCGGCGGTGTTGGACAGACGGATCCCGTGCTTGTCCTCGGGCGGCGCGGAGCTCAGGCCCGCGGTGCCCCGCTCCACGATGAACCACGAGGGCCCGCCCGGCGCCATGGCGAGCACGGTGCAGGCGTCCGCGATGGTCCCGTTGCTGATCCACTGCTTGCGTCCGTTGATGCGATATCCGGCAGGTCCCGCCCCGTCGGCGCCGTCCACCGGCACCGCCGTGGTGGACATCGCCGCCAGGTCGCTCCCGGCCTCCGGCTCCGTCGCGGCGTAGGCGAAGACCACGCCCTGCTCGGCGATCCGGCCGAGCCACTCCTTGCGCTGGTCCTCGGTGCCCCCCATCAGGATCGGGTCGCTGCCCAGGAACGTGGCGAAGACCGACGTACCCAGGCCGATGTCCACGCGCGCCATCCGCTCACACACCCGGTAGGAGTCGAAGGCCCCGCCGCCCAGGCCGCCGTACTCCTCGGGGATGAAGACCAGCTGTACGCCGAGGGCGTCGCTGCACATGGCGCGCACGATGTCCTCGGGGCAGACGTCCTCGTGGTCGAGCTCGAGCATCCGGCTCTCGGGGAGCTCTGCCGAGACGAAGTCGCCGAGGGCCTCGAGCATCAGGTTCAAGGTGCCGAGGTCCAGGCCCTCGTTGACGACGTGAGCACTGGACGCGGTGGCCGAGGTCATGGCTGGTTCCCTTCGAGATGGCTGGCAGTGCCGAGGTGGTCTGTTCGCCCGCTAGCCCTTGCGCCGCTCGACCTCGGCGACGAGCGCGGGAAGCACCGTGTGGGCGTCCCCCACCACGGAGAGGTCCGCGATGGAGAAGATGGGTGCCTTCGGGTCCTTGTTGATCGCGACGATCGTCCGCGAGCCCTG
>DASTYG010000026.1:0-35178 GCA_035765105.1 Glycomyces sp.
GCGCCGCGGCCGACCCCGCTCACCCTCCCGCGCTCCAGCGCCCGGTGGCCGCGAACTCGTCCAGCACGCGCCGGTGCGGCGCCGCATCGAGGCCCTTCGCCGCGGTCCACGCCTCGTCGTAGAACGTGGCCCGGTACGCCCCGCCCCCGTCCCCGGCCACCACCACGACGTCCCCGGACGCGCCCGCGGCCTCCATACGCGAGGCCAGCTCCATCGCCGCCCAGAAGCACGTCCCGGTCGCGGGCCCGAACTCGGCGCCGCGGCGCTCGGCCAGGTACCGCATCGCGGCGACGCTCGCCGCGTCGGGCACCGGCACCACCGCGTCGACCAGGTCGGCGTTGAAGGCCGGCTCGATCCGCGGCCGCCCGATGCCCGGAATCCGCGAGGGCATCCCGGTGGCGTACCCGTCGTAACCGGCGGCCCAGCCGGGGAAGTAGCTCGAATGCTCGGGATCGGCGACGGCCACCTTCGTTCCCGCGCCGACGTACCGCAGATGCCGCCCGATCGTGGCCGAGGTGATCCCCGTCCCCGCCCCGCACACGATCCACTGCGGCTCCCGCCCGGCGCCGGACAGGATCTCGGCGGCGACATTGCCGGCGCGCCAATCGGTCACGGCCTCGGCGCGGCCGAACATGTCGAGGTAGCGGCCCCGGCGCTCCTCGGCGATCCGGGCCGCCGTCTCGTAGATCGCCAGCGGCGGATCGACCAGCTCGCAGCTGCCCCCGAGCCGCTCGACCGCCTCGACCTGCGCCGGGTGCGTCCGCGCGGGCATCACCGCGACGAACGGCAGGCCGATCAGCTTCGTGAAGTGCCCCAAGGAGAGCGCCGCGCCCCCGCCGGTGGCCTCGACGATCGGCGTCCCCTCGCCGATGGCACCGCTCACCAGGCCGTGCAGCAGGAGGTCCCGGACCAGCCGGTGCTTGAGGTTCCCGGTCGGCAGGGCCGACTCGTCCTTGATGTGGACGCCGATGCGCTCCCCGAAGCGCTCGACGCCGATGCGCAGCGGCGTCGGGGGAGTGGACTCGGCGTCGTCGCGCAGCGCCGCGGCCGCCGCCCGCGCCCAGTCGGAGTGGAGTCGTTCTGCCATGGCCCCAAGCTAAGCCACAGCCCCAGAGCCGCCGGACCCGCGCCTGCGGGCGACGCCCGGCCCCGCCTCAGCCGGCGGACGCCTCGCCGTCCTCCTCGGACCCGGCCGGCTCGTCGTCCTGATCCTCCGCGGACAGCGGCAGCGCCGCCGACAGGCGCAGCGCGTGCTGGAGCAGCTCCCACCCGACCGTGAGCCCCGCCCCGTCGCCCAGGTCCAGCGCCAGACCGAAGTCGTCGGCGAGACCGCCCTGCTTGGCGAGCTTCGCCACCACCGGGTGCGCCGAGCGGTTCGGCATGTAGCACCACTTCGGCGCGGCCAGGCCGTAATCGCGCGCGAGCATCATCGCCGCCGCCGCGGCGGCGCCGTCCAGCAGCACCGGCGTCGACCGTGTCGCCGAAGCGAGGATCGCCCCGGCCATCGCCCCGATCTGCGCGCCCGCCAGCCGCGCCACCAGCGCGTCGGCCTTGCGCTTGAAACCGTGGTTGAACGCCAGGTGGTCCCGCAGCGCCGACACCCGCGCCATCCACGACGCGTCGTCCACCAGACCGCCCGGCGCGTGCAACTGCGGCAGGAACGACGTGATGTCCTCCTTGGCGACGAACGAGCACAGCGCCACCGCCGCCGTCGACGCCCCGGCCCCCAGCCCCGCGACCAGCAGGAGGTCCGCCCCGCCGTCGATCGCCCGGTCGGCCGTCTCGCGCCCCAGCGCCAGCGCCTCGTCCAGCTCGGGCCCCTCCAGCAGCGGCCCGTCCTCCGCGCCGCCGCTCGGCCCGGTCTCGACCACCTCGACCGGGATGCCGGCCCGCGCCGCCTCCCCGCCGAGCAGGCCCTCGCCGCGCTGCGCGGCCAGCACCTGGTCGGCCAGCGGCGCCGTGTCGCCCGCGGCCCAGCCCTGCGGGTACTCGCCCGCGAACAGCAGCATCCGCGGCGACGCGAACGGCTCGGGCGCCTCGGTGGCCTGCATCCGCGCCGCCCAGCCGACGGCCGCATGCAGGTTCCCCAGCCCGGTGCCTTCGATCAGCGCGTTCTGGAGCCGCGCGTTCGCGCGCGTCGTCCACACCCCGTTGGGGAATTTCGGCTTCAGGTCGTCGAGCGGTCCGGCATCGGTCGTATCAGTCACGGCCCTAGGCTAGCGCGGGCGCCGTGGGGCAGAATTGGCGTGTGACGACCATCGACTTCGCCAAGGGGCACGGCACGGGCAACGACTTCGTCATCGTCGCCGACCCCGCCGACGAGCGCCCGCTCACCGCCGCCGAGGTCGCCGCGCTGTGCGACCGCCGCTTCGGCGTCGGCGGCGACGGCCTCCTGCGCCTCGCCCCCGCCGCCGAGCCCGGCGCCAAGTGGTTCATGGACTACCGCAACGCCGACGGCTCGATCGCCGAGATGTGCGGCAACGGCGTCCGCGTCTTCGCCCGCTACCTGCTCGAACAGGGCCTCGCCGAGGGCCCCGAGATCGCCGTGGCCACCCGCGGCGGCCTCAAGCGCGTCACCGTCGAGGGCGACCAGCTCAGCGTCGACATGGGCCCGGCCGCCTTCGGCCCCACCTCCGAGGCGGGCATCGACGGCTTCACCTGGCCCGGCCAGGCCGTCTCCATGGGCAACCCGCACCTGGTCTGCCACCTCGGCGAGACCGAGGAGCTCGAAGCGCTCGAACTGCACCGGCAGCCGCGCTACGACCCCGCCGTCTTCCCCGACGGCGTCAACGTCGAATTCGTCGTCGGCACCGCCCCCCACGTGCGCATGCGCGTCCACGAACGCGGCGTCGGCGAGACCCACTCATGCGGCACCGGCGCCTGCGCCGCCGCCGCCGTGGCGCTGCGCCGAAGCGGCGCCGACACCGGCGTCTGCAAGGTCGACGTCCCCGGCGGCACCCTCACCGTCACCGTCACCGACCGGACCGTCCTCCTCGCCGGGCCCGCCGTCGTCGTCGCCGAGGGCACCGCCCGCATCTGAGGACGGAACACCACGTCCCAGCCGGAGGGCGCGGGTCTGCGACACTGGGCCCATGCCTCTCCCGAACCCCCAGGACGGCGCCGCGGACCCCCGGGTCGCCGAAGCCGTCGAGCGCGCCCTGGACGCCGCCGACGGCGAGGGACTCCAGGCCGCGCTCGAGGCCGAGACCGCCCGCCTCGCCGCCGAGCACGGCGACCCCGCCGAACTGCACGCACAGCTCCGCCTCGCCCTCGACCGGCTCCAGGACGACCTGTTCCACCGGGAGCGCCGCCTGCGGGCCGAGACCGACGAGGGCCGCCGCCGCGCGGTCCGCCTGCGCATGGCCCGGGAACTCCTCACCGGCGACGACAGCGCGACCGCCGCGGCCCGCTGGGAACGCGAATCGCCCTACCGCGGCCTGTGGCCCTTCCGCGAAGACCAGGCCGAGGTCTTCTACGGGCGCTCCCGCCTCACCGCCGAACTCACCGGCCACATCGCGGCCTGCCTCGGCGAGACCGGGATGGCCGTCGTCACCGGCGCCTCCGGAGCCGGCAAGTCCTCCCTCATCCGCGCCGGGCTCATCCCCGCCATCGCCCGCGGGCAGCTCCCCGTCGACGGCGCCGAGGACTGGCCGGTCCTGACCCTCACCCCCGGCGCGGCCCCCGTCGAGGAGCTGGCCGCCCGCCTCGCCGCGGTCACCGGCACCGACGCCGGGTCCATCCGCAACACCCTGGCCGCCCGCCCCGGCGACGCCTACCTCTACGCCCGCCAGGCGGTCTTCGCCCACACCGACGGCATGCCCCCCGAACGGCGCGACCGCGTCCGCGCGAACGGCCGCCTCCTGCTGTTCTGCGACCAGTTCGAAGAGCTCTTCACCCTCACCCGCGACCCGGACGCCCGGAACGCGTTCCTCCAGGCCCTGTTCGCGATCGCCTCCGGCGGCGACAGTGGCGGCGACGGCCTCGTCGTCATCGGCGTCCGAGGCGACTTCATCGACCGCTGCGCCTCGATCCCGGCGCTGGTGCCGGTCCTGCGCGCCCACTCCTTCGTCGTCGGCCCGCCCGAACCCGAAGAGCTCCGCCAGGTCATCACCGGCCCGGCCGCCGCCGCCCGCCTCCACCTCGACGACGGCCTCGCCGACGACATCCTCGCCGACCTGCGCGCCGCCGCGGGCGGCGCCTTCACCGCCGGCGCCCTCCCCCTGCTCTCGCAGACCATGCTCTCGCTGTGGCAGCGCCGCGACGGCGACCGCCTCACCCGCCACGGCTACACCGAGATCGGCGGCGTCGGCCGCGCCATCGAGGCCGGAGCCGAGCAGATCCACCGGCGCCTCAGCCCGCCGCAGCAGGACCTCGCCGCCAGGCTCTTCCGCGAACTGACCGTCATCGACCGCCGCGGCGAGGCCGCCCGGCGCCGCATCCGCCGCTCGGCCCTCCTCGCCGAGGCCCCCGGCATCGCGCCGGTCCTCGAAGCCTTCACCGCCGGACGCCTCGTCGTCATGGTCGGCGACACGGTCGAGATCGCCCACGACGTGCTCCTGCGCTCCTGGAAGCGCCTGGAGGCCTGGCTCCAGGCCGACCGGATGCACCGCGCGCTGCTGACCGAGGTCGCCGACGACGCCGCCGCATGGGTCCGGCGCGACAGGGACGCCTCGTTCCTCTACCGGGGCGCCAAATTCGAGGCCGCCGAACGCACCCGCGGCGCCTGGGCCGCCGACCCCGACACCTTCCCCGAACTCGACGCGGTCGTCGAGGAGTTCCTCGGCGCCTCCCGCCGCGCCGAGACCCACCGGGCCCGCGTCCGCCGCGCCGTCGCCGCCTCCCTCGCGGTCCTCCTGGTCGCCTCCCTGACCGCCGCCGGGATCGCCTTCAACTTCAACCGCGTCGCCGAAGCCGCCAACACCGAGCTCACCGCCGAACGCAACCGCCTCCTGGCCGAGGACCTCGCCGAGGCCAGCGCCGCCCACGCCGGGCTCGACGGCGACCTCTCGCGGCTGCTCGCCGCGGCCGCCTGGCGGATCGACCCGGACGGCTCCTACGAGGACACCATGGCCCGCGCCCTCGACGACCCGGTCGACTACACCGCCGAACCGCACGTCGACCGGATCGACCGGATCGCCTTCGCGCCCGACGGCGCGACCCTCGTCAGCGGCGGCGACGGCGAACTCGTCCTGTGGGACGTCGCGGCCCGCACCGAGACGGCCCGCATCGACGGCTTCGACGCCGAAGCCCTCGCCTTCAGCGCCGACGGCGCCGAACTGGCCGTCGACGCCGGCGACGACGTCCACCTGCTCGACGCGGCCGACCTGACCGAGCGGGCCGTCGTCCAGCTCCCCGCCGACGCCGCCGGATTCGCCTACGGCCCCGCGGGCCTCCTCGTCGGCGTCGACTCCTCCCTGGTCGCCATCGACCCCGCCTCCCAGGACCGGGCGACCGGCCCCTCCTGGGGCATCGGCGACATCGAAACGGTCGCCTTCAGCGGCGACCTCGGCTCCTACCTCATCGGCACCGACTCGGGCGTCTGGTCCGCCCCCGGGCTCGACGCCCGGCCCGAGCAGATCTGGCCCGGCGCCGAGGACCGCCGCTTCAGCGAGGGCGGGCGCTACATGGTCGAGTGGTCCGACGCCGCCGTCACGCTCGTCGACCTCGAACTGGGCCTCCCCGTCCGGACGATGCGCGCCGCCGAGCCGGTCACCGACGCCGCCGTCGACGCCGAGGGCGCGACCATCGCCCTCGCCGTCGAATCCGAGGTCCGATACGTCCAGACCGAGGACATGACCGTCGTCGCCGCCTTCGACACCGGCTACCCCGACGCGAAGGACTTCGACGTCCTCGTCGACGCCGAGGGCGCGAAGATCGCCGTCACCGGCGCCGAGGGGACCGAGGTGTGGCGTTTCGACGGCGGCGGCCTGACCGGCGAACCGCTCTTCGACGAGCCCGGCCTGCCCGGCCGCCTCGTCCGCTTCCACCCCGACGGCGACTCGCTCATGATCGTCGACGCCGGAAGCCACCGCCGCTTCGACCTCGCCACCGGCGCCGAGATCGACGTCCCCTGGGACACCGGGGACTGGATCGCGCACGTCGCCTACAGCCCCGACGGCCGGTGGATCACCGTCATCGACGGCGAGAACCACTCCGAGGGCGACACCGTCCAGCTCGACCTCGATGCGCACGCGACGATCCTCGACGCCGAGACCGGCCGGGAGCACCTGCGGATCGAGCCGGTCAACGGCGAGACCGCCATGTTCGGCGAGGACACGGTCGCCTACAGCCCCGACGGCCGCTCGGTCGCCGCCATCGACGACCGGACCATCCGGATCTGGGACCTCGACGAGGGCACCGTGACCGCCGAGGCCACCGGCGACTTCACCGCCACCTCCGCGCTCCGCTACGCCCCCGACGGCACCCGCCTCCTCGCCCTCGGCGACGAGACGCCGATGGTGTGGGACCTGGAGACCGGCGAGGTGCGCGCCGTGGACGAGTCGCCCGCGGACGACCTCGCGTTCTTCAACCTCGCCGGCGGGGCCACCTTCAGTGACAACGGCCGCCACGTGGTCCAGACCTCGCAGAGCGAGCGCGCGGTCGAGGTGTGGGACGCCGACTCCGGCGCCCACCTCGCCTCGCTCACCGCGACCGGCGAGGCGTACATGCAGCTCCACGTCCCCGCCCACGAGGCGGTCATGGCCCTCGACGGGGACGGCACGGTGTTCCGCCAGGACCTCGGATTCCTCCTCAGGCCCTACGAGACGCTGTGCGCCCGCACCGACCGGACGCTCACCGACCAGGAGTGGGCCGAGCACCTGCCCGGCCTCGACCCCGGCTCGGTGGAGGTCTGCGGCTGACCGGGCGGGGACCGGCCCCCTACCGCATGGCCTCCTTGACGGCGGCCGCCACCGCCGGGGCCACGTGCGGGTCGAACACGCTCGGCACGATGTACGTCGCGTTGACCTCGTCGGCGCCGACGGTGTCGGCTATGGCCCGCGCCGCCGCCAGCGCGGCGTCGTCGTTCCAGCCGCGCGCCTGCGCGTCCAGCAGCCCCCGGAACACGCCCGGGAACGCCAGCACGTTGTTGATCTGGTTCGGCTGGTCCGACCGGCCGGTGGCGACGATCGCCGCGTAGCGCGCCGCCTCGGTCGGGCTGATCTCCGGGTCGGGGTTGGCCAGCGCGAACACGATCGGGTCCTTCGCCATCTTCGCCACGTCCGAGCCCTTGAGGATGTTCGGGGCGCTCACCCCGATGAACACGTCCGAGCCCTCGACCGCGCCCGACAGGTCCCCCGAGTAGCCGTCCTTGTTGAAGTTCTCGGCCAGCCACTTCCAGGTCTCGTTGTCGGTCTCCAGCCCCCGGTGCAGCGCGCCGTCCCGGTCCACCGGCACGATGTCGCCGATCCCGGCCTTGGCCAGCAGCCGCATGATCGCCGTCCCCGCCGCGCCGCAGCCCACGACCGTGGCCCGCACGTCCGCGAAGTCCTTCCCGACCACGCGCAGCGCGTTCGTCAGCGCCGAGAGCACCACGATCGCGGTGCCGTGCTGGTCGTCGTGGAAGACCGGGATGTCGAGCTTCTCGCGCAGCCGCGCCTCGATCTCGAAGCAGCGCGGCGCCGCGATGTCCTCCAGGTTGATGCCCCCGTACGTCGGCGCCATCGCCGTGACGATATCGACGATCTCGTCGGTGTCCTGCGTGTTCAGGCACACCGGCCAGGCGTCGACCCCGGCGAACTTCTTGAACAGGGCCGCCTTGCCCTCCATGACCGGCATCGCCGCCTCCGGCCCGATGTTGCCCAGGCCCAGCACCGCCGAGCCGTCGGAGACCACCGCGACGGTGTTCCGCTTGATCGTCAGGCGCCGCGCGTCGTCGGGGTTCTCGGCGATCGCCATGCACACCCGGGCCACGCCCGGGGTGTAGGCCATCGACAGGTCGTCGCGGTTCTTCAGCGGCACCTTCGGCTGCACCTCGATCTTCCCGCCCAGGTGCATCAGGAACGTCCGGTCCGAGACCTTCTTGACGTCGAAGTCCGGCATCGCGCCGAGTATCTGGGTCACCTGCTCGGCGTGCGCGGAGTCAGAGGTGTCGCACGTGAGGTCAACGACCATCCGGCCGCTGTCCGAGGCGACCACGTCCAGGGCGGTGACGATGGCGCCCGCCTGCCCTACGACGGTGGCGAGGCGCCCTGCGGCGCCGGGGTCCGCCGAGAGCGCCAACCGGACCGTGATCGAGAAACCGGCGCTGGTCAGTCGCGCAGAAGTCATGCCACTCCTTGATAGTCACCACGCTGTGGACTAGGGGGGTGCCCGGTGGGGCGGGGCGGGCGTCGACCGGCCCGCCCCACCGGACGCCACTGGAAACGAAGGCCGAGACGCCACGCAGTGGGCTCGGAGTTTCGGATACCGGCAATTCTGCCACCGTTTCCCACGGGCCCGTCCGCGCCCGCCCCCCCGGAGGCGAGCGGCCCCGGCCACTCCCGGCGGGGGGCGGGCGCGAGGGCGCCGGATATTCGCTTCGTATCGACGCGCACACGTGTCAAGCTTGAGGCCGATGCATATGGAGAACCAGAACTTGAACGACGAACGTGCCACGCCGCGGATCGCGGCATCCCCGTCCACCGGCGAGCTGGACCTCGAGGCCCGCCAAGCACTGCGACGCGTCTCCGGTCTCGCCTCCACCGAGCTGGCCGACGTCACCGACGCCGAGTACCGGCGCCTCCGACTCGAACAGGTCGTCCTGGTCGGCGTCTGGACCGAGGGCACCGCCGAAGAGGCCGAGAACTCCCTGGCCGAACTCGCCGCCCTGGCCGAGACCGCCGGGTCCGAGGTCGTCGACGGCCTCATCCAGCGCCGCACCCGGCCCGACCCGGGCACCTTCATCGGCTCGGGCAAGGTCCGCGAGGTCAAGGACGTGGTCGAGGCGCTCGGCGCCGACACGGTCATCTGCGACGGCGAGCTCTCGCCCGGCCAGCTGATCGCCCTGGAGAAGGCAGTCAACGTCAAGGTCATCGACCGCACGGCCCTGATCCTCGACATCTTCGCGCAGCACGCCAAGAGCGCCGAGGGCAAGGCCCAGGTCGAGCTCGCGCAGCTCCAGTACCTCCTGCCGCGCCTGCGCGGCTGGGGCGAGGCCATGAGCCGCCAGGCCGGCGGCCGCGCCGGCTCGAACGGCGGCGTGGGCCTGCGCGGCCCCGGCGAGACCAAGCTCGAGACCGACCGGCGCCGCATCCGCGCGAAGGTCGCCAAGCTCCGCCGCGAGCTGGCGAAGCTCACCGTCACCCGCGAGACCAAGCGCGACTCGCGCACCCGCAACCGGGTGCCCGGCGTCGCCATCGCCGGCTACACGAACGCGGGCAAGTCGAGCCTGCTCAACGCCCTCACCGGCGCGGGCATCCTCGTCCAGGACGCCCTGTTCGCCACGCTCGACACCTCCACGAGGCGTTCGCGCACCTCCGAGGGCCGCGAGTACACCGTCTCCGACACCGTCGGCTTCGTCCGCCACCTGCCGCACCAGCTGGTGGAGGCGTTCCGCTCGACGCTCGAAGAGGTCGCCGAGGCCGACCTGGTCGTGCACGTCGTCGACGGCTCGCACCCCGACCCGGTCGGCCAGGCCGACGCGGTCCGCGAGGTGCTCGCCGAGGTCGGCGCCGAGGACGTCCCCGAGCTCCTGGTCGTCAACAAGCTGGACGCGGTCGACCCCGACCGCCTGCTCCAGCTGCGGTCGGACTGGCCCGGCGCGGTGTTCGTCTCCGCGCGCACCGGCGAGGGCATCGACAAGCTGCGCGACGCGATCGAGCGGGCGCTGCCCCAGCCCGACGTGACGCTCCAGGTGTGCGTGCCGTACGTGCGGGGCGACCTGGTCTCGCGGGTGCGCTCGCGCGGCGAGGTCCTCGCCACCGAGCACCGGGGGGACGGGACGGTGATGACCGTTCGCGTCGATCACTCGCTGGCAGGGGAATTGCGGCCTTTCGTCATCGAATCGGCCTTATGTCCCGTGGTCTTGAACATGTCTCATAGGGGTCCCGCTATCGTGCAGGCGTGTTCTGGAACACTTGCCTGATGCGAGAGCGCCGTGGGATACGTCCTGCCTGGACAACGCGACTCGTCGCCGGGGCGGCGGGCGCCGCCCTGGCGGTGGCCGCGTCTCCGGTCTATGCCCAGGAGGACGACGAGTCCTCCGGCGCCGAGAAGATCTGCGACCTGCACGACCGCAGACTCGAAGGCGCCGCCGGCATCGTCGCGGCGCAGGAGGGCGACGGCTGGTGGATCGTCTCCGAGGGCTTCGCCCAGGACGAGACGCTCTCGATCATGCGGGTCGGCGACGACTGCAGCGTCCGCGAGTCCGACGAGTCCTGGATCGCGCACCAGCCGCGCGATCCCCAGGCCCTCGCCTTCGACACCGACGGCTTCCTGTGGGTCGGCGACACCGGCGAGGCCCTCGACCGCCCCAGCATCGCGATCAACCAGATCAAGCCGGGCGACGAGGCCAACGCCGCGATCTACCGGTTCGTCTTCCCCGGCGGCCCCGAAGAAGTCGAGGCGTTCGTCGTCGAACCGGACGTGGACTACCCGCTGTTCTTCTCCGCCGCCGAGGGCGAGACCACGATCTACCGGCCCACCGAGGAGAAGCGCACCGAGGACACGCCGATGGCGTCGGTCGGCTCGGTCGCCCTGTCCGAGGGCGGCTCGGTCACCGGCGCCGCGCTCAACGACGACGCCACGAAGGTGGTGCTCCGCACGGCGAACGCCGCCTACGAGTGGACCGTCGAAGGCGGCGACGTGCTCGGCGCGCTCACCGGCGGGGAGCCGGTCGTCACCCCCCTCGACGACGAGGGCGCGGCCCAGGGCATCGCCTACGACGCCGAGGGCGCCTTCATCACCCTCTCCCAAGTGGAGAGCGACGACTCGTACGGCTCGCTCTACCGGCACGCCCCCGCCGCGCCCGCGGCCGAGGAGCCCGCCGGGGACGAGGGCGAGGACCAGGCCGCCGGGGCGGCCGAGGACGACGGCGGCATCGTCGACTTCCTCCTGGACCTCGGCTTCGACACCATCGTGCGCATCCTCGCCGGGATCGCCGTCGTCGGCTTCCTGGTCATGCTCGGCGGCATCCTCGTCATCCGCAAGTCGCGGCGCGAACGCGCCGCTGCCGAGGACGATGACGACGACGCCGAACCGGGCTTCGCCGCCGAGGAGCCGCTGTTCGCCGACGACAAGGACGACCCCGTCGACATCGGACTCGAGACCGGCCAGCCCGACCCCGAGGTCGGCCGGATCGCCCAGGGCGGCGCGGTCTACGGGGCGCCGAAGGCCGAGCCCACCGGGAACGTCTACGGCGCCAAGCGGGCCGAGCAGAGCGGCAACGTCTACGGCGGGGGAGCGGAGGCGGCGGGCAGCGTCTACGGGGCCGCGGCCCCCGAACCGGAGCCCGAACCCGCCGGGCGCGCCCGCTCCGAACCCCATTACGGGGCCTTCGAGGGTGCGGGCCAGGGCAGTGTCTACGACGATGCGGGCGGCTCCTTCGCGGCGGAACCGCCGCCCCCGCCCTCGGGCGGCGCCTACGGCACGCCCCGCCAGGCGGGCGGCGCGGTCTACGGCGCGGGGGAGACGACGGGCTCGACCTACGGGAGCCCCCGCCCCTCGGGCGGCGTCTACGGCGGACAGTCCGCGGGCGCGGAGTCGACCGGCACGGTCTACGGGGCGGGCGGCCGGGGCGCCGAGCAGGACGAGGGCCATTGGGCCCCGCCCGACGAGGGCGGTCACGGCCGGCGGCGCTAGCGGCGGCGCACCCACTCACTGGTGCGGCCGCGCGCCTTATCGGTGAACGGCCCTCACTCTGCCGAGCGGCGCCGCGGGGAAATCGAAGGTAACCGGGTCAGATCTTGCGGAGGACGGCGACGACGCGCCCCAGGATCTCGGCCTCGGAGGCGTCGATCGGGTCGTACAGCGAGTTGGCGGGCATCAGCCACGGCTTGCCGCCCTTGCGCTTCCACGTCTTCACGGTGGCCTCGCCGTCGATCATGGCGGCCACGATCTCGCCGTTGAGCGCGTCGGGCTGCTGGCGCACCACGACCCAGTCGCCGTCGGTGATGGCCGCCTCGATCATCGAGTCGCCTTTGACGCGCAGGAGGAAGTGGATGCCCTCGCCGACGAACTCCGCGGGCAGCGGCATGACGTCGTAGTCGCGCTCCTCGGCGAGGATCGGCTGCCCGGCGGCGATCTCGCCGACCATCGGCACGTAGCGCGGGCGCGGGTGCTGCGAGCAGGTCTGCACGCCCCCCGGCGTGGACTGCTTGACGCCGACGGCGCGCGGGCGCCCCGCCAGGCGGTTGAGGTAGCCCTTCCTCTCGAGCTGCTTCATCTGGTAGGCGACGCTGGAGGCCGACGCCAGGCCGACCTCGGCGCCGATCTCGCGGACGCTGGGCGGATATCCTTTGTTGTTGATGAACTCCTCGATGTACTCGAGGACTTGCTGTTGCCGGCGGGTCAGCTTGCGCGTCTTCGCTCGGGCAGTGGTGGTCTCGGTGGCCACAAGAAGCTCCCGTAAGACAAATGGGACGGTATGTCTGATTCCGACAATGTAACTCAGGCTCGGTGTCAAGTCAAACATTCGTGCGACTTCGGCGTGTCGCCGCGTGCGCGTGAATGTGGGGCGGCTCGTCTTTTCCGTTCCCAGTACAGGTGTTCGGGCCGCGTATGGTGTGCTGAACACCGTACCGTGCTTCACCCGTGTACGCGAACCCGCCGAATCGAGCTATCATTACCACTAGATCTTGTGGTGTGATGTATCGTCTCTCACTAGGTGTTGGGGTTTGCGGCGCACCCGCGACGGCGGCGGGCAGACTGGACCGCCGCGGCACCGGAACGCCGGCCTCGTCGAGCGGGGCGAGACGACCGCCAAGGAGGAGAGTAGCGATGCGATGCCCTTACTGTCGTCATCCCGACAGTCGAGTGGTCGACTCCCGCGAGGCCGAGGACGGCAAGATCATACGCCGCCGCCGGGTCTGCCAGCAGTGCGAGAAGCGGTTCACCACCGTGGAGGAGTCCATTCTCGCCGTGGTCAAGCGCAGCGGGGCCACTGAGCCCTTCAGCCGCAACAAGGTCGCCAACGGCGTCATGAAGGCGTGCCAGGGCCGGCCGGTCCACGCCGACGACGTGGCGAAACTGGCGCAGGCCGTCGAGGACGAGATCCGCTCCCGCGGCGTCGCCGAAGTGCCGAGCAACGAGGTCGGCCTCGCGATCCTCGAACCGCTGCGGCAGCTCGACGAGGTCGCCTACCTGCGCTTCGCCAGCGTCTACCGCAGCTTCGAATCGCTCGAGGACTTCGAGGCCGCCATCGCGCAGCTGCGCGAGCAGTACGCCGCCGGCCGCGGCGACTGACATCCACACCACCATCGCGACATCCGTACACACCCGGGCATGAGAGACAGGGGCGAGCAGACATGCCGAAGAACGCCAAGCACACCGCGAAACCGGCCAGAGAGGGCCTTCGGATCGAACGTGTGTTCACTACCGAGGGCGTCCACCCGTACGACGACGTCAAGTGGGAGTCCCGCGACGTCGTCATGACCAACTGGCGCGACGGCTCGATCAACTTCGAGCAGCGCGGCGTCGAGTTCCCCGAGTTCTGGAGCCAGAACGCCACCCAGATCGTCACCTCGAAGTACTTCCGCGGCGCCGTGGGCACCCCCCAGCGCGAATGGAGCCTCAAGCAGCTCATCGACCGCGTCGTGGGCGCCTACCGCGACGCCGGCGAGAAGCACGGCTACTTCGCCTCCGCCGCCGACGCCCAGGTCTTCGGCGACGAGCTCGCCTGGCTCCTGCTCCACCAGTACTTCAGCTTCAACTCCCCGGTGTGGTTCAACGTCGGCACCGAAGCGGCGCAACAGGTGTCAGCGTGTTTCATCCTCAGCGTCGACGACACCATGGAGTCCATCCTCGACTGGTACAAAGAGGAGGGCATGATCTTCAAGGGCGGCTCCGGCGCCGGGGTCAACCTCTCCAAGATCCGCGCCTCCTCCGAGCTCTTGTCCTCCGGCGGCAACGCCTCGGGCCCGATCAGCTTCATGCGCGGCGCCGACGCCTCGGCCGGCACCATCAAGTCCGGCGGCGCCACCCGCCGGGCCGCCAAGATGGTCGTCCTCGACGTCGACCACCCCGACATCGAGGACTTCATCGCCACCAAGGCCCGCGAGGAGGACAAGATCCGGGCGCTGCGCGACGCCGGATTCGACGTCGACCTCGGCGGCGAGGACATGTTCTCGGTCCAGTACCAGAACGCCAACAACTCGGTGCGCGTCTCCGACGAGTTCATGCGCGCGGTCGAGGACGGCACCGACTACGCCCTGACCGGCCGCCTCGACGGCAAGGAGATCTCCCGCCGCGACGCCCGCGAGGTCTTCCGCAAGATGGCCGAGGCCGCCTGGGAGTGCGCCGACCCCGGCATCCAGTACGACGACGTCATCAACGACTGGCACACCAACCCGAACACCGACCGCATCTACGCGTCGAACCCGTGCTCGGAGTACATGAGCCTCGACGACTCCTCGTGCAACCTCGCCAGCCTCAACCTCATGAAGTTCCTCGGCGAGGACGGCGCCTTCGACGTCGAGCGGTTCACCCGGACCGTCGAGTTCGTCATCACCGCCATGGAGATCTCGATCTCCTTCGCGGACTTCCCGACCGAGAAGATCGGCCAGACCACCCGCGACTACCGCCAGCTCGGCATCGGGTACTCCAACCTCGGCGCCCTCCTCATGGCCTCGGGCCACGCCTACGACTCCGACGAGGGCCGCTCGATCGCCGCGGGCATCACCGCGCTCATGACCGGCGTCTCCTACCGCCGCTCGGCCGAACTCGCCGGCGCCGTCGGCCCCTACGCCGGCTACGCGGCCAACGCCGAACCGCACCAGCGGGTCATGCGCAAGCACGCCGAGGCGGCGGACGCGGTCCGCACCTTCGGCGCGGTCGACACGGCCGTGATCGAGGCCGCCAAGGCCGAATGGGCGAAGGGCAACGCCATCGGCGCCGAGCGGGGCTGGCGCAACGCGCAGGCGTCGGTGCTGGCGCCGACCGGCACCATCTCCTTCATGATGGACTGCGACACCACCGGCATCGAGCCGGACCTGGCGCTGGTCAAGCACAAGAAGCTCGTCGGCGGCGGCTCGATGGAGATCGTCAACCAGACCGTGCCGCGCGCCCTCGCCAGCCTCGGCTACAGCGAGGCGGACGGCAAGGCGATCGTCGACTACATCGCCGAGCACGGCCACGTGGTGGGCGCGCCCGCGCTCGCCGAGGAGCACTACTCGGTGTTCGACTGCGCCATGGGCGAGCGGGCCATCTCCCCGATGGGCCACGTCCACATGATGGCCGCCGTGCAGCCGTTCCTCTCCGGGGCGATCTCCAAGACCGTGAACGTCCCCGAGAGCGCCACGGTCGCCGACTTCGAGGAGATCTACTTCCAGGGCTGGAAGCTCGGCCTCAAGGCCCTGGCGGTCTACCGCGACAACTGCAAGGTCGGCCAGCCCCTGTCGGCCAAGAAGAAGGAGGTCGACGCCGCGGTCGAGGAGGTCGTGGAGAAGGTCGTCGAGGAGATGTCCTTCCACGGCCCGGTGCGGCGCAAGCTGCCCAAGCGCCGCCCGAGCCAGACCACCTCGTTCACCGTCGGCGGCGCCGAGGGCTACATCACCTCGTCCTCCTACCCCGACGACGGCATCGGCGAGGTCTTCCTCAAGATGTCCAAGCAGGGCTCGACGCTCGCGGGCGTCATGGACGCGCTGTCGGTGGCGATCTCGATCGCGCTCCAGTACGGCGTCCCGCTGGAGAAGTACGTCGAGAAGTTCACGAACATGCGGTTCGAGCCGGCGGGCATGACCGACGACCCGGACATCCGCATGGCCTCCTCGGTGGTCGACTACGTCTTCCGCCGCCTGGCGCTGGACTACCTGCCGTTCGAGGAGCGCGCGGCGCTGGGCATCATGACCACGGCCGAGCGCACGGCCGAGGTCAACGGCGAGGACCCGGCGAAGGTCCACGAGGAGTCCGACGTCGACTTCGACGGGATGCGGGCGTCCGCGCCGATCGAGGAGGCCGCCAAGCAGCAGCTGCGGCTGGAGTCCAAGCCCGCGCGCGACGACGTCCTGAACTCGGCGCAGGCCCGCAGCGCCGACGCGCCGCTGTGCATGAACTGCGGCACGAAGATGCGTCCGGCCGGCTCGTGCTACGCCTGCGAGGGCTGCGGCGCGACCAGCGGCTGCAGCTGAGCCCGGCGGGCGGCAGGCGATGCGCCTGCCGCCCCGGCGAGGCGTGAAGGAACGCCCGGCCCCCGCCGCGAGTGCGGCGAGGGCCGGGCGTTCGCTTGCCGGGCGTCAGTCGCCCCGCTTCTCCTTGAAGTCCTTGACGGCGCCGGCGGCCTTGTCGCGCAGGTCGTGGCCGCTCTCCTTGGCCTCCCCGGCGAGCTGGTCGCGTTTGCCGGCGTTCTCGAGGTCCTCGTTGTCGGTGGCGTCGCCGAGTTTCTCCTTGGCCTCGCCCATCTTCTGCTTGGCCTTGTCCTTCGCCTTGTCGAAGCCGCTCATGTGCGCGTTCCCTCCGTGTTCGGCGCTGATGCACGGGGCGGGTACCCGCCCGGCCCGTACTCAATCGCGCGGCGGACGTTTCCGACGCCGTGTCCGGTGTGAGCGGCGCCGCTCGAATTTTAAGCACGACCGTGCTACTTTTATGGGGTGCGCAAAGGCGAACTCACCAGGCAGGCGATCCTCGACGTCGCCGTCCGCATGGCCCGCTACAGCGGCCTGTCGGGACTGACCATCGGGTCGCTGGCCGCCGCCGCCGACATGTCGAAGTCGGGCGTCTACGCCCACTTCAAGTCGAAGGAGGCGCTGCAACTGGCGTGCATGGAGCGCAACGCCGAGCAGTTCATAGACGAGGTGATCCGGCCCGCGCTGGCCAAGCCGCGCGGCGTCGCCCGGCTCCAGGCGATCGTCGAGCACTGGATGAGCTGGTACTCCCACCCGGGCGGCTGCCTGTTCCTGGCCGCCGCCGCCGAGTTCGACGACCTGCCCGGCGCGCTGCACGACCGCATGGTCGTCCAGCAGCGCGACATGCTCGACTCGCTTGCCCGCATCGCCGCCACGGCGGTCGCCGAGGGCGAGTTCCACGAGGACACCGACGTCTTCCAGGTCGCGCAGGAGGTCTTCGGCATCCTGCTCTCCTACAACTGGATGGAACGCATTCTGCGCTACCCCGGCGCCGCCGACGGGGCGTGGGCGGCGTTCAACCGGCTCATCGACAGCCACACCGATTGACGGACCCGCGTCCGCCCGTCCCGACCAGGAAGGCCCCGCACCCATGGCCCAGCAGCGCACCGGCTCGACCAGAAAAAGCACGACCGTTCGTGCTCCTTGGCATGTCCGCGCAGGCTTCGCCGCCGCCGAGCGCTTCGCGCCCGGCACGGCCGCGAAACTCTTGAGTAGACTGTGGTTCAAGGTCCCCGGCGGGCCCGAGAAGCGCCTGCGCGGCAAGGCCCCTGGCGGCGCCGAGGTCTTCACCCTCGACTGCCTCGGCGGCGAGATGTGGGGCTACGACTGGGGTGAGGGCCCCCTGGTCTACCTCGTCCACGGCTGGGGCGGCTGCACCGGCGACCTCGACTTCATCGGCGCGAACCTGGTGGCGAACGGCATGCGCGTGGTGGCCTTCGACGCCCCCAGCCACGGCAACTCCGGGCCCGGCCCGTGGGGCCCGCACTACGCCAACGGCCCCCACCTGATCGAGGCGATGCGCGTCGCACTGGACAAGTTCGGGGCCCCGCACGCGCTCGTGGCCCACTCGATGGGCTGCCTGACCTCGGTGTACGGCATGCGCGAATCCGGCGTCGACCTCGACGCCACCCGCCTGGCCCTCGTCGCCCCGTTCGTCGGCGGCGCCGCGGGCTTCCGCGACACGCTCGGTGCCGTCGTGCCCGTCGGCCCGCGCATCCTCGAACGCGTCGTCCCCCTGGCGGAGGAGCGCGCCGAGGTCGAGCTCTCCAAGGTCGGCCTGCTGGACCCGCCCGTGGCGGCCCCCACCCTCATCGTCCACGACAAGGGCGACCGGCCCAACCCCTTCCACAACGCCGAGGCGCTGGCCGCGGCCTGGCCGAACACCGAACTCATGGCGACCACCGGGCTCGGGCACCGCAAGGTCCTGGTCAGCCCCGAGGCCAACCGGCGCATCACCGCGTTCGTCACCGGACGGTAGACGACGCGAGGGCGGCCCGGACGCATGCGTCCGGGCCGCCCTCGCGTGCTGCGTCGCCGCTAGCCCTCGTAGTGGATCGTCAGGCGCGTCCAGGCCCCGATGTTGAGGTAGGAGCCGTCGCCGATGGCGATCTCCACGTTCGGCGCCAGCGGCTCGTCGGAGCCGTTGAGGAACGTCCCGTTCGAAGAGCCCACGTCCATGATCGTCCAGGTGCCGTCGGGCTTGGCGAACAGCTTCGCGTGCTGCGCGCTCACGCCCGGGTCGGCCACGTCGCCCGACAGGTCGATGTCCGGCGTGACGCCGCGCTTGGCGCTGTAGCGGCCGATCGTCAGCTCGCCCTTGTCCAGCGGGAAGCGCCGCGGCTTGGCGAACGACGGGTACTGCAACTGCGAGGCCCCGTCCGAGGCCGCCACCTTGTTGAAGTAGCCCTGATCGGCCGTCACGGCCACCGTCCAGCGCGTCGCCGCCTGGGGCTGGCCGGGCGGCGCGTAGTTCGACGCCAGGTCGTGCGGCTGCGAGTCGGGGACGCTGAACCCGCCGGTCTGCGACGAGGCCGGGGGAGCGGAGGTCGGGGCGCCGAACGGCGCGGCGGGGACGCCTGGAGGCGGCCCGGGAGGCGCCGAGGTGGGCGCCGGCGGGGCCGAGGCCGGAGCGCCGTACTGCTGCGCGTACGGGTCCTGCTGCTGGGGCTGGCCGTAGGGGTCGGGCTGCCCGTAGCCGGGCTGCTGGCCGTACGGGTCCTGCTGCGGCTGACCGTAAGGGTCGGGCTGCTGCTGTTGCGGCTGGCCGTAGGGATCGGGCTGGCTGTAGCCCGGCTGCTGCCCGTACGGGTCGGGCTGCTGCTGGGGCTGACCGTACGGATCAGGCTGCTGTTGCGGCTGGCCGTAGGGGTCCGGCTGCCCGTACCCGGGCTGCTGCCCGTACGGGTCCTGCTGCGGCTGACCGTAAGGATCCTGCTGGCCGTACCCCGGCTGCTGACCGTAGGGATCCTGCTGCTGGGGCTGCCCGTACGGGTCGTTCGGCGGGTAGCCCTGCCCGAACGCGGCCGGCGACTGCGGAGGCTGTCCTTGCTGCCAAGCCGGGTTCGGGGTACCGCACTGCTCGCAGAACTGCGCCTGGGGGAACGCCCCGCAGGCACATTGATATCCGCCCGGCTGTGGGGCACCGCCGCCGGGGTAGGTCGGCTGGTAGGTCAAGGTCGTCCCCCTCCAAGCAGTTCCGTGTACTCGGCCTCACTGGCGACACCGAGCAGTGAGGTGGACCCGTCCTTCCGCTCGGGGTCCGGGCCGGCATGTTCCTGCGCATGCTCATCGACCTGGACCGAACCGGGGGATTCGAGTTCCACCACCGCGACACTGATGTTGTCGTGCCCGCCGTGCGCGAGCGCTTGTCGTGTCAACGCTACAGCCTTATCGCCAACGCCGCCTTCCGGCAGGGGCGACAGGTCCGCATCGTCATTGAAATAGCGTGACAGTCCGTCACTGCACACTACGACATGCCCGCCCCCCAGGTCCACCCGCAGAAGGTTCGGATTCAGCGTCGGCGCGTCGGCCCCCAGCCAGGCCAGCAGCGCCTTCGCGTACGGGTTCTTGTACCGGTCGTCCGAAGGGTCCACGCCCTGGTACTCCAGCCGGGCGTGAATCGTGTCATCCACAGTGAGACATCTCGCGTCCTTCTCCCCGGCCCAGTACGCGCGCGAATCGCCCACCCAGCACAGCACCGCCTGATCGCCCTCGACGACCGCCGACACGTACGTCGAGGACGGCGGCGAGTTCGGGTACTGCTTGCCCACCGCGGCCACCGCCGAATGGGCCGCGCTCACCCCGCGCCGGGAGGCGTCCTCGGCGCTGAGCCCCTCGCCGAGCGCGGCGCGGATCTCGACCACCGCCGCCTCCACGCCCGCCAGCGACGCCCGCTCGGAGTCCGAGGCGCCCGAGACGCCGTCGCAGACGACCGCGATCTTGCGGCCGTCGTCGGCGCACCCGATCGCCAGCGAGTCCTGGTTGTAGTGGTGCCGCTTGCCCACGTCGGTCGCCGCGCCGATCCCCGGCAGCGTGAACGCCGCGTGGTCGTCGGACCCGCCGGGGTGCTCCGGGTTGTCCTCGGTGGCGGCCGAGGAGAGCCACGCCGCCGCCTCCGCGGGGCGCTCGTGCTCGGCCAGGTCGCCGCCGCACGCCTCGCAGTAGCGGCCCACATCGGCCGCCAGACCGCAGGCGGTGCAGTGCTTCGCCGGACCTTGCGTGGCTGTCGGTGAGGACGACATTCGGTGCTCCTTCGCTACAGCATCGTGCGGGGGCGGTGGCGATTGGCCTGGTCGAAGTAGTAGACCTGGTCCTCGCGGCTCGTGCAGGTGTGGGCGAGCTTACGGTAGGCCGCCTCCAGCGCCAGCCGCAGCTCGCGCTCCTCCGGCGCGGCGCCGAAGACGTGCGGCTCCGCGGCCGGACCGGTGCGCGCGACCAGGTCGATCGCCTGATGGAGAATCCTGGTCGACACCAGGTGGCGCCGCCGCGGCTCGAGCTTGAGCTCGTCGAGGCGCCCGGCCATGTGATGCAGATCCATCAGCGAGGGCGGCGAGGTGCGGCTGTGCAGCGACGTCTGGATCGCCGCGGTCTGCGCGATCCCGTACTGCGAGGACGTCTTGGGCACCTGGTGGAGCGTGGTGATCGCCTCGGTCGAATGGCCTTCGACGTCCAGCAGCCGCGCCCGGCCGTACGCGGCCGAGACGAACCGGTGGTCGCACGACCAGATCCGCGTGTAGTGCGGCAGCGCCAGGTCCCGCCGCCCGGCCAGCTCGGCGCAGGCGGCCAGCGCCAGGCGCGGCGCGAGCTCGCCGGGCAGGTGCGAGTAGACGGCGTCGAAATGGGCCGCGGCGGTGTGGAAGTCGGCGGCCAGCAGCGAGATGACGCCGCGCATCCACGTCACCTGCCAGGTGTTGCCCTCCTGGGCCGCGAACTGGTCGAGCGTCGAATGCGCCAGGTGCAGCTCCCCGGCGTTCACGAGCGTGCGCACGCGCCGCAGCTGCACCTCGGGGCTCTGGACGGGCGCGGAGGCCAGCTCGGCGAGGATGCCGGTCGCGTCGGTGGCCGTCAGACTCGCCAGGAACGAGGCGGCCGGGTCGGCCAGGTCGACCATGGTCGTCGGCAGGGCGTGCGCGACGTCGAACGGGTCGCCGATCGTCGCGAC
Organism: Glycomyces sp.; assembly: GCA_035765105.1. GTDB lineage: Bacteria > Actinomycetota > Actinomycetes > Mycobacteriales > Micromonosporaceae > Glycomyces. The sequence continues at coordinate 21,418 of DASTYG010000026.1, forward strand.
GTCGTACTCCACGTCCGGCTCGCCGAACACCGACTGCTCGGGGCTGAACAGCGTCGACGGCTCGAACTTCGGCTCGCCGCGCTGGACCGACTGCACCTCGTGGAGCACGCCCCGCACCTGGGTGCGCATCTCGTCGGCGTCCTGGAAGCGCGAGCGCGGGTCGGCGTGGCACGAGCGCAGCAGCAGCCGGTGGAACGAGCCGAACTCCTGGAACAGGGGCGTCTCGGCGGCGGGCGGGAACGTGTCGCGGTACTCGCCGGTGAAGCCCTTGAACTGGAGGGCGAGCACGGCCATCGACCGGCCGATGGTGTACAGGTCCGAGCCGACCGACGGGCCCACCGAGAGGATCTCGTCGTTGGGCACCGAATAGCCGGGCGTGCCGTAGATCGCCGACTCCTCGTCGTCGATGCGGCGCACCGCGCCCAGGTCGATGAGCTTGAGCCAGGTCTCGACGTGGATGACGTTGTCGGGCTTGAAGTCGCAGAACAGCAGCCCGCGGTCGTGCAGGTAGGAGAACGCCGGGAGCAGCTCGGAGGTGTAGGTGAGGACCTGCTCCAGCGGCAGCGGCACGCGCTCGCCGGACTCGTCGACCGCGTCGCGGATGTCGCGCAGCGACTTCCCGGCGATGTACTCCATGACGATGTACGACTGGAGCTGCCCCGAGCGCGGGTCGGCGGCGGTGACGAAGTCGTGGATGTCGACCACGTTCGGGTGGTCGATGCCCACCAGGAACCGGCGCTCGTTGATGGCCGCCTCGATGGCGTCCTCGTCGGTGGTGTTGATCAGGCCCTTGATCACGACCCAGCGCTGCGTCAGGTCGTCGGCGAAGTTCTTGTCGTTGGCGAGGTAGATCCAGCCCAGGCCGCCGTGCGCGATCGCCCCGAGGACCTCGTAGCGCTCGGAGAGCAGGTCGCCGGGGCTCAGCGAGGGCGTGAACCAGTAGCGGGCCCGGCAGTACGGGCAGAAGCCCTCGACGCGGCCGCCGCGCCCCGCCTGCGGGCGCCCGACCGGCTTCCCGCACGAGCCGCAGAAGCGCTTGGTCTCGGGGACCTTGGGATCGGCCAGGACCGCCTCGGCCGGGTCCCGCGGCGGGACCGGCGGCATGTCCGACAGGCCGCCGCGCTGGCGGGAGCTGGAGGTCGCCGAGCGCGTGACCGGGCCGGTGATCGGCTGCGGCAGGGGCGCCGCCGGGGCCCGGTAGGGCGCGGGCGGCGGCGAGGGCGGCGCCTGCGCGGGGGAGACGAGGTGCGAGACCGGCTGCGGGGACGGCGCGCCGACCGGCGCGCCGGAGGTCTGCTGCGGGGCGAAGCCCGGCGCGGCGGGCACCGCCGGCGGCGTGCTCAGGCGCTTGCGCACCCGCAGCGTGTCCGAACCGGAGTCGTCCTCGGCCTGGGATTGCTGGACCTGGCGGACGCTCGGGGTGTAGCGCTGGGTGTGTTCGGGCCGCTCGTCGCTCATCGCGCTGACCTTCAATCCTGGTATACCGGGGCCGGGGCGGTGGCCGCGCCGAGGTGGTCGGCGAGCCACTCGTTGTAGATGGCCTGCCAGGTGCCGTCGGCGCGCATGGTCTCCAGGACGCCGTTGACATAGCGGGCCAGGTCGGTGTCGCCCTTGGCGAACGCGATGCCGTAGGGCTCCTCGTTGAACGCCTCGCCGACGACTTCCAGCGTCGGGTCCTGGATCGCCATGCCGGCCAGGATCGTGTCGTCGGTGGTGATCGCGTCGACGGTGCCCTGCTGGAGCAGGACCAGGCAGTCGTTGAAGTCGGGCACGGTCACCGGCTGGGCCTGGACGTCGTGGGAGGCGATGTTCCCCATCGAGGTCGAGCCCTCGCCGGTGCAGTAGCGGTGGTCGGCGGTCAGGTCGGTGATGCCGGTGATCCCCGAGTCCTTGGGGACCAGCAGGCGCTGCCCGGCGTGGTAGTACTCGCTGGAGAACTCCACGTTCTCCCAGCGCGCGCAGTTCATGGTCATGGTGCGCACCACCATGTCGACGCCGCCGGAGTTCACCGCGTCCTCGCGCTCGCCCGAGGTCATCGGCACCCACTTGACCTTCGTCTCGTCGCCCATCAGGTGGCCCACGACCGCCTTGGCGATGTCGACGTCGAAGCCGCTGAGCTCGCCGGTGACCGGGTCGCGGTAGCCCATGAGGTTCGTCGACTGGCTGATGCCGACGGTCACCAGCTCCTGGTCGCCCAGGGACTCGCGGGCCTGCTCGGCGGTGACCGAGCCGGGCGCGTAGGACGCCAGCGGCTCGCAGGAGTCGTCGGCCTCGGCGGTGTCGATCTCGGGCGCGAAGTCGATGCCCTCGGGCAGCGGCGTCGGCACGTCCACCTCGGGGGGCTCCACCGACGCCGGGCCCGAGCAGGCCGCCATGACCAGGCAGCCCGCCAGCGCCGTCGCCCATCGCAGCCGCTTCGCCGCGCGCTGCCGAATCCTCGACCTGTGCAGAATCATGCGTGATACTCCGCCACTCGCATCTGGATGCCGATCGCCGCGCTCACCATGGCCAGCAGGCACAGCGCCGCCAGGCCGGCCGCCGCGCCCGACAGGGAGCGCTGGGCGTCGCCGGTCGCGTCGACGAACCGGTCGGCACTGACCTCGGTCGCCGCGGTGAGCTGCTCGTTGAGCGCGTCGAACGAGGTCGCCAGGCTCTGGTCCGAGTCGCCGACGGCCATCTCCACGGCCTCGCCGTAGGAGCCGCCCTTGGCGAGCTTGATGACCTCGTCGTGCCCGGCGCTCCACGTCCCGGCCGACTCCGCGGCCGCGGCCAGGGGCTCGGAGAGCGCGGCGTCGCCGCCGTAGGAGTCGTTGAGCCGCGCGAGCAGCCCGTCCTCGCCCATGAGCAGCTCCATCTGGGCCGCGTAGCGGTCCTCCGCGTCGCCGTCCTCGCCGCGGGCGATGAGCACCAGCGACTCCTCGGCGCGGGCCTGCTGGGCGGCGATCTGCGCCTCGGCCAGCAGCTCCAGCGGGTCGGCGCCCTGCTCATGGGACCTGTCGGTGTGGCTCGCCGAGGCCAGCGCCACCAGCACCAGCCAGCCCGTCACGCCGATCATCGCGGCCGTCGCCCCCACGAGCCCGAGATTGAACACCCGGTTCGTCTTGCGGCTCAGCCACAGCTGCGCCCACACCAGGACGCCGAGGGTCATCGCGGCGAACGCCGCGGTGACCCACGGGAACGAGACCGCCGAGTCCCGCGCCTCGTTGAGCTGGTCGAGCGCGTTGTGCTGCAAGGTGTCCGCGTCGGGAAGCATCTCGCTGCGCATGAGCGTGGAAGCCTGGCGCTGGTAGGTGGCGCCGACCGGCTCGCCGAGCCGGTTGAACGTCCGGGCCGACTCCACCAGGCCCGTGTAGACCGGCAGGTGCGCGTTCAGGCTCGCCACCAGCTCGGCGTCGGCCGGGGTCTCGACCTCGCCGGCGGCCGTGGTGAGCGCCACCGTCGCGTCGCGCAGGGCCACCCGGTAGGACTCGCGGACCTCCTCCGAGGCCGCCCCCGCCGTCAGATAGGAGCTGGCCGCGGTCGCGTCCGCCTGCGAGAGCGCCTGGTAGAGCTCGAGCGCGGCCACCGACAGGCGGCCGGACTGCGTCGTGGTCTCCTCGATGACGGCGGACTTGCCGAGGATCGAGGTGACGGCGGTGACGCCCGAGCCGAGGGTCAGGACGACCAGGACGGTCAGGACCGCGCGGAGCTGCCCGGGGGAGTGGCGCAGCGACGTGGCCAGCCGCGAGAACCGCTGCCGCCCGCTCTCGGCGCCCGGTGCGGGGACCGGCGTCTGCGAGGCCGCGCCGCCCTGGGCCGGCGCGGCCGTCTGGGGCGGGACGGGAGGAGACTGGACGGTCAACTTCACCTCTCAGATTCGCGACTCCGCGGGCGTCGCCGAGAGTGCAGGTTTCGGGGGTCGCCATCATGGTATCGGCACGCGGCAACGTGGCGTGACGGCCGTCATTCGGCCCCGCGGCCGCTGTATGTTGTTCCCGTGCCCGAATCCGAAGCAGACACCCGATGGATGGCCCGCGCGGTCGCGCTGGCCGAGCAGTGCCCGCCGTCGGCGACGGCGTTCAGCGTCGGCGCGGTGATCGTGGCCGGCGGCCGGGCCGTCGGCGAGGGGTACTCGCGCGGCGAGCTGCCCGAGGACCACGCCGAGGAGGTCGCCCTGCGGCACGCGGGCGCCGCCGCCGAGGGCGCCACCGTCTACTCGACGATGGAGCCGTGCGGGCGGCGCGCCTCCCGGCCCGAGCCGTGCGCGCGGCTGCTCGCCGCCGCGAAGGTCGCCCGCGTCGTCTACGCGATCGCCGAGCCCGAGCGCTTCGTCCAGGCCCCCAGCGGCATCGCCGTGCTGCGGGAGGCGGGCGTCCGGGTCGAGGCCATGCCCGAATTCGCGGCGGCGGCCGCGAAACCCAATGCGCACCTCGGTTAGCCTGGACGTCATGAGGCCACTCATCGGCGCCGACGAGGCCGCCGGACTCGCCGAACCGGTCGTGCTCGACGTCCGCTGGACGCTCGGCGGCCCGACCAGGGAATCCGACTACCGCGAAGGCCACCTGCCGGGCGCGGTCTGGGTCGACTTCGACCGCGACGTGTGCGGGCCGGTGCGCGCGACCGGCGGACGCCATCCGCTGCCCGACCCCGCCGCCCTCCAAGCGGTGCTGCGCGCGGCGGGCGTGAACGAGGACTCCGCCGTCGTGGTCTACGACGACGGCGACGGCATGGCCGCCGCCCGCACCTGGTGGACGCTGCGCTGGGCCGGCCACGAGGACGTGCGCGTCCTCGACGGCGGCATCGGCGCCTGGACCGCGGCCGGGCGCCCGCTGGTCGAGACCGTGCCCGAGCCCGAGCGGGGCGACGTCACCGTCCGCCCCGGCGCGCTGCCCGTCCTCGACGCGGAGGGGGCCGCCGCCTGGGCCGAGCGTCACGAACTGGTCGATGTGCGGACCCCGGAGCGGTACAGGGGTGAGAATGAACCGGTCGATCCCGTCGCCGGTCACATTCCGGGCGCGATCAACCTGCCGCTGAGCGGCGACAACGCCCCCGAGGGCGGCCTGGCCGACGCCGCGTCGCTCAAGGGGCGGTACGAAGGGCACCGGCAGGCGGCGTTCTACTGCGGTTCGGGGGTCGGTGCGGCCCGCGCCGCACTGGCGTTCACCGCCGCCGGACTGCCGACACCGCCGGTGTACATCGGCTCATGGAGCGACTGGGTCTCGCGGGGTCGCGAGGTCGCCACTGGGGAGGAACGATGAGAAGACTGGCCGCGATCTCGGCGGCGGCGCTGCTCGCGCTGAGCGCGTGCGGCGACGGCGAGGAGGAACCGGAGGACCCGGTCGAGACCGCCGACACCGAGGCGTCGCCTCCGGCCGAGCCGACCGGCCCGGTCGAACTGGACCTGGAGGGCGCCGGCGGGGCGTGTCCCTTCATCGACGGCGCGCAGTTGAACTCGCTCACCGGCGAGGACTTCCGCTTCGCTTCCGGCGGGCCCGAGGCCGACGCCGAGGACGAGGAGACTCCGGACCAGGCGACGTGCGCGGTGCAGACCGGCGAGGCCGCCTACCCGGATCTGACGCTCTACATCGTCGGCACCGACGCGAGCGTCGAGGTCTACCAGGAGGAGGCCGCGCCCGAGGACGCTGCGAGCACCGACGGCCTCGGCGAGGCCGGGTACTGGATGGTGCACACCGAGGACACCGGCGCGGGCCCGGCCCTGGAGATGGGCTGGTACCTCGACGGCGACATCTTCGAGATGCGCTACACCACTCCCGAGGGCACCGACCCGGCGGCGGTGGAGGGCCTGGTGAACGGCTTCGCCCAGCTGGCCGTCGGCATCACCGACGCCCGCGTGGCCGCCGAGGGCGGAGAGTAGGGCCGGGCGCCGGGGCCCTCACGGTCCGAGCACCGCGACGCGCCCCGGCTCGCCCGCCCAGCGCTTGTCGCCGGTCAGGACCTCCGCGTGCAGCACGGTCCCCGTGGCGAGGACGAGCGCGTCGGGGAGCCTGATGCCGGTGCGGCGGGCGCGGATCGACGCCGCCGCACGGGCCACCTCGCGGTCGATCGGATATATATCGGTAGCGAGGTCGTCTACCATCGCCTCCACGTGGTCCGCGGTGCGCTTTCCGAGCTTGACGGCGCCCACCATGATCTCGGCGAACACGCTGGCGGGCACGATGAACTCCATGTCGCGGCGGTCGTTCAGCGCTTCGGCCGCCGAGCGGTGCAGGGCGTCCAGGGGGTCGGCCAGGCCGAGCAGGACGCTGCTGTCCAGCACTACTCGTCCCATTCGTCACGCAGCCGTTCGAGGTCGGTCGCCGCGGACAGGCCGGGCACGGCCCCCGTCCAGTGCTCGATGCGGTCGTGGTCGCGCACCAGCACCACTCTGCCCTGGTGGTCGGCCCGCACGAGCAGTTCGTCGCCGACTTCGATCCCGGCCTCCCGCATCACCGCGACGGGCAGGGTCACCTGATGTTTCACGGACACTTTCGTCACTCCGCGCCTCCGTTGCTTCTTTACTTTTTCAACCATAAAGTAAAGGTATCGAGAATCGCGGGAACAGTCGAGTGTTTCTCCGGGTTTTCCCGCGGCGCAGCGAAGCGCCCTCCTCGCCGGGGGAACGAGGAGGGCGCTCCGGTATCGGAATGCGGTTCAGGGGCGTTCGGACGGGGCCTTCGGCGGGGCGGACGCGGCGACGGCACGGGCGGTGCGGCGGTCCATGCGCATGGGTGAAGGCCCCTCGCGACGCAGCAAGCGATTTCTCGGTCTCGGTCACCATACCGGTCCGTAACCGGACGGGTCAATGGCCGCGGCGGCGGGACTTCGCGGGCCCGCTACTCCACGGGCGCGGCGAACACCTTCGCGGCGTCGTCCACGGCCAGGCGGATCGTGACGCCCTCGGCGGTGACCACCACTTCGCGGTCCGCGCGGTCCACCACGACCTGCGCGCCCGGGTCGACCCCGGCGCCGTGCAGCGAGGCCAGCAGGTCGGGGTGCGTCTGCACCGACTCGCACAGGCGCGTCACGCGCACCTTCGAGCCGGGGGAGACCACGCTCATCGGCTGCTCGCCGCTCTCGTCGCGCGCCGTCTCGGCCGAGGCGTCGAGCTCCTGGAGCCCGGGGATGGAGTTGCCGTACGGGGAGTGCGTGGGGTGCTGGAGCAGCTCGTACACCCGCTTCTCCACCGCGTCGCTCATGACGTGCTCCCATTTGCACGCCTCGTCGTGGGCCTCGGTGTAGGACATGCCGATGACGTCGACGAGGAGCCGCTCGGCCAGCCGGTGCTTGCGCATGACCGCGACGGCCTGCCTGCGGCCCTCCTCGGTCAGTTCGAGGTGCCGGTCGCTCTTGACGTTGAGCAGGCCGTGCCGCTGCATCCGCCCGACCGTCTGGGAGACCGTCGGGCCGCTCTGGTCGAGCCGTTCGGCGATCCGCGCGCGCAGCGCCGGAACGCCCTCCTCCTCGAGTTCGAGGATGGTCCGAAGATACATTTCGGTGGTGTCGACGAGGTCCGTGGTCACAGCTTCGTTCCTTCATTAATGCCGCCCGGTCTCGGCGCCGGTTTGCGAGCCGTGCTCGGCTCACGCCGCCGTGGCGGGGTGGGTCAAGTGCCGCCAGACCCCCTGTATCCACCATGATATGTGACTGGGCACCGCTGCTGCCACGGCAGGGCTTTCTCCCGCGGCGAACACCCGCCGCGCGCCCCGGACCGGTCGCGGGCGCTCACGCCACGTAGTCGGCGAGCCGTCCGGCGTAGTCGGGCTGGCGGAGGCGGTGCAGCGCGTTCTTCTCGATCTGGCGCACCCGCTCCCGGGAGAGCCCGAAGTCGGCCGAGACCTCTTCGAGCGTGCGCTGGCGCCCGTCGTCGATGCCGAAGCGCAGCCGCAGCACGGTCCGCTCCCGCTCGGGCAGGGTGGCCAGCACGGACGCGATGTGGCGGCGCAGCAGCGCGTAGGAGACCGACTCCTCGGTGGCCGCGGCGCGGGGCATGTGGGCGACGAGGTCGCCCAGGGCGGTCGAGTCGTCCTCGCCGACGGTCTGGTCGAGGCTCACCGGCTCGCGGTCGTACGACATGAGCTCCAGGACCTTGCCGGGGGTGACGTCGAGCTCGGCGGCGACCTCCTCGTAGCTCGGCTCGCGGCCCAGGTCGGCGAGCAGGTCCTGGCGGGCCCGGTTCATCCGCTTGATCTGGTCGACGGTGTGCGCCGGGACGCGGATCGTCCGCGACTGGTCGGTGACGGCCCGGTTGATCGCCTGGCGGATCCACCAGGTGGCGTACGTGGAGAACTTGTAGCCCTTCTGGTAGTCGAACTTCTCGACGGCGCGGATGAGGCCGAGGTTGCCCTCCTGGATCAGGTCGAGCAGGCTCATGCCGTGTCCGGAGTAGCGCTTGGCGACGCTGACGACCAGGCGCAGGTTCGATTCGAGCATGCGCTGCTTGGCGGCGCGGCCCTCGGCGGCGATCTTGGCGAGGTCGCCGCGCAGGTCGGGCTGGGTGGTCTGGCAGATGCGGCGCTCGGCCATCAGGCCGGCCTCGATGGCCCTGGCGCATTCGACCTCTTCGGAGGCGGTGAGGAGCCGGTGCTTTCCGATGCCGTTGAGGTAGGCGCGCACTGGGTCGCCGGAGTACTCGGCCGCACGTTGAGCCGGCCGCTGACGGATGCTGTCGACGGGTGCCATCGTTGGTTCGCCTTTCGCTGCTGACCCTCGCGTGCGGGGGGTGTTCCCGCACCTCGCCCGGCGGGGCACCGGGGTGAGGTACCAGCTTGCAGCGGAAATCGGCGGATGAAACCCTTCAGGGCGAAGGGTGGCACGATATCGGGAGACAGCTTCAGAATTTCGGTTTCGGCGCCTTCCACCGGTACTTTATGGCGATCATCCGCACGATGAAGATCGTCGCCGCGGCGGTGGCCGCCAGGGTGAGGGTCCCGATGCGCGACTGCCAGGGCGCGGCCACCGCGACGATGATCGCACCGATCGCGGCGGCCAGCGCGTAGAAGTCCTCGCGCAGGATCACCGGGATCTCCTGAGTCAGCACATCGCGGAGGATGCCGCCACCCACACCGGAGAGTACTCCGACGATGCAAGCCGCGTAGACGGCCAGGCCGTAGTCGAGCCCTTTCATGGTCCCGACCACGGTGAACAGGGCCAGCCCGGCGGCGTCGAGCACCAGCATCGCGAGGCGCAGGCGCGACAGGGCCGGGTGGAAGAAGAACACCGCGATCGAGGCGAGCACGGCGACGGCCGCGTAGCGCCAGTCGACGAGCACGAGCGGCGGCGCGTCGATGAGCACGTCGCGCGTGGCGCCGCCGCCGAGCGCGGTGATGGCGCCGATGACGACCACGCCGAACATGTCGAGCCGCTTGCCGACCGCCGCGGAGGCGCCCGAGGCGGCGAAGACGGCGGTGCCGACCAGTTCGGCGAACAAGGTCAGAGAGAAAGGCTCCACCCAGGCGTTATAGCAGGCAGGGTCGGGTCACATCGCCGGTCCGGCGCGCGGCGCGATCTGCGACTCGCCGCGTCCCGCGGCGCGCGCGCCCCGGCGGTGCGGCCTACTTCTTCATCTTGGCGTAGATCTCTTTGCAGCTCGGGCAGATCGGGAAGCGGTCGGGATCGCGGGTGGGCACCCACATCTTCCCGCACAGCGCCTTGACCGGGACGCCGTCGACCATGGCGGCCATGAGCTTGTCCTTCGGCACGTAGTGCGAGAAGCGCTCTTCGTCGCCGTCTTCGTAGGCGTAGTTCGGCTGTACCTCGGTCTGCTCGTCGAGCATCGTCGAACCACCGGTGCTGGGAAGCTCGCTCACGTCAAACTCACTCCTCGATCGCGTGAAGGACCTGTCAAGTCTGCCACGCGCCGCGCCCGGACCGCCGCGGCTACTCCGAGTCGATCATGCGGTGCTCGGGCGGGGGCAGCTCCTTGGCCCGGCGGCGGTGTCGCGTGAACGCGCCGCGCCGGCCCCGGGCCAGCCGGTCGTTGGCGAGCAGCACCGCCAGCCACGGCAGTCCGGCCATGCCCGCCAGCCCTATGGGGAGCCACAGCCACAGCAGCGGGGCGTGGACCATCACCAGGACGCCGCACACGATCAGCAGAACCGCCCGGATCGACATCATCAGGACATAGCGGACCGTCCTGATCCGCAGCTCCTCGTCGGGGGAGAGCTCCGCGTCAGTGATGACCGTTGCCTTCTCGCGCCGTCCCACCCTTCGAGCCTACGCCGATCCGGTGCGACATGATCGGGGCATGAGAGCTGTTGTGCAGACCGTCGGCGAAGCCGAAGTGACGGTCAAGGACGTGAGCGTCGGCGCGATCGGGGAGGGCCTGCTCGTCCTCTTGGGCGTCACCCATTCGGACGGTCCCGAGGAGGCCCGCTGGATCGCCGACAAGATCTGGCGGCTCCGCATCCTCCCCCAGGAGCGCTCGGCCTCCGATCTGGACGCGCCGATCCTCCTGGTCAGCCAGTTCACCCTCTACGCCGACACGCGCAAGGGCCGCAGGCCGTCCTGGAACGCCGCGGCCCCGGCCGCCGTGGCCGAGCCTCTGGTGGACGCCGTCGCCGCCGCCCTGCGCGACCTCGGCGCACACGTCGAGACCGGTGAATTCGGCGCCATGATGGAAGTCCGCAGTGTCAACGTCGGCCCCAACACCATCCTCTTGGAGCGCTGAACGTGACCGCCCTCGCCCCTTAGAATCGAGCGGGTCTGTCCGCATAGAGGCCGCATCGGCGCCTCGCAGCACTCGACGAGAGAAGGAGCCCGCATGATCCCGGCCGCCCCGCCTGAATCGCTTCCGTCGCTTCGGGTCTGGCAGCGCAAAGCCATGGTCGCCTACCACCGGGGTCAGTCGAAGGACTTCCTCGCCGTGGCGACGCCCGGCGCCGGGAAGACCACGTTCGCGCTGCGCATCGCCTACGACCTCTTGGCGGACGGCACCGTCGACACCGTCACCGTCGTGTGCCCCACCGAGCACCTCAAGGTGCAGTGGGCCGGGGCCGCAGCGAACTTCGGCATCCAGCTCGACCCCTCGTTCCGCAACGCCGACGTCCACAATGCCGCCGATTTCCACGGCGCGGTCGTCACCTACGCGCAGGTCGGCGCCGACCCCTCGGTCCACCGCCGCCGCACCCTGGCCCGGCGGACCTTCGTCATCCTCGACGAGATCCACCACGCCGGGGACGCGCGCACCTGGGGCGAAGGCGTCCAGACCGCCTTCGACGAGGCCGAGCGGCGGCTGGCCCTGACCGGCACGCCCTTCCGCAGCGACGACAACCCGATCCCGTTCGTGGACTACGAGGAGGCCCCCGACGGGTCGAAGCGCTCGCGGGCCGACTCGCTGTACGGCTACCGGGACGCTCTGTCCGACGGCGTCGTCCGGCCGGTGATGTTCATGGCCTACTCCGGGGAGGCCAAGTGGCGCTCCAGCGCCGGCGACGAGCTCGCGGTGCGCCTGGGGCAGCCGCTGACCAAGGAGCTGACCAGCCACGCGTGGCGGACGGCGCTGGACCCCGCGGGGGAGTGGATCAAGCAGGTCATCCGCGCGGCCGACCGCCGGCTCGTCTCGCTGCGCGCGGCCGGGATGCCCGACGCGGGCGGGCTCATCATCGCCTCGGACCAGAACACGGCGCGCTCCTACGCGGGCATCCTCAAGCGGGTCACCGGCAAGAGCGCGCAGATCGTGCTCTCGGACGACGCGGGGTCCTCGGACCGGATCGCGAAGTTCGCCGCCTCCGACGACGAGTGGCTGGTGGCCGTCCGCATGGTCTCCGAGGGCGTCGACATCCCCCGCCTGGCGGTGGGCGTGTACGCGACGAACGCGCAGACGCCGCTGTACTTCGCGCAGGCCATCGGCCGGTTCGTGCGCTCCAGGCGGCCCGGCGAGACCGCCTCGGTGTTCCTGCCGAGCGTGATCCCGCTGCTCCAGCTCGCGGAGAACCTGGAGGCCGACCGGGACCACGTCATCAAGCCGAAGTCGCAGGACGCCGACCCGGAACTGTTGCTGGAGCAGGCGCAGCGGCAGCTCAACGAGGGCACGGAGCTGGGCGAGCGCGAGACGCTGGAGAGCAGCGCCGAGCTCGACCAGGTGATCTTCGAGGGCGGCTCGTTCGGCCTGCCGGTGCAGGCCGGGAGCCCCGAGGAGCAGGAGTACCTGGGCCTGCCGGGGCTGCTCACCGCCGAGCAGGTGCACCTGCTGCTCCAGAAGCGGCAGCGCGAGCAGCTGGCGAAGCAGAAGAAGGCGGCGCCGCAGGAGGCGCCGGGGCCTTCGGCCGAGCCGCCGATGACGAACGCGCAGCGGCGCCTGAAGCTGCGCAAGCAGTTGAACGCCCTGGTGGGCGCGCAGTCGTTCGCTACGGGCGAACCCCACGGGAAGATCCACGCGAAGCTCCGCTCGAAGTGCGGCGGCCCGCCCAGCGCGCAGGCCACGATCGAGCAGCTGGAGGAGCGGATCGCCACGATCCGCTCCTGGTGAGGCGCGGGCCGGGCCGCTCGCCGGCGCGTGCCTCAGCGGGCCGCTGAGCCCGCCCGCGGCGGCGTCACGGGGCGGCCCCCCGGGGCCGGTCCGGGGCCGCGGCGGAACCACGCCCCGCGGAGCACGGCGGCCCGCGCGCGGGCGTCCCCTGCCTGTAGACACGAATCGAGCCCGGTCGGTCGGGGAGACCGTCCGGGCTCGACTCGCAAGCCTGTGCGCGCTAGTTCTCGGACGCCATGAGGTCGGTGCCGCGCCACTCGAACTCGGGGTCGGCGTTGAAGTCGATGGCGATCGGTACGAGCTTCTCGGCGTACTGGTTCGCGTGGTGTCCGCAGAAGACGAGATCACTGCCTTCAGCGAGCATGACGCGTAGTTTCGCCGCGGCGCTACACCGATCGCAGCGCTCGCCCGCGATCGGACGTTCCTCCGTCTGGGGCGGGGGCGTCAGGGTGGATGTCATACCAGGTCCTCCGCTGCGTTCGGTAGTCGTTGGTTCTCTTACGTCGGCCCGTTGACCGGCTCATCCCGTTCAACGCCTGCACTGTACTACCCCTTCCCCGGAACTGATCAGTGAGACTCGGCTCACTCTGTCCCGGATCGCGATAGTTGCTCCACACCGTAGCCCACGGATCGGCGAACGGCAACCTGGCAAGGCGCTCGTCCACCGGCCCGATCGGGTGATACGGGCCGTGGCGGACCCCGGTGCGCACGCCTCGTCGCGGGCGCCCGGTCACCGTCCGCGAACGCCCTCGCGGGCGGCTCGCGGACGCGGGTCGGGGGGTCGGCGTCGGCGCTCGCGGCTCCGCAGCGAAGCCCGAGGGCCGTTCCTGTCGTCTTGTGCCGTACGGGTACCCGCACGCGCCCCGTTCAATCGAGGTAGTCGCGCAGCACCTGCGAGCGGGAGGGGTGGCGCAGCTTCGACATCGTCTTGGACTCGATCTGGCGGATCCGCTCGCGGGTGACGCCGTAGACCTTGCCGATCTCGTCCAGGGTCTTCGGCTGCCCGTCGGTGAGGCCGAAGCGCATCGAGACCACGCCGGCCTCGCGCTCGGAGAGCGTGTCGAGGACCGAGTGCAGCTGCTCCTGGAGCAGCGTGAACGACACGGCGTCGGCGGGCACGACCGCCTCGGAGTCCTCGATCAGGTCGCCGAACTCGGAGTCACCGTCCTCACCGAGCGGGGTGTGCAGCGAGATCGGCTCGCGGCCGTACTTCTGCACCTCGATGACCTTCTCCGGGGTCATGTCGAGCTCTTTGGCGAGCTCCTCGGGCGTGGGCTCGCGGCCGAGGTCCTGCAGCATCTGCCGCTGCACCCGGG
>DASTYG010000027.1:0-41703 GCA_035765105.1 Glycomyces sp.
ATATGGGTGTTGATGTAGAGATTGTCGACCGAGGCATAGAGCTCGAAAACGAAGCTGAAGGACTCTTCGAGTTCCTTTCCGAGGGGATCGTAAATGGGCGTGTGCTTAACATTCGCCTGATCCCAGTCACTGAAGTACACGGCCGCTTCCACTTCTTCGAAATCCACCGGTGAGAAGCTGTTATCCAAGTAAGGGCTGAGCGGTGAGCCGTCGGTGACGGCGAACTTCACCGCAAGGTCTTTAATGACTTGAGTGCCATCGACACTGGAAACCTCCTCTTTGAGAAGGTAGGTGCACTGGTGATCAAGGTAATCAGTACTCTCGTCCGGGCCCGATCGGTCCTCGTACCCGATGCTCTCGGGGGCGGCGAGTTCATCAGGGATGATTTCAGCGCCCGGGCAGATGTCGGCGGGGATTTCAAGGACGAACGCCAGATCGGCAGTCGGCGATTCGACCGACGTCGGCGTGGGACTGTCGGTGATGGTTCCCTCAGCGGGTCCGGTACAGGCCGTCAGCGACATCACAGCCGCTACCGCTACCACGGCGGCGCGAAGCCGCCGCTCTCGCCCACACGGACCATTCATGTCCGGCACGGTAGCCATGACTAGATTTCCTCCTTTTCGGGCACTGAGGGCTCGGGGTGGTCCCAACCTTCAGGGTCATAGACGAAGCCGTCGCCACGATGCCTGCGAGCTCGGTCATTGCCGCTCGAGCTCGGCCACGACAGGGGCCACGATGGCTTCGAGGATCTGGTAGGCGGCCTCATCGGTGTCGAGGTCGGGTTCCATGTCATGGTCTTCGTCGGTGACGACGAAGGATATGTAAGCGTAGACGTAGAGATTGTCGATCGAGGCGAAGGACTGGAACTCCAGGTAGTAGGACTCTTCCATGCCTTGCCCAGTGGGACTGACATCAAGCTCGGATTTGTCCATCATCTGGTCCCAGTCACGGAAATATTGGGCTGCGCCTACTTGCCCGAAGTCGACAGGAGAGTAACTTTCGCGCGAGCGGACTGATTGCGGTGAACCATCGGTGATGTGGAAGTCCACATGGATTCTCTCAGTGACCTGTGTACCGGCGAGGGCCGCGACCTCGCCGTTGAGAAGGTAACCACATCGGTGATAAGGCATAGTGCCCGTCGTGCCTGGTCCGGATTCGTCGATGTAGCCGATGTTCTCCGGGGCGGCGAGTTCATCGGGAATGGACTCTTCGGTTGGACAGATGTCTTCGGGGATCTGGGGGACGAACATCAACTCAGGGGCCGTAGACTCGCTCGTCGCCAGCGTCGGATTATCGCTAAGGGCGCCCTCCTCAGGCTCAGTGCAGGCAGTGGACATGACCATCACTGCCGTTACCACTGCCGTGGTCGTGATGGCGCGAAAAGACCACCTCTGTGGGCGTACAGTGGCCGTGTTCAGCACATTCGCCATGTCTAGCCTTCCTGCTTTTCGGGCGCTGAGGGCTCGGGATGGTCCCAACCGTCAGGGTCGTAGACGAAGTCATCGCCGTATTCGCTTTGTGGGCCGGTGCTGTTGCGGTCGGTGGCCTCAGCGAGAACCTCGGCTTCGCTTGGGGACACCGGGGAACCTTCACCGGGCTCGTCCATCGATTCTTCCCATGCTTCGAAGTTATCGGCAGCAGAATCGTCGCTCTCGGCGTAGGCCCGTGCGGCCTCCTCCAGTTGGGAACCCATGAGGCTGTAACGACCGATGGTGGTGTTCACGAAGTTCAGAAGGTCCTCGCGCATCGCCAGCACCTTTTTGTCACCATCAGTCTGGTCACCGCCACAATCAGTCATATGAGGATCAGCGTCGTAAAGGTCTCGAAGCAGTGCGCGGAGCCCTTCGTATGCTTCACCGATCGCATAGCATTGCGCGGCCCGTCCTGTTATCTCGTCGATGTCCACAACGAATTCACCGCCTTTGCCCGCGGTACCGCCGGGGTCATTCTGAGTGAGGTCGTAGAGCTCCAGGATCTCCAGAGGGGCGCCTCCGATCGCGTTCTCCACTTGCATGGACTCGTTTCGGTAGTCGGCCTCTGCGGCCTCGATGTCCATGGCCATGCGGTCGAATGCCTCAGCGAGCTCGGCTGCAACCTCGTGCGGTTCGGCGGCGTAGGCAGCGTCTTTTTTGATGGGGTAAAGCTTTTCCCCAAGCCAACCCACGTACGTCAGCGGTGCGCCGACGGCGGCTCCCACACCGGTCAATGAGATCGCCGAGCCGATGCCTTGGACCACAGCCCAGTGCCCGGTCAGGTCTACGTCTCTCGTCTCGCCCAGTGCTGCCGTGGCAGAGTCGATCAGTTCGAGCGTGTTGGCGCGGTTGCGGTCGATGATGGTTGCCCGCAGGTTCGTCAGATACCCCAGCGCATCGGTGATGATCGCATGGTTCTCGACTGTTGGCATGGTGGAGTGGAAGAAGCCGTAGGCAGCGGCGTCTGCGGCGGCTCCGGTCCAGCCGACCATCCAACCGTCACTCATTTTGCCCTCTTCAAAGTGGACACCTTCCACCATGTCCCTGATGGTGCCGGAGACACCCTCGAGGCTGAACGCTCCGTCGACATCCCATCCGCTGCCACCGGAGTAGTCCATGCCGAACGTCTTGGCGGCGTTGAGGTAGGCGTCTCGGGTGGTTTTGAGGGCGTCGATGTTCTGGGCGGCGAACGGCGGGACGCGTTCGAAGACGTACTCCCGGTCCTTCCAGGCCCATTCGTAGGCGGCGCTGAGCAGCTGCCCCATGCCGCAGGTAAAGCCGTGGCCGCTGCCGTCCGAGTAGGTCCCGCCGGAGGGAATGAAGCTCTCGCACGTGACCCCCTGGGGCGTCTCGCCCTGCGCGTGCCCGGCGTACCAGTCCAGGAAACGGCAGTGCCTGCTCAGGTGCGCCTGAGCCGCCTCGGTGGTGTAGTCCCAGAGATCGGGGGCTGCGCCTTCGAGGTGGGCCGGCCCCGGGAAGCCTCGCGGCGAAGGCGGGCGGACCGCGTCGCACATCACCTGCATGTAGCGTTCCGCCAGTGCCGTCTGGAAGGCGTCGAGCGCGTCGGCGACAGCGCTGGGGTGGTCGTGGCCCCCGGGGCCGTTGGACCGGCCTCCCGCTCTACTTCCCATCGATGCGGCCTCCTTCGCGGAGGACGTCCGATGTTCGGGGTGGGAGATTGGGCGGGGTTTGCACTCTCATGCCTCTCATGATGGGGTTCGCGAGTCAGCTTTCAGTTATACAGCGATCACGATTCGCATGGGGTACACGCTTCCACGGAGCGTGACGAGAGGCTCAATAGACAGTCTGTTGTAGGCATCGGAGCGGGTGGCGCAAGCGTCGGGCAGCACCGAGGGCAGGCGGTGGCAAGGACGGCCGAAGGCAGGGCCGGTCGGCAAGGCGCGGGAGATGCGGGGCCTCGCCGACCGGTGCTCGGTGCGGTCGGTGTCCGGTTCAACTCGTGAGGCGTCGCATGAGGTGTTCGCGGGCCTGGCGGATCACGGTGTCGAAGTCATCTTGGATGTCGGGTTCGGTGTCGGTCAGATAGCGGATGAGGAAGCGGTAGTCGGTGCGGAGGCGGTCGCCGCCGATCTCGGCCATGTGGTGCCGTTCGCCGCGTAGGCCACGGATGGCGCCTTCGAGTTCGAGGAGGTTCGCGGGCGGGCCGTGCTCGGGTCCGGCCGATCGCAGTTCGGCCATGAGCGCCCCGAGTTCGGTGCGAGCGCGCGTCTTCGCGCTCCCCGCGGCGACGGGTCCGGTGTTCTCGCCCTGTCCGGCATGCGTGCCGAGCCGGTGGGCCAGGCAGGCGGTGGCCGTGAGTACTGCCCGGTGGAGTTGTTCGGGTGTCATGGCGTCTGCGCTCTCGGTGTGGTCGGTGCTGACGATGAAGGCGGCAGGCGGCCCAGATGATGGCCGGGTGTTCGGTTTGGGGGACCTCGGTGAGCAGGTGCGGTTCGTCGTAGCAGGCTCTGATGAGCGCTTCGGTCTTGAGCGGTGAGACGCCCGGTGCGGTTCGTTGGAGGCGTTCGGTGAAGAGGTCGAGCCTGGCCCAGTCGAGGTCGTCGCCGAAGTGGTCGCCGATGCACGTGGCGAACAGGGCGAAGGTGAAGGCGTGGTGGGCGAGCAGGTGGTCGGGCCAGATCAGGTGTTGAAGGCGTGCGGTCTCGGCCGTGTCGCCGCGCAGGGCGGCTCGGGCGTGGGATCGGAAGAGCGTTTGGCGCTCGCGGTAGTCGGCGGTGCCGGTGGGTGTGGTGTGCTCGGGTGTGGTGTTCATGGGTTCAGCCCTCGCAGTCGCGTGTGCAGGTGGTCCAGATGCGGACGGCGGCCTGTTTCAGGGCGGGTGTGTGGTCGTCTTCCATCGCCCAGGCGCGGTGGGCGTTGTTGGAGACCCACAGGTCGGGGTCGCCGGTGGTCAGGCCGGTGAGGTAGCCGATCAGGGACGGCTCGGTGTCGGTGTCGTGGAAGGCAGCCCACAAGCGTGGGGTGTCGGTGCGGGTGCCGAAGACGACGGTTCGGTCTGCGATGCGGTCGCGGCCGAGGACGGTCAAGCGGTTCGCATCGATCGGTCCGGTCGAGGGCGCCGGGAGCGGCAGGGCCTTGATCGCTCGCAGGTAGTGGGCGCGGACGCGGTGCGTGGCGTAGCGGGACAGGCTCACAGCGCGCCACCGCCGATCACGACGGGAGCGCCCATCGCGCCCATGGCGGGAGCGGCGGCGGTGTGGGCTCGGAAGCGGTCGGCGAGGTCGGCCGGGAGCGGCATGACGAGGTAGCGGGAGCCGTCGGGCCGGGTGTGCAGGCCCGGTGCGTCGGGATGACGCGACGGCGGGCGCGGGTGGGGCAGCGGGGCGTCAGGGCGGTCCTTTCGGGCCGGGTCGGTGTCGTCGTCGGGGCCGTGGCCCTCGCCGCCGCCGGTGCTTGCGGTGGCGGTGAGGTAGCCGGTGTAGGCCATGCCGGAGGCCAGTGCGGCGATGAAGAGGTAGGCCAGGCCGAACAGCAGAAGCAGTCGCTTCGTGATGGTGGGACTCTCGGGTTGCGGGGCTTCGGGGTACTCCACGACATCGGACTGCGCAAAGTCGATGCGCCACGGCCGGAAGTCCGGTGAGAGCGCGGGTGCCGGGGAGGCCGGGACAGGCGAGGACTGGGGCGGCTCGGCCGGGTGAGGGCTGGGTTTGCGGACGGCGGCGGTTCCGCGCACGACGGTTGCGGTAGGAGCGCTGAGAGGCGGTTCAGGGACGGTGAACTCATCGGTGTCGGTGAGGAGGGCCGGTTTCGGCGGGATGGTCCATTCGTCCCAGGGCGAGGCCGGGCGGGGAGCGTCGGCGGCGTGGTCGTCGCGGGCCCAGGCGGGCGTGCCGGAGACGGGACGGACGGAGGCGGACGCGGTGGCAGCGGCCGCGATGGCGGCTGCGGTGGAGACGAGGGCGGGGGCGTTTTGGTCTGTTGCGGAAGACGGGTTTTGGCGTAGGCTGACGCTAACCATGGGAGGTTTCCTTCCAAGGTTTCCAAGGTGGGCCGCCTCGTAGACGCCAATCTGAGAGGGCGGCCCACCGATCAATAAATTGTCGTGCCATTGCACGTGAGAGCACTTTCGCACACCGGCGGCGCCGTGACAACCAGCAACACGCGCGGTGTTGCGAAATTGGTGGAGGACGTCGCCCACTGCCCGCACTCATGACCGGCTCGCGAGCGTCGCCGCCAGCGCTCATGACCGGCTCGCGAGCGTCGCCGGTAGTGTTGATCCACGTGTCAGCAGCGCCCAATCTTGTGAACCTCGAGAACGTCTCCAAGTCCTACCCCGAGCAGGTCATCCTCGATGCGGTCTCGCTCGGCGTGTCCGCCGGGCAGCGCGTCGGCGTGGTCGGCCGCAACGGCGACGGCAAGTCGACGCTGCTCGGGCTCATCGCGCGCACCGACGAGCCCGACTCTGGCCGCGTCGTCCACACCGGCGGCACCACCGTCGCCGACCTCGGGCAGCGCGACGCGCTCCCTGACGAGGCGAGCGTCCGCGCCGCCCTGTTCGGCGACGCCGACGCCCACGAGTGGGCCTCCTCGGCGCAGGTCCGCGAAGTCCTCGGCGGCCTGTTCGGCGGCCTCGACGCGCCGATCCTGCCCGAGGGGCTCGATTCGCGGATCGGGGTCCTCTCCGGCGGCGAGCGCAGGCGCGTCGACCTCGCCCGGGTCCTGACCGGCGGCGCCGATGGACGGCCCGCGAGCCTCGCCGAGGGCGCCGACCTCCTCCTGCTCGACGAGCCGACCAACCACCTCGACATCGAGGGCATCGCCTGGCTCGCCGCGTACCTGAACGCCATGAAGTCCGCGATCGTCGTCGTCACCCACGACCGGTGGTTCCTCGACGAGATCTGCGACCGGATCTGGGACGTCCAGCGCGGCGACGTCTACGAGTACGACGGCGGCTACACCGCCTACGTCCTGGCGCGGGCCGAGCGCGAGCGCCAGGCGGCGCTCGCCGAGGAGAAGCGCCAGAACCTCATGCGCAAGGAGCTGGCCTGGCTGCGGCGCGGCCCCAAGGCGCGCACGTCGAAGGCGAAGTTCCGCGTCGACGCGGCCAACGAGCTCATCGCGGACGAGCCGCCGCCGCGCGACACGGCCGAGCTGGTCTCCTTCGCCACCGCGAGGCTGGGCAAGACCGTCTTCGAGGCGCGCGACGTCACCGTCAAGGCCGGGGACCAGGTGCTGCTGGAGCATCTGGACTGGCTGCTGGGGCCCGGCAAGCGCGTCGGGCTGCTCGGTGTCAACGGCGCGGGCAAGACCTCGCTGCTGCGGGCGCTGGCCGACGCGACCGAGGACCGGCAGCCGGCCGCGGGGCGCATCAAGGTGGGCCGCACGGTGAAGCTGGCGTGGCTGACGCAGCACATGGAGGACCTGGACGGCTCGTGGCGGGTCCTGGAGGCGATCGAGCAGGTCGCCAAGCGGGTCCAGTTGGGCAAGAAGGAGATGTCGGCCGGGCAGTTGGCGGAGCGGCTGGGTTTCGTCGGCGGTCGCCAGCGCACGCTGGTGCGGGACCTGTCGGGCGGGCAGCGGCGGCGGTTGCAGTTGGCGCGGCTGCTCATGGCCGAGCCGAACGTGCTGTTCCTCGACGAGCCGACGAACGATCTGGACATCGAGACGCTGACGCAGTTGGAGGACCTGCTCGACGACTGGGCGGGGACGATGATCGTGGTCAGCCACGACCGGTACTTCACCGAGCGGGTCGCCGACGAGACGTGGGCGCTGCTGGGCGACCGGCGGCTGCGGATGCTGCCGCGGGGCGTCGAGGAGTACCTGGAGCGCCGGGCCGAGGCGAAGCCAGGTCCGGCGGCTCCGGCCGCGCAGGGGGCGAAGGCGCCTTCGCAGTCGGCGATCGACCGTGCGACGCAGAAGGAGCTGTCGAAGCTGGAGCGGCGCTTGGAGAAGGTCGAGGACAAGATCGCGGCGGTCCACGCGGACATGGCGGCGTTCGCGACCGATCCGGGGAAGCTGACGGAGTTGCAGGGGCGGCTGTCGGAGCTGGAGCGCGAGCGCGACGGGATCGAGGAGCGCTGGATGGAGCTGGCCGACTGATCCGCGGGGCGGGTCGGCGGCCGCGGCGGCCCGGGTGCGGGCGCGTCTCGGTGTCGTACGGCAGGGTTGCTTCGGGGGTGTTCGGCCCGGGGCCGTCCTCGGGCGCTCGGGTGTGTCCGATTTCCGATTCGGGGTCCGCGCGGCGGCGGGGCCTGGCGTTGCGGTCGGGGCGCATGGGGCCCGGGGGTCGGCGGAACCGGCATTGTACCGCGTTTCACACCGGTATTACCGATTGGTAACAAGGTCTTCATTCACTGATTCACCCCCTTCGTCCAGGGACTTCACATTTCATTGTGATTTCCCTAACCTCAGGGGGAAAGACCGAAAGGACTGGTTTCACCGGACCGTCCTCCGGAGTCGGATTGCGCCCCGTCGTTCCCCCGCCGCCGACCCGGACCGACCGAAAGGGAGTACCCCCCTTATGTCAACCTCCAGAATCCCGATCCGCCGGATCTCGGCGGCGGCCCTGGCCGGAGCCACCGCTCTCGCCTCGGTCGCGCTGGGCGCCGCAGGGGCCCAAGCCGATCCGGCCGCCACCGTCTTCGGCGCCGGCAGCGCCGACGCCGTCGACGGCGAGTACATCGTCGTCATGGAGAGCGAGTTCGCGGCCATGTCGGGCGAGTACGACGCCCAGGTGGTCGACCGGTTCGACTCCATCAACGGCTACCTCACCGAGATGAGCGCCGCCGAGGCCGCGAAGGTCGCCGCCGACGACGCGGTCGCGTTCGTCGAGCAGAACCGGACGGTCAGCGTCGCCGACGTCCAGAACGACCCGCCCTCGTGGGGGCTCGACCGCGTCGACCAGCTCGACCTGCCGCTGGACGACGCCTACGAGTACCTCGGCGACGGCTCGGGGGTGACCGCGTACATCGTGGACACCGGCATCCTCGCCTCGCACGACGAGTTCACCGGGCGCGTCGGCGAGGGCTACGACTTCGTCGACGGCGACGCGGACCCGACCGACTGCAACGGCCACGGCACGCACGTCGCCGGCACCGTCGGCGGCACGAACTACGGGCTCGCCAAGGAGGTCACGCTCGTCGGCGTCCGCGTCCTGGACTGCTCGGGCAACGGCACCTTCGCGGGCGTCATCGACGGCATCGAGTGGGTGGGCGACAACGCCTCCGGCCCGTCGGTGGCGAACATGAGCCTCGGCGGCGGCTACTCGGCGGCGGTCAACGCGGCCGTCGAGTCGGCCGTCGACGCGGGCGTGGTCTTCGCTGTGGCCGCGGGCAACGAGACCCAGAACGCGTGCAACGTCTCCCCGGCTTCGGCCGCGGCGGCGATCACCGTGGGCGCCACCGACTCCGGTGACGCTCGCGCCTACTTCTCCAACTTCGGGTCGTGTGTGGACGTGTTCGCTCCGGGCGTGGGCATCACCTCGGCCTGGATCGGCTCCGACTCGGCGACGAACACCATCTCGGGGACCTCGATGGCCTCGCCGCACGTGGCGGGCGCGGTCGCGGTGTACCTGTCGCTCAACCCGGGCGCCTCGACCGACGACGCGGCCGACTGGGTGACCGGCAACGCCGGGTCCGGCAAGGTCTCGGACCCGCAGGGCAGCCCGAACCTCCTGCTCTACACCGGACAGTGAGGACCGACTGAACCACCGGCCGCCCGCCCGCCGCGGTGCGAACGGAAGGAACCCGACGGCGGGGCCGGGGCGCACGCTCCGGCCCCGCCTCGCCGTGCGCGGCCCGTTCAGCCCGTCCCCCAGGGACTTCGGGCGCGGCGGCGCCGCGCCGGGCATCGCGCTCCGTGGCCGATCCGCTTCATACTGTTTGTCGCTTTTAGATGAAAACAGCCGTTGCGTGTTCAATGATTTAATTTTCGCTTTCGAACCCTTTACGAATTTTGATCCATCCCTTAGCCTCAAAAGTTGAGACCTTCTCATAGGTCGAACAGTTGCATCGAGTCCCCCGGGCGACACCCCACGCCACCCCGCGTCAGCCGTCCCCGGGGGCTGAACACAAAGGAGTTCCCCCGTTATGTCAACGGCAGGAAACAAACGGCGACTCCGTCGGGCCGCCGCGATCGCGCTCGCGAGTGCGACCGCCGGCGGCTCGCTGCTCGCGGCGAACGCGATGGCCAGCGCCGACCAGACCGAGTCGGTGGACCCCGCCGACGTCATCCTCGGCGCCGAATCGGTCGACGCCATCGACGGCGAGTACCTGGTGGTATTCGAGGACGAAGCGGCCCAAGGCGTCTCGGCAATGGTCGACGACGTGGTCGCCGACGTCGCGGCCACCGTCGACGTGGTCGACGAGTTCGAGGTCCTCGGCGGCTTCGTCGCCGAGATGAGCGCCGAGGAGGCCGTCGAACTCGCCGCGGACGACTCGGTGGCCTACGTCGAGCAGAACCGGACGGTCACCGTCGCCGACACCCAGGACGACCCCCCGTCGTGGGGCCTCGACCGCGTCGACCAGACCGATCTGCCGCTCGACGCCGTCTACGGGTACGACTACACCGGCGCGGGCACCACCTCGTACATCCTCGACACGGGGATCAACCGGACCCACGCCGACTTCGGCGACCGCCTCGGCGAGGGCTACGACGCGATCGACTTCGGCGGCGACGCCTCCGACTGCAACGGCCACGGCACGCACGTCGCGGGCACCGTCGGCGGCACGGACTACGGCCTGGCCAAGGAGACCACGCTGGTGCCGGTGCGCGTCCTGGACTGCACGGGCACGGGCTCCTACGCGGGCATCATCTCGGGCATCGACTGGATCGCGGCGAACGCCTCCGGCCCGTCGGTGGCGAACATGAGCCTCGGCGGGACCTTCAGCCAGGCGCTCAACGACGTGGTCGCCGAGGCCGTCGACGCGGGCGTGGTCTTCGCGGTGGCCGCGGGCAACGAGGGCCAGGACGCGTGCGACGTCTCCCCGGCCTCGGAGCCGAGCGCGATCACCGTGGGCGCCACCGACGAGACCGACTCGGCCACCGCGTGGTCGAACTGGGGCGAGTGCGTCGACATCCTGGCGCCGGGCGCGGACATCACCTCGGCCTGGATCGACGGCGACGACGCGGCGAACACGATCTCCGGCACGTCGATGGCGGCCCCGCACGTCGCCGGCGTCGCGGCGCTGTTCCTGGAGGCCAACCCCGAGGCGACGCCCGAGGAGGTCGCCGACGCGCTGACCGCGAACGCGCTCCAGGACGTCGTCAGCGAGACGAACGGCAGCCCGAACCTGCTGCTGAACACCGAGTTCCTCGCCGCCGAGTAGGCGCGGGACGAGGGAAGGGGAGGGCCGCCGCGGCGGCCCTCCCCTTTCGCCGTGTCCGGGCGCTCAGGTGAGGCGGTCGAGGACGATCGGGCCGCGTTCGACCGGTTCGGCGCCGACGCGCCACCGGTCCTCGAGGGACGCCTTCGCCGACTCGATGCGCTCGGGGGTGTCGGTGTGGAGCCGGAAGACCGGCTCTCCGGCCTTGACCGGCTCGCCCAGGGTCTTGAGGATCTCGACGCCGGCCCCTGCCTGCACCGGCTGGCCCTGCCGGGTGCGGCCGGCGCCGAGACGCCAGGCGGCGACGCCGACGGCATAGGCGTCCATGTCGACCACGACGCCGTCGTTCTCGGCGGTGACCTCCTCGGTGTGGCGCGCGGTCGGCAGGGGGGCGTCGACGTCGCCGCCTTGGGCGGTGATCATCTTGCGCCACTTGTCCATCGCGCGGCCGTCGGCGAGCGCTTCGGCGGGGTCGAGGCCGGGTCTGCCCGCGGCGGCGAGCATCTCGGCGGCGAGGGCCACGGTGAGTTCGACGACGTCGGCGGGGCCG
The DNA here is from genome assembly GCA_035765105.1 of Glycomyces sp. Classification (GTDB taxonomy): domain Bacteria; phylum Actinomycetota; class Actinomycetes; order Mycobacteriales; family Micromonosporaceae; genus Glycomyces. The sequence goes on from DASTYG010000027.1 coordinate 11,307, forward strand.
CCTCCGGCGAGGACTTCGATCGATTCGCGCACTTCGAGGGCGTTGCCCGCGGTGCGCCCGAGCGGGACGCTCATGTCGGTCAGGAGCGCGCGGGTGTCGACGCCGTGGGCGCCGCCGAGGCGCACCATGGTCTCGGCGAGCGTCTTCGCCTGGTCGAAGTCCTTCATGAACGCGCCGGAGCCGACCTTGACGTCGAGGACGATCGCGTCGGCGCCCTCGGCGATCTTCTTGCTCATGATGGAGGAGGCGATGAGCGGGATGGATTCTACTGTGGAGGTGGTGTCGCGGAGGGCGTAGAGCTTCTTGTCGGCCGGGGCGAGGTCGCCGGTGGCGGCGCACACGACCGCGCCGATCTCCCGCAGTTGGGCGACGACGCCCGCCTCGTCGAGGTTCACGTCGAAGCCGGGGATCGCCTCCAGCTTGTCGAGGGTGCCGCCGGTGTGGCCGAGGCCCCGGCCCGAGAGCTGGGGGACGGCGACGTCGAACACGGCGACCAGGGGCGCGAGGGGCAGGGTGATCTTGTCGCCCACGCCGCCGGTGGAGTGCTTGTCGACGCACGGCTTGCCGACGCCGGAGAGGTCGAGCGTCAGCCCTGAGCGGATCATCGCGGCGGTCCAGTCGGCGATCTCGCGGGGGGCCGCCCCGTTGAGGAAGATCGCCATCGCCAGCGCCGACATCTGCTCGTCGGCGACGTCGCCTTTCGTGTAAGCGTCGATGACCCAGTCGATCTGCTCGGTCGACAGCTCGCCTCCGTCGCGCTTGGTCCGGATGACGTCCACTGCGGTGATCACAAGACTTCCTCACTATTCGAGATGGGCGGGCCCGAACGCGCCGGGAAGCAGGGCCTCCACGGTGAGCGGTCCGGGCTCGGCGTCCACGAGGCAGGCGGGTCCGCCGTGCTCGTAGAGCAGTTGGCGGCACCGGCCGCACGGGGTGAGGGGTCGGCCCCGGCCGTCGACGCAGGCGACGGCGACCAGGCGCCCGCCGCCGGTGGCGGCGAGTTCGGAGACCATGCCGCATTCGGCGCACAGGGTCAGTCCGTAGGAGGCGTTCTCGACGTTGCATCCGGCCACGACGCGGCCGTCGTCGACCAGTCCGGCCACGCCCACCGGGTACCCCGAGTAGGGGACGTAAGCGCGGTGCATCATCTCGACGGCCTTGGCGCGCAAGGCGTCCCAATCGATCTCGGTCACTACTTGTCCCCCGGGCTGTACGGCACGCCGTCGGCGGCCGGCGCCTTGGCGCGGCCGATGAGGCCGGCGACGACGACGAGCGTGACGGCGTAGGGCAGCATCTGGAGGAACGGGCCGGGCACGATGGAGTTCCCGGCGGCGTCGAGGTATTCGGCCATCTGGCTCGCGAATCCGAAGATGAGCGCCCCGGCGAGGACGCCGAGCGGGTTCCAGCGGCCGACGATCATGACCGCGAGGGCCACGAAGCCGAGCCCGGCGGTCATGTTCTTGGTGAAGGCCAGGGAGTTCGCCAGCGTGAAGAACGCGCCGCCGAAGCCGGAGATGAGGCCCGCGGCGGTGACGTTCCAGAACCGCAGCCGGTTGACGTTGACGCCCATGGAGTCGGCGGCGGCCGGGTGCTCGCCGACCGAGCGGGTGCGCAGGCCCCAGCGGGTGCGGTAGACCAGGAACCACACGACGAACACCAGGATGAGGCCGACGTAGACGAAGAGGTTCTGCGCGAACAGGACCGGCCCGAGCACGGGGATGTCGGCGAGGAAGCCGAGCCCGATGCCGTCCAGCGCGTTCGAGGGCAGCCCGTAGGCGGAGTTGTAGCCTTCGCTCTTCTTCAGCTGGTCGTACATGAAGCTGGTGAAGCCGAGGGCGAGCAGGTTGAGGATGACGCCGACGACGACCTGGTTGACCTGGTACTTGGTGGCGAGCATCGCGAGCAGCATCGTGGACAGGGCCCCGGCGAGCATGGCGCCGAGCATGCCCGCGTAGACGTTCCCGGTGATGTTGGCGACCAGGACGCCGGTGAAGGCGCCCATGAGGAACTGGCCTTCGATGCCGATGTTGATCACGCCGGAGCGCTCGCACACCACGCCCGAGAGCGCGCCGAAGATGAACGGCAGCGACAGGAACACGGCCCCGGCGAGGATGGACTCGGCGCGGAAGACCATGCCCGGTTCGGAGACCGACCAGGCGAGCAGGGCGATCACGACGGCGACGAGGGCGATCGCCGAGGCGACCTTGAACAGCCGCCGCGGGACGCCCGCGAGCATCCACGCCGCGCAGGCGAGGACGACCAGGGCGGCGGCGATGACGGTGGCGCGGCTGGGGAGCTCCCAGCTCGCGTCCGGGAGCGTCCGGTTGAGCGTGACCACGGTCTCGCGGTCGCCGCCGATGAAGGCGAGCGCGCCCGCGCCGAGGAGGAGGCCGATGACGCCGTAGACGATGCCCGCCTTGGGGTGGCGGACGACGGCGCGCTCGTCGACGTGCCGGTCGGCGCGGTCGGCGGCGGCCTGCGTGTCCGTTGCCATGTGGCTCACCAGCCTTTCGCTTCGAGGGTGACCATGCCGCCGCGCGGGGCGCGCAGCCGCAGGATCGCTTTGACCAGGGCGGGAGCGGCGATGAACAGCACGATGGTCGCCTGGAGCAGGGTCGACATGTCGACCGGCACTTCCGGTTGGGCCGACAGGGCGCCCGCCTTGAGCGCGCCGAACAGGAGCGCGGCGGCGACGATGCCGCCGGGGTTGGCCCGGCCGAGCAGGGCGACGGTGATGCCGTCGAAGCCGTACTCGAGCGCGGTGTTGGTGGTGATGCCGGTGGAGCCGACGCCGAGGGCCAGGGCCGCGCCGGCGAGGCCCGCGAGGCCGCCCGCGGTGGCCATGGTGGTGGTGTAGGTGCGGCCGATGTTCATGCCCGCGGTGGCCGAGGCGTGCTCGTTGAAGCCGACGGCGCGGATGCGGTAGCCGAAGGTCGACTTCGACAGCAGCCACCACACGAACACGGCGGCGGCGATGCCGATGACGAGCGCGAGGTTGACCCGGAGGCTGTCGTCGACGAAGCCGAGGAGGCCGGGCAGGGCCGCGGAGTCGTCGACGGGCTTGGTGACCAGTTCGGAGCGGGTCTCGGAGTGCATGAAGTTCGTGCCGATGGCCCACACCAGGAACAGCGCGGCGATGTTGTTGAGCATGATCGAGGAGATGACCTCGTGCGCTCCGGTGGTGGCCTTGAGGACGCCGGGGACGGCGCCGAAGGCGGCGCCGGCGACGGCTCCGGCGATGACGGCCAGGGGGATGTGGAGGGCGGCCGGGAGGCTGAGGCTGAAGCCGATGACGAGCGCGCCGATCATGCCGAAGATCAGCTGGCCCTGGGCGCCGATGTTGAACAGGCCCGCGCGGAAGGCGAGGCCGACGGCGAGGCCGGTGAAGATCAGCGGGGTGGCGTAGGTGAGCGTCTCGGAGATCGGGCGGAGCAGGTCGCCGACGTCGGCGGTGCCGGCGGCCATCCGGTCGAGGGTGTTGAAGTTGAGGATCGCGCCTTCGAACAGGGAGATGTAGGCGTTGGCGACGACCTCCCAGGAGGCTTGGAGGGCGTCGCCGGGCCGGGAGAAGAAGTAGCTCCAGGTGCCGCGGACGGTCTCGTCGGAGACGATGAGGAGGACCGCGCCGATGAGGAAGGCCAGCAGCAGGGAGTAGATCGTGACCATGACCGAGTTCGCCTCGGTCAGATACCGTCCGAACAGGACCATGAAGGATGGTCGCTGCTCGGGCTTCGCTTCCGCTTCCGGCTGCTCGGGGGCGGGCTTGTCGGCCTCAGTGGTCACGGTCACCTCCATTGGTCGCCTCGTCGGAGGTCTCGGGGTCGGGGGTCTGGGGCTCGGTGTCCGCGGGTCCGGCGTCCGCCTCGCCCGCCTCGGCGCCGACCATGAGCCGCCCGATGACCTCGCGCGGCGTGTCGGGGCCGACCTCGCCGACGATGCGGCCGTTGTAGATCACGGCGATGCGGTCGGCCAGGGCGTAGATCTCGTCCAGCTCGGAGGAGATGAGCAGCACGCCGGTGCCGGTGTCGCGCTCGGTGACCAGGCGCGAGTGGATGAACTCGGTGGCGCCGACGTCGACGCCGCGCGTGGGCTGGGCGGCCACCAAAAGGCGCCTGGCGCGGGAGAACTCGCGGGCGATGATGACCTTCTGCTGGTTGCCGCCGGACAGGGACGCGGCCGGCTCGGCGGGCCCCTGGGTGCGGATGTCGAACTCGGCGATGGAGGTCGCGGCCCGCTCGCGGACGGCGGCGGTGTCGACCACGCCCCGCTTGGCGTACGGCTCGTTCCGGTACTGGTTGAGCACGATGTTCTCGGCGACGGTGAACTCGGTGATCAGGCCGTCGCGGCCCCGGTCCTCGGGGATGTAGCCCAGGCCGCGCTCGATGCGCTGCGCCGGGCTCTCGCGGTCGGCGCGGCGGCCGTCGATGACGATGCGGCCCGCGTCGGGCTGGACGAGGCCGAGGACGGCGCGGGCCAGCTCGGTCTGGCCGTTGCCCTCGACGCCCGCCAGGCCGACGATCTCGCCGGAGCGGACGGTCAGGTCGAGGCCGTCGAGGACCTTGACGCCCGCGTCGTCGACCACGCGCAGCCCCTCGATCTCCAGGCGCGGCTCGCCGGGCTCGGCGGGGGTCTTGTCGACGGTGAGGGCGACCTCGCGGCCGACCATGGCCGAGGCCATCTCGGTCTCCGAGGCGCCCGGCTCCAGTTCGGCGACGACCTTGCCGCGGCGGATCACCGTGACGGTGTCGGCGACGGACTGGACCTCTTTGAGCTTGTGGCTGATGAACAGGATCGACGTGCCCGCGTCCGCGAGGGACCGCATGATGTCGAGCAGTTCGCGGATCTCGGCGGGGGTGAGCACCGCCGTGGGCTCGTCGAGGATGAGCAGTTCGGTCTTGGGGCCCGAGAGGGCCTTGACGATCTCGACGCGCTGCTGGACGCCGACGGGCAGGTCCTCGCAGATCGCGTCGGGGTCGAGGTGCAGGCCGTACTGCTCGGAGACCTCGCGCACGGCCTTGCGGGCGGCCCGCGCCGAGAGCACGCCCGCGCCGCGGGTGTGCTCTCGGCCGAGCTGGACGTTGTCGGCGACGCTGAAGGGCCCGACGAGTTTGAAGTGCTGGTGGACCATCCCGATCCCCGCGGCGATGGCGTCGCCGGGGCCGGTGAACTCCACCGGCTCGCCGTCGATGAGGATCTCGCCGCTGGTCGGCTTGAGGATGCCGTACAGCATGTTCATCAGCGTCGACTTGCCCGCGCCGTTCTCGCCGAGGACGGCGTGGATCTGGCCGGGCTCGACCACCAGGTCGATGTCGTCGTCGGCGGTGAACGAGCCGAACTTCTTCGTCAGGCCCTTCAGTTCGAGTCGCAATTGACGTCCTTCGGGGTGCTACTCGGCCGGGGCCGGGGAGGAGGGCGACTCGGCGACCACGGAGCCGTCGATGATCGCGGCCTCCAGGGCCTCCAGCTCGGTCTTGGTCTCCTCGGAGACGGCGTCCTCGAACTCGTGGAAGGGCGCCAGGGAGACGCCGCCGTTCTCGAGGGTGCCGACGTAGGCGCCGCCGACCTCGCCGTCGTAGGCGGCCAGGACGGCGTCCTTGACGGCCACGGCCAGGCCCTTCTCGGCGCTGGAGAGGATGGTGGAGCAGTAGTCGGGCAGGGACTCGCAGCCGTCGACGTCGACCCAGATCGCCGTGACGCCGTCGTTCTCGCTGGCGGCGGTGACCCCGCCGGTGCCGGCCGGGCCCGCGACCGGGTGGATGATGTCGGCGCCCTGGGAGATGAACGTCTCGGTCAGGCTCTTGCCGCCGGAGGTGTCCTCGAAGCTGTTGAGGAACGAGCCGGACTGGGCCTCGACGTCCCAGCCGAGCACCTGGACGTCCGTGCCCTTCTCGCTGTTGTGGTGCTCCACGCCGCCGACGAAGCCGTCCATGAAGATCGTCACCGGCGGGATCTGCATGCCGCCCCAGGTGGCGACGGTGCCGGTCTCGGTCTGGGCGGCGGCGAGGTAGCCGGCCAGGAACGCGGACTGGGCGGCGTCGAACTCGATCGAGTGGACGTTCTCGACGTCGGAGAGGCCGTCGACGATCGCGAAGGGGATGTCGGGGTTGTCGGTGGCGATGGTGTTGACGTTCTCGGTCATCAGGCCGCCGACGCCGACGACGAAGTTGCAGCCGTCGTCGACCGAGGACTGGAGGTTCGGGTCGTAGTCGGACTCGTTCGAGGACTCCTTGAAGGTGACCGCGATGTCGGAGTTCTCCTCCGCGGCCGCCTCCATGCCCGCCCAGGAGGACTCGTTGAAGGACTTGTCGTCGACGCCGCCGGAGTCGGTGACCATGCAGGCCTGGAACGTGGCCTCGGCGTCGTCGGAGCCCTCTTCAGGCGCTTCGCCGCAAGCGGTGAGGGTGATCAGGCCCGTGGCGGCGGCGCCGGCCAGGGCGAGCTTGTACGGCTTCACAGCCATCTTGGTCTCCTTCGACAGTTCAGGTGATCCCATCGCGCCTAATCATCGCCGCAGGGATCGTCTATTGACAGTCACCTTGATCAACTCGTTATCGAAACATCCTATGACTGAGACCACCTGCGAACAGGGGTTTCCGGAGGACGCGATTCCGATTGCGGCTCACGGCCGGTCGGGGCCGGGCCGGGACCGGCCGGGGCCGCTTCGGTTGCGCTTCAACGCGGGCCGGGCGGCGCTCAGGCGCCGCGGGCCGGGCCGCCTACCAGAAGACGGCCACGCCGGCGGTCACGAGCACCATACCGCCGATCGCCCAGAAGTGCCCGGCGGCGACCTGCTCCCGCTTCTTCCACCAGGGAATGACGATCATGACGCCCAGGAGCAGCGCGAGGAGGAACTTGATGCCGAGCTTCATGTGGTTCGCGTCGGACCCGGCCAGTCCGTACAGGACGATGCCGGTGGCCAACTGGGTGGCGATGCCGTACAGCATCGCGGCGTTGATGTTGTAGCGCTTCGAGAGCCAGGCGGCGAGCCAGCCGCCGAAGACGGCGGCGAAACCGAGAAGGTGCAGGTAGCGCAGGAGCAGTTGGAGGAAGTCCATGCCCGGAGTATCGCAGAGGGCGCCGCCCGGCGCGGCCGTGGCCGCCGCCGGGCGGCACCCGGGGTCACAGTCCGGTCGCGCCGGGCTCCGGGCCTGCCGGAACGCTCAGCGGACGCGGTGGGCGCCCGCCGCGGCGCGGGCCGCGAAGACCCGCGGCCGGGGCAGGTCGGCGGCCTTCGCCGCCGCCAGCACCGCGGCCTCGACCTTCGGCGCTGCGGCGGTCTCGACCAGGGCGATCGCGCTGCCGCCGAAGCCGCCGCCGGTCATGCGGGCCCCGAGCGCGCCCGCGCCGAGGGCGGCGTCCACGGCCGAGTCGAGCTCGACCGAGGAGATCTCGTAGTCGTCGCGCATCGAGACGTGCGAGGCGGTCAGGAGCGCGCCGATCCCGGCTACCGATCCCCCCTTGAGCACCTCGGCGGTGGCGAGGACGCGCTCGTTCTCGGTGAGGATGTGCCGCAGGCGCCGGTTCAGCCGGTCGTCGTCGAGCCGCGCGTCGGACGGGGCGTCGCGCAAGTAGGGCACGCCGAGCAGCCGCGCGGCCTCCTCGCAGTCGGCGCGGCGGGAGGCGTACTCGCCGTCGGCGTGGCGGTGCGGGGCCTGGGTGTCGATGACGAGCATGGTCAGGCCCTCGTCCTCGAGCCGGAAGGGCACCTGCTCGCGGGCGAGGTCGCGGCAGTCCATGAACATGGCGTGCCCCTCCTCGCACAGCAGCGAGGCCGACTGGTCGAGGATGCCGGTGGGGGCGCCGACGTACTCGTTCTCGGCGCGGCGGGCGATGCGGGCGGCCTCGGCGCGGTCGATCGTGTGGCCGTGGAGGTCGGCCAGCGCGAGCAGCACCGCGCATTCGAGCGCGGCCGAGGAGGACAGGCCCGCGCCGTGCGGGACGTCCGAGTGGATGGCGATGCGGGCGGGGCCGACCTCGTATCCGGCCTCGTTCATCGCCCAGGCGACGCCCGCGAGGTAGGCGGCCCAGCCGGTGACGCCCTCGGCGGTCGCGGAGCGGACGATCGCGCCGCCGCCGTGGGTCGAGTGGAACTCCCAGGCGTCGGCCTTCGCCGCGGCGGCGGCCGCGTAGAAGGGGAGGGCGAAGGGCATGACGAAGCCCTCGTTGTAGTCGGTGTGCTCGCCGATGAGGTTGACGCGGCCGGGCGCGGCCCACACGCCCGCGGGCGGGGCGCCGAACTGGGTGCGGAAGACGTCGTCGGCGGTGGCGGCGAGGTTCACCGCGTGCGGGTCGGACATGGCGGAACCGTTCTGCTTCGGGTGGCGGTGGACGTGTCAGGCGCGGGCATGCCGGTAGTACTCCCAGGCGTCGGCGACCATGCGGTCGAGGCCGTCGCGGGCGGGCTTCCAGCCGAGCTCGGCCTTGGCCTTCGCCGAGGAGGCGACGAGTTCGGCCGGGTCGCCCGGGCGGCGGCCCTCGACGACGACGGGGAAGTCGACGCCGGTGACGCGTTTGACGGTGGCGACGACCTCGCGGTTGGAGAAGCCGTTGCCGTTGCCGAGGTTGTAGATCTTGTGCTCCCCCGGCTCGGCGGCGCGCAGGGCCAGCAGGTGGGCGTCGGCGAGGTCGGCGACGTGGATGTAGTCGCGGACGCAGGTGCCGTCGGCGGTCGGGTAGTCCTCGCCGAACAGGACCATGCGCTCGCGTTTCCCGGCGGCGGCTTCGAGCGCGATGGGGATGATGTGGGTCTCCGGCTCGTGGTTCTCGCCGTGCCAGACGCCGGAGCGGTCCCGGTAGGCGCCGACGACGTTGAAGTAGCGCAGGCTGACCGCGGCGAGGCCGTAGGCGGTGGCCGCGGACTGGATCGCCATGTCGCTGGAGAGCTTGGTGGCCCCGTACGTGGAGGTGGGGGCCTTGGCGGCGTCCTCGCGGATGGGGATCTCGACGGGGTCGCCGTAGACGGCGGCCGTGGAGGAGAACACGAGCGTGGTCACGTCGGCCTCGCGCATGGCGTCGAGCAGGGCGAAGGTCCCGGCGGTGTTGGCCTCCCAGTAGATGTCGGGCTTCTGCATGGACTCGCCCGCGGCGATGAGGCCCGCGAAGTGGAGGACGCCGTCGAAGGTGGCGTCGAGGACGTCGCCCGCGGCCTGGACGGGCCGCCGGACGAGTTCGGCTCCGGCGGGGACGCGCTCGGCGGCCCCGGTGGAGCAGTCGTCGAGGACGACGACCTCGTGGCCCTCTTCGAGCAGCATCGTGGCGACGATCGAGCCGATGTATCCGGCGCCGCCGGTGACGAGATATTTCACAGCGCTTCCCTCAGGATCTGGGCGGCCTTCTCGGGTCCGAGGTCGTTGACGAAACCGCCCATGACCGATTCGGAGGAGGCCAGGAACTTGACTTTGCCCGCCGCGCGGCGGGTGGAGACGATTTCGAGCCGCAGCCACGCGAGGTCACGGTGCTCGTTCACCGGGGCCTGGTGCCAGCCGGACATGTAGGGCATCGGGCCGGAGCCGGGGAAGGCCCCGTCGAAGCGGCGGAGCACTTCGAGGTAGAGGGGCGCGAACGCGGCGATGTGCGCGTCGGGCAGCTCGGCGAGGTCGGCGAAGCGCTCGTTGGGGTAGATGTGGACTTCGAAGGGCCAGCGGGCGGCGTAGGGCACGAACGCGGTCCAGTGGTCGTTGGCGGCGACGACGCGCGGCCCGGCCTGTTCGGCGGCGAGGATGTCGCCGAAGAGGTTGCGGCCGGTGGTCTCGCGGTGGCGGACGGCGGCGTCGAGGTGGGCGCGGGTCTGCGGCGTGACGTAGGGGTAGCCGTAGATCTGGCCGTGCGGGTGGTGCAGGGTCACGCCGATCTCGACGCCGCGGTTCTCGAAGCAGAAGACCTGGGCGACGTCGCCGCGGGCGGAGAGGTCGGCGGTGCGGGCGGCGAGGGCGCGCACGACCAGTTCGACGCGTTCGGGCGGCAGGTCCACGAACGAGGCGTCGTGGTGGGAGGAGAAGCAGACGACTTCGCAGCGGCCGGTGGCGGGGACGCTGATCTCCAGGCCGGGCGGTTCGGTCCCGCCGACGGCGGCGTCTCCGGGCGGCTCGGTCTCCCCGACTGCGCCTCCCCTGAACAGCTCGGTTTCTCCGGCTGCGCCTCCGAAACTGGGGAAGCGGTTCTCGAAGACGGCGACGTCGTAGTCGGGCGCGGGGATCTCGGTGAGCTCGTGGCCCTCGGAGGGGCACAGCGGGCAGGCGACCGGGAGCTGCGGGCGGGCGTTGCGCCCGGCGGAGACGGCGATCCACTCGTCGCGGAGCGGGTCGTAGCGCAGCTGTCCGGCTTCGGCCCGCTCGCCCAGGTCGCGCTTGTCGGCGAAGGAGGCGCGGCCCGCGCCTGGAGCGGTGTCGAAGTAGATCACCTGGCGTCCGTCGGCGAGGCTGCCGGTCTCGGTGTGCACGCGGGTTTCGGTCACGCTGATCCCTTCTCGGGTTCTCATCGGGCGGCGGGAGCGGCGCTCCCTCGGGTGCGGGGCGGGGCGGCGGCGGTCGCGGGCGCGAGCACGACCTGCTCGACGTGCTCGGCCAGGACTTCGCGCGCCGCTTCGTCCAGTCCCGCGTCGGTGACGACGGCGTCGGCGTCGGACAGGGCCGCGATGGTGGCGATGCCGACGACGTCGAACTTGGTGTGGTCGGCGACGACCACGAGCCTGCGGCCCTTCTCGGCGAGGGTGGCGACGGTCTCGGCTTCGAGCAGGTTGGGGGTGGTGAACCCGGCGCGGGCGGACATGCCGTGGACGCCGAGGAAGACGGTGTCGACGTTGACCCGTTCGAGCGAGGCGACGGCGAAGGGGCCGACGAGGGCGTCGGAGGGGGTGCGGACGCCGCCGGTGAGGATGACGGTCTGGTCGGAGCGGCCGGAGCGGTAGAACACGTCGGCGACGGGCACGGAGTTGGTGACGACGGTGAGGTCGGCGACGTCGGTGAGCCGGTGGGCGAGGGTCCACGTGGTGGTCCCGGCGGACAGGGCGATGGCCTGGCCGGGGCCGACGAGGCCGGCGGCGGCCTCGGCGATGGCCTCCTTCTCGGCCTCCTGGCGGACCTGCTTGACCGCGAAGCCGGGCTCGGAGGTGGAGCCGAAGTCCACCGCGGTCGCGCCGCCGTGGACCTTGGCGACGAGGCCGCGGTCGGCCAGGCTCTCCAGGTCGCGGCGGATGGTCATGTCGGACACGCCGAACTCCTCGACCAGCTCGGACACGCGGACCGCGCCGGTCCGGTGGACGCGCTCGGCGATCCGGCTCTGTCGCTGCTGCGCCAGCATCTTCGGTGGCTCCTTCGGGTTCGAGAAACAGAGTGCTCAAGATCCAACACAATTAAACATCACTTCGGGCCGTCCCGCAATACCGGGTGGTCGCCGTCTCGGCCCGGATGTCAGAATCGACCCATGACCGCTGCAGACCGCAAACCCCGGGTGTTCTCGGGGATCCAGCCCACCTCGGACTCATTCCACCTCGGTAACTACCTGGGCGCGCTGCGGCAGTGGGTGGCCCTCCAGGAGACCTCCGACGCGTTCTACTGCGTGGTCGACCAACACGCGATCACGATCGGCCACGACCCCAAGGTATTGCACCAGCGCTCGCGGGTCTCGGCCGCGCAGCTGCTCGCACTGGGCGTCGACCCCGAGCGCTCGGCCCTGTTCATCCAGTCCCAGGTGCCCGAGCACGCGCTCCTGAACTGGATCCTCGGCTGCGAGACCGGCTTCGGCGAGGCGTCCCGGATGACCCAGTTCAAGGACAAGTCCGCCAAACAAGAACGCACAACGGTGGGGCTGTTCACCTACCCGGTGCTCCAGGCCGCCGACATCCTGCTTTACCAGACCGAGCGGGTGCCCGTCGGCGAGGACCAGCGCCAGCACCTCGAACTCTCGCGCGACCTGGCCGTCCGCTTCAACACCACCTACGGGCGCACCTTCACCGTCCCCGACGTCCACATCGTCAAGGACACCGCCACCATCAAGGACCTCGCCGAGCCGGCGAAGAAGATGTCGAAGTCCTCCGAGAGCCCGCGCGGGTGCCTGTACCTGCTCGACGAGCCGGGCCAGATGCGCAAGAAGATCAAGAGCGCCGTCACCGACTCCGGCACCGAGGTCCGCTACGACGTCGAGAACAAGCCGGGCATCGCCAACCTGCTGGGCATCTACTCGGCGCTGACCGGCGACCCGGTCGACAAGATCGAGGCCGAGTACCAGGGCAAGGGCTACGGCGACTTCAAGGGCGACCTGGCCGACATCGTCGCCGACGGCCTCGCGCCGATCGCCCGGGCCACCCGCGAGTACCTGAGCGACAAGGCCGAGCTGGACCGCCTCCTCACCCAGGGGGCCGAGAAGGCCAGGGCCGTCGCCTCGCGCACGCTCGCCAAGGCGTACAAGAAGGTCGGCTTCTACCCGCCGGTGGCGATCTAGTGGAGACGGCCTAGTGGAACGGACCGGCCCGGCAGGGGCGTCCGGCGCTCCGGTCGGCGCCGGTCAGAGCGTCACGGTCGGCGTGGCCATCCCGGTGCCCGAGCCGTGGGGGTCGCAGCTGGACGAGGCCCGCGTCGCCTCGGGCGACCCGCTCGGGCACGAGGTGCCCGCGCACCTGACGCTGCTGGGGCCCACCGAGATCGGGATGGACTCGCTCGGCCCGTTCGAGGAGCACCTGGAGGACCTGGCCGCGCACATGCGGCCCTTCGAGCTGCACCTGCGCGGCACCGGCTCGTTCCGGCCGGTCACCGAGGTCGTGTTCGTCGCCGTCGTCGACGGGATCGCCGTGTGCGAGCAGCTCGAATCGGCGATCCGGGGCGGGCCGATCAAGCGCCACGAGCAGCGGTTCCCCTACCACCCGCACGTGACGGTGGCCCAGGACGTGGGCAAGGGGGCGCTGGACCGGACGTTCGGGGAGCTGTCCGAGTTCGAGGCGAAGTTCGAGGTGGAGTCGTTCACGCTCTACACGCACGACACCGACGGCCTGGAGCCCGCGACGCCGTGGACGCCGAGGCGGGTCTTCCGGTTCCTCGCGTCGTAGGGGCGCGGCCTCCGCGGGTGCGCCGGGGGCTCAGTCGAAGTCGAAGAGGTCGTCGAAGAAGTTCCGGCGGCGACGGCGGCGGTGGTACCGCTCGTCCTCGTAGCGGCGGCGGTCGTCGTAGTGCCGGTCGTCATAGCGCGGGTCGCGGCCGTAGGCGGGCGGCGGCGGTGGCGGCGGAGGCGGCGGGGCCGCGGCGGCGCGCTGGTTGAACGCCGTCTCGGCGTCGACGAGGTGCTCCAGTTCGCCGCGGTCGAGGAAGAGGCCGCCGCACTCGGAGCACTGGTCGACGATGACGCCGTTGCGCTCATAACGTCGCATCAAATTATGACATTTAGGACACAACATTTCCATGCTGCCAAGATACCGTGGCGCACCGCCGTCGAGCCAATACCGAGGCGGACCGATCCCAGAGCGGCGCGGACGTTCCGCCATCTTCCCGGTGAATGTGTAAGAAACCTGACCGAAAGCGGTCGGGCATCGACATCCGGGACGGATCGTGAAAGCGTCACGATGTCGTGGGCCACCCCTGCGGCACGACATCGAATGGGAGTGAACTGTGAAGCGAATCATGATGGGGCTCACGGCCCTTGGAGCGGGACTGGTGCTCTCCGCGACGTTCGCCGCCGCCGCCTCCGCCGCCCCGGACGCCGAGGCCGCCGCGGACTGCACGGCGGTCGCCGACGAGAACCGGGCGGTCTGGGCCGGCCCGGGCACCGCCGAAGGCACGGTCGGCGGGGTCGTCGCGGGCCGGACCTACACCGCCGACTGCGCGCTCACCGAAGGCGAGACCTACACCGCCTGCGGGTCGACCGGTGATCTGTGGGCCTACGTGAACCACGCGGGCGACGAATGGGGCTACCTCCCGAGCGCCTGCCTCAGCTGGGCCTCTTAGCCTCAAGCATGACCGTGGCCCCGGAGGAGACGGCTGCTCCTCCGGGGCCACCCGTCGCCTCTCGCTCCCACCGGTGTAATACAAGGGTCATGGCAACTTTGAACGTTCAGACCGACGAGGCGATGGAGAAAGCCATCACCGCGCTGACCAAAACCGGACGAACTCGCAGCGAGGCAGTCCGATACGCACTGTTGCACACTTACCGCGACGAGTTGATCAAGCAGGCCCGCGAAGATGCAGAACGACTCGCCAACGACCCTGATGACCGCGCCGAGATGCTCGCCATTCAGCGCTATATGGGAGTCTCGGAGTGATCTTCAGGGGCGCGATCTACGAAATCAAGCCCTCCAAAGCAGCACCAGGTCATGAACAGCAAGACCAACACTACGGCGTGATCATCCAATGCGACGCGTTCGCATGCAGCACCATTACAGCGGCACTGACCTCCACCAGCGCCGAGCCGACGATCTACCGGCCGCAAATCGAGTTCCTCGGTACGAAAACTCGTATCCTGACCGACCAGATCTACTCGGTCGACCACAGTCGGCTCGGGGAGTTCAAAGGCGCCCTGGAATTCGACGAGCAGGAGGCCCTCGATCGGGCACTCCTGCTCAAGCTCGCGCTGCTCTGATACGGGCCGCGCTTCCGCTTCACTCAGTGCGTGCTGTTCTTTTGCTTCACTCAGTGCGTGAAGTGCCTCGTTCCGGTGAAGTACATGGTGACGCCGGCCTGCTTCGCGGCGGCGACGACCTCTTCGTCGCGGACCGAGCCTCCCGGCTGGACCACGGCCTTCACTCCGGCTCCGGTGAGGATCTCCAGCCCGTCGGGGAAGGGGAAGAACGCGTCCGAGGCCGCCACGGCGCCCTTCACGCGGTCGCCCGCCCGCTCCACGGCGAGCTTCGCCGAGTCGACCCGGTTCACCTGGCCCATGCCCACGCCCACCGACGCGCCCTCGCTCGCCAGCAGGATCGCGTTCGACTTCACCGAGCGCACCGCCCGCCACGCGAACTCCAGGTCCGCGAGCGTCGCCTCGTCGGCCGGGTCGCCGGTGACCAGCCGCCACTGGGCGGCGGCGTCGCCCTCGGCGTCGATGCGGTCGGGGCGCTGCGCGAGCACGCCGCCGGAGATCGGCTTCAGCTCCAGCTGCGAAGGCGTCCACGCGGGGGCGCGCAGCAGCCGGATGTTCTTCTTCTTGGTCAGCAGCTCCACGGCCTCCTCGCTGAAGGCGCGGGCCACGACGACCTCGGTGAAGACCTCGGCGATCTGCGCGGCCGCCGCCGCGTCGACCACGCCGTTCGCGGCGATGACGCCGCCGAAGGCGCTCACCGGGTCGCACTCGTGGGCGCGGCGGTGGGCCTCGGCGATCGAGCCGCCGACGGCGATCCCGCACGGGTTGGCGTGCTTGATGATCGCCACGCACGGCTCGGTGAAGTCGTTGGCCGCGCGCCAGGCGGCGTCGGCGTCGGTGTAGTTGTTGAAGCTCATGGCCTTGCCGTGCAGCTGCTCGGCCTGCGCGAGCCCGGCCGGGGCCAGCGGGTCGTCGTAGAGCGCGGCGCCCTGGTGCGGGTTCTCGCCGTAGCGCAGGTCGGCGAGCTTGGCGGCCGGGACGGCGTGGAAGTCGGGGAGCCCTGCGGACCCGCTCTGCCGCGCGAGCCAGGTCGCGACGGTCGCGTCGTAGGTCGCCAGGTGCGCGAACGCCTTGGCGGCCAGGTGGAGCCGCTGCTCGGCGGTGGTGCCCTCGGTGGCGGCGGCGCGAATCCACTCGTAGTCGGCCGGGTCGACCACGACGGCGACGTTGGCGTGGTTCTTGGCGGCGCCGCGGACCATCGAGGGCCCGCCGACGTCGATCTTCTCGACGATGTCGTCGAAGCCCGCGCCGGAGGCGACGGTCTGGGCGAAGGGGTAGAGGTTGCCCACGAGCAGGTCGAACGCCTCGATGTCGAGTTCGGCGAGCTGGTCGCGGTGGGAGTCCTTGCGGACGTCGGCGAGGAGCCCGGCGTGGACCTTGGGGTGGAGGGTCTTGACGCGGTCGTCGAGGATCTCGGGGAAGCCGGTGAGGTCTTCGACCGCGGTCACGGGGACGCCCGCTTCGGCGATGCGGGCGGCGGTGGAGCCGGTGGAGACGATCTCGACGCCTGCGGCGTGGAGGTCGGCGGCCAGTTCGACGACGCCGGTCTTGTCGAAGACGGAGACGAGGGCCCGCTTGACGGGCTTGGTTCGGGCGGACACGGATGCGTCACTCACGGAAGCTGCTCCTGAATCGTTGAGATGACTGCGGCCCAGGCGTTCGACCGCAGTAACAGGTTCAGCAGTGCCGCTCCCCGGTGGTGCTCCACCTGCGAACGTCTCCAGGGTCTCCCCTCAACAACGAGCTGCCCGGTCCGTGCCACGGGAGACCTGCGCTGTCGACGTCCTCGCCAGTCGCGACAAGCCGAGCGTAACACGGCCGGTCGGGCGGGCCCGCGAACGCGTCCGCGCGGTCCGCGACCGGGTCTCAGGTCTCGTCGCGCCGGTCGAGTCGGGCCCGGGCGTCGTCGAGTTCGACGCGGAGCCGCTCGGTCTCCACCTCCATTTCGAGGACGAGTTTGACCCCGGCGAGGTTGAGCCCGGCGTTGAGCAGTTCGCCGATCCTGCGGATGCGCGTCACGTCGTCGTCGCTGTAGCGGCGCGTGCCCCCGGAGGTGCGGCTGGGCACGACGAGGCCGCGGGCCTCGTAGACGCGCAGGTTCTGCGGCGCCGTGTCCACCAGCTCGGCCGCCACCGAGATGCTGTACACGGCCTGGTCGGGCCGGGGGCGGGCGAAGTTCGACGGATCGTACGCCATGTTCACCTCCTGGGGTCGACAGTTGCACCACCAACTTACCTGCTCCAGATGATTTGAAGAAATCTAAAACGCATGATATATATTTACGCACAGGCAGTTATCCGCCACCACCAGGAGGTGACTTCTCAATGCTGATGCGCACTGATCCGTTCCGGGAACTCGACCGCCTGACCCAGCAACTGCTCGGGCGGACCGACTCCCCGCCGTCGATGCCGATGGACGCCTGGCGGGAGGGCGAGACCTTCACCGTCCGGTTCGACCTGCCCGGCCTGCGCGAGGACGACATCGACGTCGAGGTCGAGCGCAACGTGCTCACCGTCAAGGCCGAGCGCCGCGGCGTCGAGGCTGAGGGCCGCGAGATCGTCCACGCCGAGCGGCCCAAGGGCACGTTCGTGCGCCGGCTGTTCCTGGGCGACGCCCTGGACACCGAGCACCTGCGGGCCTCCTATGACGACGGCGTGCTCACGCTGGTCATCCCCACGGCCGAGGAGGCCAAGCCCCGCAAGGTGCTGGTCGGCTCCGGGGCCCGGCAGATCGAGCAGTGACCGGGCCGCGCGAGCGGCTCAGGACACCGCCCGGCGCGCCCCGTTTCTCCGGCGCGCCGGGCGGGTACAGGAACGGAACCATGAGTAGACGTACATACACCTCACTGAACGGCACCCTTGAATACGAACTGCTGTGCGACGGCTGCGGCGCGCGGTTCGACTCCGGCGACGACTCCTTCTACAGCTGGCCGGTCCTGTGCGACGCGGCCGAGGCCGAGGGCTGGCTGCTGGGGGGCGCGCAGCGGTGCACCGGCTGCCGCGCCGATCCGGCCGGCCCCTCAGCGGTCGGCGGCCCAGGCGGGCGCGGGCGTCTCGCCGTCCTCTGAGCGGGCCCGCCACCAGCGGCGGGAGGCGAGGGCGGCCAGGACCGCGCCGAGCGTGTTGAGCATGACGTCGTCGACCGAGGCGACCCGGCCGGTGCCGAACAGGTACTGCGCCGCCTCGACGGCGACGCAGCCCGCGGCGGCGCCCAGCGCGACGGCGCCGAGGCCGATGCGCAGCCGCATCGGGGCGAAGAACCCGGCGGCGGCGAACAGGACGAGGTTGCCCACCAGTTGCTCGACGATCGTGGTCGGGTCGGCGGCGGCCAGATCGGCGAGGTCGACGAACGGCACGAGCTGCACCGCGCCCTCCCCGGCGCGGGGCGTGAGGACGAGCACCAGCCACGGCAGCGTCCCGGCGACGGCGCCGACTTCGGCGAGGGTGTGCCGCCATATCGTCCGCCGCCGCGCGGTGCTCGCGGCCGGGCCGCCCGCCGCGCGCAGGCGCACGGCGGCGATGGCCCAGACCAGGGCGAAGGCCGCGGGCAGCAGGGCGAGCGAGACGAGGACGGTCGCCGATTCGAGGGCGTTGATCGCGAGGGGGCGGTGCACGCGGGCCTAGCCGAGGCGGACCCGCCGGTCCTCGACGGTCCAGCCGTCGCGGACCATGCGCCCGACCGAGTCGACGAGCTGGGCGCGCTCGGCCTCCTTGATGCGCTCGGTGAGGGTCGCGACGGTGTCGTCGTCCTCGACCGGGACGGCGGTCTGGGCGATGATGGGGCCGGTGTCGACGCCGGAGTCGCAGATGAACAGGGTCGCCCCGGCGAGCTTCACGCCCGCGGCGAGGGCTTCGCCGGGGCCGTTCATGCCCGGGAAGGCCGGCAGGAGCGAGTTGTGGGTGTTGATGTAGCGGCCGGGGAAGGCGGCGAGGAACCGAGGGCCGCACAGCTTCAGGAACCCGGCCGAGACCACGATGTCGGGCTCGTGCGCGGCGACCGACTCGGTGAGGGCCGCGTCCCAGGCGTCGCGGTCGGGGTAGCCGCGGACCTTGTGCACGAAGGTGGGGATGCCCGCCGCCGCGGCGCGTTCGAGGCCGTAGGCGCCGTCCCGGTCGGCGCCGACGGCGGCGACGACGGCCCCGTATTCGGGGTCGCGGCAGGCGTCGATGAGCGCTTGCAGGTTGGAGCCGGAGCCGGAGACGAGCACGACGAGCCGCTTGGGCTCGGCGCTCGGGCCGCCGTATTCGCGCGAGGTCACGCCAATACGGTAACGCGTCCTCGCGGCTCGGCGACGGCTCAGGGATGACGACCGTGTCTCGCCGCACCAGCTCGGATTCGGCGGCGCGCCGGTGGACGGCGAACAGGCGGGCCACGAGCGCGGCGCCGACGAGGCCGATGAGGATCTGGACGCCGCCGTAGAGCGCCGTCTTCCACGGGTCGGGGCCGATCAGGGCGAGCATGCCGGTGCCCGCGCCGCCGCCGGAGAGCCAGGCGAGTGCGGCCAGGAGGGCGGCGGCGACGGCCGCGGCGAGGATCGCGGCGGTGGTGACGCGCGGCAGGCGCAGGTCCGGGGAGCGGTAGGTCAGCAGGACGCCGAACACGGTCGCGAGCATCAGGGGGAGCCCGATGAGGATGGTCGCGGAGGCGGGGAGGGGTTCGGCGGGCACGGCGGCGAAGACGGGGAAGGCCGGGAGGGGGCCGAGTTCGACCGTCTCGGCCCGCACGGCGGTGCCGGTGCCGACGGCGAAGCCGGGGCCGCAGAGGTAGGCGACGGCCCAGATCGCGAGGTTGGGGAGGTAGAGCAGGCTCAGCAGGGCCACGGCCCAGGCGCCGGTGCCGTAGAGGGCGAGGGTGTCGGCGACGGCCGCGCCCCGCACGGCGAAGGCGGCGCCGAGGGCGGCCGAGCCGAAGGCCAGCAGGGAGGCGGTGACGAGCGCGCCGGTGCGCACGCCGCGGCGCAGCCACACCGAGTAGCGGTCCCAGGGCAGGACGCCCGCTTCGCGCGCGGCCCCGAAGGCGGTGGCGGCGATGGCGAAGGGGGCGGTGCAGGCGAGGGTCTGGAGCACCGAGACGGTGAACGGTCCGATGGAGACGAGCGCGGCCACGGCCGCAGCCAGTCCGATGTAGATGATGGAGACGGCTCCGGCGGCGGCCCGGACGGCGGCGGCGTCCCTGCCGCCGATCGCGCGCGCGGTGCCCGCGGCGGCCTTGGCGAGGCGCCAGGCGATGACGGCGGTGAGCAGCAGCGGCGTGACCGTCAGGTGCAGTGCGCCGACTTCGACGGCGGCGCCGTGCCCGGCGAGCCAGGCGACGCCGGCGGCGGCGACCACGGTGGACACGTCGCCTTCGTGTCCGGCGATCCACCAGGAGAGGATGACCAGCACCAGGATCGGGGTGTAGACGACCGTGGCGCACCACAGGACGGTGGCGACGGCCGAGGCCAGCAGGGTGCGGGGCCGGCGGGGCGCCGCCGGGCGCTTCGCGGGGTCGATGACCACCGTGTCCCGCTGCGCGGCGGCGGGCGATGTGTTCGCTCGCTCTCTCACGCCGACCAGTCTGTCACAGGAGGGTGCGAGTGGGAGGCAGCAGCGCTGCTCGGACGGCGGGAGCGAGTCGCCCGCCGCCGTACGGCGAATGCGAGGATGGGTCGGCATACTCGGCTGCGCGGCGCGGCGCCGCGCGGGCCGACCCCCACTCGACCCGTCCGCGAAGGCGGCGGGAGCACAGAATGGAGACCCGCATGGAGGGCCCCGGCGACTACTTCGCGACCAGCGAGGCGTACGAGGTGGTGGACGGCGACACGTTCCGCGCCGTCATCGACGGCGAGAAGACCCGCGTGCGCATCATGGGGATCAACTCCCCCGAGTCGGGCGGCTACCGGGAGGAGGAGGACTGGGGCGCCGAGGCGAAGGCGTACGCCAAGCGCAAGCTGGAGGGCCGGACCGTCCACTTGTTCACCGACCCGGGCGACCCGATCTACGACCAGTACGACCGGCTCCTGGCGCACGTGGTCATGGAGAACGGCATGAACTACGCCGTCCTCGCGGTCGCCGAGGGCATGGCCGAGTGCTACATCCTGCGCCACCAGGAACTGGTCATCGGCGACACGCTCCGCAAGGCCGAGCGCCTCGCGAAGGCCGAGAAGCGCGGCATGTGGGCCGCCGCCGCGCTCGACTGAGGCGCCTAGGCGCTCTCCAGGTAGCGCAGGACCGCGGCGACGCGGCGGTCGGTGTGGTCGTCGGGGGTCAGGTCGAGCTTGAAGAAGATGTTGCGGATGTGCTTGTGGACGGCGTTCTCGGTGATGAACAGCCGCTGCGCGATCGCGGCGTTGCCCAGGCCCTCGGCCATCACCGACAGGACCTCCCGCTCGCGCGGGGTGAGGCGTTCGAGCGGGTCGTCGGTGCGGCGCTGCGCGAACAGCTGGGCGACGACCTCGGGGTCGATGGCGGTGCCGCCGTCGGCGACGCGGTGCAGCGCCTCCACGAAGGCGTCGACGCGGCCCACCCGCTCCTTGAGGAGGTAGCCGACGCGCTTGGCGCCGCCCGCGAGCAGGTCGGTCGCGAAACTCTGCTCCACATAGGCCGACAGGACGAGGACGGCGAGCTCCGGGTGGGCGCGCCGGGCCTCGACGGCGGCCTTGATGCCCTCGTCGGTGTGCGTCGGCGGCATCCGCACGTCGACCACGGCCACGTCCGGGCGGTGCTCGGCGACGGCGGCCAGGAACTCCTCGGGGCCGCCGGTGGAGGCGACGACGTCGAAGCCCTCGCCGCGCAGCACGAGGCCCAGCCCTTCGCGCAGGAGGGTGTCGTCCTCGGCTATCACGATCCGCATGGCAGCTCCACTCTGATCTCGGTCGGCCCCCCGGCGGGGCTCTCGACGGTCACGTCGCCGTCGTGCGCCTCGACGCGGCGGCCGATCCCGGCCAGCCCCGACCCGCCCGCGGCGTCGGCGCCGCCGCGGCCGTCGTCGGCGACCCGCACGTGGAGGCGGCTGCCGCGCATCCGCACCTCCACTTCGGCGCGGCTCGCCCGGCTGTGCTTGGCGACGTTCGTCAACGACTCTGCCACAACGAAGTAGGCGGTCGCCTCCACGCTGACGGGGCAGCGGACGGGGACGTCGACGGTGACCGTGCAGGGCACGGAGCAGTCCGAGGCCAGTGCGCTCAAAGCGCCCTCCAGGCCGCGGTTCTCCAGCACCGGCGGCAGGATCGAGCGGACGACGGCGCGCAGCTCGGCCAGGGCGTCCTCGACGGTGTCCTGCGCGCGGGCCAGGATCTCGTCGGCGCGGGCCGGGTCGCGCTCGACCTCGCGGCGGGCGGCCCCGATGAGGACGGCGACGCCGACGATGCGGTTCTGCGCCCCGTCGTGCAGGGCCCGTTCGATGCGGCGCAGCTCGACCGCGTGCGCGTCGAGGGCGGCGGCCCGGGTGGCGGTGAGCCGGGCGACCCGCTCGGAGAGGTCGACGTCCGGGTCCGGGCCCAGGAGGCTGCGGCCGGGCCGCACCTGGAGCTCCAGGAGCTTGGGGGCCCCGATGAGCCACAGGGTGAACACGGCCGCGCCGAGCACCGGGCCGAGCACCGCGGTGTTCCACGTCCGGGCCTCGATGAAGCCGTTGAGGAGGTCCTGCTCGGCCGGGGCGGTGGCGTACCACCACAGCGGGTAGGTGAAGTCGTGCAGCGCCGTCGTCAGCAGCTGGAGGGTGACGATGCCGAGGATCAGGCCCCAGGTGGCGTGCGTGAACAGCCACGTCAGGTCGCGGCGGGCCTCGGGGTCGGCGGCGACGGCCCGCAGGGACGGCTCCAGGTCGACCTCGTCGTAGTGGTAGGGCGATGCGACCTCCTGGCCGAGGCGGCGCAGGCGGCCCCGCTCGAAGTCGGCCAGCCGCCGCACCCAGCGCAGCATGGGCCGCACCAGGGCCCGGCCGAAGCGCATCGCGGTGACGGCGGCCACGATCAGCAGCACCATCACGGTGTAGAGCGCGAGGATGCCGATGGCCGCGCCGTAAGCGACGTACCCGGTGCTGCGCAGCGCTTGGCGCAGCATCCGCCGGTTCTCGGGCGTGACCATGTTCGGGCTGCTCAACGGGTTCCTCCCCCCTGTGGAACGCGCCCCAACGCTACCCGCGGGGCGTCTCCGCGTCGGTACAGCGGGCTGTACCGGGCGCCGTACCGCTGTCCCCACCGGTGTTTCGCCAGGTGACTGCATTGGGGGGCAAGGCTTTTCGCCATAGCGTTAAGACCTGTTCGCAACGCGCCTTGAAAGGGGCCCGCCATGACCGACCCGTACCGCCTCAGCGACCCGGCGACCGCCGCCGAGGACGGCGCCGAGGAGCCCGCGCCGGCCTCGAACGGCACCGACATGCTCCTGTGGATCGTGCTGGTCCTGGCCGTCTTCGCCAACGTCGCCCTCTCCGCGATCGGGCTCGACCTGCTCGGCGCCCCCTTCGGGCTCATCGTCCTCGCCACCGGCGCCACGCTCCTCATCCGCTTCTTCCAGCGGAGGAAGTGACGATGCCGACCATGCAGATGCCGCAGACGGCGCTGCGCGAGGACCCGACCCGGCCCGCCGCGCTGCTCATGCGGAACGTCACCAAGACCTACGACGGCGCGGTCACCGCGCTCGACCGCGTCTCCTTCCAGGTGCCGCGCGGCTCGTTCCTGGCCGTCATGGGCCCCTCGGGCTCGGGCAAGTCGACGCTGCTGCACTGCGCCGCCGGGCTCGACTCCCCCACCAGCGGCGAGGTCTTCATCGGCGGGACGGAGATCTCCCGGCTGAGCGAGACGAAGCGGACGGCGCTGCGCCGCGACCGAGTCGGGTTCGTCTTCCAGTCCTACAACCTGCTGCCCTCGCTGACCGTCGAGGAGAACGTGACGCTGCCGCTGCGCCTGTCGGGCGCGTCCGCCGACCGGAAGTGGATCGGCGAGCTGGTCGAGCGGGTCGGCATCGGCGGACTCCTGCGCCGCAGGCCCGGCGAGCTCTCCGGCGGCCAGCAGCAGCGCGCGGCGATCGTCCGCTCGCTGGCCGCGCGGCCCGAGGTCGTCTTCGCCGACGAGCCGACCGGCGCGCTCGACCTGGACAGCGCCTCGGAGGTCCTCGACCTCCTGCGCGACCTGGTCGACGAGTTCGGGCAGACGGTCGTCATGGTCACCCACGACCCGAACGCCGCGGCCCGCGCGCACGCCACCGCGGTCGTCGCGGACGGCCGGATCGACCAGTACTTCACGCGCCCCACCGCCGACGAGCTGGCCCGGCGGCTGACCCACCTGCGGGCACAGTAGCCGTGCCGTCCATGCTGGGGCCCTCGCTGTCAATGGCCCGCAGGCAGATCGGCGGCCTCGTCGCGGTGGCGTGCGCGGTGTTCGGCGGCGCGGCGATGGTCACCGCGAGCGCGGTCGTCGGGGAGACCGGCCTGACCTCGCACCTGCCGCCCGACCGGCTCGCGGCGGCCGACCTGCTGGTCTCGGCGCGGCAGAGCCACCACGTGCCCGAGGACGTCGACCCGCCGCTGAGCGAGCGCGTGACCGTCCCGGCCGACCTGGCCGAGACCATCGCCGACGTCCCCGGGGTCGCGGCGGCCGTCGCCGACGTGGCCTTCCCCGCCGCGGTCACCGCGCTGGGCGAGCCGGGCGAGGGCCACGGCTGGGCCTCGGCGGCGCTGGCCGGCCCCGATCTCGCGGGCGAGCCGCCCGCCGGGCCCGGGGAGGTCGTCCTCGACGCCGAGCTCGCCGCGGCGGCCGGGCTGGCCGCGGGCGACCGCACCGAGCTGACCACGCTCGAGGGGACCGCCGAATACCTCGTGACCGGCGTCGTCGACGCCCCCGGCGCCGGCGCGTACTTCGCGGAGGCGACGGCCGCGGCGCTCACCGGCCGCGACGACGGCGCGGCCGACCTCATCGCCGTCGCCGTCGAGCCGGGCGCCTCGGTCGCGGCGGTGGTCGCCGAGGTCGAGGCCGCGGCCGGGGGGCTCACGGTGACCGCCGGGGAGGCCCGCGGCGACGTGGAGGCCCTCGCGGGCTCGGCCGCGCGGAGCGAACTGGTCGCGATCAGCGGGTCCTTGGCGGGCACGCTCATGATCCTCGTCGGCTGCATCGTGGCGGGCGCGCTGTCGGTGTCGGTGGCGAACCAGCGCCGCGACCTGGCGCTGCTGCGCGCGGTCGGGGCGACGCCCAGGCAGGTGCGCAGGCTCGTCGCGGGCCAGGCCAGCGCGGTGGCCGCGATCGCGCTCGTCCCCGGCGTCGCGGTCGGCTACCTCATGGCCGAGGGCTTCGCGGGCGTGCTCGCCGGGGCCGGGATGCTGCCCGAGGCGCTTCCGGTGGCGCGCAGTCCCTTCGGCGCAATCGCCGCCGCGGTGCTGATGCTGGCGACGGTGCAGTTGGCGGCCCGCGGCGCGGCGATGCGCGCCTCCCGGATGCCCGCGACCGAGGCCGCGACCGAGGCCGTGGCCGAGTCGCGGGTGGAGCCGCGGTCGCCCTCGCGGGCGCGCACCGCGGCCGGGGTGCTGCTGTTCGCGGCGGCGCTGGCGCAGTCGCTGGTGCCGCTGGTCGCGCGGGGCGAGGCGGCGCTCGCCTCGACGGCGGTGGGCACGCTGCTGGCGATCGCGGGCCTGGCGCTGGCCGGTCCGGCGCTGGTGCGGGCCGTCACCGGGCGCGCCGCGCGGCGGCTGAGCGACCGGGCGTCGGCGTCCACGTGGCTGGCGGTCGGCAACAGCCGGGCCTACGCGCTGCGCACGGCCGGGTCGGTGACGGTGCTGGCGCTCGCGGTGGGGCTTACCTACACGCAGGTGTACGCGCAGACGACCGTGGAGCGGGCCGCCGAGGGCGAGCTGGAGGAGGGGATGATCGCCGCCGCGACGATCACCGGCTCGACCGGCGGGGTGGCCGAGGCCGACCTCGCGGGCCTGGCGGAGCGGCCCGGCGTCGCGGCCGTGGTGCCGATGGCCTCGACCGAGGTGCTGCGGCGCCACGAGGTCCTGGGGGACGCGGAGATCGAGCCGCACGCGATGCTCGCGTTCGGCGAGGGCGCCGAACAGGTCGTGGACCCGGGCGTGGAGGCCGGGGACCTGGCCGACCTGCGCGGCGAGACCGTCGCGGTCGCCGCCTCGTGGGGCGTGGACGTGGGCGAGCGGGTGGATCTGGTGCTGGCCGACGGCACCGAGGTGCGGCCGACGGTGGTCGCCGTCTACGGGCGGGGCCTGGGCTTCGGCGGGGTCATCGCCGCCGCGGACCTGCTGGTCGCGCACGGCGGGCCGCGGCTGTTCGACGCGGTGCTGGTCGCCGGGGACGCCGGGGCCGCCGCCGCGTGGGCGGCCGGTCGGCCGGGCCTGGAGGCCGAGGCCGGGGCGGCGGCCCTGACGGCGGGCGCGGGGGCCTCCCCCGACCGGTGGATCAACCTGCTGGTGACGGTGGCGCTGGTGGGGTACGTGCTGCTGGGGGTGGGCAACAGCCTGGTCGCGTCCACGGCGCGGCGGCGCGGCGAGTTCGCGGCGCTGCGGATCGTCGGCGCGACGCCGCGGCAGGTCCTCGCGATGGTGCGGCGGGAGTCGGTGCTGCTGGCGGCCGTGGCGGTCGGCGCGGGCATGGCGGTCGCGCTGGTGCCGCTGTCGCTGCTGGGCCTGGGCCTGATGGGCAGGCCGTGGCCGCAGGGGCCGCTGTGGCTGATCCCTGCGGCGGCGGCCGTGGCGGCGGCGATCGCCTACGCGGCGACGGTGGGGCCGACGCGGCGGGCGCTGCGGCAGGCTCCGGCGGCGGTCCTGGCGTCGGCCGATTGAGCCGGGGGGACGCGGCGGGGCCGCCGGGAGCGGCGGCCCCGCCGCGGGGTGCGGGGCGTGACCGCGACGCCACTGGCCTCTTGCGGAACTCGGTATTGTGTGACTTGAGAGAAGTGACGACTTGAATCCCGCAGGAGAGTAGATCGCATGACGCACCCCGACAACCGGCCGCAGGACGACGAGGACGGCGGCACCTTCAAGCTCAAGCCGGGGGGCCAGTCCCAGCCGGAACCGCCGTCCCAGAGCGACGGCCCCGATCCGCTCGACTCGACGATGAAGCTGCGCAAGTCCGACATGGCCGCCGCGCCGCCGCCTCCGCCGCCCTCCCCGCTCGGCAACCCCACCGGGCCGTCCAACCCGCCCTCGCCGTTCGCCGAGACCTCGGTGATGCCGCAGTCCGGCGGGTCGCAGACCGGCTTCCAGCCCGCCGGCCAGCCGCCGGGCCAGCCGAACCCGCTCGGCCAGCCCGCGCCGCCGCAGCAGCAGGGCCAGCCGCCGTACGGGCAGCAGCCCTACGGCCAGCAGCCGCCGCCCGGCCAGTACCCGCCGCCGCAGGGCGGGCAGCCGTACGGGCAGCCCGCGGGCGCGCCCGGCGAGGCCCCCGAGGGCGTCAAGCGCATCGGCCTGATGGCGCTGATCGGGGCGGGCATGGGGCTGCTGGGCAGCATCATCTCCCTGGTGGTGCTCGGCGGGCTCGCGATGATCTCCGCGCCGATCATGATCGTGCTCGCCCTCGCGTTCGGCTGGTACGGCTACGCGCTGCCGCGCGGGCAGATCACCTCCAACGGCCTGCGCCTGACCGGCATCATCCTCATGATGATCGGCGCCGGGTTCTCGCTGCTGGGCGTGCTCGGCGGCCTGTCCTCGATGACGCTGATCGGCGGCGCCGCCGTCCTGCCGCTGGTGGTGAACCTCATCAGCGCCGGGATCTACGGCTACGCCTCGTTCCTCTACATCAAGGACGAGCGGGTCAAGGCGTACATCAAGGGCTCGCCGACGCCGCAGCAGGCCGCGGCCGGGGCGGTCCCGCCGCCCGCGCCGCACGGCTACGGCGCGCAGCCCGGGCAGCCCGGGCAGCCGGGTCAGCCCGGCGGCTACCCGCCGCCTCCCGGCCAGCCGCAGGGGCAGCAGCAGCCGCCCTACGGCTACTAGGGCTTCGCGCCAGGACCGAACGCGACTAAGCTCACTCGTATGGCGGACCCGGTCTCCGCGGCCACACCGCGGAGCCGCGGATCGGCATGCGCGGCGACACGCCCGTGGCGCCGCGCGTCAGGGCGCCCGCGGCGACACCGCGGAGCCGTAGATTGGCACCCACGGCACCCGTGGGGGTCGTGGACGTGCAGCGCGGCCGTGGACGCGGCCCGCATGCGAGGAGGTCACTATGTCTGCATCGCGCGCATCGAACGACGATGTGCCTGTCCGGGTGGTCGTGGGGAAGGTCGGTCTCGACGGCCACGACCGCGGCGCGAAGGTCGTCGCCCGCGCGCTGCGCGACGCGGGCATGGAAGTGATCTACACCGGCCTGCACAATTCGCCGGAGCAGGTCGTGGCGACCGCGTTGGCCGAGGACGCCGACGCGATCGGGTTGAGCATTCTCTCAGGCGCGCATATGACGCTGTTCCCTCGGGTGCTGCGGCTGCTCGACGACGCCGACGCGCGCGACATCGTGGTGTTCGGCGGGGGCATCATTCCCGATGAGGACGCCGAGGCGCTGCGCGAGGCCGGGGTGGCGAAGACCTTCGGCCCGGGGGCGTCGACGCAGGCGATCGCCGAGTGGGTGGCCGAGAACGTCGGCCCGGCCCGGACCGGCGGCGCCGCGAAAGAGAACAAGGCTTCTACCAGCTGATACGGGATCTGGAAAAAATATTTCTGCGGAGCCGTAACCGCCCGCGAACCGCCTCGTTCTTATTAGTGTCGGACGCAGTACGCAAAACCGCGCGAGACGCATCGGAGAGCGGGGGCGGAAGCCTTCGCCGATCGGTATAGCGGTTCTTTCGGAGCCGCGACACATACTGCCGATGCCCTGTCGATTGAGGGGTGGCGATAGGGCATCGTGCCTAAAGGGAATCAAGCCTTTGAGGGGTGGGCTCGATTCCCGACTAAAGGGGACCGGACGCCTGAGGGGTGCGTCCGGTCCCCGCTTCTGTGCCCGGGAACGGCCCGGCGGCGGTGACGTCGGTCGCGCCGCTTCGCGGCTGCGGGCCTGCTCACCGCCTTCCTCACGCGCACACCGCCCGCCGCGCGCCGTGCGTTCTTCGATCTCGTCACACCGGCGAGCGCCACGCCGCCGCGGCGCCCGCCCTCGCGTTACGCTGCGCTAACGGGCACCTGACCGGATTTTCCGGCCCGCGGCCCCCGGCCGCCGCTTCGCGGCTCCGGGACGCCGCAGGGGCGAGCGGGTCGGGCCGGGCGACCCGGTCAAAGAAGACTAGCTAGTGGAGCGGACTCTACAGTGGATCTGTACGAATACCAGGGCCGCGCACTGTTCGCCCGGCACGGTGTGCCGGTACTGGACGGCGGCGTCGCCACCACCCCGCAGGAGGCCGTGGAGCTCGCTGAGCGCCTCGGTGACCGGGTGGTCGTCAAAGCGCAGGTGAAGGTGGGCGGCCGAGGCAAGGCGGGCGGCGTCAAACTCGCCGACACCGTCGCGGAGGCCGAGACCCACGCCACGAACATCCTCGGCATGGACATCAAGGGGCACACGGTCGAGAAGGTCATGCTGACCGTCACGGCCGACATCGACTCCGAGTACTACTTCTCCTACCTCCTCGACCGCGCGAACCGCACCTTCCTGTGCATCGCCTCCACCGAGGGCGGCATGGAGATCGAAGAGGTCGCCAAGACGGCGCCCGACAAGGTCGTCAAGACCCCGATCGACGCCGGCACGGGCGTCACGCCCGAGATCGCCGGGCAGATCGTCGACCAGGCCGGCTTCCCGGCCGACCTGCGCGACCAGCTCGTGGACGTCTTCGTCAAGCTGTGGGGCGCCTTCGTCGCCGAGGACGCGACGCTGGTCGAGGTCAACCCGCTCGTGCGCACCCCCGAGGGCAAGGTCCTCGCGCTCGACGCGAAGGTCACGCTCGACGAGAACGCGGACTTCCGCCACGCCGAGAACGCCGAGTTCGAGGACAAGTCCGCGGTCGACCCGCTCGAGCAGCGCGCCAAGGAGGCCGGGCTCAACTACGTCAAGCTCGACGGCCAGGTGGGCATCATCGGCAACGGCGCCGGGCTGGTCATGTCGACCCTCGACGTGGTCGCCTACGCGGGCGAGCAGCACGGCGGCGTCAAGCCCGCCAACTTCCTCGACATCGGCGGCGGCGCCTCGGCCGCGGTCATGGCCAACGGCCTCGAGGTCGTCCTGTCGGACCCGCAGGTCCGAAGCGTCTTCGTGAACGTCTTCGGCGGCATCACCGCCTGCGACGAGGTCGCCAACGGCATCATCGGCGCGCTCCAGATGCTCGCCGACCGCGGCGAGGACGTGAACAAGCCGCTCGTGGTCCGGCTCGACGGCAACAACGCCGAGGTCGGCCGCAAGATCCTCGCCGACGCGAACCACCCGCTCGTCACCGAGGTCGACACCATGGACGCCGCAGCCGACAAGGCCGCCGAGCTCGCGAACCAGGAGGCTTAAGGCAATGGCGATCTTCCTCACCGAGAACAGCAAGGTCATCGTCCAGGGCATGACCGGCTCCGAGGGCATGAAGCACACGCGCCGCATGCTCAAGGCCGGCACGAACGTCGTGGGCGGCGTCAACCCGCGCAAGGCCGGCCAGAAGGTCGACTTCGATGGCAACAGCGTGCCCGTCTTCGGCAGCGTCGCCGACGCCATGGCCGACACCGGTGCGGACGTGACGGTCGTGTTCGTGCCGCCGGCCTTCACCAAGGACGCCACGGTTGAGGCGGTCGACGCCGGCGTCGGACTCGCCGTCGTCATCACGGAGGGCATTCCGGTGCACGACACCGCAGCCTTCTGGGCGCACGCGGTCAGCACCGGGAACAAGACCCGCATTGTCGGGCCGAACTGCCCCGGTGTCGCCAGCCCCGGCCAGTCCAACGCCGGCATCATCCCGGC
>DASTYG010000028.1:0-72083 GCA_035765105.1 Glycomyces sp.
CCGCGGTCGGTGGTGTCGAGTCCGGCCAGGCAGTGCATGAGCGTCGACTTGCCGGAGCCGGAGGGGCCCATGATGGCGGTGAATTCGCCGGTGTTGAACTGGACCGAGACGTCGCGGAGCGCGACGACCTGCGCCTCACCCAGACCGTAGGCCTTCCAGAGACCTTGGGCTGCAACGGCGGTTGTCTTGACAGGGGATGCGGTGGACACGACGCTCTCTCTTTCGATGACGGTGGCGGTGTTCCGGAGGTTGAAGTTAAATGACATCGATGCATCAGTTTTTGACATCATACATGATGTCACTTAGCATCGTGGGCCTCGCTTGATCATGATTCGACCCTAAGCGACCGTCGGCGGGCGTGCATCCGCTTTGAGAACGGTCTTGGTCTCCGCCGTGAGACGTAGGTGGCAGTACCTGGGTACGACCTGCCGGGCGCGCCGAGGAGGAGGCGCGCTCGCCGATCCGGGCTCCGCGGACCGGCCCCGGATCGGCGCCACGCTGCGGCGACGCCGCGCCGGGGCCGCCTACCGGCCGGGGCGGACCAGGCCGCTCTCGTAGGCCAGCACGACCGCCTGGACCCGGTCGCGGACGTCCAATTTGGTCAGCAGGTGCCCGACGTGAGTCTTGACCGTGGTCTCGCCCACAGTGAGCGCGTCGGCGATCTCGGCGTTGGTCAACCCCTTGGCCAGCAGCATCAGCACCTCGCGCTCGCGGGCGGTCAGCGTCTCCAGCAGGGCCGGGGGCGACTCGCCCTCGGGACGGTGGTGCTCGGCGAAGCGCCCCAGCAGCGTCGAGAGTATGTGCGGGGCCACCACGGCGCCGCCGCGGTGGACGGTGCGGATGGCCTCGACCAGGTCGGCCGCCGGGGCGTCCTTGGTGAGGAACCCGGCCGCGCCGGCGCGGAGCGCCCCCACCACGTACTCGTCGAGGTCGAACGTGGTCAGCACCAGCACTCTCGTCTTGAGTGACGCCTCGACGATGTCTGTGGTGGCTGCCACGCCGTCTCGCCGCGGCATGCGGATGTCCATGAGCACCACATCGGGCACCAGCCGCCGCGCGAGGTCGAACGCCTCGACCCCGTCGGAGGCCTCGCCGACGATGTCGATGTCCGGCTCGGCGCCGAGCACCATCTTGAATCCGGCGCGCAGCAGCTGCTGGTCGTCGGCCAGCAGCAGGCGGATCGGACGTTCGCTCATTGACTCACTCCCTGAAGATGGGCGTTCTTGGGGAACCTGGCCTCCACAAGGTAGCCCCCGCCGGGCTGCGGTCCCGCCTGGAGCGAGCCGCCGTACAGCGTGGCGCGCTCGCGCATGCCGATGAGCCCGTGGCCGCCGCTGAAGTGCGTGACCACCGGCGCGCCCCGCCCGGAGTCGCCGATGGCGATGCGGAACTCCTCGTCGCCGTAGTCGACCACGACGCCCGCCTTCGCCTTCGGCCCGGCGTGCTTGATCGTGTTCGTCAGCGCCTCCTGCGCGATCCGGTAGACCGCCAGGCTCACGCCGGTCGGCAGCGGGTACTCCTCGCCGCGCACGTTGTAGCGCACCGGCAGCCCGGCCTCCTTGGTCTGGGCGACCAGTGCCCGCAGCGAGTCGACCGTCGGCTGCGGTTCGAGGTCGGCGGCGTCGGGCTCCTCCCGGCCGCTGCGCAGCACGGTGAGGATGTCGCGCATCTCCCGCAGGGCGGTGCGGGCGGTCTGGTTGACCGTCGTCAGCGCCTCCTCGGCGGCGTCGGGGTCGGTGCGCAGGACCCGCTTGGCGCCCTCGGACATGACGCCGATGACCGAGATGTGGTGGGCCACCACGTCGTGCAGCTCGCGCGCTATGCGGCGCTGCTCGTCGGCCACGGCCTGGGCGGCCAGGGCCTCCCGGCTCTCCTCGGCGACGCGGGCCCGGTCGGCGAGCTCGTCGAGCTTCATGCGCCGGTTGCGCATCACCCACCCGACGAAGAACGCCGTCAAGGCCATGACCCAGTTGAGCAGGGAGATGAGGGTCGCGTCGGTGGCGTGGCCCTCCTGGACGGGCCAGTAGTAGAAGAACACCGAGGCGGTGACCGGCAGCCACACGGCCGCGCTGGCGGCGAGCGCGCGCGGCAGCGTGCGGTGCGCCGCGGCGGTGTAGGTCAGGATCAGCCAGGTGAAGCCGCTGTCGCCGATCAGCCACGGGTGGTCGATCGCCATCGAGGCCGCCATGGTCCCCAGGGCGAGCAGGACCGCGCCCCACAGCCACTTGCGGCGCAGCGCGATGGGCGCCATCGCCACGCCCAGCGACGCGATCTCGACCCACCCGAAGAGGGGTTCGGGGGTGACGGCCGCGCTGAGCACGAGGAGCCCCCCCGTGTAGATCGCGTAGATCGCCGCGGCGAACGCGGTGTCGGCGAGGATCGGACGGTCGTTGACCCAGTGTCGGAGGCGTTGGAAACGGCTGGCGGCTTGCACGTCCCAACGGTATCGGCTCAGGGCCTTCACCTCATCGAACGCGAGGACGAATACCGTCTCCGCCTCAAGGAGGAGGCATCTCCAGTCCCGGTAGGACCGTCGGCAGCGGATAGCTCGGCGGCTCGCCCCCGAACTCGGGGCAGTGCTTCTGGTGGGCGCACCAGCCGCACAGCTTCGACTGCCGCGCCCGGAACCGCCCGGTGGCGATCGCCTCGCGCATCGTCGCCCACAGCGACTTGAGCGCCCGCTCGAAGTCCTCCAGTTCGGCCTGCGTGGGGGAGTAGTCGAGGAACCGGCCGTCGCCGAGGTACATCAGCCGCAGCAGCTTCGGGACCGTCCCGCGCGTCCGCCACCACACCAGCGCGTAGAACTTCATCTGGAAGATCGGCTTGTCGGCGTACCGCTCGGGCGGGCGCTTGCCGGTCTTGTAGTCGACCAGGCGCACCAGGCCGTCCCCGTTGACGTCGGCGCGGTCGATGAAGCCCTTGAGCCGGGTGCCGTCGTCGAGCGTGGTCGTCACCAGGCATTCGGTGCGGTGCGGCTCCAGCCGGGTCGGGTCCTCCATGCTGAAGTAGGTCTCGACCAGGCGGCGCACGCCCCGCAGCCACGAGGACTCCTCGTCGAGGCCGCTGAAGAGCTCGGCGACGTCCTCGCCCGCCTGGAGCTTCGCCCATTCGGGCTCGATCAGCGCCAGCGCCTCCTCGGGGGTGCGCCTGCCCGCCTCGACCTCGTAGAGGCGCTCCAGGACCGAGTGGACCAAGGTCCCCTGCACCTGCGCCTTCGAGGACGGCTCGGGCAGCCGGTCGACCGCGCGGAACCGGTACAGCAGCGGACACTGCTGGAAGTCGAGAGCGCGGGAGGGCGAGAGCTGGGTAGGACGAGTGGCCTGCGGCATCCCCCTAGCCTATGACGGGCGCGCCGGGCCGCCGAGGCCCCTCCCGGGCGGCGTCCGCGACCGGGAAAGTAACATAACGCGTGTACTGTTTAGGGTATGAGCACCGAAGAGACGCCTGCGACGCCGTCCGCCCGCTCGTTCGGGCAGGCCGCCGACCTCTACGACGCCGCCCGCCCCTCCTACCCCGCCGAAGCCCTCGCCTGGATGCTCGGCGCCGCACCGCTCGACGTCGCCGACGTCGGCGCGGGCACCGGCCTGCTGACCCGCGGCCTCATCGCCGCCGGACACCGCGTCACCGCCGTCGAGCCCGACCCCGGCATGCTCGGCAAACTCGTCGAGACCACCCCCGGGCTCGTCGCCGGCCGCCGGGCCGCCGCCGAGGACCTCCCCCTGCCCGACGGCGCCGTCGACGCCGTCACCGCCGGGCAGTCCTTCCACTGGTTCGACCGCGAGCGCGCCCTGCCCGAGATCCGCCGCGTCCTCCGTGACGACGGCGTACTGGCGCTGATCTGGAACGTCCGCGACGAGTCCGTTCCGTGGGTGCGGGCGCTCACGGACGTCATCGGCTCCTCCGCGGGCGAGATCGCGGCCGCCGGCCCCACCGGGCCGGGCCACTTCGGCCCGCACTTCGCCGAACCCGAGATCCGGAACTTCCGCCACGAGAAGCACTTCGACGGCCCCGGCCTCCTCCGCCTCGTCCAGTCCCGCTCCCACTACCTCACCGCCGACGACCGCCGCCGCCGCGGCACGGCCGCGTCCTTCCCCCGCGGCCGCGGGATGCGGCTTGCGAGGCAGGCTAGGCGCCCACCTTCGAACGCCCCCGCCGGTTCGCCGGACGGGCGAGCCCGTAGTGGTCGCGCAGGGTCGCCCCCGCGTACTCGGTGCGGAACAGGCCCCGCTCCCGCAGCAGCGGCACCACCCGGTCGACGAACGCCTCCAGCCCCGAAGGCAGCACCGCCGGCATGATGTTGAACCCGTCGGCCGCTCCCGCCTCGAACCACTCGACCACGGCGTCGGCGACCTGCTCGGCGGTGCCGGTGAAGGTCCGGTGCCCCCGCCCGCCCCCGAGGCGGCCGATGAGCTCGCGGACGGTCAGGCGCTCGCGCCTGGCCAGCTCCACGATCAGGGTGAAGCGGCTCTTGGCGCCCTCGATCTCGTCCTCGCTGGGCAGATGCTCGGGCAGCTCGGCGTCGAGCCGCAGCTCCGAGGGGTCGAGCCCGAGCTGCCGGGCCAACTGCTCCAGCGCGTACTCGGGGACGATGAGCCGGTCGAGCTCGGCCTCCAGCTCCCGCGCCTCGGCCTCGGTGTCGCCCAGGACCGGGACGATGCCCGGCAGGACCAGCAGGCCCCCCGGGTCCCGCCCGGCCTTGCGGGCGCGCTGCTTGACGTCGGCGTAGAACGCCTTCGCGTCCGCGAGCGTCTGCTGGGCGGTGAAGATCGCCTCGGCGTGCGCGGCCGCGAACGCCTTGCCGTCCTCCGAGGACCCGGCCTGGACGAGCACCGGGTGGCCCTGCGGCGAGCGCGGCACGTTGAGCGCCCCGGCTACCTGGAAGTGCGCCCCCTCGTGCGCCGCCGGGTAGACCAGGTCCTGGTCGCCCCACCGCCCGCGCTCCTTGTCGGCCAGGACCGCCTCGTCGTCCCAGGAGTCCCACAGCTTCCGGGCCACCTCCAGGAACTCCTCGGCCCGCGCGTAGCGCTCGGCGTGGCTCGGCTGCTCGCTGCGGTTGAAGTTCCGTGCGGCGGCCGGCGTGGCGGTGGTGACGACGTTCCACCCCGCCCGGCCCCCCGAGACGTGGTCGACCGAGGCGAAGCGCCGCGCGAGGTTGTACGGGTCGTTGTACGTCGTCGACGCCGTCGCGATCAGCCCGATCCGGGAGGTGGCGGCCGCGAGCGCGGTGAGCACCACGGTCGGCTCCAGCGAGCCCGAGGGCCGCCTGCCGATGTCGCCCCACAGGGCCGGGGCGTCGGCGAAGAACACCGAGTCGAGCCGCCCGCGCTCGGCGATGCGGGCCAGGTTCCGGTAGTGCTCGATCGCGGTCGTCGCGTACGGGTCGGACTCGGGCAGGCGCCACGATGCCTCGTGGTGCCCGGTGCTCATCAGGAAGGCGTTGAGGTGCAGTTGTCTGGTCTCGCTCATGGTCACTCCCGTTCGGGTTCGGTCGGGCCCGCGACGCCGAGCGCGGCGAGCAGTTCGGTGCGGACGGCGGCGAAGCGCGGATCGGACGGGTCGCGCGGGCCGTCGATGTCGATCGGCCGCTCGGTGCGGATGCGCCCGGCGTCGAGGACCAGGACGCGGTCGGCGAGGACGATGGCCTCGTCGACGTCGTGCGTGACCAGGACGACCGCGGGCCGGTGGCGTTCGTGCAGGGCCCGCAGGAGGCCGTGCATCTTGATGCGGGTCAGCGCGTCCAAGGCGCCGAAGGGCTCGTCGGCGAGCAGCAGCTGCGGTTCGCGCACCAGCGAGCGGGCCAGCGCCACCCGCTGCTGCTCGCCGCCGGAGAGTTGGCCCGGCCAGGCGCTCTCGCGCCCGGCCAGGCCGACCTCGGCCAGCGCTTCACGGCCCCTGGTGCGGGAGCCGCCGCCGCGCAGTCCGAGGACGACGTTGCTCAGCACCCGCTGCCACGGCAGCAGGCGCGAGTCCTGGAAGACGACCGAGATCTGCTCGGGGACGTCGATCGCGCCCGAGCCGGCGACGCCGTGGTCGAGCCCGGCCAGGGCCCGCAGCAGCGTCGACTTGCCCGAGCCGCTGCGGCCCAGCAGGGCCACGAACTCGCCGGGCCCGATCGCCAGGTCCAGTCCGGACAGGACTTCACGGCCGTCGAAGGACCGCGTCAGGCGCTCGGTGCGCGCTCCGGCGGTCGCGATCAGTCCTCGAGTGTGCGTCGCCATGACAGCGCCCTCCTTTGCACCAGTCGCACCACGCCGTCGGAGACCAGGCCGAGCAGCCCGTACAGGACCAGGCCGACGATGATGACGTCGGTCTGCCCGTAGGAGCCGGCCAGCTGCATCATGTAGCCGATGCCGCCTGTGGCGTTGACCTGTTCGACCACGACCAGCGACAGCCAGGCCGAGGTGACGGCGAACCGCATGCCCAGCAGGAACCCCGGGAGCGCGCCGGGCAGGATCACCCTGCCGATGAACGGGCCGTGTCCCAGCCGCAGCGTCTCCGACAGCTCGGCGTAGCGCCCGTCGATGCCGCGCAGACCGTTGTGCGTATGGATATATATCGGGATCAATACACCCAGTGCGATGGTAATGATCTTCATGCGCTCGTCGATGCCGAACCACAGCAGCAGCAGCGGCAGGAGTGCCAGGTTGGGGATGGACCGCTTGATCTGGATCGGCCCGTCCACGATCGCCTCGCCGATGCGGCTGAGGCCCGAGAGGAGGGCCAGCACCAGTCCGGCGGCGACGCCGAAGAGCAGGCCGAGCGCGAACCGCTGGGTCGAGACCAGCAGGTCGGCGCCGAGCCGCCCGGAGGCGATCAGGTCGCCGCCGGTCCGCGCGATGGTCCACGGCGCCGGCAGGAACCGCGGGTCGATCCAGCCCTGGGCCGAACCGAGGGACCAGACGCCGATGAGCAGCAGCGGTCCGACGAGGAACCCCGCCGGGATGGGTCTGCCGGGGCCGAGGCGGCGGCGGGCGCGGGCCCGCCCCCCGGCGGGGCGCAGAGGAGCGGCGCCCGCCGGTTCCGCCTCGGTCCCGGCGCCGCGGCGCTCCGTTTCCGCGGGTTTGAGGATGGTCATGATCCGCCGCTCCCTTCGGCCGCGGCGATGCCGTCGGCCGCGAGCGTCTCGAAGCGGCGGTCGTAGAGGTCGTCGGTGTCCAGGACCGGCCGGTCGGTGCCCGCGGCGACGATGGCGATCGTCTCCCGGTGGCGCTCGATGCCCTCGGTCCAGTCGGCCGGGATCTCGGGCTCGCCGGTGCGCTCGAAGAGGTATTCGCCGTCCTCGTAGGGCAGTCCCTCGTGCTCGACGTAGTAGCCCTGGATCCACTCTTCCCGGTGCTCCCACGCCCAGCGCTTGGCCACGCCCCACAGGGAGACGTACTCGGCGATGGCCGCGGCCTTGCCGGCGTTCCGGAGCGTCTCGGTCTCGGTGTAGAGCAGCCACGGGTCGTCCCGCAGCCCGTGCGGGACGGCGGTCGCCCCGTCGGAGGCGAACTTGTTGAGATAGGACCGCACCTGGGTGCCGCCGATGGGGGCGACGTCGATCTCGCCGCCGCCCAGCGCGTTGGCGTAGGTGTCGCCGTTGGAGGGCAGCTCGATCAGTTCGACCTCGTCCTGGGTGAGCCCGGCCTTGTCCAGCACCCGCAGGACCAGGGCCCCCTGGGCCTGCCCGGGGGAGAACGCGATCCGCTTGCCGCGCAGGTCGGCCAACTCGGCGACGTCCGCGCCGGGGGCGACGCCCAGGTCGTAGATCGGGTGGTTCAGCGGGTCGACGCGGTAGGAGGCGGCCACGATCTTGCTCGGCAGGCCGGTCCAGTTCGCCTGGAGCGGCGGGATGTCGGCCACCGCGCCGAGGTCGAGGGCCCCGGCCCGGAACGCCTCCTGCGTCTTGGGTCCGCCGAAGATGTTGGCGAACTCGACCGTGAAGGACAGCTCGTCGATCAGCCCGGACAGTTCGAGGGCCACCTGCGTCTGCGGGTCGCCGACGACCAGGACGGTGTCGTCGGGGACCTCCTCGGGCAGGGCCGCGTCGAGGGCGAGGGC
Source organism: Glycomyces sp. (assembly GCA_035765105.1). Lineage (GTDB taxonomy): Bacteria > Actinomycetota > Actinomycetes > Mycobacteriales > Micromonosporaceae > Glycomyces. The sequence continues at coordinate 8,041 of DASTYG010000028.1, forward strand.
CGGGCCGGCGTCCTCCTGCCCGCAGGCGGTCAGCGAAGCGGCGGCGAGGACCGGTGGGATGGCGAGCAGCGCACGGCGGCTCAGTTCGGCTTGCATGGGTACTGCCTTCTTTCGGGAGGCGCGGGCGGCGGTCAGGTGATGGGGGCAGCGGCGCAGTAGGCGCCCGCGTGGTAGACCAGCGGCTCGTGCGCGGCACCGATTTCGGCGTCGGTGATCTGCGCGATGACCAGTTGGTGGTCGCCCGCCGCGAACCGGCTGACGACGACGGCGCGCAGGAACGCCGGGGCCCGGTCGAGGACCGGCTCGCCGGTGGGCAGGCGCGACCACAGGGTGGGCCGGGCGAAGCGGTCGATGCCGCTGGCGGCGAAGTGCCCGGCGATGTCGTGCTGCTCGGCGGTCAGGAAGTTGATCGCGACGCTGGTCGCCTCCCGGAAGGTCGGCCAGACCGAGGCGCCGGTGGCGATGGCGAAGGAGACCAGCGGCGGCCGCATCGACAGCGAGGTCAGGGAGGTCGCGGTGAATCCGGCCGGCCCGGCTCCGGCGTCGGCGCAGACGACGGTGACGCCGGCCGGGTAGGAGCGGAAGAGCGAGCGGAAGTCCTCGTCGGTGATGCCCTGCGCCGAGGCGGTCGCCGGTGCGGCGGTGTCGGTCGGCGCGGTCATGCCCCCACCTCCGCCGTGGGGCGGCTGAACGCCAGGGCGACGGTGAGGTCGGCCAGGTGGCGCTCGGACCACCGCTGGACCAGCCGCGGCAGGTCGCCGTACTCGGACCCTTCGAGGACGAGGGAGGGGACCGGCAGCCGGGCGCCGAGCTCGGCGAGGACGGGCCGCAGGTGGAGGTCGGCCAGCAGCCGGTGCGGGGCCGCGCCGGCGATGGTCACGGGGACGGCCGCGGTGCCGGACAGGGCCCCGGGCGGCAGCTGGTCGAGGAAGAGCTTGAGCAGGCCGGTGTAGCTGGCCTTGTAGACCGGCGTGCCGATGATGAGGATGTCGGCGGTGCCGACCTGCTCGATGGCGCGCTCGATGCCGTCGTGGGGCGGCTCGATGCCGTCGCGGTAGAGCTCGGCGAGGTCGATGGGGGAGGAGCCCTGCAGCGTGTCGAGTCCGGTGGCGATCGACTGGGCGAGGGCCTCGGCGGCGGCGAGTGTCTTGGAGAGCCTGCGGGGATTGCCGACCAATGTGGTCACTGAGATGACGGTGTTCACGTCGGTGTCCTTACGGTGTGTGTGCGGATTCGCGTGCGGTGCGTCGCCGGGGCGGACGGTCGTCCGGCCCGGCGCGGGAATCGCGTCGTGCGGCCGTGCGGCGGCCGGGAAGTGTGCGGGCGCGCCCGGGAGGGCGGCGGACGGGCCGCCGCGGCCGGGCTAGCGCATGGGGGAGGGTCGACGACAGATGGCGCTCGCGGCGCGCATCTGGTCGATCGCGCGCCGCCGTGTGAGTGCGATGGCGGGCTGCATGGGAACCACGATATCAGTAATCCTATCGGAATAATAGGGATTCTTATATCGTGAGAACGGAACGACCCGGTCCCGCTCCCGCAGTCCGGCCCCGGACGTGTGCGACTGTCGGGAAATGTACAAATCCTACTGAACAACTAGGATATTATGGGGCGCCCACTCCCGGAGGTCCGCATGAACCGCGCACCACTCCAATCCCACCCGGCCGACCACGTCGACGGCGAACGGCCCGTCACCGAGACCGAAGCCGCGGAGCACATCGCGGCCACGGCCTTCCGCACCGGCGAACCCGAGCGCGTCGGCGCCGAAGTGGCATGGCTCGTCACCGCCGAAGACGGCCGCCGACTCCACCCTGAACGCCTGCGATCGCTCCTGCTCGCCAAGCACGCGCTGCCGAAGCGCACGGCCCTCGGCTTCGAACCGGGCGGCGCGCTCGCACTGAGCGCCGGGCCCCACACCTCGCTCCGCGAATGCTTCGACGCCCTCGAATCCGACCGCCGCCGCGCCGCCGCCGCCCTCGACACCATCGGCGCCGGCCTCCTCGGCCTCGGGCTCGACCCCGTGCGCCCGCCGCACAGGCTCCTGCGCTCCCAGCGCTACCAGGCCATGGAGCAGCTGTTCGACCAGGACGGCCGCGCCGGACGCTGGATGATGGCCAACACCGCCTCCGTCCAGATCTGCCTCGACGCCGGTACCGACGGCAGCGGCCACCGCGGCCTCCGGGACCGCTGGGCCCTGGCGCACTGGCTCGCGCCGGTCCTGCTCGCCGCCTTCGCCAACTCGCCCTTCATCCGCGGCAAGGCCGGCCTGTGGCGCTCGGCCCGCCAGCACGTCTGGTCGGCCGTCGACCGCACCCGCACCGGCCCGGCCCCGGTCGCCGACCCCCGCCGGTCGTGGGCGCGGTACGCCCTCGACGCCCGCGTCATGGCCATCCGGGGCGCGGGCCACTGGCTCGTGCCCGAGCGGCTCACCTTCCGCGAATGGATCCGCACCGCCTCGCCGCGGCCCGCCACCCTCACCGACCTCGAATACCACCTCACGACCCTCTTCCCCCCGGTGCGGCCCCGAGGTCGCCACCTCGAGCTGCGGATGGTCGACGCCCAGCCCGGCCGCGACTGGATCGTGCCCGTCGCCGTCGCCTCGGCCCTGCTCGAAGATCCCCGGGCCAACGACGCGGCCTGGGCCGCCGTCGAACGGCTGTGGTCGGACGGCGCCGGGCCCGCCGAGCTGTACGCCCGCGCCGCCGCCGCGGCGCTCCACAACGCGCCCCTGGCCGAGGCGGCCCGCACCTGCCTCGCCGCCGCCCGCGAGGCCCTGGCCCGCGGCGGGGCCGACGCCGAGATCGTCGCACTGGTCGACGACTTCGCCGAGCGCCACACCGCCAGGGCGCTGACCCCGGCCGACGTCCTGCTCCGGATGCACCCGGGAGGCCGGTGGCGCTGACGCGGACCGCCCCGCTCCTACCGTGCGGGTTCGAGTCCCACCCTGGCCGCGCCCGCACCGTCCCCATGCGACACGCCTTCACCGCCGCCCCGGCCCTCCGGGCGCCACCGGTAGCCTTCAAAGCGCTCACTACCATCCGCTATCGGGCCGACCAGGGGATTCATGCGTTCCAGCCAAGCCGTGCCGCAGTTCCGACGCTCCGGGTTCACTCTGTGCCGCCTCCGGGGCATCCCCATCGTGCTCGGCTACACCTGGCTGCTCCTGGCCGCCGTGGTCGTCGCCGTCTACGCGCCCATCGTGCACCGCTCGGTGCCCGGCATCGGCGAGGGCGCCGCCTACCTCGTCGCCGGGCTCTTCGCGCTCACGCTGCTGGTCTCGGTCTTCCTCCACGAGCTCGGCCACGCCCTGGTGAGCCTGCGCGCGGGGATCGCGGTGCGGCAGATCAACCTCGACGCCCTCGGCGGCTTCACCGAGATGGAGCGCGAGTCCCCGCGCCCGGGCACCGCCGCCGCCATCGCCCTGGCCGGGCCGGGCGTCTCCGCCGTCCTCGGCCTCGCCGGCCTGGCCGCCCTCGCCGTGGCCTCGCCCGGCTCGCTGGCCTGGCAGCTGGCCTTCCAGGTGTGCGTCGCCAACCTCCTGGTCGCCGTCTACAACCTCCTGCCGGGACTGCCGCTCGACGGCGGCAAGGCCCTCCAGGCGGGCATCTGGGCGGCCACCGGCGACCGCTGGACCGGCTACCGCGTCGCCGGCTGGGCCGGGCGCGCCGTCGCCGTCGCCACCGCCGCGGCGGGGATCTGGCTCTTCGCTGGCCGGTGGTTCAGCTGGCTCGGCCTGGTCCTGCTCGGCATGGTCGCCTTCGAACTGTGGCGGGGGGCGACCGCGGCGATCAAGGCCGGGGCCATGGGCCCGAAGATCAACGGCCTCGACGCCGCCGCGCTGGCCCGCCCGGTGGCCGTCGTGCCCGCCGGGGCCACCCTTGGCGAGGCCCTGGCCGCCGCCGGGGACCGCGAGGTCGTGGCCGTCGCCGAGCGCCCCGTCGGCGTCCTCGACCGCGCCGCCGCCGAGGCCGTCCCCGGCGACAAGGTCGCCTCGATGCCCCTGGCAGGGCTGCTGCGCTCGGCCGAGGCCGTCCGCGCCATCGACGCGGGCCTGCGAGGCCAGGCGCTGGTCGACGTCATCGGCGCCACCAGGGCCGAGCAGTACTTCATCGTCGAGGAGGGCCGTCTGACAGGGCTGCTCTACACCGCCGACGTGGTCCGGGCCCTCCGCTAAGATGCTTCGGGCCTATCCCGAAGGAGAGAACAGTGGCAGACGTGCTCAAGGCGGGCGACCGCGTCCAGCTGACCGACGCGAAGGGCCGCAAGGCCACCATCACGCTCGCCGAAGGGGGCGCCTTCCACACCCACCGGGGCCAGATCCTCCACGACGACCTCATCGGCCGCCCCGACGGCGTCACCGTCACCTCCTCGGGCGGCACGGCCTATCTGGCGCTGCGCCCGCTCCTGCCCGACTACGGGCTGTCGATGCGCCGCGGCGCGCAGGTCATCTACCCCAAGGACATCGCCCAGATCATCACCTTCGGCGACATCTACCCGGGCGCGCGCGTGGTCGAGGCCGGCGCAGGGTCGGGCGCGCTGACCAACTGGCTGCTGCGCTCGGTGGGCCCCGAGGGCCACGTCCACTCCTGGGAGCTGCGCGAGGACTTCGCCGAGATCGCCCGCCAGAACGTCGAGGGCTGGCACGGCGGGCCGCCCGCGAACTGGACGCTGACCGTCGGCGACGTCGCCGAGGCCGAGCTCGAGCCGGTCGACCGCGTCGTGCTGGACATGCTGAGCCCGTGGGACGCGCTGGACACTGTGGAGCGGATACTGCGCCCCGGCGGCGTGTTCGTCGGCTACGTCGCCACCACCACGCAGATGTCCGAGCTCGTCGAGGCCCTGCGGGAGCGGCGCACCTTCACCGAGCCCGAGGCGTGGGAGACGCTGCTGCGCGGCTGGCACCTGGAGGGCCTGGCCGTGCGCCCGGACCACCGCATGGTCGCCCACACCGCGTTCCTGGTGTGCGCCAGGAGGCTCGCGCCCGGCACCGTGGCCCCGGCGCGGAAGTACAAGCCCTCCAAGGGGCAGCAGGCCCTGCGCGAGCGCAACGCCCGGCGGGCCGGGGCCGCCGACGAGTCCTGAGACCGGTCCTATTCGGCGCCCGGGCCGGCCACCGGCGTCCGGTCGGCGCGGTCGCGGACGTAGATGCACTCGCCCGGGCAGTCGTGAGCCGCGTTCACAATGTCCAGACGCAAGTGCTCCGGCACGGCCGTTTGTGAACCCTCCGTGGTCAAAAGCTCACCATGAGCGTCCTTCACGTAGGCCAGGCCGTCGATGTCGAACTCGAAGACATCGGGGGCGTACTGGACGCACAAACCGTCGCCTGTGCAGGCATCCTGGTCGATCGACACCTCGAGTTCACGTTCCTCAGCCATGTCCCCCACATTAATTGCCGCGAAGAACCTGGCGCAATGTCGGTGTCGAGTCTTACTATTGGCGTCCCCAGCCAGCTACGGTTGGAGTAGGAACCTCACTCGGGAGGTGTGATCCGTGGCACGAAGCAATGATGACCGTCGACAGGGACTGGGCCGGGACTCAGAGCACGACGAACTGTCAGGACAGGTCGAAGAGCTCCAAGAGGAACTGGCCGCGGCTCGCCGTCGACTCACCGAAACGCCCCGACACGTCCACATTCTGGAAGAGCGGCTCACCGCCGCGCAGTCCCAGATCGACCGGATGTCGGAGCAGAACGAACGGCTCGTGGCGACCCTCAAGGAGGCCCGCGAGCAGATCGTCTCGCTGAAAGAGGAGATCGACCGGCTCGCACAGCCGCCGTCCGGCTACGGCGTGTTCCTGGGAGCCCGTGAGGACGGCACCGTCGACGTCTTCACGTCCGGGAGGAAGTTCCGTGTCGCGCTCGCCCCGTCCATCGACGCCGACGAGCTCGAACGCGGCCAGGAAGTCCTGCTCAACGACGCCATGAACGTCGTCGAGGTGCTCGACTACGAGCGCATCGGCGAGGTCGTGACGCTCAAGGAGCTCATCGAGGCCGAGGGCGGCCCGCCGGACCGGGCGCTGGTCACCAGCCACGCCGACGAGGAGCGCGTCGTGCTCCTGTCGGACGCGCTGATGAACCAGCCGCTGCGCGCCGGGGACTCGATCATGATCGAGCCGCGCGCCGGCTACGCCTACGAGCGCATCCAGAAGAGCGAGGTCGAAGAGCTCGTCCTCGAAGAGGTCCCCGACGTCGACTACTACGACATCGGCGGCCTCGACGGCCAGATCGAGCTCATCCGCGACGCCGTCGAGCTGCCGTTCCTGCACTACGACCTGTTCCGGGAGCACGAGCTGCGCGCCCCCAAGGGCGTGCTGCTCTACGGGCCGCCCGGCTGCGGCAAGACGCTCATCGCCAAGGCCGTCGCCAACTCGCTGGCCAAGAAGGTCGCCGAGATGCGCGGCGAGGAGGCCTCCACGAAGAGCTACTTCCTCAACATCAAGGGCCCGGAGCTGCTGAACAAGTACGTCGGCGAGACCGAGCGGCACATCCGCCTGGTCTTCCAGCGCGCTCGCGAGAAGGCCTCCGAGGGCATGCCGGTCATCGTGTTCTTCGACGAGATGGACTCCATTTTCCGCACCCGCGGGTCCGGGGTCTCCTCGGACGTGGAGAACACCATCGTCCCCCAGCTGCTCTCGGAGATCGACGGCGTGGAGGGCCTGGAGAACGTCATCGTCATCGGCGCCTCGAACCGCGAGGACATGATCGACCCGGCGATCCTGCGGCCCGGCCGCCTCGACGTCAAGATCAAGATCGAGCGGCCCGACGCCGAGTCGGCCAAGGACATCTTCTCGAAGTACATCACGCCCAACCTGCCGCTGCACGCCGACGACCTCGCCGAGCACGACAAGGACCGCGACGCGACGGTCTCGTCGATGATCCAGGCGGTGGTCGAGCGGATGTACTCCGAGGTCGACGAGAACCGGTTCCTGGAGGTCACCTACGCCGACGGGGACAAGGAGGTCCTGTACTTCAAGGACTTCAACTCCGGCGCCATGATCGAGAACATCGTGGCCCGGGCCAAGAAGATGGCCATCAAGGCCTTCCTGACCTCGCAGTCGAAGGGCCTGCGGCTCACCCACCTCATCGACGCCACCGTCGACGAGTTCCGGGAGAACGAGGACCTGCCGAACACCACCAACCCCGACGACTGGGCGCGGATCTCCGGCAAGAAGGGCGAGCGGATCGTCTACATCCGCACGCTCGTCTCCGGCAAGGGCTCCGACTCCGGCCGCAGCATCGACACCGTGTCGAACACGGGGCAGTACCTGTAGGTACCGGCGGCGGCGCCGAGCGCGCCGCACCGCCTTCGCGCCGAGCGCGCACCGGACGCGCCCGAGTACCGAGTGAGCCCGAGGGGGCGGCGGATCAGCCCGCCGCCCCCTCGGCGTGCCCGGGCACCCGCAGGATCATCAGGGACAGGTCGTCCTTGCGGTGGAAGTGGCCCTTGTTGAAATCGGCGCGCAGCAGCGTCCGCAGCCGTTCCGGATCGCGCTGGTCCGCCGCCAGGTGCCGGTCGAGGCACGCCATGAGCGGGAACATCCGGCCCTCCTTGTCCCGGGCCTCGACCAGGCCGTCGGTGAAGACCACGATGAGGTCGCCGGGGCGCAGCGGCGCCTCCAGGGCCTCGCCCGAGGAGGGCACGAACCCCGCCAGCCCCAGCGGCGGCCACGGCTTGGCCGCCAGCTGTTCGGCCGCGCGGTGGACCAGCAGCGGGGCCGGATGCCCGCACAGCACGACCCGCACCAGCGACTCGCCCGGCGGGATCTCGATGAGCGCGGCCGTGGCGAAGGTCTGGTCCCACTCGTCGCGGCCCCGGTTGTCCAGCGCCACCCGCCGCTCCAGGCGGGCCGCCAGCGTCTCCAGGTCGGCGTCGTCCAACACGCCCTCCCTGAAGCTGCCCAGCAGCGCCTCGGTGATCCGCACCGTGGTCAGATCGTGCCCCTGGACGTCGCCCATGACCACCCTGAGTCCGTAATCGGTGTACTGGAGGTCGAAGAAGTCCCCGCCGACCAGCCCGGGGCTGCCCTCGGGCGTCCGGTAGACCGTGGCCACCTCGTAGCCGCCGATGCGCTCGGGCGGCTCGGGCATGATCGCGCGCTGCGTCGTCTCGGCGACGGTGGTCATGTTCAGCAGCCGCAGCACCACCCGGTCCCTGATCCAGGCCAGGCCCAGCGACAGGCCGCCGACGGCGACGGCCACGCCCACGTCCGGCCAGCCGCTGGCGGGCAGCGGCAGCAGCCCGAGCGCGTTCGCGCCCGAGGCGACGAAGGACGACACCGCGAACGCGGCCACGGCCGTCGGCACCGGGCCGTTGACCAGCGCCGTCAGCGCCGGGAACGCGAAGATCAGGTAGCTGTAGCGCAGCAGGCTCGGGTTGAGCAGGATGAGCGGCACCGGCACGAGCGCCACCAGCGGGAGCAGCCGCAGCCAGAGTACCGAGCTCGGGTCGCCGCCGGTCACCCGCTCGGCCAGGTTCCCGTCGTTCAGGTAGGACCGGGTCGTTCCCTGGTCCCGATTCAGCTCACCGCTTCTGCCCATCGGGCCGATCGTATGTGGGGGAGGGGGATCGAAAGGTCGGAATGCGGATTCCGCAGCTCCAGGGCCTCCCCGGGGCCCGCGGCGCCCCTACAAATTCGAATGGAAGCCGCCGGAAGAAGCGGAAGCGCGGCAGAACCGACTACGCTCGAAGGCATGACCGTACGCCGCATTATGGGCACTGAGATCGAATACGGGATCAGCGTGCCCGGCCAGCCGGGGGCCAACCCCATGGTGACCTCCTCCCAGATCGTCAACGCCTACGCCGCCCGCCCGGAGTTGTCGAAGGGCGGGAGGGCGCGGTGGGACTACGAGGAGGAGACGCCCCTGCGCGATGCCCGGGGCTTCACCTACACCGGGGCGCTCTACGACCCCGCCGAGAACCTCGCCGACGAGGACACCGGCCTGGCCAACGTCATCCTCACCAACGGCGCGCGGCTGTACGTCGACCACGCGCACCCCGAGTACTCCACCCCCGAGGTCACCAACCCCCGCGAGGTCGTCCTGTTCGACAAGGCCGGCGAGATGACCATGGCCGAGGCCGCCCACCGGGCCGCCCACACGCCGGGCATCGGGCCGATCAACCTCTACAAGAACAACACCGACAACAAGGGCGCCTCCTACGGCGCGCACGAGAACTTCCTGATGTCGCGCCGGACGCCGTTCGCCGACATCGTCGCCCACTTCACCCCGTTCCTGGTCACCCGCCAGGTCTTCTGCGGGGCCGGGCGCATCGGCATCGGCCAGGACGCCGCCGAGCCGGGCTTCCAGATCTCGCAGCGCGCCGACTTCTTCGAGGTCGAGGTGGGCCTGGAGACCACCCTCAAGCGCCCGATCATCAACACCCGCGACGAGCCGCACGCCGACGCCGAGCGCTACCGGCGCCTCCACGTCATCATCGGCGACGCCAACCTCGCCGAGAACGCCACCTTCCTCAAGGTCGGGACCGCCTCCATCGTGCTGTCGATGATCGAGGCCGGGGCCTTCGACGGCTCGCTGGCGATCAGCGAACCGGTCGCCGAGCTGCGCGCGGTCAGCCACGACCCGAGCCTGACGCACAAGATCGAGCTGCGGAACGGCAAGCGGATGACCGCCGTCGAATTGCAGCAGTCGATCCTGGAGCGGGCCGAGGACTACTGCGGCGGCGACTGCGACCCCGAGACGCGCGAGGTCCTCGACAAGTGGGCCTTCGTGCTCGACGCCCTGGCGCGCGACCCCTCCGAGCTGGACGACATGCTCGACTGGCCGGCGAAGCTGGCGCTGCTCGAGCGCTACCGCGACCGCGAGGACCTCGACTGGGGCTCCTCGAAGCTCCAGGCGATCGATCTCCAGTACCACGACGTGCGGCCCGAGAAGGGCCTGTACCACCGGCTGGTGGCCCGGGGCAAGATGCAGCGGCTGCTGAGCGACGCCGAGGTCATGGAGGCCATGGTCGAGCCGCCCGCGGACACGCGCGCGTTCTTCCGGGGCCGGTGCCTGGCCCGCTACCCCTCCGAGGTCGTCGCCGCGTCGTGGGACTCGGTCATCTTCGACGTCGGCGCGGACTCGCTGGTGCGGGTGCCCATGATGGAGCCGGAGAAGGGCACCAAGGCGCACCTGGGGGACCTGTTCGACCGTTGCGAGGCGGCCAAGGACCTGCTCGACGTCATCACCGCGGAGTGAGCCGCCCGATCGGGCGGCGGCGCACCCGGCGTCCCGGCCCGGTCACCGCTTGTTCGCCTTCGGCGTAGCGTCGCCGCCCTCCCGCGCCGCCGCCGCTGGGGCCGGTGGGGCGCGCGGGGCCGGTGTCGGCCGCCGATCGCCTGGTGGGCCGCGGTGTCCCGATTGCGCCGCGGGCGCGCGTGCGACGTCTCGGCGTCCGTGCCGGAAACGGAATATTACGGTGCGGTGCGGCGTCGTATCTGGCACGGTGTCGTACCTTCGCGGTACGGTTTAGGCACCATCGGTCGAAGGTAGAAGGGAAAAGCGATGGCAGCGAAGGACTCCGGCGGGCAGTCGCAGTCACAGCGGTCACGGCAGGAAGCCGATGCCGAGGCCACCGAGGCCGCTGTCGACCCCGAGATTGCCGAGCGTCACGAAGAGATCACCGAGGAAGTAGACGACCTGCTCGACGAGATCGACGATGTCCTGGAGACCAACTCCGAGGAATTCGTCCGCTCGTTCGTGCAAAAGGGCGGCCAGTAGAAGGCCCCCTGCCAATGGACATGGGGGCACCTGGTGCGCCGCACGGGTTGAGCGAACGCACGTCCCGCGCTCCGACGCGCGAGACCACCGCGATCCGGTGCGGCACACCAGGTGCCCTATACCATCGACGGCCCGGGGCCCCGGCGGCCCCGCAGCGCGGGCCGCGCTGTTGAAATGGAAATAGGGAGGTCAAGTCGTGACAGGTGAAGGATTCCCAGGCAAGCTACCGAACGCGTATATGACGGCTGGAACCTCCTCGTTCTCGGAGTTTCTGTTGCAGGTCGCCCCGGAGATGCTCCCGGGACGACGCCCGCTGCCCCCTGGGGATTTCGCCCAGGTCAGCGCCCACGCCACCACCATCGTGGCATTGAAGACCGCCGAAGGCGTCGTCATGGCCGGCGACCGCCGGGCCACAATGGGCAATTACATCTCCAGCCGCGACATCGAGAAGGTCTTCCCCGCCGACGGCCACTCGCTCATCGGCATCGCCGGAACGGCCGGGCTCGGCATCGAACTGGTCAAGCTCTACCAGCTCGAACTCGAGCACTACGAGAAGATCGAAGGCGAATCGCTCACGCTCAACGGCAAGGCCAACCGCCTCGCCACCATGCTCCGGGGCAACCTCGGCATCGCCCTCCAGGGGCTCGCCGTCGTCCCCCTGCTCGCCGGATACGACCAGGACGCCGCCGACGCCTCCCAGGCGGGGAAGATCTACAGCTTCGACGTCGTGGGCGGCATCTACGAGGAACGCGACTTCGACTCGATCGGCTCGGGCTCGATCTTCGCCAAGAGCGCCTTGAAGAAGCGCTTCCAGCGGGGCATCTCCTCGGACGAAGCGGTCAAGATCGCCGTCGAATCGCTCTACGACGCCGCCGACGACGACTCCGCCACCGGCGGCCCCGACCCCACCCGCGACCTCTACCCGGTGGTCATGACCGCCACGGCCGAGGGCTCCAAGCGCGTCGAAGAGGCCGCAGTGGCCGAAGTGGCCCGCGAGATCATCGCGTCCCGCACCGAGAACCCCTACGGCTGAGAGGAGCACGGACATGGGCATGCAGTTCTACACCAGTCCCGAGCAGATCATGCGGGACCGGGCCGAATACGCCCGCAAGAACATCTCCCGAGGCCGCAACGTCGTCGCGCTCTCCTGCGCCGACGGTGTCCTCTTCGTCGCCGAGAACGTCTCATCGGCCCTCCACAAGCTCTATGAGCTCTACGACCGCATCGGCTTCGCCGCCGTCGGCCGCTACAACGAGTTCGAGAACCTGCGGACGGCCGGGGTCCGGATGGCCGACCTGCGCGGCTACTCCTACGACCGGCGCGACGTCAACGCCGCCAGCCTCGCCAAGGCCTACGCCCAGACGCTCGGGGCGATCTTCTCCGAGCAGACCAAGCCCTTCGAGGTCGAGATCTGCGTCGCCGGCGTCGGCGCCGACGCCCATGCCGACGAGCTCTACCGGCTCACCTTCGACGGCTCGATCAACGACGAACCGGGCTACCTGGCCATGGGCGGCCAGGCCGAGCAGCTGGTCGAGGTCCTCCGCGAAGGGCACGACTTCGAAGCGCCCCTGTCCGACGCCTTCGCCCTGGCGCTGCGCGCGCTCAGCTCCGGCGGCGAGAACGGATCGCCCAGGGAGCTGACCACCGACGTCCTCGAAGTGGCGATGCTCGAACGGGCCCGGCCCGGCCGGGCGTTCCGCCGCATCAAAGGCGCCGCGCTCGAATCGCTCATGGCGAGCGGCACCGCCGCCGAGGACGAATCCGAGGAGCCGGACGCCGACCAGTCCTGACGGCACCGCCTACGACGAGACGCGGGCCTACCGGCCCCGAGCGCGACGCGCCGACCGCCGCCCCGCCGGGCGGCCCGGTCCGGCCGCCGCCGGGGCCGGTGCGCCGCGCACCGGCGACCGGCCGGACCCGCGCACTCCGTCGCCGGACCGGGTTTCCCGGCCCGGCGACGGGGAACCACTGGAAGGCCGGCGACGGCCTTCACGGGAGTCGGGAAAGGCGCGGCCACCGCTCGCGAACGGTCGGGCCGATCCCGACGAGACGCGGATCGATCCCACTCCAGTGGACGGTCGTCGCCGCTCGGCTGCGCCGAACCGGGCGGCCCGGGCGCGACGCCTCCCAGGCGCCGGACCCCGCCGCGGCCCGGCCCGGCCACCGGTGGAACGACCGGCGAGGCGAGTGTCGCCATCGCACATTTCCATAGGTCCCGTCGCGTTCTGGAATCGTTTGATCGCGAGGGGTGTTCTCCTCAATCGAATCAGGGTAGGGTTTCGACATGGACAGGCGCATTTTCGGACTAGAGACCGAATACGGTGTCACTTGTACTTTCAGGGGACAGCGTCGACTCTCCCCCGACGAGGTGGCCCGCTACCTCTTCAGGCGCGTGGTCAGCTGGGGACGCTCCTCCAACGTGTTCCTCCGCAACGGCGCCCGCCTCTACCTCGACGTGGGCTCCCACCCCGAGTACGCCACCCCCGAATGCGACTCGGTCGAAGACCTGGTCAAACACGACCGCGCCGGGGAGCGCATCCTCGAAGGGCTCATGATCGACGCCGAGAAGCGCCTCCACGACGAGGGCATCGCCGGCGACATCTACCTGTTCAAGAACAACACCGACTCCGCCGGCAACTCCTACGGCTGCCACGAGAACTACCTCGTCAGCCGCCACGGCGAATTCGGGCGCCTCGCCGAAGTCCTCATCCCCTTCCTGGTCACCCGCCAGCTCATCTGCGGGGCCGGCAAGGTCCTCCAGACCCCCCGCGGCGCGCGCTACTGCCTGTCCCAGCGCGCCGAGCACATCTGGGAGGGCGTCTCCTCGGCCACCACCCGCTCCCGCCCGATCATCAACACCCGCGACGAGCCGCACGCCGACGCCGAGCGCTACCGGCGCCTCCACGTCATCGTCGGCGACTCCAACATCAACGAGATCACCACGATGCTCAAGCTCGGCTCGGCCGACCTCGTGCTCCGCATGATCGAGACCGGCGTGACGATGCGCGACCTCACCCTGGAGAACCCGATCCGGGCCATCCGCGAGATCAGCCACGACACCACCGGCAAGCGCCTGGTGCGCCTGGCCTCGGGCCGCGAGGCCTCCGCCCTGGACATCCAGCGCGAGTACCTGGAGAAGGCGATCGACTTCGTCGACCAGCGCGGCGCCGACGCGGTCACCAAGCGCGTCATCGAACTGTGGGGCCGGGTCCTCCAGGCCGTCGAGACCGGCGACCTCGACTCGGTGGCCCGCGAGATCGACTGGGTCGCCAAGCTCAAGCTCATCGAGCGCTACCGCGAGAAGCGCGGCCTGGCCCTGTCCAGCCCGCGCGTCGCCCAGCTCGACCTGGCCTACCACGACATCCGCCGCGGCCGGGGCCTGCACCACCTGATGGAGGCCCGCGGCGACGCCGAGCGCCTCACCCACGACGTGGAGGTCTTCGAGGCCAAGGAGGTGCCGCCGCAGACCACCCGGGCCCGCCTGCGCGGCGAGTTCATCCGCAAGGCCCAGGAGCGCCGCCGCGACTTCACCGTCGACTGGGTCCACCTGAAACTCAACGACCAGGCGCAGCGTACGGTGCTCTGCAAGGACCCGTTCCGCTCCCGCGACGAACGGGTCGACAAGCTCATCGCCAGCATGTGAGGACACGGTGCGTCAACACGACCCCCGGCAGGCGCCGGCCCGCGACGAGCCGGGGCGCCGCCGCCTCGGCTCGTTCGACCCGGTCGACGCCTACCACCGCCGGACCGCGAAGATCCGCGAGGAGATCGCCCGCAACCGGCGCGGCGAGTACACCGTCCCCACCTGGGTGCTCGCGCTCGCCCTCGCGGGCGTCATCGCCCTGTGGGTCCTGGTCCTGTTCGTGCTCTAGCGGCCCCTAGCCCCGTCGCCGCCCGGCGAGGAAGGCCGCGTGGCGGCCCGCCACGGCCTCGGCCACGAAGTACACCCGGTCGGCTTCCAGGCCCCGGCCCATCGTCGACAGCCGCACCGGCAGGGCCTCCATCGCCTCGACCAGCCCCGAGGAGTCCACCGTCACCAGCCGGTGCCGCTCGGGCAGCTCGGCCAGCTGCGCCTCGATCCTGCCCTCCAGGCCCGCGGGCAGCTCATCGGGCACCGGCACGTCGGCCGCGGCCAGCGCGACCTTCCCGTACGCCGTCATCGAATGGTGCGAGATCCCGCGGTGGCGCTCGCGGGCGTCGCCCTCGGAGATCCGCAGGCTCGCCACCGGCCGCCCGCCCAGGACCGCGGCGGCGTTGACCGCCTCCCCGGCGGCCGTCCCCGAGAACCCCCACACGGTGCCTGTGCCCAGGTTCCCCGGCCCCTGCGCGACGATCGCGACCTCGGCCCCGGCGACGACCTTCGCGGCGATGAGCGCGTTGTGCACGTTCGTCGCCTCCAGGTCGCCGCCGAAGCACTGGCCCGCGGTGACGACCGCGCACAGCCGGTCCGAGAGCTGGTCGAGCTGGCGGGAGAACCACGCCGGCAGCGCCCCGCCGTCGGTCATGACGTACGCGACCCGCGTCCCCGGCGCCGTGGCGTGGACGCCCGCCAGGATCGGCGCGAGCGCCGAGTGCAGGTCCGCGACCACCACCGGCATGCCGCCCAGGTCCTCGCAGTCCTCGACTGCGGCCCGGTGCGGCGAGTCGTCCTCGTCGACGGCCAGGCGCATCGCCTGCATCGGCGTGTAGCGGGCCTTGACGATGTGCCCCGGTCCCTCGACGTCGTCCGGCAGCCGGTCGGGCACCGCCACGACCAGCGCGTACCCGCCCGTGCCCAGGCCCTTGGCGATGGCGTTGCAGTTGAGCAGCACCCGGTCGCCCTCGACCGGGACGCCCACGAGCTCGTCATAGGCCAGGGCCCGGCACGAGAACGCCGCCTCGCCCTGGCGGGCCTCCACGTCGACCTCGAGCTCGGTGCAGCCGCTCCACCCGCCGCGAACTGCGCGAACGGTGCCGTATCGCCATCTGATCACCAACGGACAGTAGCAGAGCCGCGCGAGCGCCCCGAACGCTCGCCGAAGGGCCGGGCTGGGTCGCGATCCGCTCGCGCCAGGGCCTAATCTGGGCGGGTGTCGAACGATCGCACTGAACGGTTGGTGAACCTGGTGTTGTGCCTGCTGTCGTCGCGGCGCTTCCAGACGGCGAGCAAGATCGCCAGGACCGTCCCCGGCTACGAGCACGACCAGGACGACAAGCGCGCCCACGAGGCGTTCCAGCGCAAGTTCGAGCGCGACAAGGCCGAACTGCGCCGCATCGGCGTCCCCCTCCAGTCCGGGGTCGACCCCTACTTCGACACCGAGCCCGGCTACCGCATCGCCCGCTCCGACTTCGAGCTGCCCCAGATAGAGTTCACCGACGCCGAGGCCGCCGCCGTGGCCGCCGCCGCCCGGCTGTGGCAGCAGCCCGAACTCCAGTCCGGCACCGCCCAGGCCCTGCGCAAGCTCCGCGCCGCCGGCATCGACGTGGAGTCCCACGCCGCCGCCTTCCCCGTCAAGGCCCTCCCCGGCACCGAGGCCGCGCTCTCGCCGCTGTTCGAGGCCATCGCCGCCCGCCGCGCGGTCGCCTTCGACTACCTGGGCTCGCGCGACGAGACCCCGCAGCGCCGCCGCCTCCAGCCGTGGGGCTGCGCCGCCTGGCGCGGCCGCTGGTACGTCGCCGGACACGACCTCGACCGGGCCGCGCAGCGCTGCTTCAGGCTCAGCCGCATCACCGGCCGGGTGCAGCTGCACGGACCCGAGGACGCCTACGCCATCCCCGGCGACGTCGACGTCCTCGCCTTCGCCTCCGCGTCCGAGGCCCGCCAGTCGCCCTCCCGCGCCAAGGTCCTGGTCCGCCCGCGGGCCGCGTGGGGCGTCCGCCGCCGCGCCGACCAGATCGGCCCCCGGCGGTCCGACGGCGACGAGGTCTGCTTCACCTACACCGACACGCCCTTCACCGCCTCCTGGCTGGCCTCCTTCGGCGCCGACGTCCTCGTCCTCGAACCCCCCGAACTGGTCAAGGAGACCGTCGCGTGCCTCCAGAGCCTCGCGGGGGACCCGCGATGAGCGTCCGCCTGGCCCGGCTGCTGAACCTGGTGCCCTACCTCGTCGCCCGTCCCGAGGGCGTCCCGATCCGCGAACTCGCCGACGACTTCGGCGTCGGGGTCGCGCAGGTCCGCGCCGACCTGACGCTGCTGTGGATGTGCGGCCTGCCCGGCTACGGCCCCGGCGACCTCATCGACATCGCCTTCGACGCCGACACCGTCCGCGTCAACTTCGCCGCCGGCATGGACCGGCCGGTGCGCCTGGCCGGACACGAGGCCCTGGCCCTGTCGGTGGCCCTGCGGGTCCTGGCCGACACCCCCGGCGTCGGCGACCGCACCGCGATCGCCTCGGCGCTCGACAAGCTCGCCGCCGCCGCGGGCGTGGAGGCCGCCGAGGTCCCCGTCCGCGACACCGTCGCCGAGAGCGACGTCGAACGCTACGCCGCCCTGGTCGAATCGGGCAACGCCGCCCGCATCACCTACTACTCGGCCAGCCGGGACACCACCTCCGAACGCGTCGTCGACCCCATCGAGGTCGTCGCCGCCGACGGGCACGCCTACCTGTGCGCCTGGTGCCGCACGGCGAAGGAGGTCCGCCAGTTCCGGCTCGACCGCATCGACGCCTGCACCGTCATCGACGAGCCCGCCGACCCCCCGGCCGAGACCGCCGGCCCCGCCGGGCGCCCCCTCACCGGCACCGCCCAGCCGGCCCCCACCGCGTTCCTGGCCACCGAGCTGCCGCTCATCGAACTGCGGCTGAGCCCGGCCGCGAAGAGCATCGTCGACTCCCACCCCTGCGAGGAGATCATCGGCGAGGCCGACGGCTACCGCAGGGTCAAGATGCGCGCCCGCGACCTGGAATGGGCCCGGCGCTTCGTCCTCAGCCTCGGCGGCGAAGCCCAGGTCATCGCCCCCGTCGAACTCCACGACGCCGTCCGCTCCTCCGCCCGGGCCGCCCTCGACCGGTACCACCGCCCCGAGGCCGCCCCCGACGGCCCCTGACGCCGCCCCGCGCCGATCGCTACACTGGCGCCATGATCTGGGCGATATCGGGCGCGCTGGCGCTCGCCGGGCTCGTGCTCCTGGCCGTAGCCGCCGGGCGGCTGCTGGGCGCGGTCCGTGAACTCGACGTCGGCGTCGGCCTCCTCAAGGAACGGGCGGCGCAGGCGGGAGAACTGCAAGAACGCCTGAACGCGACCATGACCGACGTCCAGCGCATCACCGAATCCATGCCCCGGAAGTGACCGATGCCGTCACCGGAGCCACATTCTGATAAAGATCGGGGCAGACCGAGCCTCCTGTGTTGACGGAACCGTGGGCGGTCGGTCATGCTTGTCCGGCCCGCCGACACCGGAAACGGACGGCTCGCACGCCCGACCGGCCCGCCCGCCGGCCAACCGGTCGCCGCTCACCACGGGCTCCGTGGCCGACGGCGGCCAGGGGGCATACGATGGTTAACGTCACTGACACACATCCGGAGGGATCGAACAATGGGCGCATTGAAACCCTGGCACATCATCATTCTCGTCATTGTGATCCTGCTCCTGTTCGGCTCCAAGAAGCTTCCGGACATGGCCAGGGGTCTGGGCCGCTCCATGCGCATCCTCAAGTCCGAGACCGAGGCCATGAAGTCGGACTCGACGAACCCCGAGGCCGACGGTGACACCCGCGCCGAACCCAAGCACTCGCGCGAGCCGCTCGAGTCGCCGCAGTCGGTCGACGAGTCGGTCATCGACGGCGAGTCGATGGACTCGGACCGCAAGAAGACGCGCTAGGCCGGACGGCGCCGAAAACGAATATGGCTGTCAAACCCCGGCGCGAAGGCAGACGCAAGACCAAGTTCCAGCGCGCCGCAGACGGCTCCATGACGCTCATGGAGCACCTCCAGGACCTGCGCACCCGCCTGCTGATCGCGGTGCTCGTCATCCTGGTGGGCACCGCGGTCTCCATGGTCTTCTCCGAGGACATCATCCATTTCCTGTCGGACCCGTACTGCGGTTCGACCCTGGCCTCCTCCGAGAACGCGGAAGAGGGCGCGACCTGTGACTTCGCCCTGGACTCGCCGATCTCCCACATCGGCCTGTACCTGAAGGTCTCGCTGTACATGGCGCTGGTCGGCACCGCGCCGGTCTGGCTCTACCAGCTGTGGGCGTTCATCGCCCCCGGCCTGCACCGCAACGAGCGCCGCTACGCCTACCTGTTCATCGCGATCGCCGCCCCGCTGTTCCTGGCCGGCGCCGTGCTGGCCTACTTCGTGGTCAGCCACGGCATCCAGTTCATCATGCTCTTGCAGAGCGAAGACTTCGTCATCATCCTGAACCTCGAGAGTTACATCAACTTCTACATCGCGGTCATGATGGTGTTCGGGATCGGCTTCGAATTCCCGTTGATCATGCTGATGCTCAACGTGGTCGGACTGGTCACCGCGAAGCGGATGCTCGGCTGGTGGCGGATCGTGGTCCTGCTGAGCTTCATCTTCACCGCGGTCTTCACGCCCACGCCCGACCCGTTCGGCATGACCGCGCTCGCGATCTGCATGCTCATCCTCTACCTGGGCGCGTGCGGCATCGCCTACCTCAACGACAAGCGGCGCGGCATCACCGCCGACGACGACATCGACGACGACGAGGCCGGCGACATCGGCGAGGCGACCGACGTGGACGCCGCCGCCCCGGTCGGCGCCGACGACATCGACGACCACGGCCCCGAGCCCGAGCGCCGCAACCGCCTGGGCCGCCGCGTCGACGGATTCGACGACATCACCTGACCCGCTCCTCGCCGAGCGGCACGCGAACGAAGCCGGGCCCGAGGTCGACGACCTCGGGCCCGGCTTCACGCGTACGCGGCGGGAGCGGCGCCTCAGACGCCGGCCCGGACCAGCCGCAGGACCGCTTCGAGGCCCACGGCGCGCCCGGCCTCGGCGTGCGGCAGCAGATAGGTGCGCGCCCCGATCCGCCCGGCCCCGGCGTCGGCGATCGAGTCGCCGACCATGAGCGTCCGGGACGGCTCGACGTCGAGCGCGTGGCAGGCGGCGTAGAAGATCTTCTCGTCCGGTTTGCAGAACCCGACCTCGTAGGACAGGACCCACACGTCGATGAACCGGTCGATGCCCAGGTGCCGCAGGACCGGGCGCGCGTCGAAGCCGATATTGCTCACCAGCGCGATCGGGTAGCCCTGAGCCTTGAGCGCGACCAGCGTCGACATCGTGTCGGCGAAGGCCACCCACCCCTCGGGGGAGGCCATCCGGTCGTACAGGGCCTCGGCCAGGCCCTCGAACACCCCGTGCGCCTGCGCGGCGAGCGCGGTGAACGCCTCGCGGTGGGCGTCCTCGTCGAGGTCGCGGTCGGCCCAGGCGTCGGCGAACTCCGGGCGCACGCGCGCCTCCAGGCCCGACCCCAGCCAGCCCTGCGCGCCGATCGCGTCGGCCAGCGCCGTGACGCTCAGCGGCGGCAGCCGCCGACCGCACGCCTCAGCGGCGAGGGACACCGACCGTGTCAGGGGTTCGAGCTGCGCCAACGTGCCGTGGAAATCGAACAGGACCGCGTCGATCCCGCCGCGGCCGCCCTCATCGTCGCCTGGTGAGGAATCCTGGTGCACAAACGGACGATACCTGGCCGTGTAGGCGTCGTCACAACCGGGTGAGCGCGGCGGCCGCCGGCCGTGTGCGGCGTGCCGCTACCGCTGTCACAGGAGGGCACTACCCTTGGGTGCATGGTGTCTTCCACCGGCGACGTGTACTACGCCGACGACCGCTCCCCGGCCCAGCGCCACGCCGCCGCCAAGGCGCGGCGCGACTGGCCCGAACTGGCCTCCTTCGCCGAGGACTACCCCTTCGAGCTCGACGACTTCCAGACGCAGGCGTGCCGCGTCCTCGAAGACGGCCACGGCGTCCTGGTGTGCGCCCCCACCGGCGCCGGCAAGACCGTCGTCGGCGAGTTCGCCGTGCACCTGGCGCTCGCCGAGGACGCCAAATGCTTCTACACCACCCCCATCAAGGCGCTGTCGAACCAGAAGTTCCACGACCTCGCCGAAACCCACGGCGCCGACAACGTCGGCCTCCTGACCGGCGACACCGTCATCAACGGCGAGGCCCCCATCGTGGTCATGACCACCGAGGTCCTGCGCAACATGATCTACGCCGGCTCGCCCACGCTCAAGGGACTGCGCTATGTGGTCATGGACGAGGTCCACTACCTCGCCGACCGGTTCCGCGGCGCGGTCTGGGAGGAGATCATCATCGAGCTGCCCCAGCAGGTGCGGGTGGTGAGCCTGTCGGCCACGGTCTCCAACGCCGAGGAGTTCGGCGACTGGCTCAAGAGCGTGCGCGGCTCCACCGAGGTCGTGGTCTCCGAGACCCGCCCGGTGCCGCTGTGGCAGCACATGATGGTCGGCGGCGCCCTGCTCGACCTGTTCGAACCCGACGGCGACCGCGTCTCCAAGGAACTGCTCAAGAAGGACGCCCGCGCCCGCGAGCGCTCCGAACGCCGCGGCGGCGGCCGCCGCCGCGGCAGGCCGCACGTCGACCGCGGCCGGGTCGTCGAGCGCCTCGACGGCGCCGCCCTGCTCCCGGCGATCTACTTCATCTTCTCGCGCGCCGGATGCGACGCCGCCGTCGACGAGTGCGTCCGCGCCGGCCTGCGCCTGACCGGCGCGGCCGAACGCGACCGGATCATCGACTACGCCACCGAGGCCACCGCCCACATCGACGCCCGCGACCTGGAGGCGGTCGGCTTCGACCGGTGGCTCGACGGGCTCGCCGCCGGGATCGCCGCCCACCACGCGGGCCTGCTCCCGGTGTTCAAGGAGGTCGTCGAGAAGCTGTTCGAACGCGGCCTGCTCAAGGCCGTGTTCGCCACCGAGACCCTCGCGCTGGGCATCAACATGCCCGCCCGCTCGGTGGTGCTCGAACGGCTCATCAAATACGACGGCTCCGACCACGTCATGCTCACCCCCGGCCAGTACACGCAGCTCACCGGCCGCGCCGGTCGCCGCGGCATCGACGTCGAGGGCCACGCGGTCACCATCTGGGCCGAGGACGTGCGCCCCAAGGAGGTCGCCGGCCTCGCCTCCAAGCGCACCTATCCGCTCAACTCCTCGTTCGCGCCCTCCTACAACATGGCCGTCAACCTCATCGGCGCCGCGGGCGTCGACCGCGCCTCGGAGGTCCTGGCCTCCTCGTTCGCGCAGTTCCAGTCCGACACCGAGGCCGTCCACATCGCCGAGCAGGCCCGCGCCCTCGGCCGCAAGGCCGCCGAGTCGGCCGAGGCCGCCTCCTGCGACTTCGGCGACTTCCTGGAGTACTACGAGATCACCCAGCGGCTCTCGCAGGCCGAGCGCGGCGCCCAGAAGCGCCGCAAGGGCGCCCGCCGGGACGCCGCCCGCACCTCGCTGGGGGAGCTGCGCGGCGGCGACGTCGTGTGGGTGCCGCGCGGCAAGCACTCCGGCTGGGCGGTGTTCCTGCGCCCCACCAGCCACCGCAAGGCCGGGCACGACCCGCGCTGGGCCGTGGTCACCGCCGACGGCTGGACCGGGAGCCTGGACACCTCCGCGTTCGACGGCGGCGTCGAGGTCGCCACCCGCATCCGCATCCCCAAGCACTTCAACCGCAAGGACACCAGGGAGCGCGCCGACCTCGCCTCAGCGCTGCGCGAGGCCACCCGCGACGCGCGCAAGCCCGTGCGGCGCGGCGGGGCCCCCGAGACCCCCGAGATCGCGAAGCTGCGCGAGGAGGCCAAGGCCCACCCGTGCCGCTCGTGCCCCGACACCCACCAGCACACCGTCCACGCCTCCCGGTGGATGCGCCTGCGCCGCGAAGAGGAGCAGCTGCGCCGCCGCGCCGGCAGGCGCGAGCACTCCCTGGCCCGCCAGTTCGCCGCCGTCCGCGAGGTCCTCACCGAGTTCGGCTACCTCGACGGCGAGACCGTCACCGAGCCGGGCCGGCTGCTGCGCAACCTGTTCGTGGAGACCGACCTGCTCGTGGCCCAGTGCCTGCGCGACGGCGTCTGGGAGGGCCTGGACGCGCCGTCGCTGGCGGCGGTGGCCTCCACGGTCATCTACGACTCCCGCTTCGAGGAGGACGAGTTCTTCGTGGCCGTGCCCGGCCCCATCACCGACGCGGTGGCCAAGACCGGCCGCCGCTGGGAGGCCGTCAGGCGCGCCGAGAACCAGCGCGGCCTGTCGCTGACGGCGAAGCCGCAGCTGGGCCTGGCCTGGCCGATATACCGGTGGACCAGGGGCGAGGAGCTGTCCAAGGCCCTGGCCGCCTCCGACGGGCCCTGGCCCATGCCCGGCGGCGACTTCGTGCGCTGGGCCAGGCGCACCGCCGACCTGCTCCACCAGATGGGCACGGCCGCGCGCGTGATCGGCACCGAGCCGTCCAACGCCCTGGCCGACGCCGCGTTCGACGCGGTCGACGCCATCAGGCGCGGCGTCGTCGCCGACGTGTGAGCACCGACCAGCACCCGAGAGGGCTCCCATGCACCGCAGCCGCGTCCACGCCGTCCGCATCGACACGCCCGAGGCCGAGGCGGCCGCCGAGTTCTGGTCGGCGGCGCTCGGCGCGAACGCCGAGGCCGACGCGGCCGACCCGCGGCTGACCGTCCTGCACCAGGCGCTGCCGGGCCTGGTCACGGCGGTCCAGCGCGTCGAGGACGCCCCGCGCCTCCACTTCGACATCGAGACCGACGACGTCGAGGCCGAGACGGCCCGGCTCGTCCTGCTCGGGGCCGCCGAGATCGCGCGGGGCGGCGACCGCCGGGTGCTGCGCGCCCCCGGCGGGCACCTGGTGTGCGTCGTGCCCCTGCGCAGCGACCCCGACGCGTTCGCCGCGGGCGCCAACACCTGGATCGACCGGTACTAGGGCGTCCTGAGCCCGGAGACGGGCCTCAGGCCGCGACGGCCTCGCCGAAGCGGCGCATCGCCGAGGCGACGCCCCACCGGGCCGTCAGCGCCGCGACCGCCTCGGGGTCGGCCGGCGCGGCGGGCAGGCTCGAATCGATCAGCGGCAGCTCGACGTCGTCGGCGACCGTGGAGACCTTGAGCGCCCGGTCCAGGTAGTCGGCCGCGTCGAGGACCGCCCGCCGCTGCCGCTCGGGCAGGTCGGAGCCGTCCTCCAGGGCCGCGGCGCGCAGGCCGCTGATGCCGCCGTAGGTGTTCACCAGGCTGACCGCCGTCTTCGCCCCGATGCCCTTGACGCCCGGCAGCCCGTCCGAGGGGTCGCCGCGCAGCACCGCGAAGTCCACGTAGTGCTCGGGCGCGACGCCGAACTTCGCCGCCACGGCCTCGCCGTTGAACGATTCGGCCTTAGATATCCCGCGAGCGAGGTACACGACGGTGCGCTCCCGCGCGTCGTCGACCAACTGGAACAGATCCCGGTCGCCGGTGACCACGCACACCGGCTCGGCCGTGCGCGCGGCCAGCGTCGCGATCACGTCGTCGGCCTCGAAATCCGGGTGCGAGGCCGTCGCCACGCCCAGCGCCGGCAGCAGCGCCTCGATGGCCGCCACCTGCGCGTCCATCCCCTCGGGCGTGTCCTCCGAGCCGTCCGGAAGGGCCCGGTCCGCCTTGTACCCGCCGATCAGGTCCGTGCGCCACGCCGGACGCCAATTGCCCTCCAGGCAGCACACCAGCTCAGTGGGGGAGAAGCGCCTGACCAGCGTGGACAGGCCGTCGAAGAAGCCCCGCACCGCGCCCGACCGCGCCCCGTCGGGCGCCTTGATCGAGGAGGGGAGACCGTAGTACGCCCGGTACCAAAGGGACGCGGCGTCGATGAGCATCAGCATGCAGAACACTGTCTCACGGGCCGCCGACGATGAGCGCGAACGCCGTTTCGCGGCGCCCGCAATGCGAAACCTGCCACAATCGCGGCCGGGCGGCACAACGATGGAAACGCCCGCCGTGAAAGATCGGCAACCGACCTAAGAACATAGAAGGAGCACCACGGTGAACACCACTGCTCGCCGCGGCGTCGCGGCCCTGGCCCTGATCGGGACCGGCCTGGCCGCCGCCGCATGCTCGTCCGGCACCGGCGGCGAAGACGACGACACCCTCACCGTCTGCACGAACGTGCCGTTCGCCCCGTTCGAGACGCTCGTGGACGGCGAATACGTCGGCCTCGACATGGACCTGATGCACCTGCTGGCCGAACGGCTCGACCGGACCGTCGAGGTCGTCGAGATCGACTTCGACGCCATCCAGTCCGGCTCGGCCCTCAACGCCGGGACCTGCGACATCGGCGCCGCCGGCATCTCGATCACCCCCGAACGCGAGGAGGCCCTCGGCCTCTCCCAGCCCTACTACCGCGCCGACCAGGCGTTCGTGACCGTCGAAGGCTCCGACATCACCTCCCTGGACGACCTCGAAGGCGCCCAGGTCGCCGTCCAGTCGGCCACCACCGGCGAGGCCTACACCAACTCCATCGCCGAGCAGTACGGCTTCGAGGTCCGCTCCTTCGAGACCATGGGGGAGATCGCCTCCGCGCTGTCCTCGGGCACCGTCCAGGCCTCCATCGCCGACCTCGCCACCTGGACCGAGATGGTCGAGGTCGCCGACGACCTGGTCCTGACCGAGTCCATCGAGACCGACGAGCAGTACGCCTTCGCCGTCGCCAAGGACGACACCGAACTGCTCGAAGAGGTCGACGCCATGCTCGACGAGGCGTTCGCGAACGGCGACTACGCCGAGATCTACGAGAAGTGGATCGGCGAGCCCTACACCGGAGACCTCACCGACTAGTGGCCGCCCAGAAGCGAACCGGGATGACGGCGCGCCGGCGGCGCCGTCTCTCCCGCGCTGTGCAGTACGGCGTCTTCGCCGCCGTCGTCATCGCCGTCGCCGCCCTGGCCGACTGGGGCCGCATCGCCGACTCCTTCCTGCGGCTCGACGTCGCCGCCGACATGTTCCCCCGCGTGTGGACCGCCTTCGGGAACACCGTCCTCTACACCCTGCTCGCCTTCGTGTTCGGCATGCTCGTCGGCGTCCCCATCGCGCTCATGCGCGTCTCCGGCCTGGCCGCCTACCGGTGGTTCGCCACCGTCTACGTCGAGATCTTCCGCGGCCTGCCCGCGCTGCTGGTCCTGTTCCTGGTCGGCTTCGCCGTCCCCCAGGCGTTCCCGGGCGTCACCTGGCCCGGCGGCGTCTACGGGCAGGTCGCCATCGGCCTCGGCCTGACCTCCTCGGCCTACATCGCCGAGAGCGTCCGCGCCGGCATCCAGGCCGTCCCGCCCGGCCAGGTCGAGGCCGCCCGCTCCCTGGGCATGAGCCACACCCGCACCATGATCACCGTCGTGCTCCCGCAGGCGCTGCGCATCGTCGTCCCGCCGCTGACGAACGAACTAGTCCTGCTCACCAAGGACTCCTCCCTGGTGTTCGTCCTGGGCGTCACCACCGCCACCATGGAACTGACCAAGTTCGCCCGCTCCGAGCTGACCTCCACGGCCAACGCCACCCCGCTGCTCGTCGGCGGCCTGCTCTACCTGCTGCTGACCGTGCCGCTCTCGGCGCTGGCCCGCCGCCTCGAGAACAAGGGGGACCGCCGATGAGCGACCCGATCGTGACCATCCGCGACCTCCACAAGCGCTTCGGCGACAACGAGGTCCTGCGCGGCATCGACCTCGACATCGACGAAGGCGAAGTGGTGTGCCTCATCGGCCCCTCCGGGTCGGGCAAGTCCACGCTCCTGCGCTGCGTCAACCTGCTCGAACCGCCCACCTCCGGCACCGTCCGCGCCGCCGGGCACGACATGACCGACCCCGACGTCGAACTCGACGCCGCCAGGCGCGACATCGGCATGGTCTTCCAGCACTTCAACCTCTTCAGCCACCTGACGATCCTCGACAACGTCGCCATCGCCCCCCGGCGCGTCCTCAAGCGCCCCCGGGCCGAGGCCGAAGCCGAGGCCCGGCGCCTGCTGGCCGAAGTCGGCGTCGACGGCAAGGAGCGGGCCAAGCCCTCGCAGCTCTCGGGCGGGCAGCAGCAGCGCGTCGCCATCGCCCGCGCCCTGGCCATGGACCCGGCCCTGATGCTGTTCGACGAGCCGACCTCCGCGCTCGACCCCGAACTGGTCGGCGAGGTCCTGTCGGTCATGAAGGGCCTGGCCGCCGACGGCATGACCATGCTCGTGGTCACCCACGAGATGAGCTTCGCCCGCGAGGTCGCCGACCGCGTCGTCTTCCTCGACGGCGGCGTCATCGTCGAGCAGGGCCCGCCCTCCACGATGCTCACCGAACCGGAGACCGAACGCGCCCAGAGCTTCCTGCACCGCGTACTGCATCCCGTCGACTGAGACTGCCACACTTGGAGGCATGAGTCTCCTCACTACACTGTGGCGCGGCGGACGCGTCATGAGCCCCACCAGCCCTGACGCGACCGCCATGCTCGTCGAAGGCGACAGGATCGCCTGGGTCGGGCCCGACGCCGACGCCCCGAGCGCCGACCGGACCGTCGACCTCGAAGGCGCCCTGGCGACCCCGGCGTTCGTCGACTCCCACGTCCACCTCACCGGCACCGGGGCGTCCCTGACCGGCCTCCACCTGGCCGGCCTCGGCTCGGCCCGGGCGGTGCTCGACGCCGTCGCGGACTTCGCCCGCGCGCTCCCGCCCGACGCGATCGTCCTCGCCCACGGCTGGGACGAGACGACCTGGGACGACCCCGCGCCGCCGACCCCCGCCGAGGTCGAACGGGCCGCCGGGGGCCGCCTGGTCTACCTCTCGCGCGTCTGCGGGCACGTCGGCATCGCCGGGCCCCGCGTCATCGACGAGGCCCACCCCGAGATCTACACCCTCGACCACGAGGTGGGCTCAGGGCTGCTCAAACGCATGGCGCACCGCGCCGCCCGCGGCCTCCTCCAGGCCGCCGTCCCGGTCGCCCAGCGCCTGGAGACGGCCCGGGCCGCCCTCGACCGGGCCGCGAGCCTGGGCATCGCCGCGCTCGTCGAGCACACCGTCCCCGCCGCCAAGGACCCCCACGCCGAAGCGGAGTTCACCGGGCTGATCGGCCTGGGCGCCGAACCGGGCCACCCGGCCGTCCACGGCTGGTGGGGCGAGCTGTGCGCCGCCGAGAAGGCCCGCGACCTCGGCGCCCACGGCTGCGGCGGCGACCTGTCCGTCGACGGCTCCCTCGGCGCCCGCACCGCCTACCTCAGGGCCCCCTACAGCGACGACGAGTCCACCCGCGGCACGCGGTACCTCACCGCCGAGGACGTCCGCGCCCACCTCGCCGACTGCCACCGCACCGGCCTGAGCGCCGCCTTCCACGCCATCGGCGACGGCGCCGTCGAAACCGTCCTGGACGGCCTCGACCTCGCCGAGCGCGCCATCGGCCTCGACGAGATCCGCCGCGCCCGCCACCGCATCGAGCACGCCGAACTGCTCGACACCGCGCTGACGGCCCGCCTAGTCCACCACGGCGTCCACGTCTCCGCCCAGCCCGCCTTCGACGCGGCCTGGGGCGGCCCCGACGGCATGTACGCCGCCCGCCTCGGCCGCGGCGCCGCCCTGGAGGCCAACCCCTTCGCGCCGCTCGCCGGCGTCGGCGTCCCCCTCGCCTTCGGCTCCGACGCGCCGGTCACCCCGCTCGACCCCTGGGGCGGGGTCGCGGCCGCGGTGCGCCACCACAACCCGAGCCTGCGCCTCGCCCCCGCCACCGCCTTCACCGCCGCCACCAGAGGCGGCTGGAGGGCGCTGGGCGTCGACGACTCCGGGGCCCTGAGCCCGGGCATGCGCGCCGACTTCGCCGTGTGGGACCTCACCGGCCCGGCCCTACCCGATCCGAGTGACCCCGACGTCCCCCAGCCGCGCTGCCTCACGACCGTCGCCGCGGGACACCGCATCTACCAGCACGCCTGACCAGCGCCGACGCGAGGGCCCCGACGAACACGAGAAAAAATACTCGATCAATATTCCGACCCGGTTGACGCCGGTGGCACTGTTTGGCTTACGGTGGTCTGGTCCTCGGCGAACGACCCGCAACGGGAAGCTCGCCGAACGTCGGGGGCGACTCGACTTGCTTTGCTCCCACGCAGACTGGACAAGGTGGCGGCGCGGCCGCACCGCCACCGGCGGCCAGGTCCAGATCGCGGGGGTCGGCGGAGAAAGGCGAGCCGGTCGCCGGTGGTGGACCCGCAGCAGACGTAGGTGATCCCTAGACAACAGCTCGCCGTCGCTCAGCCAGAGGGCTGCCAGTTGGTCCGAAGATCACCAGCCGACGCCGCAGGGGACACCGGCCGTACAGGGACTGGGAGAAACCCGTGCGAGGGGCGTAGCAAGACACGGCTACGCCCCTTTGCCGTGCCCGCAGGTAGGCTTGAGCGACCCTTTCCCGGGCGGCCCTTCACGGCCCGCCCGCGCCCGCCGCGGGCCGATGCGCCGAGGCGGGCGCGCACGAACGAGGAGCGCCTCTTGAGCACCGTCATGGACCGCGAAGCGGACGAGCAGCCGCAGGTGAGCGACCGGCGAAGGCGCGCCCTCCTGGTCGACTCGCCGTACGGGCGCCGCCTCGCGCTCCCCGCCGCGCTGGTCCTCGCCCTCGCCTCCGGGGGCCTGGCCGTGCTCGCCTTCCCGCCCTACGGGTGGTGGCCCCTCGCGGCCCTCTCGGTCGCCGGTCTCGGCGCCGCCGTCCACCGCCGCCGCCTGCGCGGCGGCCTCGGCCTCGGCTTCGTCTACGGCCTGGCGTTCTTCCTGCCGCTCCTGGCCTGGTCCTCCACGCAGGTCGGCCAGTGGCCGTGGCTGTTCCTGTCCGCGCTCCAAGCGCTCGGCATCGGCATCCTCGGCGCCGGCCTGGCCGTCTGCTCGCGCCTGATCGACCGGCACCGCTGGATCTGGGCGCCGCTGACCGGCGTCGCCTGGGTCGCCGAGGAGGCCCTGCGCTCCCGCCAGCCCTTCGGCGGCTTCCCCTGGGGACGCCTGGCCTTCAGCCAGGCCGACGCCCCCACCGCCGCGGCCGCCTGGCTCGGCGGCGCGCCCCTGGTCACCTTCATCGTCGCCCTCACCGGCGGCCTCCTGCTGGCGGCGCTGCTGCGCCGCCCCGACTGGCGCAAGAGCGCCGCGTTCCTCGCCGCGGGTGCCCTCGCCACGCTCGCCCCGGCCGCCCTCCCGGTCGACGCGACCGCCCCGGCCGGACCGGCGGTCGACGTGGCCGTCGTCCAGGGCAACGTGCCCCGCCTCGGCCTGGACTTCAACGAGCAGCGCCGCGCCGTCCTCGACAACCACGTCCAGGGCACGCTCGACCTCGCCGCCGCCGTCGCCGCCGGCGAGACCGAACGCCCCGACATCGTGGTGTGGCCCGAGAACGCCTCCGACATCGACCCCATCAACAACGCCGACGCCTACGCGCTCATCAGCGAGGCCGCCGACGCGATCGGCACGCCCATCGTCCTGGGCGGCATCGTCCACGGCGAGGACGGCACCCGCTACAACATGAGCATCGTGTGGGACCCCCAGGACGGCCCGGTGTTCATGTACGCCAAGCGCCACCCCGTGCCCTTCGCCGAATACGTCCCCTACAAGGGCTTCTTCCGCACCGTCGCCGGATGGATCGACCAGCGCATGGCCGAGGGCATCGACTCCGTCGCCGGCTTCGAGGCCGGCACCGAGCCCGGCATCGTGCCGGTCGACGACATCACCATCGCCGGACTGATCTGCTTCGAGATCGCCTTCGACGCCGAGACCGCCGACTCGGTCCGCGACGGCGCCGAACTGCTCGCCGTCCAGACCAACAACGCCACCTTCGACCACAAGGAGGCCGGCCAGCAGCTCGCGATGGTCCGGCTGCGCTCCATCGAGCACGGACGCGACGGCCTCATGGCCTCCACCGTCGGCATCTCCGCCTTCACCGACCACACCGGAGCGGTCTCCCAGGCCACCGAGTTCAACACCGCGGCCGTCATCCAAAAGGAACTCACCCGGTCCGCGGACACCACCCCGGCCACCCGAGCCGGTATTCTGCCCGAGGTGATCCTCACCGCAGCCGCGCTGGCCGCCCTGGCCGCCGCGGTCACCCTCAACCTCCGGCACCGCCGGGCCGAGACCGCCGCGAACCGCGCGACGAGCGCCGCGGACTCGCCCGGGGAGCAGTGACCCACAGAGAAAGCACCGACATGAGCACCACACCGGACCGGACAGGCCCCTCCGAAACCGGCCCGGCGCTCGTCGCCGTACCCACCTACAACGAGCGCGACAACCTCGAACGCACCGTCGCGATCGCCCGCCGCTCGTGCCCCGAGGCCGACGTCCTGGTCGTCGACGACGACTCGCCCGACGGCACCGGCGACCTCGCCGACGCCCTCGCCGCCGACGACGCGGGCGTCCACGTTCTCCACCGCCCCGAGAAGCGGGGCCTGGGCGCGGCCTACCTCGCCGCCTTCGCATGGGCCGGCAGGCGCGGCTACCGGACCGTCGTGGAGATGGACGCCGACGGCTCCCACGACCCCGCCGACCTGCCGCGCCTGCTCGACGCCCTCGCCGCGGGCGCCGACCTCGCCATCGGCTCGCGCTACATCCCCGGCGGCGAGGTCCGCAACTGGCCCTTCCACCGGCTCGCGCTCTCGCGCGGGGCCGGCATGTACACCCGCCTCATGCTCGGCCTCGACGTCCAGGACGTCACCGCCGGGTACCGGGCCTACCGCCTGGAGGCGCTGGGCAAGCTCGACCTCGACACCGTCACCTCGGTCGGCTACTGCTTCCAGATCGACCTGACCTGGCGGGCGGTCAAGGCCGGACTGGCGATCACCGAAGTCCCCATCACCTTCACCGAACGGCGCGCCGGTGCCTCCAAGATGAACCGGTCGATCACCGTCGAGGCATTGCGCAATGTGACCCGCTGGGGCGTGGCCCACCGGTCGCGGCGACTGCGGAAGGCGTTCGGGCGTGGCAGGATTGAGGCGTGACGCAACGCCGAGAGCCGCACGCCGCCAGGGCGCCCTATGCCATCCGAGTCGCGCTGGCGGTGTGGATCGTCGCCGAGTCCGCGGCGTTCATCGGCCTGACCTACCTGATCGGCGTCTTCTACACGCTGCTGATCTTCTTCGGCACCAGCGTCCTGGGGGTGGCGCTCCTGCAGTACGTCGGCGCCAGGTCCTTCCGGGCCGCGCGCGACTACCTCAACTCCGGCGGCGACCCCTCCCGGGAGATGCCGAACGGCTACGCCGCGGCCGGGGCGTTCTGCCTCATCGTCCCCGGCTTCGTGACCGACCTGATCGGTCTGCTCCTGCTCTTCCCGCCCACGCGGCTGCTGTTCCGCGGCCTGGGCCGCTACATCGCCTCCAGGACGCCCCCGGTGCGCTTCGGCGGCAGCGGCGGCGACGTCATCGAGGGGGAGGTGCTCGACGAGCGCGATGCGGGCACCGGCCGCGAGGGCGGACACCGCACCATCGAATGACCGTCCTGCCCGGAAACCGGTAGGAAACGCCCTCCGTCGGGCAAAAGGAAAGGCTCGCACGCCCCTCACGGGGCCTGCGAGCCGTACGCCGCCTCAGCGGGTCTCCGCCTCAGCGCTCGCCGCGGCGAGCGCGCATCTCCTGGAGGCGCTCGTCGAGGATGTCCTCGAGCTCCTCCATGGAGCGGCGCTCCAGCAGCATGTCCCAGTGGGTGCGCGGCGGCTTCGTCTTCTTCGTCTCGGGCTCCTCGCCGTCGACGAGCTTGGCCGTCGAACCGTCGAGCCGGCACTCCCACGTCAGCGGAATCTCGGCTTCGACCGCGAAGGGCACCTCGAAGCGATGGCCCTGCGGGCACACGTAGTCACGGGTCTGGCGCGGGGCCAGCTCCGTGTTCCGGTCGGATTCGTAGCTGACGGCGCCGAGACGGGAGCCCCTCAGCATTCTGTCGCCCATGTTCCCCTGCACTTTCTCGAGCACTTGCCCTGAACAACGCCTGACCTGGTCAGTGCCTCCGCCGATCACGCCGAATTGCGGAGTTCCCACCGTTCTCAACGTCGCGGCCCGGCCGAATGTTTCCAGACGCGACCCCCAAGTGTGGCGCGGCGGGACTCCGGCCGCCATGGCCGTCCCCTTGAAGTGTGACACAACACCGTCACGATTCCGCCACGGTGATGTGCGAAGTCACCCGTGCGACGAACCGCCGGTGGCGCCCGCCCCGCCCCGCCCGGGGCGGGCGAAGGCGCCCCGGTCGCGGGGGACGCTGGGCCCGAACGGCCTTACCGGCCGGTAACCACAGTCGAGCGCGCCCGGCCCTCCCTCCCTGCGCCGCAAGCGCTCGCCGACGCCCCGCCGAGCGACACCAGGGTCGCATCGGGGGTGAGCCGGACCAGTAAGGTGTGGGCAGACAAGGAGTTCTCACATGCACGTGCTTGGAATCGATTTCGGAACCTCGAACACCGTCGCCGTGCTGCGCTCGGCCGACGGCCGAGTCCGCCCGCTGCTGTTCGACGGCGCGCCGATCCTGCCCTCGGCGGTCTACTACAACTCCGACGGCCGCATGCTCGTCGGACGCGACGCCGAGCGCAACGCCCGCATGGACCCGTCGCGCTTCGAGCCGAACCCGAAGCGCCGCATCGACGACGGATCGGTCTTCCTGGGCACCTCCGAGATCCCGGTGCCCCAGGTGTTCGCCTACGTCCTCCAGCAGATCGCCCTCGAGGCCCAGCGCCAGGCCGGCCAGATGCCCGGCCAGGTCCGCCTGACGCACCCCGCGCGGTGGGGCGAGCGCCGCCGCTCGATCCTGGTCGACGCGGCCCGCCTGGCCGGACTGCCCTCCCCCCAGCTCATCCCCGAGCCGGTGGCCGCGGCCTCCTACTTCACCTCCGTGCTCGGCACCGCCGTCCCGCCCGGGCGCAGCCTGGCGATCTACGACCTCGGCGGCGGCACCTTCGACGCGACCGTGGTGCGCCGCACCCAGACCGGCTTCGAAGTGCTCGCCGAGGAGGGCCTGGGCGACATCGGCGGCCTCGACTTCGACCACGGCATCGTCGAGCACCTCGGCAAGACCTACGGCGCCTCGCACCCCGATGACTGGCGGCGGCTGCTCAACCCCACCGACGACCGCGACCGCCGCTACCGCCGCATGCTCTACGAGGACGTCCGCGGCGCCAAGGAGACGCTCTCGCGCACCGCGAGCGCCGACATCCACCTGCCCGCCCTCGAGGTCGACGCGCACCTGACGCGGGCGGAGTTCGAGGACATCGCCCGCCCGCCCCTGGAGCGCACCGTCGACTGCCTCCAGAAGGCCGTCGGCGCCGCGCGGATGAACCCGGCCGACCTGGTGGGCATCTTCCTGGTGGGCGGCTCCTCGCGCATCCCGATGATCTCGCAGCTCATCCACACCAAGCTGGGGGTGCCGCCGCAGTCGTTCGAGCAGCCCGAGACCGTGGTCGTCGAGGGCGCCGTGCGCGCCTCGACCGGGCCCGCGCCCACCGAGCTGCCGCCCACGGGGCCGACGTCGGGCGGCCCGGTCTCGCCCTCGGGCGCCATGACCTCGGCGCCGCGTCCGCCGGTGCAGGCCCCGCAGATGCTGCCGCCGCGGAACCCGATCATGCACCCGCCGCAGTCCTCGCCGCAGCCGATGGCGCGGCAGCAGCCCGCCGGGAGGCGCCCGCTGCACCAGGAGCCGGCGGTGCTGGTGACCGGCGCGGCCGTGGTGATCCTGCTGGTGGTCTTCTTCGTGCTGCTCGCGAACATTCTCAACTGAGGCCGCGGGTCACGGTTCGCCGCTCGCGGCGGCGGCCGTGTATCCGGCGCGGCGGTCGAGTTCGGCGATCTGCGCGTCGAGCCAGTCGATCTCGTTGAGGTTGACCGAGCGGTGGATCTGCATGAGTCCTTTGCGGAACGGCGATTCGAGCCGCTCGGGCGGCACGGGGCGCCCCTGCTCGTCGTAGAACAGCTGCGTGGGCTGGTCGAGGTACTCGCGGCGCCGGGCCAGGACGATCGACTGCTCGCGCGGGTTGTCCAGGTGGTGGAGGAACGCCAGGAGCACGTACCACTTGTTGTCGTCGGTGATGAAGACCGGCTCGGGGCTGCGCAGCCACCGGCGCAGCTGGTCGGTGCCCTCCTGGGTGATCTCGAGCATGTGGCGGGGCGCGGCGACCGATCCGGGCGCGGTGCGCCGGGTGAGGCAGCCGGCCTCTTCGAGCTTCTTGATGGTGGGGTAGAGGGTGCCGTCGGCGATGGGCCGGACGTGCCCGGCGAGCGCGGCGACCCGGTTCTTGAGGTCGTAGCCGTGGAGCGGGAAGTCCCGCAGGAATCCGAGTATGGCCATCTTCAGCATGCCCACATCATCGCAGACCCGGCAATATATATCGACCCCAAGACAGGGTGCCGTCCCCGTGTCCCGGCCGCCCGATCGTATCCGATCCCCATGCCCCCGAAGCGAACCGCTCCAGCCTCTTTGCTCTTATCATATAAGATATATATCGACTCCGAGGTAAAGTACCTCCTTGGTTCCCGACGTCCCCGTACATCCGAAATGAGGAGCACGGGCTGCGCCCGCGCACTCACCGAGAAACCCCGGCCTCAGATGACGTCGAAGAAGCGGAGTACCAGGTAGGCCGACCCTGCCAGGAAGACCAGGAGGACGAGTAGGACGAGCCAGCCCGCGGCCGCCTCGAACAGGCCCGGGCGCCCCGTCTCGCCGGTGGCCTGGACGACCGGCTCCCACGTCTCGTCGCCGATCAGGCGCATGGGGGCGATGGCCTTGGCCGGCGGGTACCAGGCGCGGTTCTGGCGCGCCTGGGCGGTGCGGTTGACCGGTTGTATCCGGCCGCGGCGGTTGTAGGTGAAGACCGCGACCTCGGACTCGTCGGCGAGGTCGGCCACGGCGGGCGGGCAGGGCATCGAGGAGTACAGGTGGCGGCCGCGCCCCGGCGCTCCGGTGCCGATGATCATGGGGACGTCCTCGGCGGTGATCGTCTCGCCGGGGAATTTGATGGCCGCGACCGTCCTCGCCGTCTGCGCGGTGGCCGACCACTGGGGCGTGGTCAGCGGTTCGGCGTCGTCTTTCTCCAGATGCCGCAGGTGGCTGCGCATCAGACTCAGCAGCGCGTAGGCGTGCGGGGGGACGTTGGGCACGATTTCCATACGGAGCAGTTTCACATACGCGTGCCCGTTCAGTCGCTCCAGAAGACCTCGATCTCGGCGCCGAGCTTCTTGAGGCGTTCGGTGAGCCGTTCGTAGCCGCGGTGGATGACGTTGACGTGGCGCAGCACGGAGGTGCCTTTGGCGCTGAGCATGGCCAGGAGCAGGACGACGGCGGGGCGCAGGGCCGGGGGGCAGACGACTTCGGTGCCCGACCAGCGGATGGGTCCGTCGGTGTAGATGCGGTGCGGGTCGAGCAGGCGGACGCGTCCGCCGAGCCGGTTGAGTTCGGTCAGGTAGATCGCGCGGTTCTCGTAGACCCAGTCGTGGATGAGGGTCGAGCCTTCGGCGCAGGAGGCGATGAGGGCGAAGAAGGGGAGGTTGTCGATGTTGAGGCCGGGGAAGGGCATGGGGTGGATCTTGTCGATGGGGGCGCGCAGTTCGGAGGGGCGGACGGTGATGTCGGCGAGTCGGGTGCGGGCGTTGGCGGCGAGGTATTCGGTGCCCCGGGTGTAGCTCAGGCCCATCTCTTCGGCGAGGGCGAGTTCGATTTCGACGAATTCGATGGGGACGCGGCAGACGGTGATCTCGGATCGGGTGGCGATGCCGGCGGTGAGGAGGCTCCAGGCTTCGATGGGGTCTTCGGAGGGGGCGTAGTCGACGTCGACGTCGATGGTCTCGCGGCCGTGGACGGTGATGGTGGTGGTGCCGAGGCCGTCGATGCGGACGCCGAGGCGTTCGAGGTAGAAGCAGAGGTCTTGGACCATGTAGTTGCATGAGGCGTTGCGGATGGTGGTGGGGGCGGGGTAGCGGGCGGCGGCCATGATGGCGTTCTCGGTGACGGTGTCGCCGCGTTCGGTGAGGACGATGGTGCCGGGCGGTTCGGTGGGTTCTTTGACGGAGGCGTGGTAGCAGCCGTGCGAGGTCTCGACGGTGAGGCCGAAGCGGCGGAGGGCGACCATGTGGGGTTCGACGGTGCGGTCGCCGAGTTGGCAGCCGCCGGCGAAGGGGAGTTCGAAGTCGGGGTAGTCGTGGAGGAGCGGCCCGAGGAACATGATGATCGATCGGGTTCTTCGGGCGGCGTCGGCGTCGATGCTGGTGAGGTCGAGTTCTTCGGGCGGGGTGATCTGGAGGTCGCCGTCGGCGCCGATCCAGCGGTAGTGGACGCCCATGCTGGCCAGGACGCGGAGGATGCGGTTGACCTCTTCGATGCGGGCGACGCGGCGGAGGGTGGTGGTGCCCTTGTTGAGCAGGCTGGCGCACAGGAGTGCGACGCCGGCGTTCTTGGAGGTCTTGACGTCGATGGAGCCGGACAGGGGGACGCCGCCGCGCACGCGCAGGTGGATGGGGGCGGTCGTGGAGCGCGCGCCGGTGTCGGTGTCGAGCATGGCGTCAGACTAGCGGAGTCGGGGGGTCTCGCATGGTCGTTCGCGGGCACCGGTGGTGGTGCGGGTGTGGTTTATGCGGTGTTCGGGTCTTTGGCGGGGCCGATGCCTTCGGCGTCGTGGACGAGTTCGTCGAGCAGTTCCATGACGGCGGCGACGGCGGGTCGGCGGGCGGCGCCGCGGAGGGTGACGGCGCGGAAGTGGCGGATGGGGGTGAAGGGTCCGGAGACGGGGATGCGGATGAGGTCGAGGTGGGGCGGGAGGTCGACCAGGCGCGGGATGAGGGCGACGCCGAGGCCGTGGGCGACCATGATGGCGATGACGTTCCATTCGCGGGCTTCGCCGATGATGGTGGGTCGGAATCCGGCGTTGGAGCAGGCGGTGAGGACGTGGCGGCGGTGGATGGAGCCGGGGACGCCGAGGACCCAGGGGTCGCGTTCGAGGGTGCGCAGGTCGATGGCGGGGGTGTCGGCGTAGGGGTGGTCGGCGGGGACGACGAGGTCGAAGGGGTCGTTGAAGACGGTCTGGGAGTCGAAGCGGATGTCTTCGGGGGGCGGGTTGTCGGGGGTGGCCTCGACGAGGGCGAGGTCGGCTTCGCCGGCGAAGAGGAGGTCGAAGCTCTCGGTGGATTCGGTTTCGCGCAGTCGCAGTTCGAGGGCGGGGTGGCGGTCGCGGGCGCGGTCGACGAGGGGGGCGAGGAGGGTGGCGATGGCGGTGGGGAATCCGCACAGGCGCATGAGGCCGGAGGGGGCGCCTTCGGTGGCTTGGAGTTCGGCTTCGGCGAGGCGCCACATGGCTTCGATGGCGTCGATGTGGGCGAGGAGGATGTGGGCGGCGGGGGAGAGGCGGACTCTGCGGCCGTGGGGTTCGAGGAGGGGGACGCCGAGTTCTTTGGAGAGCAGGCGGATCTGCTGTGAGGCGGCTGAGGTGGACATGTGCAGTGATTTTGCGGCGCCGGAGACGGTGCCGTGGTGGGCGATGGCGCGCAGCACGTGCAGTCGGCGCAGATCGATCACTGGTGTGCCTCCTCGATGCTTAAGCTTTCGCTTCACAGTGAGTTTCGCAAACTCGGGCGGCTGGCGTGTTGTGGGCCGGGCGGATGAGGCCTTACATTCGATGTGTACGGGCGTCGACCCGTGCGTATCCATGTTTCCAGACATCCTGTGAGGAGGAATGGCTCATGCTGTGCTGCCCATTTTGCGGTTGGCCCGATGACGATCCGGTGACGACCGTCTCGGTGCATCCGACTCCGTCGGGCGTCACGATGTGGACGCGGTGTGCCTGTGGGTCGCTCCAGACCAGGGTGCTTCGCGGGGCCAGGGCCGTGGTGACGGCTCGGAGCCGTCCGAGTGTGAAGGCCGCCGCCTGATCGGGTCTCCCCGACTTCACCCCTCATTTCTCGGTTTTTCTTTTTTCGCACGTCGCAGCGATGCGGCTGTCCCGGCGTGCGCTGCTGCAATGGAACTGCGATTCAGAAGGAATCATGTCGATGCCGGACTTCGACCTGCGCATGGCGCTCCAGATCTTCGGGGCGCTGCTGTGCATCGCCAACTACCTGCTCATCCAGACGCGACGCATCACGGCCACGCAGCCGGTGTCGCTGCTCATCGTCGCCAGCGGCGGTGTGATCCTGCTCGCCTCGGCCATCATGGGCGCTGACTGGGGCCTGATCCTGCTGGAGGTGTCGTGGCTGGTCATGGTCGCGGTGACCTTGGTCGTCCGGCACCGTGAGACGTTGGCCGCGGCGGCCGAGCCGGTGGCGGAGGCCGAGGCGGACACGGCGGTCATCGCCGTGGGCACTGCCGCGGTGGAGCCGGTGGCGCCCGCGGCGCCGGCGTTCGACATGGGGAACACCGGCGAGCTGGAGCTGGTTGGCGCGGGCGGCTAATCTGCTGGTGTGACAATCCGAGTGCTCATCGCCGACGATCAGGAGATGGTGCGGGCCGGTTTCCGGGCGATCATCGATGCTCAGGGCGATATGGAAGTGGTGGCCGATGCCGCCGACGGCGTCGAGGCGGTGGCTCAGACGCGGCGGCATCGGCCCGACGTGTGTCTGTTCGACATCAGGATGCCGCGGTTGGACGGTTTGGAGGCCACGCGGACGCTGCTGGCGAACGGGTCGGGTCCGCGGATCGTGGTGGTGACCACGTTCGATACCGATGAGTACGTCTATGGGGCGTTGCGGTCGGGGGCGACGGGGTTCTTGTTGAAGGATTCGGGTCCGACGCTGCTGGTGGAGGCGGTGCGGGCGGCGGCGGGCGGTGAGTCGCTGGTGTCGCCGTCGGTGACGGTGCGGCTGCTGGAGCGGTTGACCGAGCCGGTCGCGCGGGGGGTGCGGGCCGAGGAGGTGCTGACCGAGCGGGAGTTGGACGTGGTCGAGCATGTGGCGCGGGGGCGTACGAACGCGGAGATCGCCGAGGCGCTGTTCGTGTCGGTCTCGACGGTGAAGACGCATCTGGAGGCGGTGCGGATGAAGCTGCCTGCGCGCAATCGGGTGGAGATCGCGGCGTGGGCGTGGGAGCACGGTGTGGTGGGCTGATGCGGTCGATCGCGGTGGCGGAGTGCGCGGTGGAGACGGTGGTGCAGCGGTCGCGGTTCGTGTGCACGGTGTACCGGGTGGCCGATGAGGGGCAGGCGCGGGAGCGGATCGCGGCGCATCGGCGGGCGCATTGGGATGCGACGCACAATTGCACGGCGTATGTGCTGGAGGGCGGTGCGGTGGAGCGGTCGGCCGATGACGGGGAGCCGGCCGGGACGGCGGGGGCGCCGATGCTGGAGGTGCTGCGGGGCCGGGGGTTGAGTGAGGTGCTGGCGGTGGTGACGCGGTACTTCGGCGGTGTGAAGCTGGGCACGGGCGGTCTGGTGCGGGCCTATGGTGCGGCGGTGTCGGCCGCGGTGGAGGCGGCCGGGACGGTCGCGGTGGCGGTGTGGCCGCGGTTGTCGGTGCGGGTGGGGTACGACCGGGCGGGCAGTCTGGAGGGGCTGCTGCGGTTGCGTGAGGATGCGCGGTTGTTCGGGGTGGAGTTCGGTTCGGCGGTGGTCTTCGATGTGGCGTGCGCCGATGCGGAGGTGTTCGCGGCGTGGCTGGCGTCGCAGACGGCGGGGGCCGTGGAGGTGGAGCCGGTGGGATCGGCGCGGGTGGAGCTGTAGATTGTTCCTTTCGAGAGAGAGGATTTTGCGGTGACCCACCAGAATGTGAACGATAACTTGAAGGGGGCTCCGAGCCCGCGCTACCCCAACCCCTTCATCGAGGAGCGCGCCGACCCCCAGATCGCGCGCCACGAGGGCCGCTACTACTTCACCGGCACCGTCCCGGCCTTCGACCGGATCGTGCTGCGCGGCGCCGACACCCTCGCCGGACTGCGCGAGGCGTCCGAGACGACGATCTGGACCGCCCACGACAGCGGCCCGATGGGCTCGCACATCTGGGCGCCCGAACTGCACCGGATCGACGGCGCCTGGTACGTCTACTTCGCCGCCGGCGACGCCGGGGACGCGACCGCCGACGTCTGGCGCATCCGCATGTACGTGCTGGAGAACACCGGCCCCGACCCCCTGTCGGGCACCTGGACCGAGAAGGGGCAGATCGCCACGCCGATCGACTCGTTCTCGCTGGACGCGACCACCTTCGCCTGCGGGGGCCGGCGCTACCTGTGCTGGGCCCAGCACAACCCCGAGCTGCCGGAGACCAACACCAGCCTCTACCTCGCGGCCCTGGCCGACCCCTGGACGCTCGCCGGGGAGCCGGTCGAGATCGCCCGCCCCGAACTGGACTGGGAGACCGTCCGCTTCGCGGTCAACGAGGGCCCCTACGCCATCGTCCGCGACGGGCGCCTCTTCGTGACCTACTCCGCCTCGGGCACCGGCGCCGAGTACTGCGTCGGCCTGCTCAGCGCCGATGCCGAGGCCGACCTGCTCGACCCCGCCTCGTGGACCAAGCACCCCGAGCCGGTGTTCACCACCAGCGAGGCCAACGGGGTCTTCGGGCCGGGGCACAACGCGTTCACCGTCGACGAGGACGGGGCCGACGTGCTGGTCTTCCACGCCCGCGCCTACGCCGAGATCGAAGGCGACCCCTTGGACAACCCCGACCGGCACTGCCGCCTCCAGCGGTTCGGGTGGGGGCCGGGGGGCGAGCCGGTTTTCGGTGAGCCGCTGCCCGAGCGGTAGCGGTCAGTCGCCGGTGTCGCGGCGCAGCCGCTTGGTCTCGGATCGGCGGCGCTTCGCTTCGAGGCGCCGCCGCCGGGCGCCGCGCGAGGGCTTGGTGGCCCGCCGCTTGGGCGGGGGCGCGGCGATGGCCTTCCGGAGCAGTTCGGCCAGTCGCTCGGCCGCGGCCTGGCGGTTGCGCAGCTGCGAGCGGAACTGCGAGGCGGTGACGGTGACCGTGCCGCCGTTCGCGCGCTCGCCCAGGCGGGCGAGGGCGCGCTGGACGAGCGGTTCGGGGATCGCCTTGCTCGCGGCCAGGTCGAAGACGAGTTCGACGCGCGAGTCGGTGGTGTTGACGCTCTGCCCGCCCGGACCCGAGGAGCGCGAGAACCGCCATGTCAGTTCGGCGTCGGGGAGGGTGATGTCGTCGGTGACCGGTACGGGCATGTCGGGCTCCTGTCAGTGGTCGAGTGCGGTGCGGGCCCAGTCGACGAGCATGGCCAGGACCGGTCGGCTGCGGGCGAGCACGGCGTCGTCGCCCGCGCCGGCGGCGGCTTCGTAGGTGCCCTCGTCGAGCGGTTCGCCTCGGGCGAGGCGGGTGAGCATGAGCGGGGCGAGCCAGCAGTATTTGGCGGCGCCGGTCGCGGCGATGGCCGCCGGGACCGGGCCGGTGCGCCGTCCGGCCTCGGCCAGTCCGGCGAGGTAGGCGTCGATGAGCGCGTCCTTGACCTCGTCGAGGCGGTCGACGGGTTGGAGGCCGTCGAGGAAGGTGTCGGCGATGAGGTTGGCGATGTCCTCGCCGATCGCGCCGCGGCCGATGAAGGCCCAGTCGATCAGGACCGGGTCGGTGCCGCTGCGGGTCAGGTTCATCGGCCACACGTCGAGGTGGCACAGGGTCTGGGGGAAGGACGCTGCGCGGTCGAACAGGTCGGTCCGGTGCTCCCAGAGGGTGCGCAGGCCCGTGCGGAGGTCTTCGGGCCAGTGCCGGGATGCGGCCGGGTGGTCCCAGGGGACGGCGGCGGGGGTGTGGCGGCCGGCGTAGTGGCGCAGCCAGGACCGGGAGTGCCAGGGCTGGGGGTCGGTGGTGGCGTGGCGGGCCTGTGCGGTGCCGAGCTGGCGGGCGAAGTGCGCGAACTGTTCGACGGTCCACTGGTCGGCGAAGGGGCCCGGGAGGTCTTCGAGCCACAGTTCGACCGAGCCGTCGGGTCGTTCGCCGGCGGCCAGGAGGCGGGGTGCGCGCAGTGCGGTGCCCGCGCCGTAGCGTTCGGTCTGGCCGGTGGTGTAGGCGAGGTATTCGCGTTTCCAGTAGTTCCAGTGGTGTGCGTCGGTGCCCGAGGCCCAGGGGCCGGTGGCGCCGTCGCCGGGGGTGGCGTGTTTGAGGACGGCGGTGCCCGCGGGGCCGGTGGCGCGCCAGATGCCGCCGGTGGCCTCGTTGGCGGCGTTGTGCAGCAGGGGTTCGAGGGCGGTGGGGGTGCCGATGGGGGTGTGGACGGGTTCGAAGTGCACGGGGTCGATTGTGTCAGTCGCCCGGTTCCGGTCCGGGGCATGGGCGGCCTGCGGCGGGGGCGCAGTCGACGTCGAGCAGGTCTTTGAGCCAGTCGCCGCCGGTGTCGGTGTGGCAGCGGTCGATGGCGGTCTCGCAGGTGCGCAGGTCGGCCACGGTCGCGACGGTGAGTTCCGTGGGCTGGGCGGCGGCGTCGTTGTAGCGCGTCCAGGCCGAGAGCGGGGTGGGGGCGTCGGTGGTGAACGGGGCGGTCGCGAAGCCGTAGTGGGTCCGGGGGGCGGCGGTGAAGTCCTGGTGGATGGGGACGCAGGCGGGGATCGGCAGTGCCGTCGGTTCCATGTCCGGCACGGGCGGGGCGGGGATCGTGGCGACCGGGTCGGGGGCCTCGCATGATCGGTGCCATCCGTGCGCTTCGGTGCGGTGGCCCATCGGCTGCCACCAGTGGGGTCCCCACAGGCCG
The DNA here is from genome assembly GCA_035765105.1 of Glycomyces sp. Taxonomy (GTDB): domain Bacteria; phylum Actinomycetota; class Actinomycetes; order Mycobacteriales; family Micromonosporaceae; genus Glycomyces. The sequence goes on from DASTYG010000028.1 coordinate 51,290, forward strand.
GTGTCGTGGGCGTCGCCGGGGTCGTGGGCGAGGCCGAGGTAGTCGACGAGGTGTCCGCCGGTCGTGGTGGGGGTGAGTTCGGCGGTCTGGGTGACGAAGAGGTGTCCCGGTTCCCATCCGGCCGGTTCGGTGTCGCCGCGGCCGGGGTAGGTGTCGTTCTGGGTCTGGGCGTCGGTGCGGACGCAGGTGCGCAGGCTGGTCTCGCCCAGTGCGGTGTCGAGTCCTTCCACGGCGAGGGCCAGGCAGTGCTCGCCGGTGCCGGTGGCGGTGCGGGCGGCGATGCCGATGCGCAGTCCTTCGCCGTGGTGGTCGGTGTAGTGGTCGAGGCGGATCGCGGTGACGGTCGCGCCCGGTTCCCAGGCGGCGGTGAGGGTGAACGCGTCGCCGTCGGCGCTGCCGGTCACTTGGGCGCCGCGGGGGGCCGCGGCGGTGGTGAGGAGTGCGGCCAGGTCGGCTCGGGCCGGTTCGGCGCCGGCGGCGAGCGCTTCGGCGTCCCAGGTGAATCCGGTGGTCTGCTGGGTCAGGGAAGCGGGTGCGGCGTCGACGGCCAGGCCGGTCGCGAAGGGGGCCGCGAGGGCGGCGAGTGCGGCCAGGGCGGCCCAGCGGGGTGCCGTGGAGGGGGCGTCGAGGGCGTGCGGGGGGAGGAGGCGGGGCATCGGGTCATGCTACCGGCCCCCGCCGCTCCTTTGTGGCCGCGGCCTAGTCGGTGAAGTCCTCAATGGTCAACGCTACGGTCCCGGCCTCGTCGGAGGCGTCCAGGTCGACGGTGAAGACCATGGCCCAGTCGCGGTCGCCGGCCGGGTCGTCGATGGTCTGGCGCACCCGCCAGGTGCGGCCCTCCTTGTCGATGTCGAGGAAGTCCTCGCCGCGGGCCCCGGTGGCGGTGCCGATGTCGTCGTGGGCGTCGAAGTAGCGTTCCAGGGCCGCGTCCCACTTCGATTCGGGCCAGCCGGTCTCCAGGGCCGCGAGCGCGGCCGGGCGGTCGGCGGCGGCCAGTTCGACGTGCCGGAAGACCGTGTTGCGCACCGCGATGGCGAAGGCCCGCTCGTTGTCGGTGAACGCCCGGGAGGGGCGGCCCACGTCGATCTCGTCGTCGTCGGCGGGGTTGGTCAGCTGCTCCCATTCGTTGATCAGCGAGGAGTCGGTCTGGCGGATCGTCTCGCCCAGCCAGGCGGTCAGGTCGTCGAGCTCCTGGCCGCCGGCGCCTTCGGGGAGGGTCTGGATCAGGGCCTTGTAGGCGCTGGAGAGGTAGCGCAGCAGCAGGCCCTCGGCGCGGGGCAGGCCGTAGGCGCCGATGTACTCGCCGAAGCTCATGTGCTGCTCCCAGATCTCCCGCAGGATCGATTTGGGCTCCAGGTGGTAGTCGGCGGCCCACGGGTGGCTGGTCTTGTAGGCCTCGAAGGCCTCGTCGAGGAGTTCGGCGAGCGGCTTGGGGTAGTCGATGTCCTCGTCGTCGAGTCGGTTCATCCGGTCGAAGTAGTCGACGCCGTCGGCTTTCATCGCCTCGATGGCCTCGCCTTTGGCCTTGTTGCGCTGCGCGGCCAGGATCTGCCCGGGGCCCTCCAGGGTCGCCTCGACCACCGAGACGACCTCCATGGCGTAGTCCTCGCCTTCGGGGTCGAGCAGGTCGAGCGCGGCCAGGGCGAAGGGGGCCAGGGGCTGGTTGAGGGCGAAGTGGTCGGGCAGGTCGACGGTGAGGGTGACCCGGCCCGGTTCGATGACGATGATGCCCGCATCGCGCAGGGTGCGGGCGATGGTCAGGGCGGTGCGGGCCATCCGCAGTTGCGCGGGCCGGTCGGCGTGGGAGTCTTCGATGAGGCGTCTGACGTGCGTGAAGGCGTCGCCGGGGCGGGCGAGGATGTTGACGAGCATGGCGTGGCTCATGTGCATGCGGCTGGTGAGCGGTTCGGGTTCGGCCTCGGCCAGGCCGGTGAAGGTCTCCTCGGTCCAGCCGACGAACCCTTCGGGGGGTTTCTTCTTCGCCATCTTCTTGCGTTTTTTCGGGTCGAGGCCGAATTTGGCCTCGGCTTTGGTGTTCTCGATGACGTGTTCGGGGGCCTGGCAGACGACGAAGCCCTCGGTGTCGAAGCCGGCGCGGCCGGCGCGGCCGGCGATCTGGTGGAATTCGCGGGCGCGCAGGCGGCGGGTGCGGCGGCCGTCGTATTTGGCCAGGCCGGTGAAGACGACGGTGCGGATGGGGACGTTGATGCCCACGCCGAGGGTGTCGGTGCCGCAGATGACGGTCAGCAGGCCCTGCTGGGCGAGGCGTTCGACCAGGCGCCGGTATTTGGGGAGCATGCCGGCGTGGTGGACGCCGATGCCGGCGCGGACCAGGCGGGAGAGGGTCTGCCCGAACTTGGTGGTGAAGCGGAAGCCGCCCAGGGCGGCGCCGATGGCGGTCTTGGCGTCCTTGTCGACGAGTTTGAGGCTGGCGAGGGCCTGGGCGGTCTCCAGGGCCGCGGCCTGGGTGAAGTGGACGATGTAGGCCGGGGCCCGGTGGTGGTTGACGAGGTTCTCGACCGTCTCGTGCAGGGGGGTCTTGCGGTATTCGTAGTCCAGGGGGACCGGGCGGGTGGCGCCGGTGACCAGGGCGGTCTCGCGGCCGGTGCGGCGGGTCAGGTCGGCTTCGAAGAACGCGGTGTCGCCGAGGGTGGCGGACATGAGGGTGAACTGGGCGCGGGGCAGTTCGAGCAGGGGGACCTGCCAGGCCCAGCCGCGGTCGGGTTCGGCGTAGAAGTGGAACTCGTCGGCCACGACCGAGTCGCAGTCGAGGTCGGCGCCTTCGCGGAGGGCGAGGTTGGCGAGGATCTCGGCGGTGCAGCAGATCAGGGGCGCGTCGGGGTTGACCGAGGCGTCGCCGGTGAGCATGCCGACGTTGTCGGTGCCGAACTGGGCGCACAGTTCGAAGAACTTCTCGGACACGAGCGCTTTGATGGGCGCGGTGTAGAAGGAGGTGCGCTGGTGGGCGAGGGCGTTGAAGTGGGCGGCGGCGGCGATGAGCGTCTTGCCCGACCCGGTGGGGGTGCCCGCGATGACGTTGGCGCCCGAGCAGATCGCCAGGAGGGCCTCCTCCTGGTGGTCGTAGAGTTCGATGCCCTCGTCGGAGGCCCAGGTGGCGAAGGCGGTGTAGACGTCGTCGGGTTCGGGTCGGTCGGTGTCGGGCAGGTAGTCGATGAGGCTCACACCGGTCAATGGTGCCAGGGTCGTTCAGAGGTCGTAGACGCAGAGCACCGGGGCGTGGTCGGACCAGCGGGTGTCGTGGGAGGGGGCGCGTTCGACGCGGGCGCTGCGGGCGGCCGCGGCGGCGGCGGCGGTGGCGATCTGGAGGTCGATGCGCCAGCCGGTGTCGTTGTCGAAGGCGCGGCCCCGGTAGGACCACCACGAGTAGGGGCCCTCGACGCCGGGGTGGAGGGAGCGGACGACGTCGGTGAAGCCGCGCTGCTGGTAGAGGTCGGTGAGCCAGGCCCGTTCGTGGGGGAGGAACCCGGCGGATTTCTTGTTGCCGCGCCAGTTCTTGAGGTCGGCTTCGGTGTGGGCGATGTTGAAGTCGCCGCCGACGATGAGTTCGCGGCCGTCTTCGGCGGCGCGTTTGGCCGCGAGGGTGAGGTAGTCGGCGAAGGCGGCCATGAACCGTTCCTTCTCGTCTTGGCGGGGGGTGCCGGTCTCGCCGGAGGGCAGGTAGAGGCTGCCGACGGTCAGGCCGGGCAGGTCGACTTCGGCGTAGCGCCCGGACGTGTCGAACTCGGTCGAGCCGAAGCCGATGCGTGCGGCGGTCGGTTCGGTGCGGGTCAGGACGGCGACGCCGGCGCGGCCTTTGGCGCCTTCGTTCCGGGCCGGGGCCAGGAGCCAGTGCCAGCCGGGGACGTCGGTCACCGTCGGGGGCACCTGGTCTTCGGTGGCGCGGACCTCTTGGAGGAGGACGATGTCGGCGGTGGTGTCGGTGAGCCAGGACACCAGGCCCTTCTTCGCGGCGGCCCGGATGCCGTTGACGTTGGCGGTGGCGATGGTGCGCATGGGGCCACCCTAGCGTCCGCGGCGGCCCCGGGCCCGCAGGCGGGCGTGAGATGCGTCGGGTCGGGGCGGGGACGGGCCCTGGAGCGGGCGGGCAGGCAATAGACTGCAGGGATGACTTCGGCGGCGCGGGGCCCGGCAGCGGCCCGGACACGGTGGGTGCGGAGACTGGGCGCGGCCTTGTTGGCGCCGGTGTTCGCCGCCTTGGTCTGCGCCGCCCCGGCGGCGGCGCAGAGCGAGGAGGACCTGGCCGAGCCCGGCGGTGTGGTCATCGTCGGTGTGCCGGGCCTGACGTGGTCGGACATCAGCGCGGCCGAGACGCCGACGCTGTGGAACCTGGCCGGTCAGGGCGCGACGGCGTCGATGAGCGTGCGGACGATCGGGTCGTGGACGTGCGCCGAGGCCGGGTGGGCGAGTCTGGGCGCCGGGGAGCGCGCCGGGGGCGCCGCGCCGCGGGATGCGCACTGCATGGCCCAGTCGCGGATTCCCAGTCCCGTGTCGGTCGGCGGCCAGTGGTCGTTGCCGCATTTCGCGGACTTGGAGGAGGCCAACGCGGCCTACAACTACGGGGCCCGGCTCGGGTCGCTGGCCGAGGCGGTCGAGTCCTTGGCCGTCGAGCAGGCCGAGGCCGCCGCCGAGGCCGCGCGGGCCGGTGAGGAGCCCGTCGAGGTCCGCGAGGGGCTGTGCGTGGCCGCGATCGGCGTGGGCGCCGCTCTGGCCGCGGCCGACCCCGAGGGGAACCTGGCGTTCTGGGGCGCGGACCTGGAGTCGCTGCCCGAGGCGATGGCCGCCTGCGACATCGTCATCGTCGACCCGGGCGTCATCGTCGGCGACCAGGCCGCGATCGACGCCGACACCACGACCGACTACGACGAGCTGGGCCAGGACGACACCGATGTCACCGCGGACGAGGAGGAGGACCCGGCGGGCGAGGAGGCCGAACCGGACCCGATCCGCGTGGCCGCCGCCTCCGAGGCCGACAAGGCCGTCACCGAGGTCACCGCGGTCCTGCCCGACCGGTGGCGGCTCATGGTCGCCGGGATTGCCGATTCCGCGGCGCCTTCGTCGCTCCACCCGGTCATCTACGCCGGGCACGGCATCGAGGCCGGGACGCTGACCTCGGCGACGACCGGCCGTGAAGGCTATGTGCAGCTGGTCGACCTCGCCCCGACCGCGCTGGGCGTGGTGGGGGCCGACGTCCCGGCCTCGATGTCGGGGCGCGGGGCCAGTGTCGCGGCCGATCCCGACCACACCGCCGCGGGCGCGGTGGCCGCCGGCGTCGACGAGACGCGGGCTTCGGCGGCCGTGGCCGAGGTCGGCTGGAAGTTCTACGGGATGCTGGCGGTGTTGGGCATCGTCGGCGTCGCCGCCGCCGTGTGGCTGCTGACCGGGTCCGACCGGTGGCGGGAGAGCGCGCGGACCGTGTGCGTGGCGGTCTCGGCGATCCCGGTCGCCGGTGTGGCCGCCGGTATTCCGCCGTGGTGGCGGGCCGGGCATCCTGAGGTGGCGTTCTGGCTGGTCATCGCCGCCGGTGTCGCCGTGGTGACCGCGGCGGCCTGGATTCCGGGGCTGCGGGAGGGGCGCCGGGCCGCCTTGATGGTCGCGGGCGTCACCGCCGGTCTGATCGCCGTCGACCAGTTCACCGGCGCGACTTGGCCCCTGCACACCCCCCTGGGGTACACCGCGCAGGCCGGGGCGCGCTTCTCGGGGCTGGGGAACTACTCCTTCGCGGTGTTCGCCGCGGCCGTGGTCCTCATCATCGCCCTGACCCCGTGGCGGGGCCGGTGGCGCTACATCGGGCCGGTGGTCATCGGCGCGGCGGCGACCGTCCTGGTCGGCGCGCCCGGCCTGGGCGGCGATGTCGGCGGGATGCTCACCATCGTCGCCGCGCTCGTGCTGACCTGCCTGAGCCTGTGGGGCAAACGGCTCACGTTCGGGGCGCTGGCCTTGGCCGGGGGCACGGCCGCGGCCGTGTTCCTCGTCGCCGGGGTCCTGGACTACCTGCGGCCCGAGGCCGACCAGACGCACCTGGGCCGGTTCGTCGGCGCCGTCTTCGAAGGCACCGCCGGGGGGGTCCTGCTGCGCAAGGGCGCCGCGGCGATCGGCTCGATCGGCACGCCCCTGACCTACCTGGTCGCCGCGGCCGCCGTCGGCGCCTACCTGATCTGGCGCAAACGCGCCCCGGTCCGCTCGTCCGCGACCGAAGCGTCCGTCATCGGCCTGCTGGCCGTGGCCGTCATCGGGTTCGCCGTCAACGACTCGGGTGTGGCCGTCCCCGGTTTCGCCATCGCCGTCGGCTTCGGTCTCCTGGCCATCGCCGTCGGGCCCCGGCCCGAGGGCGATGCGGCTCTCGAGGCCCCGGTCGAGCATCCCGCGCACACCGCCCGCAGCGAACCGTAACGGCCGGTCAGCGGCGCGGTACCGGCCGCCACAACCGGCCAGCGCCGACCCCCGTGCCGGGGGCGGGCGGTATCGTGAGGCCCATGCGCGTCGCGACGTGGAACATCAATTCGATCAACGCCCGCCTGGCCAGGCTCCTGTCCTGGCTGGAGGCCGCCGGGCCCGACGTGGTGTGCCTCCAGGAGCTCAAGTGCGCCGAGGCCGATGTGCCGGCCGCGGCGCTGGCCGCCGCCGGGTACGAGGTCGCGGCCCTGGGCGATGGCCGCTGGAACGGCGTGGCCGTGCTCTCGCGGGTCGGCATCGACCGCGTCGTGCGCGGCCTGGAGGGCCAGCCGTCGTTCGCCGAGGCGAGCGAGCCGCGCGCGATCGCCGCGACCTGCGGGCCGGTGCGGGTCTGGTCGGTGTACGTCCCCAACGGCCGCGACGCGGCCGACCCCCACTACGCCTACAAGCTCGCCTTCCTCCGGGCGCTGCGGACCACCGTCGCCGCCGAGGCCGCTGGGAGCGCCCCGTTCGCCGTCCTCGGCGACTTCAACGTCTGCCCGACCGACGACGACCTGTGGGACGCCCGGGCGTGGAGCGGCACCACCCACGTCACCGAGCCCGAACGCGCCGCCCTGGAAGACCTCACCGCTGCGGGGTTGACCGACGTCTTCCCCCGCGCCCTCAAACACGCCTGGCCGTTCACGTTCTGGGACTACCGCAATCTCGACTTCCCCAAGAACCGCGGCATGCGCATCGACCTGGCCCTGGCCAATGCGCCCTTCACCGCCGCGGTGGCCGACGCCTACGTCGACCGCGAGGAACGCAAAGGCAAAGGCGCCTCCGACCACGCCCCCGTGGTGATCGACCTCGACCTGTAACCGACTGCCCCTTCCTGGAAAGCGAACCCACACCCGTGCGCCGAAGAATCCTCCCCATGGTGTGCATCGCAGCGCTGCTGGCGCTGGCACCGACCACCGCCGCGAGCGCCGACCCCGACGAGGAGACCCTCGAAGCCGACCTCACCGCGGCCATCGAAGCGGTCGCCGCGGCCGAAGACGAGGTGACCGCCGCCGAGCACCGCGCCGAGGAGCTGGCCGCTCAGATCGCCGAGACCGAGACGCTCCTGGCCGACCTGTCGGGCGACTTGAACGACTACGCGGTCTACCTCCACACCGAGGGCGACCTGCGCACCACCGCCGCGCTGCTGTCGGCCGAGAGCCCCGACCGGATGGTCGACGCGCTGACCTTCACCGGGTACCTCGCCGACGAGCGGGCCGCGCTGGTCCAGGAGGCCGGGGCGCTCCTGGACGACCTGCAGTCGCAGCAGGAGGCGCACGCGGCCGAGATCGAGGCGGCCGAGCAGGCCCTGGAGGACGCCGAGGAGGCCGCGGCCGACCTGGAGGAGCAGCTCGACGAGCTGCGGGCCGAGCAGGCCGCCGGGCCCGGTTCGGACGGCGGGGCCCCCGGCGCCGACTCGGCGCCGCGCAACTCGGACGGGTCCTTGTCCTCCGAGTCGTGCACCGAGAGCGACCCGACGACGTCGGGGTGCTTGACCCCACGGACGCTCCATGTGTACAACGAGACCCGCGAGGCCGGGTTCACCCGGTACGTCTCGTGCTACCGCTCGGGCGGCGGGGGCGAGCACCCCTTGGGCCGCGCCTGCGACTTCTCGGCCAACTCCAGCGGCTTCCAGGACGTCGACGCCACCGGTTCGGACAAGGACTACGGGGACCGGTTGGCCGCCTGGTATGTCAACAACGCCGACGCTCTGGCGGTCGAGTACGTCATCTGGTACCGCCAGTTCTGGTCGCCCTCGTCGGGGTGGCGGTCCTATTCGGGGGCCAACGGGACCCCGGCGGGGGACCACACCAACCACGTCCACGTCTCGGTGCGGTAGGACCGGACGCCGAGCGGTGAGGGCGGGCCCGGAGACCGACGTCTCCGGGCCCGCCCTCACCGTGCGCGGGGCGTCTACTGGAAGTACACGTCCGAGCAGGAGTAGAACGACTGGTCGAAGTGGCTGGCCTGCCAGATCATGAACACCAGGTGGTGGCCGGTGCGTCCGGGGGCCGAGACGTCGATGTCGACCAGTGTGCCGACGGTGGCGGCCGGTTCGCCCTCGCCGGGGGCGATGGTGCCGGTCTCGGCGACCAGTTCCAGGTCGTCCCAGCCCAGGGCCTGCGTCGCGGGGTCGAATCCCTGTTCGGTGACGTAGATGCGGTAGTAGTCCGCGCCGTGGTCGGCCTGGTCGTGGTTGGTGAAGGTGAAGTCCTGTCCGACGGTGGTGGCGGTCCATGCGCCGGGGGTGTCGAGGGCGGCGTAGCGGCTTTGGCCCGAGGAGCACAGTTCGCCGTCGGGGATGGCGCCCTCGTGGTCGCCGCCGACCTGCTCGAGGTAGTTGCCGTTCCAGTTCCACATGGCGTTGGGGTCGGCCTGCCATGCCTGCCAGCACATCGGGTCCTGGTCGGCCATGTCGGGGTTCTGGAAGTCGTGGCCCCAGCGCTCCCAGCACGAGTAGTTGCGCGAGGCCGGGCCGACGGCGGTGCCGTGGGCCTCGGAGGAGGGGGCGAAGAACAGGGCGGCCGCTCCCGCGGCGGCCAGGGCCGCCACGAGGGCGGCGATGACGAGTGCCGGTCGGCGCCGCATGCCGGTTGCGGCGGTTGCATTCATGGGTCTACCTCCAAAAACAGAGATTTAAGTATTTGCATATTAACATATTAATGGCGTTTGGGAAACCGAGGAAGAACCCGGAACCATCGCACGTATCGGACAGGCGTGCACCCTCGTGTACAGTCACCGGATGGTCTCGCCACCCGCGGCCACCCCGCGCCGCGCGCTCATCGCCGCCGTCTGGCTCACCGTCGCCTTCGCCGGGCTCATCGCCGCGGTCTGGGCCGTCGGCTGGGCCTTCTCCGGCACCGCTGCGCCGAGCCTGGACAGTGTCGCCGAGGCCACCCACCTCGCCTACCCCGACAGCACCGACGTCGTCGACGCCGACCTCGCCGAGATGCACACCCCCACCCCCGGCTCCCGCGGCGAGGCCACCGTCGACATCCCCGCCGCCGACTTCGGCGCCTTCATCGCCGACAACGGCATGGACGCCCCCCTCCTGTCCGGCGCCACCCCCGCCGGCGCCGCCACCGGCATCATCCCCGCAGGCTGCACCGACCAGGTCTGCTACGCCGCGACCATCCTCGTCGAAGACGACACCGTCACCGTCGACCTCCGCGTCACCCTGCTCTAGACCGCGAACAGCTCCCGCTCGCCCCGCTCCAAGGCCAGCAGCCGCTCCTTGCGCCACATCCCCCCGGCATAACCGGTCAACTTCCCGTCCGCGCCGATCACCCGATGGCACGGCACCACGATCCCCAGCGGATTCGACCCGTTCGCCAACCCCACCGCCCTGACCGCCGCCGGATTGCCGATCGCCCGAGCGATCTCCCCGTACGTCGCCGTCGTCCCATACGGGATGTCGCACAGCGCCGCCCACACCCGGCGCTGGAAATCGGTGCCCGAAGCGGCCAGCGGCAGATCGAACCGGGTCAGCGACCCGGCGAAATACGCCGCAAGCTGCGCCGCCGCCTCCTCCAGCAGCGGCGTCGCCGCCTCCTCGCCCCACTCGGGCCGACACTCCTCGGCACCGGTGTGGACGCACGTCAGACCCGCATCGACCGCCGAGACCGCGATCGGCCCCAACGGCGAGTCCACCCGCACATACCTCGCGCCGATCCTCGGCTCCCTCGTCTTCCAAGCCATCGCTACTGCTCCTTCCCCTCGTCCGGCAACCGGTTCGTCGGATGATCCCCCGTCGCCCACAGATACTGCGTCGCATACGCCCGCCACGGCCGCCACGCCTCGGCCGCGGCCGCCAGCGCCCGCCGCCCCCCGGGCAGCCCCACCCGCTCGGCCCCCTTGACCACGCCCAGATCACCGGCCGGAAACGCGTCCGGATCGCCCAGCGACCGCATGGCGATCATCTCCACCGTCCACGGCCCCACCCCCGGCACCCGCGCCAAAGCCGCCCGGGCCGCACCCCAGTCCGCCCCCGGACCCACCGCCACCCGGCCCTCGGCCAGCGCCTCGGCCAGCGCCAGCACCGTCGCCCGGCGAGCGGCGGGCATCGCCAGATCCGCCGGGTCGGCCGCCGCGACGCGCTCGGGCGAAGGGAACAGCCGCCGCAGACCCCCCTCGGGGTCCTCCACGGCCTCGCCGTACCGCTCGGCCAGCCGAGCGGCGATCGTGGCCGCCGCCCTGGTCGAGACCTGCTGGCCGATCACCGCGCGCAGCGCGTACTCCTGGCCGTCGGCCTTGCGCGGCACCCGCCGCCCCGGCGTCTTCCTCACCAGCGGCCCCAGCCGCGCATCGGCCCCCAGCACCTCCTGGGCCGCGAGAGGATCGGCGTCCAGATCCAGCGCCCGGCGGCAGCGCGCCACCGCCGCGGTCACATCCCGCACATCGGCCAGACGCAACCGGCACTCCACATAGCCCGGGCCCGGCCGCAACGCCGCGATCCCCGGCCCGTGCGGCAGCGACAGCGTGCGCCGATACGCCCCCTCGCGCCACTCCTCCACCCCAGAAGCGGCCGCGGCCGCCAGATGCCCGAACAGGTTCGAAGGCTCGAACGGCTCCCGGTAGGCCAGGCGCAGCCCGATCACCCCGCCGGCCTCGCCGCGGCCCGGCCGGCCCGACGCCCGCGCCCGCAGCTCGGTGGGGGAGCAGGCGTACACCTCGGCCACGACCCGGTTGAACGCCCGGATCGAGGCGAACCCGGCGGCGAACGCCACCCGCCCCAGCGGCATGTCGGTCGACTCGATCAAGACCCGGGCGCACTGGGCCCGCTGCGCCCGCGCCAGCGCCGCCGGACCCGCGCCCACCTCGGCGACCAGCAGCCGCTCGAGCTGCCGCAGCGAATACCCCAACCGCCCGGCCAGGCCCGCGGCCCCCTCCCGGTCGACCACGCCCTCACCGATCAGGCGCATCGCCCGCGCCGTGACGTCCGAACGCCAGTCCCACGCCGGCGAGCCCGGCGCCGCGTCGGGACGGCAGCGCTTGCACGCCCGGTAGCCCGCCTCCTGCGCCGCGGCCGCCGAAGGATAGAACCGCATGTGCTCGCGCTTGGGCTTGACCGCCGGACACGAGGGCCGGCAGTAGATCCCCGTGGAGGTCACCGCCAAGAACACCCAGCCGTCGAAACGGGCGTCGCGCCCGGACACGGCCGCGGCCAGCCGCTCCTCGCCGCCGAGAATCTCCGAAAAGGCCATGCCCTCAAGCGTGCCCCCCGGCCCCGACATCGACTAGCCAGAAACCGACATCACGATTCGGGCAGACGCAGCCGGTCGACCGCCTCGCGGCTGCGCCGGGCCGGACGCCGGTCGTACCGGGCCGTCGTCGCAGGCGAGGCATGCCCCACCAGCGACTGCGTGATCGCCAGGTCCACTCCGGCGTCGAGCAGCTCCCCGATGAACGTGCGCCGGAAATCGTGCGGCGTGTGCCGCCGCTGCCCGGCCTCGACCAGCCGCTTGGTCAGCAGATCCGCGATCGCCTGCCCGGTCATGCCCGCCAGGCGCGACCCGGAGGACCGGCGCAGCCGCCCGGCCTTGTTGATCGGGCAGAACAGCGCCCCCGCCGCATCGCCCCGCACCCCCGTCCACCGCTCCACGCGCTCGGCGGCGGCCTCGGTCAGATAGACCAGGCGCTCCTTGTTGCCCTTGCCGACGATCCGGATCGACCGCTCGGCCGCATCGTAGTCGACCATGCGCATCGCCGCGACCTCGGAGCGGCGGCACCCGGTCGAATACAGCGTCGCCAGCACCGCCGCGTCCCGCGCCCCCGCGGGGGAATCGTCCATGTCGCAGGCGTACAGGGCCGCCCCCAGCGCCTCGGCATCCACTTGCGAGCCCACCGGCAGGCGCGTCGCCTTCACCGGCGAGAGATCGCAGGCCCGCTGGTAGTCCTCGGCGGCCATCAGATCCAGCCGCCACGCCTCCTTGAGCACCCGCCGCAGCGCCGCCAGATGCTTGTTGACGTACGCGCCCGACCAGCCCCGGTCGATCATCGCCGCCCGCAGCCGCGAAGTGTGCTCATAGCGCAGCAGATGCCACGGCTGCCCTTCCCCGGTCGCCGATGCGTCCCCGGCCAGCAACTGCGCGATCCGGTCCAGGCACCCGCGCATCGTCCGCCGCGACTCGGCCGACCCCAGCGAGTCCAGATAGGCCCGATACGGGTCGGCCCCCGGCCCCGCCACGACAGGCGCGGCCTCCCACGACACCCCGACGATCTCAGCAGACGACATGCACCCCACCATAGTCGACCGCCCCGACACCCCACCGCGCCCGAGACCGGGCCCCGCCCGGACCGAGTGCGCCCCGGCCGCGCCCGCGCATGGCAGGATCGACACCCATGGGCACCGCATTCCACACCACGACCCTCCGCGTCACCACCGGCCGCCGCGAGACCGTCCGCGACCTCACCGCCGAGTGCGCCGCGTTCCTGCGCGAGATCGACGCCCGCGACGGGCTGCTCAACCTCTTCGTCCCGCACGCCACCGCCGGCGTCGCCGTCATCGAGACCGGCGCCGGCTCCGACGACGACCTCCTGGCGGCCCTGGCCGACCTGCTGCCCGCCGACGACCGGTGGCGCCACCGGCACGGCTCGACCGGCCACGGCCGCGACCACGTCCTGCCCGGCCTCATCGCGCCCCACGCGACCGTCCCGGTCATCGCCGGGACGGCCGCGCTGGGCACCTGGCAGTCGATCGTGCTGGTCGACACCAACCGCGACAACCCCGACCGGACCGTCCGCCTCTCCTTCCTCGGCTAAGCCGCCTCGGAGAGCCGCCGCCACTGCTCGGGGTCGAGCTTGAGCGCGACCCCGGCACAGACCTCCTCCAACTGCGCCACCGAGGAGACCCCCACCAGCGGGACCACCGGCGCCCCGTGGCCGACCAGCCACGCCAGCACCACCTGGTTGCGCGAGGCCCCGCACTCGGCGGCGACCTCGTCGAGCACCTTGAGGCGCGCCTCGGTCCCCGGATGCGCATAGTGCTCGCCCAGCGGCTTGGCCGGGTTCACATACGCCCCCGACAGGAGCGAGGAGTACGCCAGCATCGCCATGCCCGGCGTGTCGGCCACATAGTCCAGGTCCGTGGCCGCGGCGTGGACGTGCCCGCCCTCGGGCAGCACCGCTCCCGGCCGCGGCTGCAGATACGAGTAGCGGTTCTGCATCGCCGTATAGGCCGCCGCGCCGCCGCGCCCGGCCAGGGACCGGGCCCGCTCGACGCGCCACGCGGTGTGGTTCGAGGCCCCGACCATGCGGGCCTTGCCCGCACGCACCGCCGCGTCGAACCCGGCCACCGTCGACTCCAGCGCCGTCTCCCGGTCGTCGCGATGCGACCAGAACAGGTCCACGTAGTCGGTGCCCAGACGCTCCAGCGACGCCTCCAGCGCCTGCCCGATCCGCTCCTGCGAGAGCGGCTCGGAAGCCTCCAGGCCCCCGCCGGGCACCGTTGGCCGCCGCCCGGCCTTGGTCGCGATCACCAGGTCCTTCCGGCCGCCGCGCGCGGCGAGCCAGCGCCCCAGCAGCAGCTCCGACTCGTCGCCGGTGCCCCCGGGCAGCCAGAACATGTAGCAGTTGGCCGTGTCGATGAAGTTCCCGCCCAACTCGCAGAACCGGTCCAAGATCGCGAAACTCGTCGCCTCGTCCTGGACACTGCCCAGCGCCATCGCGCCCAGGCACAGCCGTGAGACACCGATCCCGTCCGGCCCCAATTCGATCCGCTCCACAGCGGACCCCCTTTCCGTCTCGAAGACGCCTCCGACGCTAGGACCTGGAGTGGACTCCAAGGCAAACCCGCAGGCAGCGGCCGTAGGACAGCGGGGGAGGGCGGCAGCGGGTATCCTTGGCAACCGTGGTCGCCAACCTGAACCCCAGGGCCCTGTACACGATCGGCGAATGCGCCCGCCGGTCCGGATTCACCATGGACACGCTGCGCTACTACGAGCGCGTGGGCCTGATCGACGACGTCGTGCGCACCACCACCGGGCAACGCCGCTTCACCGACGGCCACCTCGAATGGCTCGGCATCCTCAAATGCCTGCGGGACACCGGCATGCCCATCGAGCAGATGTGCGGCTTCGCCGAACTGGTCCGCTCAGGCGAGCACACCATGACCGAACGCGTCCGCCTCCTGGAGGCCCACCGCGAAGCCGTCGACGAACGCATCGCCGACTTCGAGGCCAAACGCCGCTACCTGCTGGGCAAGATCGACTACTACCGCTCGGTCGCCTGAACCGGCCCCGCCCCGGGAGCCTCCCCCTCCAGCAGGCCCTCCGCGTAGGCCACCGTCGAACGCCGGTACCGGGGCAGATGCGGCGCCAACGCCACCAGCGCGACCGACAGGCCCTCCCGGTCCCGGCCCAGCTTCGCCAGCGTCAGCGCCTTGCACATCGCCACCGCGTCGTCGTACTCGTCGCTTCCGGCCGCCTCCTCGGCCTCCAGCAGCGCCAGCGCCTCCTGCGGCCGCCCGGTCTCCCGCATCGACGAGGCCATCTGGATCATCACCCGCCGACGCCGCACCCCCGACAGGCCGCCCTCGACCGCCCGCCGGTAATACCCGATCGCCTCTGCCGTGCGCCCGGTCGAATCGCAGGCGCCGCCGAGCTCGAACAGCGCCACCGGGTCCTGGGGGCGCTCACCGGCCAGCTTTCGCATCGCCGCCACGAACGCGCCCGGCTCGTAATCGTCGAACGCCGCCCACAACGCCGCGGCCCGCCGCTCCCAATCCGAAGTCGTCATGCCCGGCAACCTATACCGCCGCGGCGCGGCCCGCCAGCCCATATCGCCCGCGCCATTGGGCACCGCACACCGTGTTCCCTTCGCCCGCACCGGAGCATAAGATTCGCTCATGCTCTCCGCCTCCTTCTCGGCGCTCACCGCCGAATGCGCGCGCCTGTCCACCGCCATCGCCGCCCTCACCCCCGGCCAATGGGCACAGCCCACCAGGTGCGAGCCGTGGAACGCCGCCGAACTCCTCGCCCACATCACCGGCACCGTCAGCCGCCTGGAATGGATGCTCGAAGCCGAACCCCCGGCCGCGGCCACCGTCACCGCCGCCGGCTACTACCGGCCCGACGCCCGCTTCGCACCCGAAGCCACCGCCGCCCGCATCGACGAAGGCGTCACGGCCGCCCAGAGCGGCGGCCCGGCCGTGGCCGCCGCCTTCGACACCACCTGGCGGGCGGTCGCCGACCGCTGCCACACCGAACACCCCGACCGCCTCGTCACCACCCGCTACGGCGACGCGATGACCCTGGAGGACTACCTCACCACCCGCGTCGTCGAAGTCGCCGTCCACGGCATCGACCTGGCCGACGCGGCCGGCGAGACCCGCTGGACCGCCCCCGACAGCGCCCGCCTCATCGTCGACCTCCTGCTCGACCAGCCCGACGCCCTGGCCACCCTCGGCTGGGACCCGGTGGCCTTCATCGCCAAAGCGACCGGACGCGACCCCATGACCCGGGACGAACGCGCCCGCGTCGACTCACTGGGCCTGACCTGGCTGACCCTCGCCTGAACTCAGCACTCGGCGGCGTACCCCAGCAGCGCCTCGGCCTCGGCCTGGTCCACACTCAAATCCCAGTCGGTCTTGACCTGCACCCACGCCCACACATAAGCGCACCAGACCTCCTGGGCCGGCGGCATCCAATCCGCCGGGTCCTTATCGGACTTCGACCGGTTCGACGAGGCGGTCACCGCCACCAGGTGCCACGGCTGATCCAGCGCGTTCGCAAACGACTCGCGCTCCTCGGTCGACCAGGCGTGCGCACCCGAACCCCACGCCTCCTTCAACGGCACGAAATGATCGATGTCCAGATCACCCGAGGCGGTCACCGTCTCCCCGTCGTACATCGAGACCCACTCACCGCTCATCGCCCCGCCGCAGTCGGCCTCGGTCAGCTTCCCCGACCGGTCCTGCGCCACGAGCGTGTCCTCGCGCGCATCGCAGCCGTTGCCGTCGCCGTCCGACCAGTGCGGGAACAGCGACCGGTCATAGCCCTCATCGGCCTCCTCGGCGACCGCCAGCGCCTCGATCGCCGAGGTCAACGCCGCCGCATCGGTCTCCACCGTGAACGGCACCAGCTCACTGAACTCGCCGGAGACCCCCGGCGGCTCGGGCACCGGCGTCGCATCGAGCAGATCCTCCACGCTCTGGCACGCCGACAGCGCCGGGAACAAGAGCACCGCCGCCACCACGGCGGCCCAACGGGAACGGGTCAACATGCGCAATCCTCACCTGCCAGCGGTCGACAAAAAGGGGGGACACCCGTACGACCGACCAAGGCAACCTAACACGAACACCGCCCCCGCGAAACCGCCGAACACCGCCCCGACGACACCGGCACCCACGACACCGCCGCCCGATCCACGAAAACGTCACACCCGCGCGCGACCATGGGGAACGACACATCCGCCATCCAGGCAAGGAGGCCCGGAACCATGGGATACATCGCCCTCATCGGCACCAAGAAAGGCCTGTTCACCGCCACCAGCGACGACCGGCGCACCTGGGCCCTCAAAGGCCCCCACGCCCTCGACGCCGACGGCTTCACCGCCGTCGCCGAAATCTACGCCATCGCCTGCGACCCCGCCTCAGGCCAGATCCTCGTCGGCGCCGCCTCCCCCCACTTCGGCCCCAGCGTCTGGCGCTCCGAAGACCTCGCCGCCACCTGGCACGAACCCCAGACCGCACCACTGGCCTTCCCCCCGGGCCTGCCCTACCGGCCCCTGGACTTCTCCGAACACCCCGGCACCGACCGCCCCGAGGCCGACGAACGCAACACCGTCGAACGCATCTGGCAACTCGCCATCGACCCCCGAAACGGCCGCGTCTGGGCCGGCGTCGAACCCACCTCCCTGTGGCACAGCGACGACGGCGGCCGAACCTTCACCTTCAACCAAGCCCTGTGGGACCACCCCGACCACGAGACCTGGGGCCCCGGCGGCGGGGGAGCGGCCGTCCACACCATCGTCCCCGACCCCACCGACCCCGACACCCTCACCATCGCCATGTCCGCCGGCGGCATCTACCAGACCCGCGACGCAGGCCGCACCTGGACCGGCATCACCAAAGGCATCACCGTCGACTACGGCCCCGACCCCGAACCGGCCTCAGGCCAATGCATCCACAAAGTCGCCCGCGACGCCGACGGCACCCTCTACGTCCAAAGCCACGGCCCCGCCTACCGCAGCACCGACCCCGCCGCAGGCTGGACCAACATCTCCGCCACCCTCCCCTCCGACTTCGGATTCCACATCACCGCCCACCCCACCCGCCCCGGCACCGCCCTGGCCTACCCCGTCTCCGACGCCATGGACCGCTTCCCGCCCGGCCACCGCATCCGCGCCTGGCGCACCGACGACGCCGGCGACACCTGGCAGCCCTGGGGCACCGGCCTGCCCGACGAGGAATACTTCGGCATCGTCCTGCGCGACGCCGCCTGCCACGACGGCGCCGACGACCCCGCCTGGTACTTCGGCACCCGCTGCGGCGACGTCTGGACCGCCGCCGACACCGACGGCCAATGGCACCCCGTCGCCGCCCACCTGCCCGACGTCCTCTGCGTCAGAGCCATGGAGACCCGCTGACATGGACGTCGACGTCAAAATCCCCGCCGCACTCGCCACCGAATGCGGCGGGGCCCGCCACATCACCGTCACCGTCGCCGACCACGCCGACCTCACCGCGCTCCTGGACCGCCTCGAAGCCGACCACCCGAGACTCGGCCGCCGCCTGCGCGACGAATCGGGCCGCATCCGCCGCTACATCAACATCTACATCGACGACGAGGAATGCCGACGCCTCCACGGCACCGCCACCGCCATCGCACCCGGCCAAGCCGTCCAGATCCTGCCCTCCATCGCCGGAGGCACCTGACCGCCACGACGAAAAAAAGGGGCGCCCGGCCGCTCCCGCGACCGGACGCCCCCTGAACGGCGAACTACGAACGCCCGTTGATCGCCACCACGTCCACGACGAACACGAGCGTCTCATTCGGACCGATCACACCGCCCGCGCCGGCGGCACCGTACCCCAGCTCCGGCGGCAGCACCAGCAACCGCCGGTCACCGACCCGCGCGCCCACCAGACCGTCGTTCCAACCCTGGATCACCGGCGCCGAACCCAACGGCGAGACATCGAACGGCGCACCACGGTCCCACGACGCGTCGAACTGCGCCCCCGTCGTCCAATGGAAACCCGCGTAATGCACCGACACCGCGTCCCCCGCGGCCGCCCCGTCACCCGAACCCTCGACCACATCGGCCACGAACAGCGCCGACGGCGGATCGCAATCGGGCACCTGCACCTGCGGCTTGGACCCCGTGTCGACCGACACCTCGACCTCGCAGCCCGCACTGACCTCGACCACACTGAACTCCTTGTCACTTCCCGTACCGGCATCCTCCTGGACACCCGCGCCGCAACCGGCCGCCGACACCGCCAAGACGACGAAGACGGCCGCTGAACGCCACACTCGGCTCAATGCCACCGAGGGAACCTACCACCCGCCGCCCCCGCCGATCGGACCCGACCGCCACGAGACGACGGCCGCTACGCTACAGACGAGACGACCGACCCACCCGACCGAGGAGCACCATGACCGCCGGCCCCCAGGCCCGACCGATCCACCCCCTCCGACGCGCCCTGACCCTGTGGGGCGCCGTCATCGCCGCCATGTGGCTCCTCCTGATCACCGACTGGGTCACCCCCGGCTCCCTCACCTCCTGGGGCATCGCCCCACGACAGCTCGACGGCCTCGTCCCCGGCGCGATCGCCGCACCCTTCCTCCACGCCGACGCCGCCCACCTGGCCGCCAACATGGTGCCCCTGGCCGTCATGGGCACCGTCGCGGCCCTGCGCGACTGGCGCGCCTGCTGGATCGCCCTGGCCGTCATCACCGCCGTCTCCGGCCTCGGCGTCTGGCTCACCGCCCCGCCCGGATCGATCACCGTCGGCGCCTCCGGCATCGTCTTCGGACTGTTCGGCTACCTCCTGGGCCGCGGCGTCTTCGTCCGCAGCCTCGGCGACATCGCCATCAGCGTCCTGCTGATCCTCATCTACGGCTCCATGGTCTGGGGCATCTTCCCCAGCGCCCCCCACATCTCCTGGCAGGCCCACCTCTTCGGCTTCCTCGGCGGCCTCGCCGCCGCCTTCGCCCTGGCCAAACGCCACCGCCGGACCCGAACGACCACACCCACATTCCAATAGGGGAGCAGCACACCATGGCGGCACCGACCGGATTCTCCTACAAGCAGCGCAGCGACGGCACCGTCGTCATCATCCACCGCGGCAAGGCCGCCACGACCCTCCGCGGCTCCAGAGCCGCCAAATTCCTCGACGAGGTTACCGACGACGACCCCCAGATGGTCATGGCCCGCTGGACCGGCGCCTACAAGATCGGCAACGAGCGCATGGCCAAGAACCACCCCCGCAACCAGCAGCGACGCCGCTAGGGGAGCAGCACCGCGCTCGAGGCGAACAGCGGCGCCCGGCCATTTTCAAGGCCGGGCGCCGCCGCGCGTCCCACGGACCGGGGGAGCAATGCGCCTCAGTGGAGGCAGAGGCAGAACGGATGCCCCGCCGGGTCCGCATAGACCCGCCAATTGGCCCCCGGACGCACCTGGTCGGTGCGCTCCAGCACGGTCGCCCCGAGCTCCAGCACCCGCCGCTCGTCCGCCTCCAGATCATCCACATCGAAGTCAAGGTGCATCTGCTGCGGCGACGACTGCCCCGGCCACTGCGGCGGACGGTAACCCTCCGCCCGCTGGAAGGCCAGCCGCGTCCCCTCGGTCCCGTGCAACTCCACCCACTCGGGGTCCTCGGGGTCGGCCACGACCCGCCCGCCGAGCAGTGCCGCGTAGAACTCGGCGAGTGCCACCGGGTCCGCGCAGTCCAATGCGATCGCCTGAAGCCTGCGAATCATGCTCTGACGCTCCTTCCATCCCTCACGATCCTGCCAGGACGGTCCCGGCCGTGAGGTGAAGCCGGAACGCGCTCCGTGCAATCTATAGGGGCCGCGACCCACGGGATTGATTCCCGCAAGTTATGTTGCGGTCGGGCCGTACTCGGATACCCCCGGAACCGGCCGTGAACGCCGCGGTGAGACGCCCCGAGCCCAAAAGGAAAGCCGCCGCCGATCGCGCCAAGCGGCCCGCAGGCGGGGCGGGCGGCGAAGGTGAGCGCGCCTGCGGCAGCATCCTCCGCCGACCGCCGACCGCCGACCGCCGACCGCCGACCGCCGACCGCCGACCGCCGACCGCCGACCGCCGACCGCCGACCGCCGACCGCCGACCGCCGACCGCCGACCGCCGACCGCCGACCGCCGACCGCCGACCGCCGACC
>DASTYG010000029.1:0-57505 GCA_035765105.1 Glycomyces sp.
CGCCCCCGCGCCTTCGCCCGGCTCAGTGGTCGACGAGGCCGCTGCGATAGGCCCACACCACCGTCTGCACCCGGTCCCGGGCGCCGATCTTCGTCATGGCCCGGCCCAGGTGCGATTTGACGGTGCTGGTCTCCACGAACAGCTCGCGCGCGATCTCCGCGTTGGACATGCCCCGCGCCAGCAGCAGCACGATCTCGGTCTCCCTGGCGGTGAGCGCCTCGGCCGCACCGGGCTCGGGCTCGGCCCGCCGCCTCCGCCGGGCGAACTCGGCGATCACGCGCCGCGTCACCGCCTGGTCGACCAGGCCCTGCCCGGCGGCGAGCCTCCGGATCGCGTCCACCAGGTCCTCCGGCTCGCAGTCTTTGAGGATGAACCCGTTCGCGCCGGCCTCCAACGCCCCGAAGACGTAGTCGTCCAGGTCGAAGGTGGTGACCACCAGCACCGCCGGGCGGTCCCCGTCCCGTTCGGCGACGATCCGGCGGGTCGCCTCGATCCCGTCGCCGCCGGGCATGCGCACGTCCATGCAGACGACGTCGGGCTCCAGGCGCGCGGTCTCCCGCACCGCGGCCGGGCCGTTCGCGGCCTCGCCGACGACGTCGACGTCCCCGGCCTCCTCCAGCAGCACCCGATACCCGGCGCGGACCACCGCCTGGTCGTCCACGAGCAGCACCTTGATCACGCCCGGTCTCCCGTCTCGAACTCGACGTCCTCGGCCCGGCGCTCGACGTCGCGGACCGTCAGCTTCAGCGCCACCCGCCAGCCCTCGCCCGCGGGCCCGGCGGCGAAGTCGGCCCCGACCAGGTCGGCGCGCTCGCGCATCCCGATCAGGCCCGCCCCGCCCCGGCCGACCGCCGCCGACCCGCCGCGCGCGGCGGGGCCGTTCACGACTTCGAGCGCGACGCTCCTCTCGCCGTACGCGAGCAGGACCCGCACGTTCGCTCCGGGCGCGTGCTGCCTCGCGTTGGTCAGCGACTGCTGCGCGATCCGGTAGAGCGAGATGTCGGCGATCGGCGGGAGCCGCAGCGGCTCACCGGTCTGCTCGAAGTCCACGTCGTCGCCGAGCCGCCGGGCCTCGGCCACCAGCGCCGGCAGCGCCGAGACGCCCGGCACCGGGGCGTTGCCGTCGGTGTCGCTCTCGCGCAGCAGCCCCACGACCTGTCGGAGGTTCTCCAGTGTGGCCTTGCCCTGCGAGCGAATCCACGCCGCCCCGGCCCCGGCCGCCTCCGCGTCCCGTGCGATCAGCCGCTCCACCGCCGCGGCCTGGACGACCATGCCCGA
The DNA here is from genome assembly GCA_035765105.1 of Glycomyces sp. GTDB lineage: Bacteria > Actinomycetota > Actinomycetes > Mycobacteriales > Micromonosporaceae > Glycomyces. The sequence continues at coordinate 1,279 of DASTYG010000029.1, forward strand.
CAGGTGGTGCGCGGCCACGTCGTGGAGTTCGCGGGCGATGCGGGTCCGCTCGGCGACGATCGCGGCCTCGGCCCGTTCGCGCTGCGCCCGCATCGCCTCGGCGGCCCGTTCGCGCTCGGCCGCGGCGCCCCGGCGCCGGGCCGCGACGTGCACGCCGATGAACGCGGCGGCCGCGAACATCAGCGCGTTCGAGGACAGGTGGTGCACCACCACGACGGGCATGTCGTCCTGGCCCCAGGTCGCCGCCGCGGCGGCGGCGCTCGTGGCGAGCGCGGCCGCGCCGGTGAGGGCGATCGTGAGCCCGAGGGCTGCGACGCTGCCGAGGGTGTAGGCCGCGACGGCCGGGCCGATGCCGTTGGCGGTGAGATCGGGGGCGAGGGCGACGATCGCCGCCTGGCAGGCCGCGACCGCCGCGAAGCACAGCACGGGCCGCAGGCGACGCAGGCACAGCAGCAGCGCCTGCCCGCACGCGATCGCGGTGATGGCCGCGGCCTCGGCGGGCGGCAGGTCGACCGCGGGATCGGCGGGGACCAGCCGGATCATGAGCGCGAACAGTCCGAAGGTGGCTGCCGCGGCGGCCAGTGCGAGGACGGCGTCCCTGGCGAACGTCCCGCTGGCTCGGAAGCGGGCCGGCAGGTCGTCGAGGCGCCGCCCGACGGTCGGGGCGGCCGCCGCGGACGCTCCAGGGCTTTCGGTCATGCGGTTCATCTTCACGTGCCCTTTCGCATCGGCGACGGCCGCACCGGTCAGTACGAGATGTTCGGGGACAGCAACTGGAACTGGACGGCGAAGTTGCCGACCGCCGAGAGCGCCAGCAGCATCAGCACGGTGCCGGTGACGGGCCTCCAGCCCGCCTTGCGGCGGATCTCGCCGACCAGTTCGACGATCGCGGGGACCATGCCCAGCGCGCCGACCAGCTGGAGCGCCTGCACGGCGCGGATCGCGGCGGTCGGGGGGTCGGTGAGCCCCATGATGCTGAGCACGATCGCCACCCACCCGGCGAGCGCCAGGACCGTGCACGCGGCGCCCACGCGGACCAGGACGCGCATCGCGCGTCCGGCCCGTTCGGGGGCGGGGCGCCCGCGGACCCTGCGGTAGATCGCGCCGACCGGCCAGGCGAGCAGACCGAGGACCAGCACGGCGGTGGCGCCGACGAGCACCGGCAGCCCCGCCGCGCGGTCGGTCTCCATCGGCAGCAGCGTGAAGGCCGCGTCGTGGACGATGCCGGCGACCTCGTCGTCGTCCATCCGGACGCCGATCGTGCGGTCGCCGCCCACTTCCCGCCACACGGACTCGCCGATCTGCTCGTAGACGCCCGGCTTGCCGGTGCCGGGGTCGGTCGCGAAGTACAGTCGGCCGTCGTCGAGGGCGGTGATCTCGTAGTTCATGAACAGGTCGATCGCGGACAGGAAGGTGCTCTGGAAGCCTCGTGAGGACACGTAGGACCCGGCGATCAGCTCGGCGTTCGCACGCGCGGTCGCCTCGTCGACGGGCGCGGGCCCGGTGTCGACGGCGGCGAAGTAGCGGTCGGTGAACTCGTCCATGAAGTCCGCGCGCAGGGCGTTGACATCGGCGTTCTCGCCGCCGTTGCTGTTGAGAGAGATGAAGATCCCGGCGCCCTCGTCGAGGTGGAGCTGGAGGTGCGAGTGGAAGAAGTTGCTGTCGCCGCCGTGGCCGACGATGCGGTGGCCGCCCCGGTCCTCTTCGAACCAGCCCAGGGTCATCCGCTCGGATTCAGCGAAGGCGCCCAGGGAGTCCTCGCCCAGCGCCGGGGTGAACATCTGCTCGCGGGCCTCGTCGCTCAGCAGGGACGGCTCGGGGAGCGAGCCGAGCTGCGCGAGCATGAACCGGGCCATGTCGTCCGCGGTCGTGGACAGCGCCCCGGCCGGCGGGGTGCCGACCATCTCGAAATCCGCGGCCGGACTGGAGTCGTCCATGTAGCCGTTCGAGACCCGATCGCTCAGGTGGTCGGGCAGCGGCTGGCGGAACGTGGAGGAGTCCATGCCGAGCGGCTCGAAGAGGTGGGCGTCGGTGTAGTCCTCGAACGTCTGGCCGCTGACGCGTTCGACGATGTACCCGGCCAGGGCGTTGCCGTAGTTGGAGTAGGAGGGTGTCGTGCCGGGGCGGAACACCTGCTCGGGCGGATCGGTCGTGAGGACCTCGCGGAGGTCGACGGGGTCGCCGCCGGAGGCGATCAGGCCGTAGAGGCGCTCTTCGAACCCGGCGGTGTGGGTGAGCAGGTGCCGCAGGGTGATGTCGTCGTCGTACCCGCGCTCCAGCTCGAAGTCGAGGTACTCGGCGATGTCGGCGTCGAGATCGAGTTCGCCCTGCTCGACCAGCTGCATCACCGCGGTGGCGGTGAAGACCTTCGAGATCGAGGCGACGCGGAACAGGGTGTCCTCGGGGTCGGCCCCGACCGGCTCGGAGCCGTCCTCGCCGGTGTCGGCGTGGCCGTAGCCGCGGGTGGTGACGACGGCGCCGTCGTCGACGACGGCGACGACGGCTCCGGCGATCTCGCCGCGCTCCAGCGCTTCGGGAATCGTGCCGTCGAGCCAGGCGTCGACGTTCTCCCGGGTGAGCGCTTCGGGCGTGCCGCCGCCGCCGTCGGCCGGCGGCTCGGGGAGGTCGGGGTCGCTCTGGCCGCATGCGGCGGCGGTCGCGAGGACCGCCGCCGCGGCGAACGCGGCCCCGACGCGGACCGCGATACCGCTCGCCTTTCGGCGGGGCGCGGTGTGACTGGCGGGCATTTCAGCTCCTGACGGATTGGTCTGTCCTGTAGGGAATCGCTTGATCGCCAAGGCGATCGAAGTCCGAAACCTGTGCTTTCGAACAGCTCAATCCTCGTCTGGAGGGATGCCCCGCGACGACTGGCGCGAGTCGGAAATCGGCTTGCGACCTTTGGAGGAGGCGCCCGCCTCCCAAGGTCGCAAACGCACGCGTGCGCCGCCCCGAGCCGGTCGGTGCTCCCGGTCAGCCCTCGTCGCCGAGGGCCGCCGCGACCACGGCCGGGTCGGCGCACGCCCGCGCGAACGCGTCGATGCGCCGTTCGATGTCCCTGCGCAGCAGCCGCACGCCGATCGGCTCGGCGATCGGCCGCAGCCAGCCCGGACGGCACGAGAACGTGTACTTCCAGACCGCGGTCGTGCGCTCGGGCGCGTCCTCGACGAACCGCCACCCGCCGCCGAAGACGCGGAAGAACCACGGGCCCTCGCGCATCGTCATGCCGACATCGCGCGGCGGCCGGTAGGCGACGTACTCGCTCACCATCCGCCACCCCAGCCGGTGGCGGGTGAGCGTGCGCACCCCCTTGCCGGGGCGCTCGGCCCCGTCCATCAGCGACTGCGACCGGATGAACGGGTCCCAGCGGGCCCGGACCGGGCCCGTGGTCTGCGAGACCGCGAACGCGACGCGGACCGGCACCTCCACCGTCCGGCGGACCTCGACCTGCGGCATGAGCGCCCCCTTCAGAGCGGACGTGGGCTTGCGCCCATCGTGACCGCCGCACGCCTTCGGCGCAAGCGCCCGCCGGGCGGATACGGTTGCCCGATGAACCGATTCGAAGGCAGCGTCGCCGTCGTCACCGGCGGCGCCAAGGGCATCGGGGCGGCCTGCACGGCCCGCCTCGCCGGTGAGGGCGCGACCGTCTACGTCGCCGACGTCGACGAGGAGGCCGGGCGGCGCATCGCCGAGACGACCGAGGGGACCGTCCGCTTCATGCGGTGCGACGCGTCCAGCCTCGCCGACTGGGAGGCGCTGGCGGCGACCGCGCTCGACGCGCACGGCCGCGTCGACGTCCTGGTCTCCAACGCCTTCGCCAGCACCAACGGCGCGCCGCACGAGATCACCGAGGCGCAGTGGGACCGGACCCACGACGTCACCCTCAAGGCCGCCTACCTCGGCGTCAAGGTCCTCGCCGAGCCGCTGCGGCGCGCGCGGGGCGCGGTCGTGGCGGTCTCCTCCGTCCACGCCAGCCGCTCGCAGCCGGGCTACACCGCCTACGCCGCCGCCAAAGGCGGGCTCAGCGCGCTCATCCGGCAGCTCGCCGTCGAGTACGCGCCCGACGTGCGGTTCAACTCGGTCGCCCCCGGCCCCATCTACACCACGCACTGGGCGGGGACCTCCGAAGCGGACATCGAGCTCGCCGGGGACGGCACCCTCCTGGGGCGCGTCGGCCGCGCCGACGAGGTCGCCGCCGCCGTCGCCTTCCTCGCCTCCGCGGAGGCGAGCTACGTGACCGGCGCCGAGCTGCCGGTGGACGGCGGATGGCTCGCCCTCAAGCGCTGACCCCGCGAAGCGGGCGGCGCCCCGGCGGGTCTCCCGCCGGGGCGCCGTGCGTTCGCGGCCGGATCAGTGCCCGAAGGCGTCCGAGTCGACGGCGGCGTCCTCGCCCTGGTCCAGGCCCGAGATCGCGTCCACGTCCTCGCCGGTGAGCGCGAAGTCGAAGATGTCGAGGTTCTGCGCCAGGCGCTCGGCGTCGCTCGACTTGGGGACGGCCGTCAGGCCCAGCTCCATGTGCCAGCGCAGCACGATCTGCGCCGGGGTCTTCCCGTAGCGCTCGGCCAGGTCGACGATGACCTGCCGCTGGAGGACGTCGACGCCCTCGCCGCCGAGCGGCGACCACGACTGGGTGACGATCCCGTGCTCGGCGTGGAAGGTGCGCGGCGCCGCGCGGACGACGCCCGGGTTGAGCTGGATCTGGTTGACGTCGGGGACCACGCCGGTCTCGGCGATGATCCGCTCCAGGTGCGCCGGTTTGAAGTTCGAGGTGCCGATCGCCTTCACGCGGCCCTGTTCGAGCAGCCGCGCCAGGCCCTGCCACGCCTCGACGTACGTGTCCTGGTCCGGGTTCGGCCAGTGGATGAGGAGCAGGTCGACGTAGTCCAGGCCCAGCCGGTCGGCGCTGCGCTCGAACGCCTCGGCGGCCGGTTCGACGCCGTGCCACCGCTTGTTGAACTTGGTGGTGACGAACAGGTCCTCGCGGGCCGCGCCCGAGGCTTTGAGGCCGCGGCCGACGCCGCGCTCGTTGCCGTAGTTCTCGGCGGTGTCGACCAGGCGGTAGCCGATCGCGACCGCCTCGGCGATCACGCGTTCGGCCTCCGCGTCGTCCATCGGCCAGGTGCCCAGGCCCAGGCGCGGCATCGCCGCGCCGTGCGGGAGGGCGACGGTAGGTGCGGTCGTCGGTGACATCGTTCAACCCGTCTGCTCGGAATCGCTTACCGCCCACCATCCTCCTACCGCAGGCTCCGAACACGGGGCAGGCGTGCCGCAGATCACCGTACGCGCGCCTCCGGCCCCGCCGGCCGACGCCCTCGCCCACTTCACCGCCCGGCTCGCCCACCGCACCGACGTCTCCGACGTCCACGCGGCCCTGGAGAGCGGCGGGCCGGTCGTCGTCTACTGCTGGTGCAACGGCGCCCCCTGCGCCTGCTGAAACGAGGCATACTGGGGCGCATGGGCGAACTGCTGGCGATGCCGACCGACTGGAACCGCGCACTGGCCATCGTGGCGCATCCCGACGACATGGAGTACGGCGCGGCGGCGGCCGTCGCCGCCTGGACCGCCGAGGGCCGCGAGGTCGCCTACCTCATGGTCACGCGCGGCGAGGCCGGGATCGACACCCTCGCGCCCGAGGAGTGCGCGCCGCTGCGCGAGGCCGAGCAGCGCGCCAGCGCCGCGGTCGTCGGCGTCGAAGCGGTCGAGTTCCTCGACCACCGCGACGGCGTCATCGAGGCCGGGGTGCCGCTGCGCCGCGACCTGGCCGCCGCCGTCCGGCGCCACCGGCCCGAACTGGTCGTCACGCTCAACCCCCGCGAGCACTTCCAGCCCGGCGGCTGGAACAGCGCCGACCACCGCGCCGTCGGCACGGCCGTGCTCGACGCGGCCGTGGACGCGGGCAACCGGTGGATCTTCCCCGAGCAGCTGGAGCAGGGCCTGGAGCCGTGGTCGGGCGTGCGGTGGGTCGCCCTGGCCGCCTCGCCCCAGGCCACGCACGCCGTCGACACCACCGAGACGATGGAGGCCGCGATCGCCTCCCTCGTCGAGCACCGCACCTACATCGCGGCGCTCGGCGACGCCGACCCCGAGACGTACGCCCGCGAGCTCCTGACGGGCTTCGGCGAGGCGGGCGGGGCGCGGTTCGGCACCCGCCACGCCACGACGTTCGAACTGATCTCGTTCTAGCGCTTCGGCTCCACGCCGCCGGTGACGGTGCTCGCGCCCGAGGCGGCCTCGGCGTCGACCGTGAAGTAGTCGCCGTCGGGCTCGCGCGGCCCGTCGCCGTGGTTGTACTGGCCCGACAGGATGTACTCGCCGGGCGCGATGGTCTGGCCCTCGTTGAGCGTCCACCGGAACACCAGGTAGCCGTCCCGCTCGAAGACCTCGGCCGGGGCGAAGTAGTGGTCGGCGGTGGTCCACGAGCCGGTGAGCTCGACGTCGACGCCGAGGACGACGTGGAGCTCGGCGGTCAGGGCGGTGATCGGCTCGTCGGTCCGGATCGTGATCTCGCTCTGCGACCAGTAGTCGTTGACGTGGCCGTTGATCCGGGCCCCGGCGGTGAGGTAGTCGAGCTCGTCGACCGGGTCGGGCTTCGCCGACGGCGTGGGGGCCTCGGGGGACTCGGACTGCGCGCCGGGCCCCAGGCCGGCGGGGAACCGCTCTCCTGCCGGGGTCAGGCCGTAGCCGACGAACACGATCGCGCCGATGAGCGCCACGACGGCGCAGGTCGCCAGCGCCAGGTGCGGCAGCCGCGAGCGCCTGCGCACCGGCCGGGCCCGGACCGCGTCGGGCTCGGCCATCCCGGAGGCGACGCGGTCCCACATGCGCTCGGCGTCCGGTTCGAATTCCTCGGCGGTGAACCGCAGCCGGTCCGGCAGGTCGTTGCTCATTGCCCTATCCCGTTCGGTATGGAGTCCCAGGAGGCGCCGCCCCGGCCGCCGGACGGCGGCCCCAGGATCCTTCGCAGTTCGGCCAGGCCCTTCGAGGTCTGGCTCTTCACCGTCCCGATCGAGATCCCGAGGGCCTCGGCCGTCTCCCGCTCGGAGAGGCCCAGCGAGTGGCGCAGGACGACGCAGGCGCGCTTGCGGAACGGCAGCCGGGCCAGCGCCCTGCGCACGTCGACGACGGCCGCGACGTTCGGCTCGCTGGCCTCCTCGCCGGGCCGCAGCCAGAACAGGGCGTTGCGGCGGCGTTCGCGGACGGCCGAGCGGATGCTGCTCTTGGCCAGGTTGGCGACGATGCCGCGGGCGTAGGCGATGCCGGAGGCGGAGCGCTCGACGCGGTGCCACTGCCGCCACACCGCGAGCATCGCGTCCGCCGCGAGGTCCTCCGCGGCCGTCTTCTCGCCGATGAGCATCCACGCGAACCGGGCCAGTTCGGCGTGGTGCTGTTCGAAGAAGGCGCGGAAGGCGGCTTCTCCTTGAGCGGCGGGGACGTCCAACTCGGCCCTCCGGATGCGGGAAGGTATGGGGGAGCCGGATTTTAGCAGCGTAGCGTGCGCGGGCGGAAGACCGCCCGCGCACGCTCGCCCATCGGCGCTCGCGCGAGTCGTTGCCGGGCGGTGCTTGCCCGTCGACGCGGCGCCTGTCGCGTCTCGCTCTCTCGCCGGGAGACCTACCGCGTGCTTCTGCCCGTCGGTCCCCCGATCAGCTACGGCGATCGAGCCTTCGGCGGACGCGTACGCCTGGATGGGGGCGTTGTCGGGACGCCTCATCTTCATCCGATCCGAAGTAGGTGTAGTTGTGGGTGCGGCGGAGCCGGGGTGCCGCACCTACATGCAGTCGTCGCCGCGGGGCGAAAGGTTGCCGCGAATCCGAGAAATTTTTCGATCACCTTCGATGTCCGCCGCGGGCTCACCCGCGCCGCCCCTTGCACGCGCGACGTGAACGACGGGGAGTCGATCGGCGGCCGCCGCTCCCTGCACGCGACGTGAGCGCGTGTCGCGAAATGGCCTGTACCGCCGCAGGGGTAAGGCTGTCCCCACCCCCATTCGGCCAGTACGCTTCAGTGCCCTGCCGGGAGGAAACCCATAGCGTTGGACAGGTCCGACAGTCCCCGACGGCAAAGGCTCCGCCCATGAGCATCACCTCCGCCCTCGTGTCCGTGTCCCGGCGGCGGGACGCGCGCCACGGCCGCACCGGCCGCACCGCCGCCTTCTTCCGCGCGGTCACCAGAGCGCGCCGGGCGGCACCGGTGCCGACGCATTTCGTGCGGGAGGCCGGGCCGATCACCGACGAGGACTGGGAGCCGGCCGTGCCGCTCCGGTGAGGGCGCGAGAGGACGATATAACGCTTGCCTTCAAGTATTGTGCCGATGCCGCCGCGGCCGTAGTCTGGCTCTGGCCCGGTTCCACTCCCTGGAGGCAGACATGACGCGACCGCTCCGCCCCAAGCGCCTGCACCCCGGCGACACCGTCGTCATCGCCGCCCCCTCGGGGCCCTTCATCCCCAGCCGCCGCGACGAACTCGACGCGGCCGTCGAGACCGTCAAGGAGATGGGCTTCACGCCCAAGCGCTCCGGCCTCGTCGAATCCGCCGCCAGGCACTTCTGGAACGCCGGCACCCCCGCCGAGCAGGCCGCCGAGTTCAACGCCCTGCTGGCCGACCCCGAGGTCCGCGCGATCGTGCCCTTCGCCGGCGGCAACGGCACCACCGGCTACCTCGACCGGATCGACTACGACGCGGTCCGCGCCGACCCCAAGCCGCTGCTCGGCTTCTCCGACATCACCGCGCTCCACCTCGCCCTCCACTCCCAGACCGGCCTGGTCGGCCTCCACTCCGACTTCGCGGGCATCGGCTTCGGCGCCACGTGGCGCAATGCCGCCCCCGAGCGCCGCACAGCGCTGCTCGACCTGTACCGCGGGCTGCTGACCGGCGAGATCACCGAGGTCGCGCTCCCGGCCGAGACCCCTTGGGAGACCTGGCGTCCCGGCGCGGCGACCGGGCGCCTCGTCGGCGGCCTGCTCGACCGGCTCGTCCGCCTCCAGGCCACCCCCTACGCCCTCGCCCCCGAGCGGTTCGACGGCGCGGTCTTCTTCTGGGAGGAGGTCGGCCGCCCCATCGGCCACATCTGGAACGACCTCCACACGCTCCGCATGCACGGCGTGTTCGACCGCGTCGCCGCGATGGTCGTGGGCATCCCCGCGCGGATCGAGGGGCCGCCGGAGCAGTACGGGACCGCGACGATCGAGGACGTCGTGCTCGACGCCCTCGCCGATTACCGCTTCCCGATCCTCGCAGGAGTTGACTTCGGCCACACTGGACCGAACCTGCCGATGCCGATCGGGCTCCGGGCCGCTGTCGACGCCGACTCGCACCTGGTCAAACTACTCGAATCGCCGGTGGACTAGACGCTTCGTGCGCATGCGCCGCGCAGGCGGATTTCTATCCGATTTAGTGGTTGCATTCCCATTGACCTTCGGGCACGGTTGGTAGACATGAAGATTCGAACGGCCGGGCCCGCCGACGCAGATGAGATCGTGCAAGTCCGGATAGCGTCGTGGCGCGCGGCCTACCGCGGCATCGTCGACGACAAGGTGCTCGACGGCCTGCGCGAAGAGCCCTCTGAGTCATTCGTGATGAACCTGAGTTCGCCGCCGCCGTTCTGGACGACCCTGGTGGCCGAGCGCGGCCCCGACGTCATCGGGTCCATCACGGTCGGCTGGGACACCCGGGAGAGCGGCCACGACGAGGTCGAGCCCGGGCAGCCGGGCGAGGTGTGGATGCTGTACGTGCATCCCGAGCGCTGGGGCGGCGGCGCCGGGTACGCGCTGATGCGCGAGGGGCACAAGGCGCTGGACGGGCTCGGGCTCTCCCCGATCCGCGTGTGGGTGCTCGACGGCAACACGATCGGCAAGCGGTTCTACGAGCGCTACGGCTTCGTCGCCGACGGGGAGCGGGCCGAGCACGAGATCGGCAAGCGCGCCTATCCGATCGTGCGCTACACGCTCCCCAAGGACCGGCTCGTGGACGAGCTGGTGTAGCGCCGCCGGACTCGGTCGGCGCCTCCTAGGACGGCAACTGGATCGTGGCGACCACCGGAGCGTGGTCGCTGCCCCGCTTGTCGAGCACCGCGAAATCGCGCACGGCGATCCGCTCGTCCACCAGCACGTGGTCGAGCGTCACCGCGGGCGGGCGCACCAGTCCGCCCAGGTAGCCGCCCTCGATCGGACGCCACGTCGCGGCCAGGCCCCGGCCGGTCGCGTCGGCGGCGTCGGTGTAGCCCTGGCCGATGAGCTCGCGCATCAGCCGGTGGTCGAGCGTCGCGTTGAAGTCGCCGGCCAGGATCCACGGCACGTCTGCGTCGGGCGCCGGGAGCGCCCCGAGGTCGGCCTCCCACGACGGGATGCGCTCGGCCGTCGCGGGGGCGGCGTTGTGCACGGCGAGGAAGCGGGCCCGCTCGCCGCCGGGCAGGCGCACCTCGGCCGCGATCTGGTGGAAGATCCCTCCCGGCTCCAGCTCCCGGAGCCGTTCGAGCGGATGGAGCGAGTAGACGGCGGTCCCCACCGCCTGCTCGGCCGGCTCGGCGATGACGTGCGGCATCCGCTCCTCCAGGCCCAGCGCGACCAGCTGCTCATAGGCGCCCGGGCTCAGCTCCTGGACGCTGAGCAGGTCCGGCTCGTAGCGGTCGACCAGTTCGACGACGTACTCCAGGTTCGCCACGCCCACGTACAGGTTCACCGACAGGACGCGCAGTTCGGCGCCGTCCGCCGCAGGCTGCTCGTCCGCGACCGCGCGCGGGACGAGCACGGCCACCAGGGCCAGGGCGACCGCGCCGGTGGTGATCGCGGCCCGCCAGTGGCGCAGCGCCGCCTGCACTCCGGCGCCGACGAGCGCCGCGGCCGCCGCATATGGGACGAACGCGAGCGTGGTGACCATTGCCCACCCGGTCTCCAGCCCGAACAGGCGGACCGCCGCGTAGCCGCAGACCGCCAGGGTCGCCGCCCACGAGAACGCCCGGAGCACCCGGTTGCGGTACCAGCGTTTCCGCACCGGTTCCGGTTGCGGCGCTTCGGGCTTGCCGTCCGGCATCGTCTCGTCGGCAGCCTGGGGGTCGCTCATCGGGCGAGCTTAGCCGACGTGCGCCCCCGGGCCGGTTCAGCGCATCGTGTTGACCATGCGGGCGTAGTCGCCGAAGGCGTCGTCGACCATGGTCGGATCGAGGCCGTAATGCGCCAGGCTGTACTCGTGGCCGCGCCGCATGCCCGGCCGGGCCAGGACCGTCCCGAGGTTCGCCTCGTCCTCGGCGGTCCACTCCATCTCGAGCTTCTCGAAGATGCCCGGCAGCTCCCCGTACGGGTCGGCGGTCAACTGGTGGTAGGAGACGTCGACGACGCGCTCGCGGGAGAGCTTCGCCCGCGTGTCGCGTCCGGTGTGGATCATCTGCGAGAGCATCTCGAGCCAGTCCCGGCCGATCCGGTGGGGATCGTACTCGCGGTTGCACAGGGCCACGCCGGTCTCCATGAGCGAGCACCAGGACCCCATGACGGTGATGGGGTCGCGGTGGGTCCACATGATCTTGGCGTCCGGGAAGACCTGGAGCAGTGTGTCGAGGCATTCGAGGTGGTAGGGGGACTTCAGGACCCAGCGTCGCCGCGGGCCCCCGGCCTGGAGGACCTGGAGCACTTGGCGGAGGTACTGGTAGTCGGGCAGGTAGTCGTGCGTCTCGAGCCGGCGGCGGTAGCCGGGCATGCGGAAGCGGACCAGCCAGTACCGGCCGTGCGGCAGCGCGAACACGCACTCCTCGGGGGCCTCGGCGTCCAGGGCGTGGATCTGCGGCAGCACCGGGGAGAAGACGTGGCCGAAGGCGGCCGAGCGGGCCGCCACCTTGCGGCGGCGCTTGCGGACCGACGGGTCGGCGTCGGCGCGGTCGGTGGCCTGGAGCTCCCACATCCGCGGCGCCCGGTGCCCTGCGGGGCGGGCGAGGATCTTGTGGGCGAGGGTGGTGGCGGTGCGCGGCAGGCCGGTGACGATGACGGGCCGCTCGATGGGCTCGTCGGTGATCTCGGGGTGCTCGGCGATCAGCCTGCGGACGCGGAAGCGGTTCGCGAGGCGGCTGCGCAGCTCGCCGACGGCCGAGAACCAGCCGAGGGCGGAGATGGTCGGCACCGCGGCGATCTCGTGGTAGAGGCGCCGGTAGTTCTCGATGAACGCCTCGTCGCCGGCGGCGGTCCCGCCGGAGTCGGCCTCGGCCTGCCGGATCGTCTTGTCGATCACGGCGTCGACGTCGCGGCACTGGCGCGCCGAGGCGGGTTGGAGGAGCGAGTTGAGGGGACTGACCATCCGGGACACCCGTCGCATCGGCGCAGGTCCTTTCAAAGGGGGGTGAAGGGGCTTTCGACGTCGATCCTGGCACAGGCGCGGAAACCGATCAAGACTCGCGAAGGCCCCAGTGGACGGCGACGCGGCGCGGCGGCCGGGGGGCCGCCGCGCCGCGGGCGCGGAGTGGGAAGGTCAGATCGTCAGCTGCAGGAGACCGACGGCCAGTTCCAGTTGCCGTTGTGCTGAATGGTGACGCCGAAGGTGTTGCCGTTGCCGTTGGGCGTCGCGATCATCTGCTGCGAGGTGGGCCAGGTGGCGCTGCAGTTCCACGTCGCGATGATCTTGGCGGGGGAGGGCACGTTCATCACGGCCCTCCAGTTGCTCTTGCCGGAGACGGTGCAGCTGAGGTTGTACCGGTCGCTCCACTGCTGGCCCGCGCTCAGCGCCACCGTGCAGGCGCCGCCGCCCCCGTCGTCGCCGCCGCCGTCGTCCCCTCCGCCGCCGGTGCTGCCGACGGTGATGTTGGAGTTGCCGCTGCTCTGGTAGCCCTCGGTCGCCATGATCATGTAGTAGTTGAAGGCGCCGAGGTTCATGCCCGCGCGGGCCCAGGCGTCGAAGTGGGCGCCGGTGTCGATGGTGCCGCTGCTGCGGTGGTTCCGGCGGACGCTCCAGTACTGCGCGAAGGTCTGCGTGCCCTCGACGGAGGGCGCGTTGTACCGCATGGAGTGGAGGAGGTCGTACGTGCTTCCGGCGATGTTGAGCGTGCCGCGGTGGTCGGCGCCGCTGCTGGGGTTGTAGGGGCCGTGGGACTCTACGATGTAGTACTCCACCAGCGGGTTCGCGGTCCAGCCGTAGAGCGCCAGGTAGCCGTTGCTGCCGTGGTTGACGCTGCCGCTGTAGTCGACGTTCCGGCGTCCGCCGTTGCGCCAGCCCTTGCCGCCGACCCAGTTGTTGACCCCGTTCCACTGGGAGCTGTAGTTGCCTCCCGGGCCGAGGGTCATCGAGGCCGCGCCCTGGGTGTCGGTCCAGAACGAGTAGTAGTACCCGTCGTGGGTGCCCTCCTGGTTGGTGGTGATGGTCTGCTGGGCCTGGGCGGCGCCGGGCACCATCAGCCCCGCGCTGCCGAGCGCCAGAGCGCCGCCGCCTAGCAGCATGTTCCTGCGGCTGAACAGGCCGCCGCCACGTGCGTTGTCCATGGACGTCATCCTCCTTGTGAAGGCCGGCGGGGGGCGCCGGCCTGCGCGGTACGGCCTGCGGGCGGCCCGGGCGAGGCCGCCCGCCGCCGTACGGCGCAGCGGGTTTTTCCACCGGCCGCCGTGACGTCGGCGTCCGGAGAACCGGGCCGCACCAGGCGACCAGGATCGACATATGTCGATGTATGTCGATGGGAACAGTATGGAGTGCCGCTCGGAAGGATGTCAATAATTTCCGGAAGTTTTTCGATAATTTATCGGCCGCGCGAGAGCCGTGATATCCGCATAACTCATGGGAAATAACGCGAAACGAACGAGAATTATCGAGATTCATCGATTCCAAACGCGCTTCGTGATGGAACCTGAAGGCAGGTTTCATCGAAACTTTCGGAGCGGTTCCGGCTCAATCCGAACCCCGGGGCCCGGTCCGCCGGGGGCGGCGCGGCCCGCGGCGAAGCGCTCCGCCGCGAGGGCCAGGAACCGGTCCATGCCCCAGTCGATCCCGGCCGAGTCGACCGGACGGAACTCGCACCGGAAACGGAGGCCCCCGTCGTCGTCATGGCTCGACACCTCGTGCTCCCAAGCGTCCCTGGTCTCCGCTGTGGACAGCAGGCAGTAGGTCGACACCTGGAACGCCTCGCCGCCCCGCGGCCGCCGCTCCAGGACATTGCCCACGGCCTCGTCCAAGGCGAGGCCCGCCGCGCCGGTCTCCTCGCGCGCCTCCCGCACGGCGGCCTCGCCGACCGTCTCGCCGGGGAGCGCCCCGCCGCCGGGCACCTGCACTCCGGCCTCGGGGGTGTCGACGTGCAGTATCACCAGGACTTCGACCGCCCCGCGCTCGGGCGCTCGCCGCAGCACGTACGACGCCGCGCGCTGACGGAACGCGAGCGGCTCGGGGGCGTTCGGCATTGCGGCGGCTCCTTGCGGCGGCGGGGCCGGTGCGGCGGTGGCGAGCGGGGCCCGGGTCCGGTGCTCGGTTGGGGCCGCGATGCGGTCCTCCAGTCTCGCATGGAGGCCCGCGGACTCGGGAACGCCGCCCTGTGCTCTGAGGGCGGTGGACGGGGCGGCCCGCGGGACGGGTGTGCCGTCCCGCGGGCCGCGTCTCCTGGTTCCCCCGTACTAGGCCGCGGCCGCCGCCGGGGCGGCCTCCTCCTCGGCGCCCTTGCGGGACTGGAGGACCCGCTTCGCCTCTTTACCGGCCGCTTCGGCGACGCCCATGATCATCAGCGCGTTGATCGCGTGCAGACCGAAGATGATCTGCCCCACCGTCGTCCCGCCGACGCTGACCACGGCGATCACCGACTGCAAGAGCACCAGGCCGAGCACGCCCGCCGACAGGCCCACCAGCTTCCCGCCCGCGCGCGCCAGCGCCGCGAACACGAGGCCCAGCAGCGCCACCGCGGCGATGAGCCGTCCGCCCATGATGTGCAGCGAGAACGACTCCGCCGTGTCGCCCGTCCCCAGCGCGCCGTAGCCCGCCAGGAAGAACTGCACCCCGATCAGGACGTGCAGCAGGCCCGTCCAGAGCCGAAAGAACTTAAGCATCGAGAGACCTCATCTCGGTCGGATTGGTTTGCAACAGGTCCACGGCGTGCATCACCGCGTACCCGAGGACGAACACCGTGCAGTGGTCGGACAGCGAGCCCGCCCGCCACACCGCCACCGCGTCGTCGTCGATCAGCTCGGGGGCGAGCGCCGCCGACGCCGCCAGCCGGGCGCCCAGCGCCGCGCGGTCGGGCAGGTCGTCGATCCCCTCGATCTCGACCGGCCCGCTCGCCGGGCGCGACCCCCACCGGCGCACCGACCGCGCGATGCTCCGCTCCACGCTCTGCGCCGCGTGCTCGTTCAGCAGCCCGCGCCCGCACGTCGCCACCGCCCGCAGCCGCGCATAGGCCCGCCCCACCGGCGAGTCGCCCGCCCACGCGGGCACGGTGAGGTCGAGCGTCGGCCACAGCTCCTCCAGCCACGGCTCCCGACGCTCGAGCAGCGCCAGGCTCAGCCCCGGCTCCAAGTCCGCCGCCACGGCGGCGCGGACCTGCCGGGACGCCACCGTGCGGCCGAGCTTCGTGGCCGTGGCCCGATGCGGCGAGACGTTGCGCGCCAGCACCTTGAGCAGCCGTGTGATGAATTCGAAGACCAGCGCGGTCCCGATGAACCGCGGCGCGGCATCGGCGCTGAAGGGCCCCTCCGGGCCCGGCGCGGCCGCCCACGCCGCCAGCGCCGCGTACTCGGACGGCGGCCGGCCCTCGCGGACGGCCTCGGCCAGATCGTGCTCCCCGGCGGCGTGCAGCATGACCGTGTGCGCGTCGGCGCAGAACCGGCAGTCGTTCTTGACCGCGATCGTGGTCGCCACCACCTCCTTCGCGGTGCGCTCGGCCGGCCCGCCCACCAGCAGCGACTCCCGCAGCAGCGCCCACATCGGCGCGAGCAGTTCGGGGGCGGGCGAGAGCATCAGGAACGGCGGCCCCGCGGGGATGCCGAGCCCGGCCGCGGCCTGCCGGTAGACCTCGGCCACGAGCCCTTCGGCGGTGCGGGGGTCGACGGGGGTGACGTGTCGAATGGTGGGTGCCATCGCATCGGGCTCCTCAAGTGGTCTCGCGGCACCGGTTGCCGTGCCTGAGTCGAGCATCGCCTCCGGCGGCGCGAATGTCGTCGTCCCCGCGGCGGCGTTCCGGCCCCGGCCGAACGTCGCAATGCGCGCGCCCGTCTACGCCCCCGGTGGTACGCCCGGCCTGGAACCGCTGTACGACGCCGCCGGACACGGCCCGGATTAGGATGGAGCGATGTCGAAGCGCTTGCCCGTCGGGCGGAAGGACGTCGCACTCGGGATCGCACTCATGCTGATCACCGAGCTGTTCGCCGTGCTCGGGCCCTTCGACTCCCTCCCGGTCTACGCGTGGGTGCTGCTCGGCATCGGGCCGGTCGCGCTCGTCTTCCGCCGCGCCTACCCGCGCACCGTGGTCACCGTGGCGATCGCCTCCATGGTCGTCCTCACCCACCTCGACCTCGGCCTGCTCCCCGTCCTGCCCGCCCTGGTGGCCATCGCCACGGCCATGTACGTCGGCTACCGCTCCTGGACCGTCACCGCGGTGCTCGCGCTCTCGGCGATCGTCGCCTTCGGCTTCTGGTGGTCGGCCGAGCGGACCCTCACCGGCGAGGTCATCCGGAACACCCTGCTCATCGTCGGCTGGCTGCACGTGGCGATGATCTCCGGCGAGTCGCGCCGCCAGCGCGACGCCTACATCGAAGAGGCCGAGCGGACCAAGGAGGAGGCGGTCAAGCGCAAGGCCGCCGACGAGCGCGTCCGCATCGCCCGGGAGCTGCACGACTCGCTCACGCATTCGATCTCGGTCATACGCGTCCAGGCCGGCGTCGCCGTCCACTTGGCGCGCAAGCGCGGCGAGCAGCCCGCCGGGGCGCTCGTGGCCGTCGAGGAGGCCGCGAAGGACGCTACGAGGGAATTGCGGGAGACGCTCACGATGCTGCGTGACGACGACGGTCTGCGCCTCGGCCGCGTCAAGGACCTCGCCGAGCGCTACCAGGGCCTCGGGCTCGAGGTCGACCTGCGATGCGACGACGTCGAAGGACTCGACATCGACCCGGAGGTCGACCACGCCGCCTACCGGATCGTGCAGGAGGCGCTCACCAACGCCGTCCGCCACTCCGACGGCGACCGCGTGGAGGTCCGCGTCGGCCGCCTCGACGACTCGCTCGACATCGCGGTCGTCGACAACGGCCGCGCCGACGCCTTCACGCCGGGCCGGGGCCTGACCGGGATGCGCGAACGCGTCGACTCGCTCGACGGCTCGCTCGCCGTCGGCCCCGAGGCGCACGGCTTCGCGGTGCGGGTCCGGCTCCCCGCCAGGGCCGGGGCCGAGGCGGAGCGGGAGGTGCTGCGTTGATCCGCGTCCTCCTGGCCGACGACCAGCCGCTCATGCGCGGCGGCTTCCGCGCCCTCATCGACGCCGAGGACGACATGACCGTCGTCGCCGAGGCCGCCGACGGGCCCGCCGCCGTCGCGCTCGCCCTGTCCCGGCGGCCCGACGTCGCGCTCCTCGACGTCGAGATGCCCGGCGGCGACGGCATCGAGGCCGTCCGCGAGATCGCCGGGCGGGCCGAGCTGTCCGAGCTGCGCGTGGTCATGCTCACGAACTACTCCTTCGACGCCTACGTCTTCGACGCGCTGCGCGCGGGCGCTGCCGGGTACCTGGTCAAGGACACCGAGCCCGAGGAGCTGCTGCGCTGCGTCCGCGCCGCCGCCGCGGGCGAGACGCTGCTGTCCCCGGCGATCGCCGCGAAGCTCGTGGCCGAGTACGTGGCCCACCCGCCGGCGCGCCTGGCCGGGAAGATCGAGGGCCTGACCGGCCGCGAGACGGAGATCGTCGCGCTGGTGGCGCGGGGCCTGACCAACGCCGAGATCGCCGAGCGGCTGTTCATCAGCCCGGCCACGGCCAAGACGCACGTCCACCGGGCGATGATGAAGCTCGCCGTCAGGGACCGCGCCGGGCTGGTGGTCTTCGCCTACGAGTCGGGGCTGGTGCAGCCGAAGCACGGGCAGTGAGCGGTCAGCCGGCGGGCGCTTCGTCCCGCTCCGGGCCGCCGAGCCCCGAGACGTTGTACTCCGAGCCGAACAGCAGCACCGCGTTGGTGATCCACAGCCACACCAGGAAGACGATGAGGCCGCCGAGGGTGCCGTAGGTCTTGTCGTAGTTGCCGAAGTTCGCCACGTACAGGCCGAACGCGGCCGAGGCGACGACCCACAGGACCACCGCCAGGACCGCGCCGGGGGCGCGCAGGCGGAACGTTGCGCGCCGCGCCGGGGCCAGCCAGTACAGCAGGGCGATGATCACGCAGACCAGCACGAGGATGATCGGCCACTTCACCCACTGCCAGACGGTGACGGCGGCGCCTCCCGCGCCGACCGCCTCCCCGATCGCGGCGGCCACGCCGCCGCCGGTGGCGGCCACGAGCGCGCACGCCGCGGTCAGGACGCCGACGACGACCGTCAGCACGACCCGCACGATCAGCACCGTCCACCACCGGCGGGTCTCACCGGTGCCGTTGACCTCGTTGAGCGCCCGTGAGAACGCCGCGATGTAGTTCGAGGCGGCCCACAGCGCGGCGGCGAGGCCGACCAGGGCCATGACGCCCGCCGCCGCCGGGTTGGTCTGGAGGCCGGTGACCGCGTTCTCGATGATGGACATGGCGTCGGCCGGGGCCACGTCCTCGATGCCGTTCAGCAGCTCCCGGGTGGCGTTCGCGTCGAGCATGCCGATGAGCGAGGTGCCGACCAGGATGGCGGGGAAGAGGGACAGCACCGAGTAGTAGGTCAGCGCCGCGGCGTCGTCCAGCCGGTTCTCGGAGAGGAACCGCTTCGCCGCGGCCTTGAAGGATCGACGGCCCATGCACACCACGGTGCCAGGCGGGGGCGGCGGGCGCGCCTAAACGGACGATTCCGTCGTCCGCGCCCTCGGAGTCGTCCTCGCCCCAGCCGGTCTGCGTCGTGACGGCCCAGACGATGAAGACGTCGAGGACGATCACCAGAGCCGACCACAGTGGATACCTCGGGACGAGGAAGCACTGGTTCACGGCCGAGACGACCGCGACCAGCAGCGTCAGCGCCCGCTTCCCGCGCAGGCGGCCGAGGCGGCGGCCCGCGCCGAGCAGCGCGAGCGCGGCGACGATCCCGAGCAGGCCCACGGCGAGGTTGGCCCAGCCCCAGGCGGCGTTGTCGGCCCGGTACCAGTGGACGCCCCCCGAGAAGCCGAAGGGCTCCCCGCCCGCGGCGACGTAGCCGAGGAAGAGCTGCGAGGCGCTGACCGGGAGCAGCAGGATTCCGGCGAGGACCGGTCCGCCGCGCGGCCGGTGCCGGGTCGGAGGATTCCAGTCCTGACGAGTCAATGCGTTCCTTGCGTGCCGTGAGATGCCTGCGGCGAGTGGTCGGTGCCGTCTCAGCTTAGGCGACGGCAGTTTCCTATGTGGTCTGCCGCGCCGACTCCGGCAGGCGGTGGAGCCAGTTGCCCAGCAGGGCGCTGCCGTCGTCGGTGAGGATCGACTCAGGGTGGAACTGCACCCCTTCGACGTCGAGGTCCCGGTGGCGCAGCGCCATGACGACGCCGTCCTCGGTGGTGGCGGCGATCGCCAGCGGAGGGGCGACGGTATCAGGCTCGACCGCCAGCGAGTGGTATCGGGTGGCGGTCAGCGGGTTCGCGCAGCCGGCGAACAGGCCGAGGCCGTCGTGGTGGATCGGGGAGGTCTCGCCGTGGCGCAGCTCGGGCGCGCGCGAGACGGTCGCCCCCCAGTGCTCGGCGATGACCTGGTGGCCCAGGCACACCCCGAGCATCGGGAGCGAGGCGGCGAAGCGGTCGAGCAGGGCGTGGCCGAGCTCGGCCTCGTCGGGCCGCCCGGGGCCGGGCGAGAGCAGGATGCCGCCGGGGCGCAGGGCCTCGGCGTCGGCGACGGTGATCTCGTCGCAGCGGCGGACCTCGACGCGGGCGCCGAGGGCGCGTAGGTAGCTGACGATGGTGTGGACGAAGGAATCGCGGAAGTCGACGACGAGGACGCTACCCATCGCCCTCCTGGTCCTCGGCGTCCGCGGGAGGCGTCGCGGTCTGGTAGTCCTCGGGGGAGAAGCCGGTGTGCTGGCAGTCGACACCGGGCGTACAGGTGGGTCCGTCTGTGGGGTCGTCATCGCCGCCCTCCTCGTTCTCGACGGTGGTGCCGCCGACGTCGACGTTGCTCCACGGCATCATGGGCCGGATCGCCGGGAAGGCCACGAACCACAGCAGGGCGAAGACGCCCGCGGCCAGCGCCAGGGAGCCGACGAGCTTGCCCGGCAGGCCCAGCGGGAGGCGGTTCCAGATCCATCCGTACACGTCAGGCCTCCACGTCGATCGCTTCGTCGGGCAGTTCGCCGTTCGGGTCGCGTTCGTAGGTCTCCACGAGCTGGGAGTAGACGACGTACCGTTCGTAGTTGTCCCACAAGGGGTGGCAGGTGAACAGGGTCAGCCAGTAGTCCTCGTCGCCCGGCTCGGCGCCCGGCTCGCCGGGGACGGGGGCCGTGATCTCGACCTGGGTCTCGTCGACGACCTCGTACTCC
Organism: Glycomyces sp.; assembly: GCA_035765105.1. Taxonomy (GTDB): domain Bacteria; phylum Actinomycetota; class Actinomycetes; order Mycobacteriales; family Micromonosporaceae; genus Glycomyces. The sequence goes on from DASTYG010000029.1 coordinate 21,825, forward strand.
TGGACCTCGTAGACGTAGAAGTTCTCCTTGGTCTCGATGACGACCTTGTCGCCGGGTTCGAGATCGCGGATCTTCTGGAAGATCGCGGGCACGTTGTGGCCCGCCAGGGTGAAGTTGCCCTGGTCGCCGGGGTAGGCGCCCTCCAGGTAGCGGCCGGGCGCGTACTCGATGTCGGACAGCTCGGTGCCCTCGACGAGGGTCCAGGACTCGGGGCGGATGTCGGGCGCCCACATGCGGGCGAAGGCGTCGCCGAGCTCGGGGACGGGGGCGCCGTCGACGCCCTCGTCGTCCTCGCTGTCCTGCCAGATGACGTCGAGCTCGCTGGCGAGGTCTTCCTGGTGGCTGTTGATCTCGGCGCTGACGCCGAAGATCTCGTAGGCGGCGTAGAGCAGCACGATGACGCCGAAGGTGATGAGGACCTCGCCAACGCTGCGGACGGTGCGGCGGGTCTTGCCGGCGCTCTCGCCGTTGCGGTGGCGCTTGACGCTCTGCTTCTTGCGGGTGGCGGAGTCGGCGCCGTCGGGCGCGGGGAGGGGGTCGTTCGGGATCTGGGGGAGGATCGCGGTGGCGTCGGGCGCGGGGATGAGGTCCGGCGGCTCTTTCCGCTTGGCGGCCGAGGGCGGGCGCAGCGGCGCGGTCTGGTCGTGCGGCGGATGCGGCTGCGGGTGGGGCGAAGGGCGCGACGCAGGTCCGGGCGGGGGCACACTGGCCCGGCCCGGGCTCGGGGTGGGCCGCGGCGGGGAAGGGGGCTCTTCCCCGAAGGGCGACCAGTCCTGCTCGTTCACCTGGGAACATCGCCTCCGTCAGATCACATGATCGGCTCGTTGGGGGATGGTGTCGCAACCTTAACGCCCCACGCCATCCTAAGGTGACGTCTCAGCTTCAAGTATCGCCCGAATGGGCAAGCGGAGGGGGACCGAGCACCGCGACTCGCCTGCTCGGGCCGGAGCCTCCGGCGGCGCGCCGGCCTCCCGCTCGCGGGGCCGCGGCGCGAACCGTCGCTCAGACGAGATTACGAGTGCGGTTCCAGTTCCTCCCAAGGGCCCCGGTCCCTCCGGCGCCGGAGGGCGAAGGCCGGGCGGCCGTCGCCTTCCGCGCCCCGTGCGCCGGGGACCGGACGGCGCCGTCTCGTCGCCGCTCCCGCGCCGCGTGTGCCCGGAACCACAGGCGGCGACCCTCGGTGACCAGCCGCATCCCGCCCGGCGGCGGCCCGCCCCGGCCCGAGCGCGGGCGCGGGAACGCTCCCGACCGGGCTGGGGCGTGGACATCGCAGGCACGGGCGGTACCCTGAACTTCGGATATGTCCCTCAATTGGAGAACCGCCGATGCCGAAGTCACGCGTGCGTAAGAAGAAGGTCTACTCGAACCCTTCGGGGAAGAGCTCACAGAGCGGCGAGAGCTACGAGCCCAGCCCGATGTGGGTCCCGATCACCGCCGTCGCGCTCATCGTGATCGGCATCGGGTGGCTGACGCTGTTCTATCTGTCGGGCATGGCCTACCCGGTCGCCGCCTGGGGGTACTGGAACCTCGCGGTCGGCTTCTCGGCCATGGTCGCGGCGCTGCTGGTCCTCTCCAAGTGGCGATGACCCGCAGCGGGGTTCCGAGCTTATAGGCTATGGCCTCTGCGGCCTATAACCTATAAGCTCCTGACTCCCGTCGGTGGACGCACCGCCTCGGCGCCGGGCGCTCAGAGGAGTTCGAACACCGTCGCGTTGGCCATGCCGCCCCCTTCGCACATCGTCTGGAGGCCCCGCCTCGCGCCGACGTCGCGCATGTAGTGCAGCATCGTGGTCGCCAGCCGCGCGCCCGACGCGCCCAGCGGGTGGCCCAGCGCTATCGCGCCGCCGCGCGGATTCATCCGCTCCTCGTCGGCGCCGGTCTCGCTCAGCCACGCCAACGGGATCGACGCGAACGCCTCGTTGACCTCGAACACGTCGATCTCGTCGAGATCCAGCCCGGCCCTGCGCAGTATCCTCGCCGTCGCCGGGATCGGCCCGTCCAGCATCATCACCGGGTCCGCGCCGACCACCGCCGAGGCCGCGATCCGCGCCAGCGGCCGCACCCCCAGCCTGCGGGCGTGCTCGTCGGTGGTGACCACCAGCGCCGCCGCCCCGTCCGAGATCTGCGACGACGACCCCGCCGTCACCGAACCGTCCGCCCTGAACACCGGCTTCAGCCCCGCCAGCTTCTCCGCGCTCGTGTCGCGCCGGATGCCCTCGTCGGCCGTGACGCCCGCCACCGGCGCGATCTCCGAAGCGAACGCGCCCGCATCGGCCGCCGCGGCGGCCTTCTCATGGCTGGACAGCGCGAACGCGTCCATCGCCTCCCGGCCCACCCCGTAGCGCTCGGCCACCAGCTCCGCGGCGACGCCCTGGTTGAACGGCACCGGCGCGGCGGCGTCGACGCGGTCGCCGTAGCGCTCGCGCACGGCCGGACCGTACGGCTCCCCGGCGTCCGAGCCGACGTTCGCGCCCATCGGCACCCGCGACATCGACTCCACCCCGCCCGCGACGACGACGTCGGCGTGCCCGGCCAGCACCGCGGCCGCGGCGTTGGCGATCGCCTGCTGGCTCGATCCGCACTGCCGGTCGATCGTGGTGCCGGGGACCGACTCGGGCCACCCGGCCGCCAGGACCGCGTTGCGCGCGACGTTCCACGACTGCTCCCCGACCTGGGAGACGCAGCCGAGCATGACGTCGTCGACCGCGTCCGGCTCCAGCCCCGAGCGCTCCAGCGCCGCGTTCAGCGCGTGCGCGGCCAGGTCGACGGCGTGGACCCCGGAGAGCCCGCCGCCGCGCCTGCCGAGCGGGGTGCGCGCCGCGGCCAGGATGACGGCCTCAGGCATTGCGGTACACCGGCGTGATCATGCCCCGGGCCAGGACGTTGAAAGTGATGTTGAAGGCGCCCACCGCCATCGACGCGTCGGAGGGCACGCCCACCTTCTGCTTCAGGGCGTGGACGGCGAAGATGTAGCGGTGCGGGTAGTCCCCCGGCGGCGGGGCCGCGCCCGCGAAGCCGACCTTGCCCGAATCGCTGCGCAGCTGCACCACGCCCGCGGGCGGGTCGAGATCGGCGCCGCCGGCCAGCTCGGTGACCGACGGGTCGAGGTCGAGCATCATCCAGTGCCACCAGCCCGAACCGGTGGGCGCGTCGGGGTCGAAGCACGTCACCGCGAAGGCGGCGGTCTCCTCGGGGAAGCCCGCCCAGGACAACTGGGGCGAGACGTCCCGGCCGGCGACCTGGGCCTCGGGGAGCGTCTCGCCGTCGGCGATGTCGGCCGACGTCACCTCGAACGATGGAACCTGGGGAAGGAAGTCGTACGGCCACGGGGCCTGCGGACGGTCGAGCGTCATCGTCATCCTCCTGCTGATCGGCGTCGGGTGCGGAACCGGTGAGCCGCGGCGAACCCGCTGAGGCCCAAAGGCGCCCCACTACAGCACGGTAGCGTCTCGCGCGCCCGGACGCAGCCGGGGCCGCCGCGCGCCCCGCCGCGCGCCCCGCCGCGCGCCCGGCGGCGGGCACATGCCGCTCGACGGTCCCCGGGGCGGACGCATACGCTGGTGGGCATGCCGAACACCGACGTCATCTCATTCTCCAGGGGCGCTCCGTCGCTCGACATCGTCGACACCGAGGGCCTCAAGGCCGCCGCCGCCGCCGCGATCGACACGGACCCCGCCCGGGTCACCGGCTACGGCACCTCCGTCGGCTACCCGCCGCTGCGCGAGTGGATCGCCGCCAAGCACGAGGTCGAGCCGGAGAACGTGCTCGTCACCAACGGCTCGATGCAGGCCGACGCGTTCCTGTTCGACGACCTGGTGGAGGCCGGATCGCCCGTCATCGTCGAGCGGCCGACCTACGACCGGACCCTGCTGGGCCTGCGCCAGCGGCGCGGCGAGCTGCACCCGGTGACCGTGCAGGCCGACGGCCTCGACGTCGACGAGCTCGAAGGCGTCCTCAAGGGCGGGGTGCGGCCGAGCCTGGCGCACATCATCCCGAACTTCCAGAACCCGGCCGGCGTGACGCTCTCGGGCGAGAAGCGGCGCCGGCTGCTCGCGCTCGCCGACGAGTACGACTTCACGATCTTCGAGGACGACCCGTACCTGGACATCCGCTTCCGGGGCGAGCAGTTCCCGACCATGCTCTCCGAGACCGGTCTGACGAAGGACGGCGCGGGCCGCGTGGTCTACGCCTCCTCGTTCTCCAAGACCGTGTGCCCGGGGCTGCGCACCGGCTACCTGGTCGGCCCGGCCGACCTCATCGGCCGGATCGCCAAGGCCGCCACGAACACCTACATCGCGCCGAACATGTTCGCGCAGGCGACGATCCACCAGTTCGCGCAGAGCGGGGCACTGGACCGGTCCATCGCCACGGTGAAGGCGGCGCTGGAGGAGCGCGTGGACCAGCTGTCGGCCTCGCTGCGCGCGCACCTGCCGAACGCCCGGTTCGTGGTGCCCGACGGCGGCTACTTCCTGTGGGTGGACCTGGGCGAGGGGGTCGACTGCGCCAAGGTCGCCGCGGCCGCCGCCGAGGAGGGCGTGCAGGTCGTCAAGGGCACCGACTTCGTGGTCGACGGCGGGGAGTCCTGCCTGCGCCTGGCCTACTCCGCCGTGCAGGCCGACCGGATCGACGAGGGCGTGCGCCGCCTGGCGAAGGCCGTCGAGACGACCCGGGGCTGAACCGTCCGGCGGGACCGGTCGGACCTCGGCCCGGCCGGGCCGAGGCCCGACGAGGCGAGCCGTTCGCTGCACCGATTCCGCCGCGAGCGGTTCTCGGGAACGCCGCACTGGCCCTGAGGCGAGCGGCTTTCCGAGCCGTAGCCCTGGCCCCGTGGCGAGCAGTCTCTCAGACCACCGGCCGCGAAGCCCGGTCCGACGGCCGCAGGCGCACCGCCGGTGACCACGGCCCGCGGCACCGCCGCGGGCTTGTCGGGCCCTCGCGCCATGCCGACGACGAGCGCCCGCGGCGCCGTCCCCGATGAGGGGCGGCGCCGCGGGCGCTCGTCGTTCTGGAAACCGGCCGACGCCGTCCGCGTCGGGCGCAGTGCGCGGGTTCGGCGGGGGCGACCGACGCGCAAAGCGACTACGGTTCGTATTCATTTCGACACTTCGCGTCGACAATGGATGGCGGTTATGCGACATGGCGTATAACCGCCACCGGGAAGCCCTTCACATTGGGCGAACGGGGCGCGAGAATCGGTCTCGTGGTCGCGGCGCGAGCCGCGCGGAAGGCTGAATTCCCGCCCCCATTGGCGCCGGATCGGTGAACTCGCCCACTCCCCCCCGGGGCGAGGCACCGGTCCGGCGTTCAACTTCTCCGCAGATTCGATGCGGCTCCGAGAACACCTCCGGCCGACGGCCTCCGCCGACCGGGACACGGGCGCCGCGACGCTCGAACAGCACGCGGGCGCTCAGCGACGCACGTTCTCGATCAGTTCCTCGTTGATCGCCTCGTCGGTGATGCGAGGGCTCCGCTCCGCGTCTTCGAGCAGCTCATCGGCCAGCAAGGACTCGCCGATCGTCTCGGTGCGCCGGCGGTACCACACGTACGCGGCGGCGCCGCCCGCGGCGAGTCCGGCGCCGATCGCCCCGACCACCCACGGCCACCGGCGGGGGCGCTGCTTGCGCAGGCCGACCTTCGCCAACATGACGTTGACCCTCGGCGTCGCGGCCTCGCGCGTCCCCCGCGCGGCGGCGGCGCCGGCGTTCCTGAAGCAGACCGCGCCTTGGGCGAGGTTGTCCTTGACTTCCTGGCCGGGAGTTATGGTGTTCCGGCTGAAACCCATCGTGATAGCCCTCCTCTAGGTGCTCGTGATCTCATGTTGCACCGCCCGGCGACACCCGTCGCGCGAAACGGGGGAGAAAGTTGGACCAACCTAACGCGTCTGGCACCATTGACGCCATGACAAAGGCGACTCTGAAGACCAACGTCGGCGACATCAAGATCGACCTGTTCGACAACCACGCGCCCAAGACGGTCGCGAACTTCGTCGGCCTCGCCGAGGGGACCAAGGAATACACCGACCCCAAGACCGGCCAGGCCGGGTCGGGACCGTACTACGACGGGGTCATCTTCCACCGCGTCATCTCCGGCTTCATGATCCAGGGCGGCGACCCGACCGGCACCGGCCGCGGCGGCCCCGGCTTCCAGTTCGCCGACGAGTTCCACCCCGACCTGCACTTCGGGCAGCCCTACCTGCTGGCCATGGCGAACGCCGGGCCCGGCACCAACGGCTCGCAGTTCTTCATCACCGTCTCGCCCACGCCGCACCTCAACGGCCGCCACACCATCTTCGGCACCGTCGCCGACGAGGACTCCAAGGCCGTGGTCGACAAGATCGGCAAGACCGCCACCGGCCCGATGGACCGCCCCGTCGAGGACATCGTCATCAAGAGTGTGAGCATCGAGAAGTAGATGAGCGATCAGCAGTCGGCCCCGGTCTGCTATCGCCACCGGAATCGCGAGACCTATCTGCGGTGCGTTCGCTGCGACAAGCCGATCTGCGCCGACTGTCGCATCGACGCGCCCGTCGGGTTCCAATGCCCCGACTGCGTCGCTCAGGGCCGGCGCACCGTGCGCCGGCCCCGCTCGGCCTTCGGCGGGTCCACCGCCGGAGCGGCGGGCACGGTCACGAAGACCCTGATCGGCGTCAACGTCGCCATGTTCGTGCTCTCGCTCGTCATCGGCGGCATGGGCGCGGTCGGCGGCGCGGTGACCGAACTCCACCTCGCGCTGGCGCAGTACTCACGGCCGGGCGTGGCCCCGGTGGAGCTGCTGGGAAGCGTCCACCTTTTCCCCACCGTCGCCAACGGCGGCGAGTACCGGCTGCTGACCTCCACCTTCATGCACTACGGGGTCATCCACCTCCTGTTCAACATGGTGGTGCTGTGGATTCTGGGCCGGGTCCTGGAGCGGGACCTCGGGTCACTGCGGTTCCTCTCGGTGTACCTCATCTCGGGCCTGGCCGGCAGTGTGGCGACGTACCTGTTCGCCTCCCCCGAAGTCTGGTCGGCGGGCGCCTCGGGCTCCATCTACGGCCTGTTCGGCGCGCTGATCCTCGTGAACCGGCACCTGAGCCGCGACAACACCGGGATATTCGTCCTCCTCGCACTGAACCTGGCGCTGACGTTCGTGGTGCCCTCCATCTCGATCACCGGCCACCTGGGCGGCCTGGTCGGCGGGCTCATGTGCGGCGCGGTGCTGGCCTTCACCCCGAGGGCGCAGCGGCGGGTGCTGCACTGGGTGGGCTTCATCGTCATCCTGGGGCTGCTGGCGGCCCTGACGGTGTGGCGCACCGGAGTGCTCGTGAGCGAGTACGGTCTCATCTGACCGCGGAGCGGACCGCGCCGCGGCCGAGACGACCTCGGGGCGCGGTCTCGCTCAGCCGCTCGACTGCAAACGCTCCGCCCAGTCCCGGGCCTGCTGGAGGTCCTCGGGGGTGTCGCAGTCGAACCACGGCGGCGGCCCGGCCTGCTCCCAGTACACCCCTTCCACGTCGAGCCCGTTGAACAGGACCCTCGCCGCGTCGCCCGGCGCCGCCTTCGCGGCGTTCACCCGCACCGCTTCGAGCGGCCAGGCTCCGCAGAGCCACTGCCGCCGCCCGGCGTCGTCGCAGTACACCGCGCCCGCGTGCTTCCCGGCCTCCTCGGCCCGGCGCAGCAGCAGGCGCACCGCCTCGGGGCACAGGAACGGCAGGTCGCCCGGCAGGATCACCACCCGCTCGTACTCGGCGGGCACCTCCTGGAGCCCCGCCGCCACCGCCCGGGCGGGCCCCGACCCCGGCGGGTCCTCCAGCGCGGCGGCCACGCCGACCGGCAGCGGGGCGGCCATCGCCGGGCGCGCGCCGACCACCACGCGGCGCTCGGCGTCGGCGCAGGCGGCGAGCATCCGCTCGAGAATGGTGGTGCCGTCAACGACCAGTTCGCTCTTGGCGGTGCCGGCGAATCTCCTGGCCCTGCCGCCGACGAGGAAGAGCGCCGCGTAGCCGTTCTTCCGTCGCCGACCGCTCGAACCGGAGTGACCACTGCCCTCAACGGGGGTGACTCCCATGCCTCAAGCCTAGCCATCGAGGAGCCCGCCCGCTTTCCCGCCGCCGATTCCGGCCAGTGATCCCGGCGGGATTCCGGCCTGGAGCGCGGCCATCAGCATCCGCGCCAACCGGTAGCTCGGCCGCGAGCGCAGCGCCAGCTCGAGCGCTTCGAGCGCCAAGACGCCGTTGCCGAACCGGTAGGCCGCGAAGCCCGCGAGCGTCGCGGCCGGGGCGACCAGATCCTCGTCGAGGTGGCGGACCAGCCAGACCCACAGATCGACGCGGTTCCCCTCGAAGCCGCCGGAGTCGATGCGGCCGATCGCGTGGTCGCGGACGTCGAGATCGCCCAGCGCGAGGCCGAGGACGGCGACGCCCTCGACGCCGGGGAGCTCGGGCGAGTCCATCCACCGCTCGACGGCCCGCATGTCGCGGCTGCGGTGCTCGGCCCAGTCGAGCCCGGTGTCCGCCAGCAGCGCCTTGTCCACCGCCTCGGCCACGGCGGCGCGGCGGCCGGGCTCGACGGGATCGAGCTGGGCGGCCACGGCCGAGCGGTCGGGAAGGGCGTAGCCGCCGGAGACGGCGACCTCGCAGGAGGCGGGGGAGGTCTGCGGCACCGGCCGGCCCTCCGGCGGGCAGCAGTCCCGCTCGCAGTCGAGGCTGAACCAGCGGCCCCCGGTGATGCGGAGCCGGTCGATCGACGCGATGCCCGCGGCGTCGAGCCGCTGGAAGGCGCGTGCGAGCGCGGCCTCGGCCACCTCCCGCTCGCCGTAGGCGATGAGGATGCACCTGTCGCATTCGTTGCGGCACAACTGGCCGGTGAGATCCCGCAGATGCTCGATGTGGTCGGCCGAGCCGGGCAGGTCGACCCGGAACGTGCACTTGAGGTCGAAGCCGCCGAGCCCGACCACCACCAGGCTGTGCTCCGGATGGAACCCCAGGAGCAGCGGGACGGTGGCGGCGAGATCGGCGGGGCCTTTGATGTTGATTTTGGTCTCTGTCATGTTCATGGCACAAGTGTCCGGCCGGTGTCAACAGATGGCAAGAATGAATTTTCCGCCTGTGGATAACCTGATGCGCCCTGTGGATAACTTCATGGGAGAAGCGAGTCGTTCACGTTCTATACGGCTATTGCGGCGAAACTGCGGCGCTGTGCGAGCGGCCGCCGCGGGCCGCCCGGCGGCATTGAGGCGGACGGCATTCGCCCCCACGAGTCGGCGCGCCGCCGCGATCGCAGGGACTAGGCTGGGGGGCCTGAAGACACCGGCGGCGCCTTCGCCCGGCGCGCTGTCGGTGGTCGGGTGTCGAATAGAGCTGGGAGCAGCGCCATTCCACGGCCCGCCGGCCACGCGAAGCCGGTGATCCGCGGCATGGGGGCTGCGCCAAGGAGGATCATCTCGTGTCGAAGCAGTTCGTCCATCTCCACGTGCACACCGAGTACTCGATGCTCGACGGAGCAGCGAAACTGGGGCCCCTGTTCACCGAGGCCGAACGGCTCGGCCAGCCCGCCATCGCCATGACCGACCACGGCAACATGTACGGCGGCTACGCCTTCTACCAGGCGGCCAAGAAGAGCGGCGTCAAACCCATCCTCGGCATCGAGGCCTACCTGGCCCCGCACGACCGCTTCCACAAGAAGCCCGTCTTCTGGGGCGAGCCCAGCCAGCGCGGCGACGACCTCTCCGGCGCCGGCTCCTACACGCACATGACCATGGTCGCCAAGAACTCCGCGGGCGCCCGCAACCTCTTCCGCCTCTCCAGCGTCGCCTCCTTCGAGGGCTACTACTACAAGCCCCGCATGGACCGCGAGCTCATCTCCCAGCACGCCGACGGCATCGTCGCCACCACCGGCTGCCCCTCCGGCGAAGTCCAGACCCGCCTGCGCCTCGGCCAGACCGAAGCGGCCTACCAGGCCGCGAGCGACTACCGCGACATCTTCGGCGCCGACAACTACTTCCTCGAGATCATGGACCACGGCAACGCCATCGAGCAGCGCGTCAAGGACGAGCTGTACGAACTGGGCCGGAAGATGGGCCTGCCGCCGCTGGTCACCAACGACTCCCACTTCGTCACCGAGGAGCAGAAGGACACCCACGCCGCGCTCCTGTGCGTCCAGTCGGGATCGACGCTCGACGACCCCAAGCGCTTCAAATTCGACGGCGAAGGCTACTTCCTGCGCTCGGCCGAGCAGATGTACGCGGTGCGCAGCGACGAGCTGTGGCAAGAGGGCTGCGCCAACACCCTCCTCGTGGCCGAGAAGGTCGAGGGCTACGACGAGATCTTCGCCGCCCAGGACCGCATGCCCGTCATCGAGGTCCCCGAGGGCCACGACCAGGGCTCGTGGCTGCGCCACCTGGTCGACGAAGGCCTGAGGCAGCGCTTCGGCGGCGGCGAGGTCCCCGCCGAGTACCGCGAGCGCGCCGCGCTCGAACTCGACGTCATCATCAACGCCGGGTACCCCTCGTACTTCCTCGTCGTCGCCGACCTCATCTCCCACGCCCGCTCCATCGGCATCTACGTCGGCCCCGGGCGAGGGTCGGCGGCCGGCTCGCTGGTCGCCTACGCCCTCAAGATCACCAACATCGACCCCATTCACTACGACCTGCTGTTCGAGCGCTTCCTCAACCCCGAGCGCGTCTCCATGCCCGACATCGACATCGACTTCGACGACCGGCGGCGCGGCGAGATGATCACCTACGCCACTGAGAAGTACGGCTCCGAGTTCGTGGCCCAGGTCATCACCTTCGGCACCATCAAGACCAAGGCCGCCCTCAAGGACGCCGCCCGCGTCCACCACGGCCAGCCGGGCTTCTCCATCGCCGAGCGCATCACCAAGGCCCTGCCGCCGCCCGTGGCCGCCACCGACATCCCCCTCGCCGGGATCATGGACCCCACGCACGAGCGGTACAAGGAGGCCGCCGAGGTCCGAAGCCTCATCGAGAACGACGGCGAGGTCCGCCAGATCTTCGACACAGCGCTCGGCCTGGAGGGCCTGATCCGCAACGCCGGCGTCCACGCCTGCGCGGTCATCCTCTCCTCGCAGCCGCTCGTGGACTGCATCCCCATGTGGGCCAGGCCGGACGGTTCGATCATCACCGGGTGGGACTATCCCTCCTGCGAGGACATCGGCCTGCTGAAGATGGACTTCCTGGGCCTGCGCAACCTCACCGTCATCGGCGACGCCATCGAGGCGATCAAGGCCAACCGCGGCATCGAACTCGACCTCGACACGCTCACCACCGACGACCCGAAGGCGTACGAGCTGCTCGCCCGCGGCGACAGCCTCGGCGTGTTCCAGCTCGACGGCGCGGCCATGCGCGAGCTGCTCAAACGCATGCAGCCGACCGAGTTCAACGACATCATCGCCGTCAACGCCCTGTACCGGCCGGGCCCGATGGCGGCGAACTCGCACAACAACTACGCCGACCGCAAGAACAAGCGCCAGGAGATCACGCCGATCCACCCCGAGCTCGCCGACGCGCTCGAGGACATCCTGGCAGAGACGTACGGCCTGATCGTCTACCAGGAGCAGATCATGCGCATCGCCCAGAAGCTCGCGGGCTTCACGATGGGCCAGGCCGACGTGCTCCGCAAGGCCATGGGCAAGAAGAAGGTCGACGTCCTGGAGAAGATGTACGCCGACTTCGAGGGCGGCATGCAGTCCAACGGCTACTCCAAGGAGGCCATCAAGACGCTGTGGGACATCATGCTGCCCTTCGCCGGGTACGCGTTCAACAAGTCCCACGCCGCCGGCTACGCCCTCGTCGGGTACTGGACGGCCTACTTGAAGGCCAACTACCCCGCCGAGTACATGGCCGCGCTGCTCACCAGCGTCGGCGACTCCAAGGACAAGGCCGCGGTCTACCTCTCCGAGTGCCGCAGGATGGGCATCACCGTCATGCCCCCGGACGTCAACGACTCCCGCCACGTCTTCCACCCGGTCGGCAAGGACATCCGCTTCGGCATGGGCGCGGTGCGCAACGTCGGCGCCAACGTCGTCGCGGGCATCATCGAGGCCCGCGAGGAGAAGGGCGCCTTCACCGACTTCAAGGACTTCCTCCAGAAGGTGCCCGCCCCGGTGTGCAACAAGCGCACCGTCGAGTCGCTCATCAAGGCGGGCGCGTTCGACTCCCTCGGGCACGCCCGCCGCGGCCTGGCCGAGGTCCACGAGAAGGCCATCGACGCGATGGTGTCGATCAAGAAGGAGGAGGCCCGCGGCCAGTTCGACCTGTTCGGCGGCATGGCCGAGACCACCGACACCCTCGGCGTCGACCTGACCATCTCCGACGAGGAGTGGGAGCGGCGCGACAAGCTCGCGCTGGAGCGGGAGATGCTGGGGCTCTACGTCTCCGACCACCCGCTCAACGGCTTCGAGCGGCTCCTGTCGGCGAACGCCGACCGGCCCGTCGCGGCCCTGCACGGCGAGGAGCTGCCCGACGGCGCGAACGTCCGCGTCGCCGGCATCCTCCAGAACGTGGCCAAGCGCGTCACCAAGCAGGGCAAGCTGTGGGCCTCGGCCACGCTGGAGGACCTGGCCGGCTCGATCGAGGTGCGGTTCTTCCCCAACACCTACGAGCTCGTCTCCGATTCGCTGGCCGACGACCTCGTCTGCTGCGTCAAGGGCAAGCTCGACCGCCGCGACGGCACCGCGCAGCTCATCGCCCAGGACCTGGCGGTGCTCGACACCTCCTCGGGGCCCGAGGCGAACTCGGCGCCGATCACGCTCGCGCTGCGCACCGCCGCGGTCAACCAGCAGCTCATCGAGAAGCTCTCGGACACCTTCCGCACCCACCGCGGCGAGGCGCAGGTCCGCGTCCAGCTCGCCAACGGGCCCAAGACGACCATGCTCGCCCTCGGCGACGAGTGGCGCGTCCGCCCCTCGGTCGAGCTGTCGGCGGACCTCAAGGCGCTGCTGGGGGCCGGGGCGCTCATCGGCTAGCGGCCGCGGTCAGGCGGGCTTGCGGACCAGGACGTGGGCGTGCTCGAAGCCGCGGAGGCTGTCCTCGCCGGGCTGCTCGACGAGCCTGGCCGTCTCCGTGAATCCGGCGTCGGCCAGCAGCGCCGCGACGCGGTCGATCGACAGCCGGTAGGCGGGCGCGACCTTGTGGTCGAACGGCCAGGCGAGCTGCGACGCGTCGGTGTGGGCGTAGAAGAACAGCAGCAGGTGCCCGCCGGGCGCGAGCGCGCGGTGGAACTCGGCGACGACCTCGGGAAGCCGTTCGGGCGGGGTGTGGATGACCGAGTAGCTGGAGACGAGGCCGCCGAGCGCGCCGTCCTCGACGTCGAGCGCGGTGAGCGAGCCCTCCTCGAACCGCAGGCCGGGCTGCTCCCGGCGGGCGACGGCGAGCATCCGGGGCGAGAGGTCGACGCCGAACACGTCCAGGCCGAGGCCGTGCAGGCGCCCGGTGAGGCGCCCGGGGCCGCATCCGACGTCGGCGACCGGCCGCGGGCCGGCCTGGCGCACCGTCTCGGCGAAGGCGCCCAGCATCGCCCGGGCGAAGGGGTCGTTCCACACCGTGTCCCCGACGCTTTCGGCGTACTCCTCGGCGAGCGCGTCGTAGGCCGAGCGGGTGGCGGTGAGGAATTCGGGTTCGCTCATGGCGAGGACCCTACGCGCGCGGCAGCGTTCGCGGGCCGGCCGGGTTCGGGCCGGCCCGCGCGGGTGCGGCGGGCGGCTACCCGGTGACGGCTTCGGCGAGCGCGGCCTCGTAGTCGGCCCGCGCGTCCTCGGGCGTCCCGTTCGCGGCGTAGTCGAGGACCACGCCGCCCTCGGCGTGGGCGTCGCCGATCGACTCGGCGGCGGAGGCGGCCATCTCGTCCATGACGTACAGCATCACCGTGACCTCGCCGATGGTGAACGCCTGTATGCAGTCGGTGAGGTCGCAGGTCTCGGCGTCGGCGCCGAGGTCGGTGAACTGCCCGTCGGACAGTCCGGCCTCGGTGAAGGCGTCCACGACGGCCTGGGCGCTGACGAGCGGTTCGAGGTCGGCCGCGGCCTCGGCGGGCATGTTGTCGAGTTCCCCGCCGGACTCCCACTGCTCGCCGCTCGCATCGGCAGTGGCGTCGAGATCCTCCTGCACGGCGTCGGGGGCCTCGGGCCTGTCGGGCTCGGATTCCCCGCCGCAGCCGGCGACACCAAGGACGGCCACAGCGGCGGCCGCGATCACCACACGTCGCATATATCGACTCCCATCGAAGCGTTGACTATGCGGATCATATCGGCTTCAGTCGATCTATCGATCTTCGGGTGGAAGCGATCCCAGGAGAATGTCGGCATATGCGGCGAAGGCGAGACGTCTCCGGCACCGGGCCGCTCAGTCCCACCTGGCCTTGCGGGCCGTGCGGCGCAGGACCCGCAGGAGGATCGGGCCGGTCAGGACGATGAGCAGGGCCGTCGTGGCCGCCCGCCCCAGGTCCCAGCCCAGCGAGGTCGCCGCGGAGTAGGCGATGAGCCGGGGGACGTTCTCGCCCGGGCCGCCGCCGGGGACGTAGGCGAGGTCCCCTTGCGTGATCGCGAAGGGCCAGAACGAGAGGTTCAGCAGCAGGCCGAACGCGATCGACGCGACGGCGGCATAGGCCGCGAGCATCGCCACCTCGGCCGCGCGGCCCCGTCGCGTCCGCGGCGCCGCCGCGTTCGCGCCCGGCAGCAGCCCCGCCGCCAGGCCCACGAAGGCCGCCGCGAACATCTGGTAGGGCATCCACGGCCCCACCCCGCCGGTCAGCAGCGCCGAGGCGAACAGGCCCGTATTGCCCAGGATGAAACCGAACGCCGGGCCGAAGACCCTGCCCGCCAGGATGATCAGGAAGAACACGGTCTCCACCCCGGCCGCGCCCGCCCCGAACGGGCGCACCGCCGCCACGACCGCCGAGAGCACGCCGAGCATCGCCACCGCGCGGGCGTCCAGGCCGCCGTCCGAGAGCTGCACCAGCACCACGGCCGTCACGACCGGCAGCAGCAGCGCGAACAGCCACGGCCCCGACGTCGTCTCGGTCAACGCCCCTCCCGGCGCGGCCAGCAGCGGCCAGGCCGTCGCCACCAGGCCGAACAGGGCCGCCAGCGCCACCGCCAGCGCGCCCCGCCCCCCGAGGCGCGTGCGCGGGCTATGCTCCGCCATCGCCCTCGTCCAATGCGGACGCGACCTCGTCGACGGTCAGCCATCCCGGGAGGATCTTCTCCACCTGCGGCGCGAACATCGGCGAGGCCGAGACGATGTCCCGCGCCGGGCCGTCCGCAACGACCTCCCCGTCCGAGAGGATCACCACGCGGCCGGCGAACTCGGCGACGAACTCGACGTCGTGCGTCGCCACCACCACGCAGTGGCCCGCCTCGGCCAGCTTGCGCAGCCGCACCGCGAGCGCCTCCTTGCCCGGGTAGTCCAGGCCCCGCGTCGGCTCGTCCAGCAGCAGCAGCGGTGGTGCGGCCGTCAACGTCACCGCCAGCGCCAGCGCCAGCCGCTGCCCCTCGGAGAGGTCCCGCGGGTGGGCCCGCCCGTCGAGGCCGTCGACCAGGTCCGCCAGGATCTTCGCGCACGTCCCCGCCGGGGCGTCCCCGTCGCGGTCGGCGCCCTCGCATTCACCGGCCACGGTCTCGGCGTAGAGCAGGTCCGCCGGTTCGGCCGGGACCAGCCCCGCCAGCGTGCGGCGCCTGCCGGGCTTCAGGCCCGCCGGGTCGGCGCCCCCGATCGCCACGGACCCGCCCGAGCGCTTCCCGGTGCCCTGCAAGGCCCACAGCAGGCTCGACTTGCCGGACCCGTTGCGGCCCATGAGGGCGATGCGCTCGCCTCGGGCGGCGGTGACGTCGACGCCGTCGACGGCCCTGACGCCGGGGTGGTCGACCGTCACGCCGCCCGCCTCCAGCAGCACCGGGCCGGTCCGCTCCGGCACCGCGGCCGGGGCCCGGCCCGCGAGCCGTTCGCGCAGCCCGGCCGCCTGGCGGCGGGCCTGGCGGATCGTCACCGGCGGCCCCGGCCAGCCCGCCAGCCGCCCCAGGCGCACCACCGGCGGCGCGACCGGCGCGCCCCCCAGGACCTCGCCCACCGAACCGGCGGTCACCGTGCCGCCCTCCAGGAGCAGCGCCGAGTCGGCGTACTGCGCCACCCGCTCCAGGCGGTGCTCGGCGAGCAGGACGGTCACGCCCAGGTCGTGGACGAGGCGGTGCAGCGCCGAGAGCACCTCGTCGGCCGCGCCCGGGTCGAGCGCCGAGGTCGGCTCGTCCAGCACCAGCGCCGAGGGCCCCGCCACGAGCGCCGCGCCGATCGCCACCCGCTGCCGCTGGCCTGAGGAGAGCGCCGCCAGGGCCCGGCCGCGCACGTCGGCCAGGCCCAGCAGGTCCACGATCTCGGTGACGCGCTTGCGCATCGCGGCCCGCGGCACGCCCAACTGCTCGGCGGTGTACGCCAGTTCGAGCTCCACCTCGTCGGTCACGAAACCGGCGAGCGGGTCCTGTGCGACGTAGCCGACCACGTCGGCCAGGTCCGCCGGGGAAGAGCCGCGCACGCTCCTGCCGTCCACGGTGATCGCGCCGCTCATCGTGCCGCCGGTGAAGTGCGGGACGAGGCCGTTGACGGCGCGCAGCAGCGTCGACTTCCCCGCGCCGGTGGTGCCCACCAGCAGGCAGAACTCGCCTTCGGGGACGGCGAAGTCCACATCGTCGAGGATCATCCGGTCCTCGTACCTGAAGCTCACGCGGTCGAAGCGGATCATCGTGCCTCCTTGGCGGTGCGGGGCGCCAGCAGGGCCGGCGCGGCGGCGGCGAGCACGCCGCAGGCGGCGTACAGCGGCAGCGGCGGCACTGCGAGCGGATTCGTCGGGGGCCAGAGCGTGCCCGGCTCGGCCGCGCCGCTGATGACGGTGCCCGCCACGGCGGCCGCGCCCGAGAGGACGATCGCCCAGTCGCGCGGGCCGAAGGCGTCGGTCCGGTAGCGGGTGTGCGGGACGCGGCGCGAGGCGAACGCGATCCCGAAGACCGCCGCGCCCGCGCCCGCCGCCAGCAGCGACCAGGCCGCGGGCGCCGGTGTCGCCGAACCGAGCAGGGCGTACGCCCCGGCGCACAGCCCCAGCAGCCCCAGCAGCAGGAACGCGCCCGTCGCCCGGCGCGCGGCGACCGGAATGCCCGCCGCCCGGCCGTAGCCGCGCGAGGCCATCGCCGCCGCGAGCGCCAGCGACCGGTCCAGGGCGTCGTGCAGCACCGGGACGACGACCGTGCGCATCAGGTTCGCCGGACTGCGGCCCGCGTTGCCGCGCAACGCCCGCGCCCGGCGTATCCGCGCCACGCTCGACACGAGCTGCGGCGCGACCGACAGCGCCACCACCACGGCGACGCTCACCTCGTACAGCGCGGCCGGGACCGAGCGCAGCAGCCGCCTGGGGCTCGCCAGCGCGTTGGCCGCGCCCACGCACACCAGCAGCGTCGCCAGCCGCAGCCCGTCGTAGGCCGCCGCGAGCGCGCCCTCGGCCGAGACCGCGCCGCCCAGCCGGAACCCCGCGGCCCACTCCGGCAACCGGACCGACGGCAGCTCGAACAGGACGGTCGATCCGTCGGCGCCGCCGAAGACGACGTAGAACGCCATGCGCACCGTGATCGCCGTCGCGCCGATCAGCAGGAACACCCGATAGGCGTCCGACCACGGCTCGTCGCCGCGGCACCAGACGACGACGAGCCCGGAGACGGCGACGATGAGCAGCAGCAGCCACGGGTTGGCGGTGCGGCTGGCGGTGGTGGCCAGGAGCAGCGCCCAGCCCCACCAGGCCACGGGGTGCGCGCCGCGGCGGGCGGCGCGGCCGATCGGGGCGTTCACGCGCGCCGGTCGCGCCGCAGCCGCCAGGCGACGAGCCCGGCGATGACCGCGAGGGCCGCGACCGCGAACATCCACGTCGGCGAGCCGCCGTCCTCGGACGCGTCCGCGTCGGCGGCGGTGGTCTCGGCGGCGCCGGAGCCGAGCGCTTCGGCGGGGGCGAGGGCGGGCGGCTCGGAGGAGCCGAACACCCAGCCGTCGGCGTCGCCCGCGTCCGGGTCGCGCATGTGGGCGCCGACGCTGGAGTACGTCCACTCGCCGTCCGCGTCCGCGTACCAGTACGTCCACGACGCGTCGGCCGGGGGCATGGGGCCGCAGTCGGTCTCGGGGAAGCCCTCGATGCGGCACACCGCGCCGGGGAACGAGCCGACCTCCACGACCGCGAACCCGGCCTGGGCGAGCGCTTCGATCCCGGTGGACGGGTCCTCGGCGCAGCCGACGGCCGCATCGCCCCGGCCGGAGTCGACCACGACGGCCACGCCCTCGCAGCCGCCGTCCTGGGCCCCGGCGGGCGAGGCCCACGCCGGTGCGGCGGCGGCGGCGAGCGCCGCGGCCGCACCGGCGCGGACGAGGCGGCTCCGCAGGGGAGCGCGGGTCATTCCCCGTCCTTGCCCTCGGCGGACTCGGAGCGCGGGGCCTCCCGGCCGCGGCGGCCGCGGACGACGGTGAACGCGACGATCGCGACCAGCACGAGCGCGGCGCCGGCGATCAGCCACGGCACCCACGCGGTCGCGCCGTCGTCCTCACCGGCGTCGTCGCCCTCGGCGGTGGCGGTGTCGCTCCCGGCGGACTCGCACTCGACGGCCGGGACGTCGGCGGCCGAGTCGGAGGCGTCGAGCTCGGCGAGGTTCTGGCCCGACAGCGGCACGAGGGACTGCGCGGTGGCGAGCAGGCGCGAGGCCTCGCCGAACTCGGGGTCCTCGGGGTCGGAGAAGCGGATCGCGCCCGCGCCGTCCTCGTCGCAGCCGATCTGGAGCCCGATGAGGTAGGTCAGGGACGCCTCGGCGGCAGCGGCGGCGTCGTCGGAGGTCAGCAGCGCCTGCGCGGCCATCGCCGTCGAGTTCGCGTTCGCGCCGAATCCGCCGTCGAAGGAGCCGTCCTCGCCCTGCCCGTCCTGGAGCCACTGGAGGGCGCTCGCGTGCGCTTCGGCCCCGTCCTCGCCGAGGGCCGCCAGCGCCGCGGCGGCCAGTCCGGTCGTGTCGGGGTCGCTGACGCAGTCGCCGCCTTCGGCGACGGCGTAGGAGAAGCCGCCGTCGCCGCACTGGGCGGCGAGGAGGGCGGCGGCGACCTCGCCGCTCACCCCGCCCTCGGTGCGCGAGAGGCCGAGCGCGGCCCACGAGAGCGTGCTGCCGTCGAGGCCCTCCACCGGCGCCTCGGCGACCTCGTCGGCGAGCTTGATACCGCCGAAGTCGGCGGGGTCGCCGCCGGCGGTGGCGACGACGTACATGACCTTGCCCGCCGCGCCGAGCGCGATCGGGGCGGTCTCCTCGCCTTCGCCGCCCGGGTGGACGTAGGCGTTGAGCACGTCGGGGTCGTTGAGCCATTCGAGGGACGCCTGGACCTGGTCGCCGCCGACGCGGGCGGCCATGAGCCCTATGAGCGAATCGAGTGTGGCGCTCACGTCGGGCGCGGCGTTGAACTCGAAGTACTCGCCGCTGGACTGGGCGGCGAGCCAGGAGGCCGCGGCCCCGCCGGGGTCGGTGTACGGCGCGTCCTGGGCGTGGACGGGAGCGGCGGCGACGGCGACTGCGGGCATGGCCAAGACGGCCGCCGCACCGAGCAGGGCGCCTTTCCGGCGAAGCTTGCGGGCCATGGGTGTGCTCAGTGTGGACGAGTGGCGCATTGCCTGACCTTTCTGAAGCGCGGGCGAGGTCTTCGGCAGGCGGCGACGCCGCAAGCGCCTGTAGACCACGACAGGCGTTGACAATGAATATCGGCGGCCAATGGGTATTCGGGCTCACGCGGGTGGGCCGAGACGACTGAGAGGTTGCTCGGCTGGTGTTCGAAGAACGAACCGCGACTACCGCTGCGGGTCAGCGCCGGCTTCCGACCGGACTTCCCCCACAGGACGCCTGTTGAGTTTGGGTTCATTCTGTCGGCCTGCGCTACTGGGTGTCAAGGCGGTCGTGCGGTGAGTGGACCCCTTCACTCCCGGCGGTGCGTGGGCCCCGGGCCACAAGTTATTGACCGGTAGCACCGGGTATCGATACGGTGCAAACGTGAGCAGAAATAAAAACGCCGATTTGGACAGAGTGCTCCGATCCGCGACAAAGGCCTTCCTGGAGCGCGGATTCGCGGCGACCTCCATGTCGGACCTCGTGGCGGCCACGGGCATGAACCGGGCGGGCCTCTATTCGTCCTTCGGTTCGAAGCACCAGCTGTACATCACCGCGCTCGCCCGCTACCGCGAGGACACCGAGCCCGAGGTGCGCGCGATCGTCCGCCGCGCCCTGGACCGGCCCGGCGACGAGCGGCTCGACGCCCCCAGAGTCGTCGGCGACGTCCTCGAAGTGGTGGCCCGGCACAGCAAGGAGGGCGGGTTCGTGGTGCGCGCGGCCGTGGAGCTGGCCGACGACCCGGCCACCATGCGGCGCGTCCAGGAGGCGTGGTCGGAGCTCGAACGCGACCTCGGCACGGTCCTGGCGCGCGCGGTCGACGCCGGAGAGATGACCGGCCCGCTCGACACGGGGCGGCTGGCGAGGACCCTGCTGGTGTTCATCCAGGGCGCCTTCGTGGTCGGCCACGCCGACGAGGACGACCGCCGCCTCGACGACGCCGCCGCCGGGCTCGTGGCCCTCCTCGACCGTCACAGACCCTCGGCCACCGCCGAACCGATCCGAAGCCACGCCCCCAGCGACGCCTTACTCAGCGACTCATAGCGGATCGGCTCCCCCGAATCCAGCAGCTTCTCATACGGGGCCAGCAGCACCGCCCTCGTCCTGGCCGCGAAGTGCCGTTGCACCGCGGGCAGATCCACATCCTTCCGATGCGCCGGCATCGAGACCACCGAGACCGCGTTCCGCACCAGGTCCCTGCGACCGGTCTGCTCCAGGTGGTCGAGCATCCGGGCCGCCGTCTCGGCCGAGTCGTTGCGCGCCGACATCGTCACCACGAGCTGGTCGGTGGCGTCGATGGCGGCCTGCCAGTTCTGCGCGCGGACGTTGTTCCCGGTGTCGACGACGATGAGCTTGTAGAAACGCGAGACCGCCTCGCGAAGGTCCCCGAAGGCGCCCGCCGTGAGCATCTCTCCGGCCGTGGCCGACTCGTCCGAGGCGAGGACGTCGAACATCGCCCCGCCCTGGGCCCGGACGTACTGGGACAGGTCGCCGACCCGCCCGGTCGGGCCCCGGAAGTGCTCGAGGTCGCGGAGCAGATCGCGGACGGTGCGGAGGTGGAAGTCCTGCCGGGCCCGCATCCCGAGCGTCCCCTGCGTCTCGTTGTTGTCCCAGGCCAGGACGTAGCCGCCCCGATGGCGGCCGAACGTCATGGCGAGCATGAGGACGGCGACGGTCTTCCCGGCCCCGCCCTTGGGGTTCACGACGGTGACCTGGCGCAGACCGCCGAAGTTGCGCCGCACCGTGTCGATCGCGTGCTGGTAGGCCCGCTCGCGGGCGCTGGGCGGGAGGGCGAGCAGGCCGAAGGTGAGCCGGTGCAGCGCGCCGCGCAGGCCGGTCTCGGCCACGGGCGCGCTCGGCGGGACGACGCGGCGGCTGGCGAAGTCGTCGGCGGTGACGCCGAGGCGTTCGAGCGCGCCCGGCTGGTCGGGGAAGGACGGCACCGGCACCGGCAGCGCGGTCGCGCGCGGCTCGGAGGTCGGGGCCGGAGGCCCGGCCTGCCGCACCGGTCCCGCCGAGGTGTTGAACGGCCCGCTCGGCGGCGTGTTGAGGTACGGGTCCGACGCCTCGGGGGCGGCGCCGGCCGATGCGTCCGCGTCGCGAGGCGCGCCGTACCCCTGCTCGGCGGGGTGCTCCCGCTCGGTGCGGAACTCTCCGCCCGCCTGCGGGGGCGCGAAGCGCCCTTGGCCCGCGCCCTGCGGCGCGCCGTACTCGTGGGCCGCGCCCTGCGGCGCGCCGGAACTCTGGCTCACGCCTTGCGGCACCACGTACTCATAGTCCGCGCTCGGTGCCGCGCCGTACTCGCGGTCCGCGCCGGGCGGTGCGCTGTGCTCATGGCCCGCGCTCGACGGCGCATTGCGCTCATGGTTCGCATCAGACCGTGCACTGTGCTCGTGGTCCACGGCGGGCGGCGCGCTGTGCTCATGGTTTGCACCTGGCGATGCGCTGTGCGCGTGGTTCGCACTTGGCGGTGTGCTGTACTCGTGGTTCGCACCTGGCGGCGCACTGTGCTCATGGTTCGCACCTGGCGGTGCGCTGTATTCATGGTTCGCACCTGGCGGTGCGAACGGCGACCAGGCTGGAGCATCGGGCCGAGGCAGAGGAGCGGCGTCCTCTTCGGTGTGCTCCATCGGGCCTCCTCGGATCGGGTGCGGTTACCCGACCTATTGTGGCCTATCCGTGCGTTGCCGCGCGGGAACTCCGAGTTGTCGCCGCCGTCCGTTTCACAGCAGTCGCGGCTGCTCAGGGCCCGAACGGGTCACGGGTACCATCCCGAAGGGACTGAACAGTCCCTGGTCCACATCGGCCAGCAGCGGGGAGCCGTCGCCCGTGTGGCTCACATAGGCCAGGTCCCGCGTGCGGCTGAGCGCCACGTACAGCTCGCGGCGCGCCTCGGGCGTGTTCGGCCACGCCTCGGCCGTCATCCCCGTCAGGCACACCACCCGGTACTCCTCGTCGGCGGCCTCGGCGACCGAGACGCCGTCGGGGCCGATCACGGCCAGGTCCTCGGCGGCGACGCCGAGTTCGTCCAGGCGCTCGGTGAGCCGCTCGACGAAGCGCTTCTCGTCGTCCTCGTCCACCGCGTAGTACCGGCCGATCCCCGAGCCCTCCAGCGCCGGGCGCTGCGGCTGGGTGAGCCGGCCGGGCACACGGCTGATCGGTTCGATGACCTGCGAGGCGGCCACCAGGAGCGCGGCGGGGCTGCGGTGGTTGCGCGAGAGCCGCACGACGTGGGCGTGCGAGAACCGCTCGGCGAACGCGCCGAACGCGGCGGGGCCGCCGTCGCGCAGCGCCGAGTCGGGGTCGCCGGTGGCGGTGACGTCGGCTTCGGTGCCGCGGTGCTCCATGAGCCGCCGGTACAGCCGCATGGGCATGAGCGGCAGGTCGTCCACGAACAGGTGGCCGAGCTCGGGCGGCGCGGCGGCGGCGAAGTCGCCGAACTCGGCGACGGTGATCGCCGCGGACTCCCGGCCCAGCAGCGCGCCCAGTTCGCTGCGGATGCGGGCGGCGCCGACGCCGGAGGCGGCGACGACCAGGCACTGCGCGGCGGGGACGCCGAGCTCTTGGACGAGGTAGGCCACGCGCCGGATGAGCAGGTGGGTCTTGCCGGTGCCCGGCGAGGCGTTGACGAGCAGCGGGCCCGGCCCGGCGGAGGCGGCCACGCGCTGCATCGCGTCGAGGGAGTCGAGCAGCCCCGCGCCGACCTCGTCCATGCCGGTGAGCAGCGGCGCGGAGTCCTGCCAGGGGTCGGGGGCCTGCGTCGTCAGGGCCGGGTCGGGCATCGGGACGGCCTCGCGCGCGGACCTGAGGTGCGGCCTGCTCGACCGTCGCCGCTTCTCGGCGGTGGTCCGCATGTCCGCTGACAGCTCGAACAGCGGGGACGCCACCTGTGGTCTCGTTCGTTCGTCAGGACGGCGCACCACTGCATCCTCGCAAACGGGAATCGGCGCCGACCAGGCGGCTCCCTGGCGGGAGCGGGTTTCTTGCAACGGACATCGATTCGCAATCCTCTCTGTACGGAGGTCACGGCCTGCGGGCGCGGGCTCCGGCGCGGTGAACGGGCCTGATCGCGGTGAGGTTATAGCCTATGAGTTCACCCGCCCGCGAAGGGCGGCAGCACTTCGACCACGGCGCCCTCGGCCAGGGGCGCGGCCTCGTCCCGGGCGGCCAGACCGCCCACCAGGAGCGTCGACGCCTTGAGCACGCGTTCGAGCTCGTAGCCGTGCCGGTCGGCCAGGACCGCCTTGAGCTCGGCGAGGTCGCCCGCGCGCGCCGTCTCCTCGGCGGCGCCCGCCGCCGCCTTCGCGCCCGCGAAATAGCGGACCGTCACTTCGACCGCCGTCATGCTCATCCTCCGATCGCCGACATGGGACGCGCGGGCTGGAGGAACGACGGGTCGTCGATGCCGTGCCCGGGGAGCTTGCCCCGCATGGCCTCCCGCCAGCGCTCGCCGACCGCCTCGTCGTCCGCCCCGGAGCGGATCAGGCCCCGCAGGTCGGTCTCGCCGCGCGCGAACAGGCAGTTGCGCACCTGCCCGTCGGCGGTCAGGCGGGTGCGGTCGCAGTCGCCGCAGAACGGGCGCGTGACCGAGCCGATGACGCCCACCTTCGCGGGGCCGCCGTCGACCAGCCACGTCTCGGCGGGGGCCGAGCCGCGGTGGGCCGGGTCGGGCACCAGGTCGAAGGCGCTCTGGAGCGAGGCGAGGATCTCGGCGGCGGTGACCATCTCCTCGCGCCGCCACACCCCGGCCGCGTCCAGCGGCATCTGCTCGATGAACCGCAGCTGGTAGCCGTGGTCGAGCGCGAAGCGCAGCAGCGCGGGCGCCTCGTCGTCGTTGACGCCGCGCATGAGCACGGTGTTGATCTTGACGGGGGCCAGGCCCGCCTCGTCGGCGGCCTCCAGGCCGCGCAGGGTCGCCGCGAGCCGGTCGCGTTTGGCGAGGTCCCGGAACCGCCCGGCGTCGAGGGTGTCGAGCGAGACGTTGACGCGGTCCAGGCCCGCCTCGACGAGGGCGCCAGCAAGCCGGTCCAGGCCGATCGCGTTGGTGGTCAAGGAGATCTCGGGGCGCGGATCGAGCCCGGCGACCGCGGCGACGATGCCGGCCAGGCCCGGCCGCAGCAGCGGCTCGCCGCCGGTGAAGCGGACCTCGCGCACGCCCAGGTCCCGCACGGCGATGCCGACCAGGCGGACCACCTCGGCGTCGTCGAGCAGGGTCGGCTTCGGCAGCCAGGGCAGCCCGGCCTCGGGCATGCAGTAGGTGCACCGCAGGTTGCACCGGTCGGTCAGGGACACCCGCAGGTCGGTGGCGACCCTGCCGTGGCGGTCGCGGAGGGCGGCCCTCGGCGCCGGATCGCGGGGGACCGGCGCCGCGGCGGTGCCGTGGGTCGATGCTGGCATGCCTCGAGCGTAGTGCGCTCGTGTGACAAGCATGCAAAATGAGACACGTTTCCCACGCACCGAGCGCGTTGCGAATGGCGCTCAAGGCGGGTGCGGCCCCAGGTGCCGCGGCGGCGCTGACCGGCGGGCCCGCAGTTGACACTCGTCGATATCTCTCATAGCATGACGGGGCCCCGATCGAAAGTTTCATGAAGAAGCTGAAACTTTCGGAATCTCGAATCCCTCCCCTTTCGGAGCTGAAGCACATGAATGATCGAACCCCCTCTCGGCGACGGCGCCTCCGGGCGCTCGCCGCCGGAGCCCTCGTCCTGCCCTCGGCGGCGCTGGCCCTGGCCTCCCCCGCCTCGGCGCAGGACGCCACCGTCGTCTACGCCGCCGACTTCGAGGACGGCCAGGTCGGCGACTGGGCGCCTCGCGGCCCGGTCACCCTCGCCGTCGAGGACGGCGCCCTCCTGACCACCGACCGCGAGGCCGACTGGCACGGCCCCGCGCTCGACATCACCGGCCACATCACCCCCGGCGGCCAGTACGAGATCGCCTTGAGCGCGCGCTTCGCCGACGGCAGCGCCGGCGAGCAGCTCAGCGTCACCGTCCAGCGCGAGGCCGCCGGCGAGACCAGCTACGACAGCGTCGTCTTCCAGGCCGCCGCGGACGGCGACTGGGCCGAGCTCAGCGGCGAGTACAGCATCGCCGCCCCCGCCGAGGCCCTCACCCTCTACGTCGAGTCCCCGACCGTCGACGCCTCCTACCTCATCGACGACGTCGTCATCACCGAACTCGCCCCGCCGGGCATCGAAGAGGACATCCCCTCCCTCAAGGACGTCCTCGCCGAGGACTTCCTCATCGGCGCGGCCATCGACTCCCGCGACATCGTCGGCGACTACGGCGAACTGCTGAACAAGCACTTCAACTCCATCAGCGCCGAGAACCACATGAAGCCCGACGCGATCCAGCCGGTCGAGGGCGAGTTCACCTGGGCCGAGGCCGACCAGCTCGTCGAGTACGCCGAAGCGAACGGCATGCGCGTGTGGGGCCACACCTTCCTGTGGCACACCGACCAGACCCCCGAGTGGTGGTTCGAGTACCCGGCGGACCACCCGAACGCGGGCGAGCCGATCGGGAACTCCGAAGAGGACCGCCAGATCATGCGCGACCGCCTCGCCGCCCACGTCGGCGCCATCGCCGACCGCTACGGCGACCGCATCTGGGCCTGGGACGTCGTCAACGAGGTCATCAGCGACAACAACGCCGAGGTCTACCGCCAGAGCCGCTGGTACGAGATCTTCGAGGGCCCCTCCTACATCGCCGAGGCCTTCGCGATCACCCGCGAGCAGTTCGACGAGGCCGGCGCGGGCGACGTGCAGCTGTTCATCAACGACTACGGCACCGAGAACCCCGGCAAGCGGGACAACCTCTACAACCTGGTCGAGCAGATGCTCGCCGACGGCGTCCCCGTCGACGGCGTGGGCCACCAGACCCACATCAACCTCAACACCTCCCTCCAGCAGGTCGAGGACTCGATCGTCAAGTTCGACCAGCTCGGCGTCCTCCAGGTCATCACCGAGCTCGACGTCGTCATCGGCGCGCCCGGCGAGGGCGTGGACTTCCCCGAGTACGAGGCCAGGCTCATCGAGCAGGGCCACTACTACCGGGACCTGTTCGCGGTCTTCCGCGAGCACGCCGACAAGATCGAGCTGGTGACCGTGTGGGGCCTCCACGACGGCCGCACCTGGCAGCGCTCGCGCGAGACGCCGCGCCCGCTGGAGAGCCCGCTGCTGTTCTCCGACCAGCTCCAGTCCAAGTGGGCCTACTGGGGCATCGTCGACCCGAGCGTCCTGCCCGACGTCCCCGACGGGGAGGAGCCCGACTACGCCCGCGTGCAGGTCCCGCGCGCCGACACCGCCCCCGTCGTCGACGGCGAGGCCGACGGCGTCTGGGACACCGCCTCCACGGTCACCACCGAGGTCACCGTCGAAGGCAGCGCGGACGGGGCCAAGGCCGAGGTCTCGCTGCTGTGGGACGAGACCGCGTTCTACGCCATGTTCGAGGTCGAGGACGCGGCGCTGGACGACACCAGCCCCAACCCCTACGAGCACGACTCGATCGAGGTGTTCCTCAACCCGGGCAACACCCGCACCGGCGGCTACGGCGAGAGGGACGGCCAGTACCGAGTGAACTTCGCGAACGTCGTCAGTGTGGGCGCCAACGGCCCCGACGCCGGGGAGATCACCAGCGCCACGGCCGTCACGGACACCGGCTACCGCGTGGAGGTCGCGATCGCGCTCGCCCCCGAGTTCGCCGAACCCGGCGTCGAGCAGGGCCTCGAACTCCAGGTGAACGACGGCGCCGAGGGCGCCCGCACCGCCGTCCACACCTGGTACGACCCGACCGGCCAGTCCTGGAACACCAACGCCAACTGGGGCATCGCCGAGTTCGTCGAAGCGCTCGACGGGGCCCCCGGCGGCGGTGACGGCGACGACGGCAAGCTCCCGGTGACCGGCCTCGGCCTCGCCGGCGGCATCGCCGCCGCGCTCCTCCTGGCCGCGGCCGGCGCGATCGCCATCTGGACGGTGCGTCGCCGACGCGTCGCCGCCAACTGGGGCGACTGACGCCCGACCGGCGCCGAGCGCGCCGGTGCACGGCTCCGGCCGGTCCGCCGCGGCACCGCGGCGGGCCGGCCGTTCGCCGTACCGGCTCAGGCGTAGCGGGCGACCAGCGCCATGAGCTGCCCCCGGTAGACCCGCCCGAACAGGGTGGTGTGGACCAGCAGCGGGAACAGCTGGTGCAGCCCCAGGCGCTCCTCCCAGCCGTCGGCGAGCGG
This sequence comes from Glycomyces sp., assembly GCA_035765105.1. Classification (GTDB taxonomy): domain Bacteria; phylum Actinomycetota; class Actinomycetes; order Mycobacteriales; family Micromonosporaceae; genus Glycomyces. The sequence goes on from DASTYG010000029.1 coordinate 49,695, forward strand.
CGACACCTCGGCGTACCCGGCGAGGATCGCCTCCAGCAGCGGCACCCCGCCCCACAGCCGCAGGTTCGCCAGGTCGGTCTCGCGGTGGCCGCCGTGCGCGGCCGGGTCGATCATCCAGGCCCGCTCGGCGCCCCAGTGGACGTTGCCCCACCACAGGTCGCCGTGCGTGCGCGCGGGCGGCTCCTCGGGCCCGGCCAGGCCCGGCAGGCGCGCGGCGAGGTCCTCGACGGCGGCGGCGTCGGCCGCGTCCAGCGCCCCGTTGTCGCGCGAGGGCCGCAGGTACGGCTCGATCCTGCGGGCGGCGAACCACTCGGCCCAGCTGGCGCCCGCCGGGTCGTTGTCCATGAACGTCTCGCCGATGTAGCCCGGCCACGGCGCCCCGAACCGCTCGGCCCCCGCGGCGTGCATCCGGGCGAGCGCGCGGCCCAGTCCGGCGGCGTGCTCGGCGCTCGGCTCGGCCGGTTCGATCCACGGCTCGACCAGGAGCCGCTCGTCGGCGTACAGCACCGGCACGACCGCGTCGCTCGCCTCGCCGAGCCAGCGCAGCCCGTGCGCCTCGGCCGCCAGGTAGTCGGGCCCGCCGCCGTGCGCGATCTTGGCGAACACGGAGGTCCCGTCGTCGAAGGTGAGGCGCTGGGCCGAGGCGCCGCCGGCGCTCGCCGACGCCTGCGGCAGCGCGAAATCGCTCGCTTTGACCGGCGTGGTGCGGATGCGCTGGTGCTCGATGAGCTCGGGCAGCAGCCGCCACCGGTCGGCTTCTGGGGCTCGGTCCACCCGAACAATGTAGCGGAGGGCGACGACCCGCATCGGATGTGCAAAACTCTTCATGTCCGCACCCCCGTCTGGAGGATCTCCATGCGCCGTACCGCCCGATGGCTGCCCCTCGTCAGCGCCCTGAGCGCCCCCAAGGTCAACAGCCAGCGCGCCCGGGCCGACAAGGTGTTCGACCGGATGGTCCACAAGGCCGAGCGGCAGGCCGAGACCGACGCCGGCGTCGCCCCCGAGTTCATCGACTCCTACCGCTTCCTGTTCGGCGAGGTCGCCAAGCAGGAGAGCCTCTCGGTGATCGGCTGGCAGGGCTACATCGACGACCTCACCCGCCGCATGACCAACCACCTGCGCGTCGAGCGCCTCATCGCCGACACCCCCGAGATCGCCGCCCAGCCGATCGAACGCCCGGTCGTCGTCCTCGGCCTGCCCAGGACCGCCACCACCCTCGCCCACAAGGTCCTCATCGAACCCGAGGGCAACCGCGCCCCGCTGATGTGGGAGCTGATGAACACCCACCGCGGCGACATCGACCCGAAACTGCGAGCCAAACTCATCAAGGACGCGCAGACGATGGCGAGCCTGGCGAGCAAGGCCTCACCGGTGTGGGACCTCATCCACCCGATGAACGCCCTCCAGCCCGAGGAGTGCATCTTCGCCCTGCCCCACGGCTACGGCTTCTACACCCGCGCGGCCATGCCCGGCTACAAGCAGTTCATCGACGAACGCGACTACACCGACGACTACCTCCACCTCAAACGCGTCCTGCAAGTGCTGCAATGGAACCGGCCGAAGCAGCGCTGGATCCTCAAATGCCCGTTCCACCTGTTCAACCTCGACGTCCTGCTCAAGGTCTTCGCAGACGCGACGATCGTGTGGATGCACCGCGACCCCGCGACCGTCATGGGCTCGTGGTGCTCCCTGGTCGAGACCGGCCGGGCCCTGCACCACCGCGACTACGACCCCGCGACGATCGGCCCCGAATGGCTGGAGATCCTCGCCGACGGCGTGAACGCCGCCCGCGAAGTGCGCTCGACGGCCTCGCGCGAACGGTTCGTCGACGTGCCCTACCACTCGCTGACCGCCGACCCCTACGGCTTCCTGCCCAAGCTGTTCGACCGGCTCGGCATGCCCTGGACCGGCGCCGAGGAGGCCAACCTCGAGCAGGTCCTGGCCCGCCCCGGCATGCGCCGCAGCCACGAATACCACCTCTCGCGCTACGGCATCGACCTCGACGACGTCGAGACCGCGTTCGGCGACTACGGCCGCCTCGGCTTCTGACGGCGAAGGGCCGGGCCCCGCGTCACCGCGGCGGCCCGGCCCTTGCGACGCTCCTACGCGAGCCGCTCGACGACGTGGTCGATCGCCGCGGTCAGCTTCGCCGCGTCCGACGGGTCCACCGCCGGATAGGTCGCGACGCGCAACTGGTTGCGGCCCAGCTTGCGGTACGGCTCGGTGTCGACGATCCCGTTCGCGCGAAGCACCTTCGCGATCTCGGCCGCGTCGACGCCGTCGAAGTCGATCGTGACGACCACGTTCGAGCGCAGCCGCGCATCGGCCACGAACGGCGCGGCGAACTCGCGCGACTCGGCCCACGAGTACAGCGCCCCCGCCGACTCGGCGCAGCGCTTGGCGGCCGCGTCGAGCCCGCCCGCGGCGTTCAACGCGTCCACCTGCTCGGCGGCGAGCACCACCGTCGCCACCGCCGGGGTGTTGTACGTCTGGTCCTTGCGCGAGTTGTCGATCGCGGTCTTCAGGTCCAAGAACGCCGGAATGTAGCGGCCGGAGGCGGCGATCCGCTCGGCGCGCTCGATCGCGGCCGGGCTCATCAGCGCGATCCACAGCCCGCCGTCGGAGGCCAGGCCCTTCTGCGGCGCGAAGTAGTAGCAGTCGGTCGCGGCCATGTCGACAGGCAGGCCCGCCGCCGCGGAGGTCGCGTCGTGCAGCATCAGCGCGCCCTCGGCGGCGACGCGCTCGACGTCGACGGCCACGCCGGTCGAGGTCTCGTTGTGCGGCGTGGCGTACACGTCGACGCCGTCCTCGGCGCTGAGGTACGCGGCCGAACCGGGCTCGGCGGTGACGACCGTCGGCTCGGACAGGTGCGGGGCGATCCGAACGGCCTTCGCGAACTTGGAGCCGAACTCGCCGAAGCTCGCCGTCTGGGCCCTGTCCTCGACCAGGCCGAAGACGGCGACCTCCCAGAACGCGGTGGTGCCGCCGACGCCGAGGACGACCTCGTAGCCCTCGGGCAGCGCGAACAGGTCGGCCAGGCCGCGGCGCAGCCGCCCCACCTGGTCCTTGACCGCGCTCTTGCGGTGGGAGGTGCCCATGACGGACTTGCCGACCCCGGACAGCGCGCGCATCGCGTCGGCGGGCACCTTGGAGGGCCCGGATCCGAACCGCCCGTCGGCGGGCAGCAGTTCAGCGGGGATGGTGATCTCGTCGGTCACTCGAGGCTCCGTTCTCGTCGGTCCTTCCCGCCACCATAACTCCGCTCAGTCGCCTCGCCGCAGCGCGGGTGCCCATGTCGTAGCAGGTGGGACACCCGGACCGGAGGCGGCGGCGCAGACCTCCCCGCCCGCGTCGGTCGCCCACAGCAGCAGGCCCCCGGCCGCGTCGAAGGCGACCGCCGGGCGTCGCGTGAGGACGATGTCGCCGCGGCTCCAGCCCGCCTCGGGGCGCGCCCCGCCTTCGAGGTCGGCGAGGCCGAGGACGGCGACGGCGGGCGCGCCGGTGGCGTCGTCGACGGCCACGGCCACGGTGCCGTCCCCGCCGACGGCCACGGCGGGCGCGAGGATGCCGCCGTCGAGCGGCAGGAGCGTCGCCGTCCACGCCCCGCCGAGCCCCAAGTGCAGGACCACGTCGGCGCTCCCGGCGCCGCGCGAGGCGATGACGACGCGCCCGTCCGGCGCGGCGGCGGCGGTGAGCGCACTGGCCGGGACGTACCCGGGCTCGCCGCCGACATGGGGGAGGTCCAGGTCGCGGGCGCTCCAGCCGTCCTCGTGCCGTTCCCAGACCGCGGCGCCCTCGGCGGCGGCGGCGAAGACGGCGATGCCCGCGGCGGTGGCGACCGCGACCGGGGAGTCGTGGACCGGGCGGCCGTCGAGATGCGCCCAGTCCGTCCACTCGCCCCAGCCGACCTGGGTGCGCACCTGGAGGCCCCGGTCGGGGGCGCGGACGGCGACGACGGTCGCATCGCCGCAGACGGCCGCCGTCGGCGGCCCGACGCAGCGCGCCAGGTCGCCGCTCCCGGCGGGATTGCCCAGGTCGGTCCACTCGCCGCTGACCGTGTCCAGGCAGTGGACGTCGCGGGTGTGGCCGGCGCGCTCGGGCGTGTACTCGGAGCCGAGGGCGAACACGCGCGACCCGGCGACGCTGACCGCCGGGAGCAGGTCGGGCCCGCCCAGGTCCTCCCAGGCCCGGCCGTTCGCCGCGTGCAGTCTGCTGCCGCGCACCGTGACCGGCCGGACCTCCCCGCCCGCGGCCACGGCCGCGACGGCGGCGGCGTAACGCGGATGGGTCGCGATGCCGTAGGTGTCGCCCACGTTCGGGCCGACCACGAGCCGGTCCCCGCACCCGGCGGGATCGCCGCAGTCGAAGCCGTCGGCCCAGGCGTAGACGTTGAGGGCCCGCCCCTTCGTCTCGCGGTCGGCCGACCCGAGGTTGCCCGGCCAGCGGCGGTTGTAGTAGCCGCGCCAGGACTCCACGACGGCCGCCCGGCCCCATTCGCGGACCGCGTCCCAGGCGAACAGGGCCGCGGCGGTGTGGTCGATGTGGTCGGAGTAGCCGCGCTGCTCGGCGCCGAGCCGCTTCCCGGCCACCGGGTCGGGGTCGGGGTCGAGCGTGTTGACCACGGCGGGCCGGTACCGGTCGAGCAGTTCCAGGAGCGTCGCCCGCACCGTCTCGCGGTCGACGGTGGACTCGTCGGTGAGCGGCGAGCCGGCCGGCGGCAGCACCAGCGAGGACTCCAGGCGGCCCTCCCACAGGGCGAGCAGGCGGGTGAAGTCGCCGGTGAGCCGCCCGAGGTTCGTCCACAGCGAACAGAACACGAGGTGGACTTCGGGCCGGGCGCGCAGCACGCAGATCTCGACCTGCTGGCCCGAGGCGAGGTCGACGCTGCCGCGGTCCCACGGGGACTCGGCGTCGCCGGTCGCCAGGTGGGCGTAGGCGCGGCGCAGGCCCGTGTTGCGGGCCGCGGCGTAACCGGCGAAGTCGGGCGGCCGGGCCGGGTCGCGGCTGTTGCGCCCGTCGGCCTCGCCCGCGGTGAGCACGACGGTGCAGATGCCCGCCCCCGAGTCGAGGACGCGCGCGATGCGCGGGTTGATGAAGTACAGGCAGTCGTCGGGGTGGGCGACGATCTGCATGTGGACCGGGCCGGTCCGGGGATGCTCGGGCAGGCCGTTGCCGCCGTTGAGGCTCGAGTGCCACAGCGACCAGGCGCTCTCGCCGGCGGCCGCCGTGACGGCGAGCGCGGCGATCCCTCCGAACAGGAGCGAGCGTCGGCGCAGCGGGGCAGGCCGGGGGGCCGGGGAGGGCATGGGCGTCTCGTTCGGGTGAGCAGGTGGTGTTCACAGCATGGTATCCGAGCCGCACACGCATAAGGCCCGCATGCCGTCGCGGTGCGGCATGCGGGCCCGAGCGGTCGCCTTCGGCCTGCGCCCTAGCGCCAGCCTTCGACCTCGGACGGCTTGCGGGGGCCGGGGCCGACATAGGTCGCCGAGGGGCGCACGATCCGGCCGAGCCGCTTCTGCTCGAGGATGTGGGCGCTCCAGCCGGCGACGCGCGCGCAGGTGAAGATGGGCGTGAACAGGTCGGCGGGCACCTCGGCGAAGTCGAGGAGCACCGAGGACCAGAACTCGACGTTGGTGGCCAGGACGCGGTCGGGCTTGCGGGCCCGCAGCTCGGCGAGCGCGGCCTTCTCGAGCGCCTCGGCGACCTGGTAGCGCGGGGCGCCCAGCTCCTTGGCGGCGGCGCGCAGCACGCGCGAGCGCGGGTCCTCGGCGCGGTAGACGCGGTGGCCGAAGCCCATGAGGCGCTCGCCGGAGTCGAGCAGGTCCTTGACATAGGAGTCGGCGTCGCCGCGGCGCTCGACCTCCTCGATCATGTGCAGCACGCGCGAGGGCGCGCCGCCGTGCAGCGGGCCCGAGAGGGCGCCGATCCCCGAGGAGATCGCGGCGGCCGCGTCGGCCCCGGTGGAGGCGACGACGCGGGCGGTGAAGGTGGAGGCGTTCATGCCGTGCTCGGCGGCCGACATGAGATAGGTGTCGACGGCCTTGACGTGGGCGGGGTCGGGCTCGCCCCGCCAGCGGCGCATGAACCGCTCGGTGATGGTCTCGGCCTTGTCGATCTCCGACTGCGGGACGGCGGGGCGGCCGGCGCCGCGGGCGGACTGGGCGATGAACGACAGCGTGGTGACCGAGACTCGGGCGAGATCGTCGCGGGCGGTGTCGTCGTCGATGTCGAGCAGGGGCTTGAGGCCCCAGAACGGGGCGAGCATGGCGACGGCGGCCTGGGCGTCGACACGGGTGTCCCCCGAGGAGACGGGGACCGGGACGGGCTCGGCGGCGGGCAGGCCGTTGCCGAACTTGCCATCGACGAGCAGGCCCCAGACGTCGCCGTAGGAAGTCTGGCCGACCAGGTCCTGGATGTCGACACCGCGGTAGCGGAGCGATCCACCTTCCTTGTCGGGCTCGGCGATTTCGGTCTCGAATGCGACTACGCCTTCGAGACCGGGCTTGAACTCAGACATCGTTGTACTCCTGAGTGGTTGTCCCTGTGGTTGCCGACCGGGGGCTTCCGGGAGGCGACGGTTCGTAGTTATTGGAGAAATGGTGCCTCAATGCATTCGGCTAGGGAAGGCCGCGCTCCGCCGGGGTGATCCCGATTTGGCCCCTGAGAGTGGCGCAAAATATGCGACCGCCGGTGTGAGGCGAGTCGTTTAGGGTCTTCTGACCGTTTCTATGGGAGGGTTTCAATAAAGTGTCTTGTCGGGTTCAACGGTTCGCTGCGATATCGCCCACATCGATACGCGTGCCGCAGGTCATCCGCCATGAGCTAACGTCAAAGCACGTCCCGCCCTTTCCGAACGACATGGAGGTACCCCCGATGGCGCTGTCCGGCGAGCAATGGTCTATCGCCTACAACGACCACGAGGCGACCATCGTCGCCGTCGGCGGTGGTGTGCGCGCCTACACCTACCGCGGGCGCCATGTCGTCGCCACCTACGGCGATGAGGAGCTCGCCCCCGGCTGGGCCGGCCACGTCCTCGCCCCCTGGCCCAACCGGGTCCGGGACGGCAAGTACTCCTACGACGGCGAAGACCACCAGCTGCCGATCAACGAGATCCCCACCAACACCGCCCTCCACGGCTTCGTCGCCTGGGCCGAATGGTCCGCCGTCGAGGTCACCGACACCTCGGTCACGCTCGAATGCCGCCTCCCCGCGCGCCTGGGCTACCCCTGGACGCTCCAGCTGCGCACCCGCTGGTCGGTGGGCCCCGGGGGCCTGCGCGCCGCGCACACCGTGTCCAACCCCGGCACGCGCACCGCGCCCTTCGGCCTGGGCACCCACACCTACCTCATGGCCGGCGAACTCGAACGCGTCGACCAGGCCACGCTCCACGTCCCGGCCAAGAAGAAGCTCAAACTCGACCGGCAGCAGATCCCGGTCGGCTCGGGACCGGCGGACCTGCCCGAGTCCACCGTCCTCGGCGACCAGGCCATCGACGACGCCTACGGCGAACTCCAGCGCGGCTCGGACGGCAAGGCCGAAGTGCGCCTGGCCGACCCGGTCTCCGGTGCGGCGGTGACGGTGTGGATGGACGAGTCGTTCGACTGGGTCCACATCTACACCTCCGACGGCCTCGAAGGCGACCGCAAGCGCGGCTCGGTGGCGATCGAGCCGACCACCTGCCCGCCCAACGCGCTCGCCACCGGCGAGGACCTGATCGAACTCGCGCCGAGCGAGGCGTGGTTCGGCGTCTGGGGCATCCGCCCCGAATAGCCCCCCGACGGCTCAGGGCCGGGGGTCGCCGCATCGCGGCG
>DASTYG010000030.1:0-110544 GCA_035765105.1 Glycomyces sp.
CGAGCATGTCGAGGACCACCAGCAGCACGATCGCCACGCCGAGCACGGGCTTGCCGAGCGCCCGGAACGTGCGGGCGGGCAGCCGCTGGCAGGCCCAGAACGCGACCAGCCCGATCGCCGCGAACACCGCCTGCTTGGTGATCATCGTGAACGCGTTGCCGTTTGTCGCGAACGCCTTCACGCTCGTCGCCGAGAAGACCATCGTGAGGCCGATGACCAGCAGCAGGGCGGCGCTGGAGATCAGCAGATAGTACGAGGCGAGGGGACGCTGGAGCAGCCCGCGCAGCACCGCGAGCGGACCGGCTTCAGCCTTGTCGTCCTCCCCCACGCCCTTATCATCGGCGCTCCAACACGCACAGCCCGGCTAATGTCAGGGCGTGTCGCGTGCTGTTGGGGCTCAGGGGCCTGTCTCCTGGATCACGATGGAGCCAGGAGACAGGGCTAGCCCACGGCGGTGAGGAACTCGGAGTAGAAGAGACCGAGGCCGATCGCCACACCGATGCCCGCGATGATCCAGAAGCGGACCACGATGTTGACCTCGGACCAGCCCGCCAGCTCGAAGTGGTGCTGCAAGGGCGCCATGCGGAAGACGCGGCGTCCGGTGAGCTTGAACGAGGTGTACTGGATGATCGAGGAGCACGTGATGATGACGAACAGGGCGCCGACGATCGGCAGGAGCAGGATCGTCTTGGAGGTCAGGGCGAGTCCGGCGATGAGGCCGCCGAGGCCCAGGGCGCCCGAGTCGCCCATGAAGATCTGGGCGGGCGAGGTGTTCCACCACAGGAAGCCGAACATGGCCCCGGCGGCGGCTCCCGCGATGAGCGCGATCTCGAGGGGGTCGCGGACGTCGTAGCAGTAGCTGGGGGAGAGCGCCTCTCCCGCGCCGCCGCACCAGTGGCGGTACTGCCAGAAGCCGATGATGAGGTAGGCGGCGAAGGCCATCATGGACGCGCCGGTGGCGAGGCCGTCGAGGCCGTCGGTGAGGTTGACGCCGTTGGCGGTGGCGTTGACGACGAAGACGAAGAGGATGACGGCGCCGATGTTGGTCAGGGGCAGCCAGTCGATGTCCTGGGTGAAGGAGAGGTAGGGGGTGGCGACGGTGTCGGAGATGTGGGGGTCGTCGACCGAGCCGGTGTAGTAGAGGGCGAAGATGCCGAAGATGACGGCGGCGACGGTGAGGCCGAGCATCTTCATCTTGCCGGAGATGCCGCCGGAGTGCTTCTTGCGGATCTTGAGCCAGTCGTCGATGAAGCCGACGAAGCCGCACGCCACGAACAGGCCGATGAGGACGATGCCGGTGGCGGTGAAGTTGGTGGGGCGGGAGAACTTGTCGGCCTCGGGGAGGGCCATGAGGACGAGGTGGCCGACGATGTAGGCGACGACGGTGGTGAAGATGAAGACGACGCCGCCCATGGTGGGGGTGCCGGCCTTCGTCAGGTGGGTCTGGGGGCCGTCGGTGCGGATGGGCTGTCCGGCCTTGAGCCTGCGGAAGGCCTTGGCCGCGATGGGCGTGAGCGCCATGGTGAGCGCGAACGCCACGAACGCGGCGATGATGACTGCTCTCACTGGTCGTTGTCCTCCTTGGCGCGCAAGTGGTCGGCGACGTCCCAGGTGCGGTGGCGGGAGCCTTTCACCAGGACGGTGTCGCCGGGGCGCAGCCGGTTCCGCAGCAGTTCGATGGCCGCGGTCTGGTCGGGTACGTGGGTTGCGGCGGCGACTCCGTCGGCGCCGCCGGTGATGATCGGGAGGGTGCCGTCGCCGATCGCGATGAGTTCGTCGACGCCGGCTTCAGCGGCCTGCGCACCGGCGCGGCGGTGGCATTCGTCGCTGAGTTCCTCGAGGTCGGCCATGAGGCCGAGGACCGCGATGCGGCGCCCGGCCGTGGGGAGCTGGCCGAGGGCACGGATGGCGGCGCCCATCGAGGCGGGGTTGGCGTTGTAGGAGTCGTCGATGACGGTGGTGCCGTCGGGGAGGGTGAAGACGTCCATCCGGCGCTCGGACCGGCGTCCGGCCTCGGAGAGCCGGGCGGCGATGTGGTCGGGGCTCGCGCCGAGCCGCCAGGCGACGGCGGCGGCGGCGAGCGCGTTGTGGACGTGGTGGCCGCCCCACAGGCGCAGCCGGACGTCGGCCTCGCCGTCGGGGGTGCGCAGGGTGAAGCGGTGGCGGCCGTCGCCGGGGTCGAGGTCGACGGCGGCGATGTCGGCGGGTTCGGTGACGCCGAAGGTGACGACCTGGGCGCGGGTGCGTCCGGCCATGGCCGCGACGCGCGGGTCGTCGGCGTTGAGGACGGCGGTGCCCTCGGGGGCGAGGAAGCGCGGCAGTTCGCTCTTGGCCTCGGCGGTGGTCTCGATGGAGCCGAAGCCGTCGAGGTGGGAGATGCCGACGTTGAGGACGGCTCCGATGTCGGGCGGGGCGATCTCGCACAGCTCGGTGATGTGGCCGACGCCGCGGGCGGCGAGTTCGAGCACGAGGTAGCGAGTGGACGGTTCGACTCGGCAGACGGTGTAGGGGTGGCCCAGTTCGTTGTTGAAGTTGCCTTCGGTGGCGACGGTGGGCCCCAGGCTCGCGCACAGCTGCCCGATGAGGTCCTTGGTGGAGGTCTTGCCGTTGGAGCCGGTGACGCCGACGACGGTGGCCGGGCTGCGGCGGGCCACGTCCCGGGCGATGCCGGCGAGGGCGCGCAGGCCGTCGTCGACGTAGACCGCGGGCGAGTCGACCGGGCGGCTCGCGAGGGTCGCTACGGCGCCCTGGGCGGCGGCCTTCGGCGCGAAGTCGTGCCCGTCGACCTTCTCGCCGGGGAGGGCCAGGAACAGCCCGCCGGGGCCGACCTTGCGGGAGTCGTGCTCGATCCCGCCGGTGACGATCGCCTCGGGATCGGCCGTCTCGCTCAGTCTGCCCTCGGCGGCGGCGGCGATCTCGGCCAGGCTCATGGGGATCACGCGGCGGCTCCTCCTGTTGGATTCATTCGATTCGGTGCGTGCTCGGGCCGGGCCGGTCCGCGGCCTTCGCGGTGCGGCCCGCGAGCGGTGAGCGGCCCGTGCGGCCGATCCGGCTCAGCCGGTCTCGCGCAGCGCCCTGGCGAGCAGTTCGCGGTCGTCGCTCTCCACCGGCCCCTCGGCGGTCTCGATGACCGTCTCGTGGCCCTTGCCGAGCAGGGCGATGGTGTCGCCGGGAGCGGCCAGGCCAGCGGCCTCCCGCACGGCGCGCTCCCGCCCCGGAATATTACGGCAGGGCACGCCCCGCACGGCGGCGGCCACCTCGTCGCGGATGCGCGCGGGGTCCTCAGTGCGGGGATTGTCGTCGGTGACGAGGACGAGATCGGCGCCGTGGGCGGCGGCGGCGCCCATGAGGGGGCGTTTGGAGCGGTCGCGGTCGCCGCCGGCGCCGAGGATCGCGATGACCTTGCCGGGGGTGGACTCCCGGAGCGAGTCGAGGACGGCGGTGATCGCCTCGGGTTTGTGGGCGTAGTCGACCACGCCGCGGACGGGGGCCGAGCCGGAGACCAGCTCCATGCGGCCGGGGACGCCCCGGCAGGAGGCGATGCCGGCGAGCGCGTCGGCGAGGTCGACGCCGACCGCGTCGAGGAGGGCCGCGGCGAGGGCGGCGTTGGCGACGTTGTGGCGTCCGGGCATGTTGACGCGGCCGTCGGCCTTGCCGTCGGGGCCGGTGAGGACGAAGGACTGGGTGAAGCCGTCGGCGGTGACGTCCGAGGCGTAGTAGTCGGCTTCGGGGTCGCGCAGGGAGAACATGCGGGTGCCGGGGCCCGCGAGGGTGGCGACGCGTGCGTCGTCGGCGTTGAGGATCTCGGTCTCGGCGCGGCCGTCGAACAGGCGGGCCTTGGCGTTGAAGTAGTCGTCGAGGTCGGCGTGGAAGTCGAGGTGGTCGGTGCCGAACATGGTGTAGCCGGCGGCCTTGAAGCGGCATCCGGCGACGCGGCCGAGCACGAGGGCGTGGCTGGAGACCTCCATGACCACGTCGGTGACGCCGCGTTCGAGCGCGACGGCCAGGAGCGACTGGAGTTCGGGGGCCTCGGGGGTGGTGCGCTGGGAGCGGATGACCTGGTCGCCGATGCGGGTCTCGACGGTGCCGATGATGCCGGTGGTGCGGCCGGCGCGGGTGAGGCCGGCTTCGACGAGGTAGGCCGTGGAGGTCTTGCCGTTGGTGCCGGTGATGCCGATGACGTTGAGGTGGCGGGAGGGGTCGCCCCAGACGCGGGCGGCGACGGCGCCGGTGAGCGTCCGGGGGTCGTCCGCGACGAGGACGGGCAGGCGTCCCGCGACGAGTTCGGCGCCGCGGGCGTCGGTGAGGACGCACACCGCGCCGCGTTCGGCGGCCTGGTCGGTGAACTCGGCGCCGTGGCGTCGGGAGCCGGGCAGCGCCGCGAAGACGTCGCCGGGTTCGACGAGTGCGGCGGCGAGGCTCACGCCGGTGGCGGTGAGCTCGGAGCCCTTCGCTGCGGGGATCAGGTCGGCGAGGTCGGCGACCCGGTAGGGCCTGGTCTCCTCGGGTCGCGGAAAGGTTGACACGGCCTGACCCTACACCGCTGAGACGCCCCGGAAATGATCACTGCGTCTTGAGCGGCCGTTCGTGGTCGTCGAGGTTGGCCGACCACGCGGTGAGGAGTTCGGTGAGCTCGGCGGCCTGGTCGCAGTCGATGGAGTCGAGGAACAGCTCGCGCACGAGCGAGAGGATGCACGGGGCGGCCTCCTCCAGCAGTTCGCGTCCGGCGTCGGTGAGGACGACCCAGGTGGCGCGGTTGTCGTCCTCGCATTTGCGGGTCGCGACCAGGCCGCGCTCGGCGAGCTTCTTGACCTGGTAGGTGGCGGCGCTCTTGGCGGTGACGATGCGCTCGGCCAGTTCGCTCATGCGCAGGCGGTCGTCGTCGGCGTCGGCGAGTCGCACCAGGGTCTCGTACTGGGTGTGGGAGATGCCGTGGTGCTCTTGGAGGCGGCGGTCGATCTGCTGCTCCAGCCGGTGGGTGACGGTCAGGAACTGGGTCCAGACGTCGTTCACCTCCGGGGACAGCCAGCGGCTCTCGAAGTCTCCGGCGCTCATTCCCGACCTCCTCTCCGTACCCGCGGTCGTTGAGCAGTTCAATTTCGAACCATCGTACCTCCGTGCGCGGCGCGCGCGGGGCGCCGAGTAACCGAGGCCATAGCACGGCGGCGGCGCGCTCGCGGATTCGCCACGGAGGGCGGAGGATACGTCTCGTACAGGCCGCCGCGAGGGGTCCGGCGGCCGCTCAGCGGGCCGGTCGGGCGGGGCGGGGCGCGACACCCCCCATGAATCGAACATGCTTCGCGTTCTACGCTGTACGCCGACAAGTCCACTCGGCCTCAAGCACCCGAAGGACCTCCCGCCTTGAACGGTACCGCCGCACGCTCCGCTGACACGCCTTCGGCCCGGCGACTGCTCCCCCTCCCCCTCGTCGTCGTCACCGCCCTGGTCATGCTGCTCGCCCCCGCCTCGCAGTCCTCCGCGCAGGAGGAGGGCGCCTCGGCGAACCTCAGCCAGGCCATCGAGGACTACCTCAACGCCCAGGACGAGCTGGCCGCGCTCGAGCAGCAGGAGGAGGAGCTCGAAGAGGAGCTCGCGGACTCCCAGGCCGAGGTCGAAGAGCTCGACGCGGAGCTCGACGAGTACGCCTACATCGCGTACACCACCTCCGACTTCCAGTCCACGGCGGCGCTGCTGGCCTCGGGCGACCCGAGCGACGCGCTCAACGCGATGACCATGCTCGAGTTCCTCGGCGAATCGCGCGCCAACCGCCTCAACGAGCTCATCGGCAGGCTCGCGGAGATCGAGGCGACGCAGCAGACCCTCACCGACAACATCGCGGAGCAGGAGGAGGTCGCCGAGGAGATGGAGGCCGCCCGCGACGCGGCCGCCCGCGAGATGGCCGCCTCGGGCGGCGACGACGCCGTGGGCCCCTCCCCCGGCGACTTCCCCGAGCCCGAGAGCGCGCCCCGCAACAGCGACGGGACGCTGCCCTACGAGGGCTGCACCGAGAACGACCCCACCACCGGCGGATGCGTGAGCCCGCGCACCCTCCACGCCCTCGAACAGGCCCAGCTCGCGGGCTTCACCCGCTTCGTCAGCTGCTACCGCAACGGCTCCTCGGGCGAGCACCCCAAGGGCCGCGCCTGCGACTTCTCCTCGGACCCCGGCGGCTTCGGCGGCGACGCGTACGGCGACGCCAAGACCTACGGCGACAACCTGGCCGCCTGGCTCGTCGAGAACTCCAGCGCGCTCGGCGTGCAGTACGTCATCTGGTACCGGCAGATCTGGTTCCCCTCCAGCGGGTGGAAGTCCTACTCCGGCGCGTACGGCGACCCCTCCTCGGACCACACCAACCACGTCCACCTCAGCATTCGTTGAGACCCCGCTCACCGAACGACGGGCAATGAGCCCGGCTCACACTGTGTACTGTGGGGGCATGACGATCGGACGCTCCTCCATGACCCGGCGCGGCGCTCTGACCGCAGGCATCGCCGCTGTCAGTCTGGCCGCATGCTCGGAAGAGACCGGCACCATCGAATCGGGCGACCAGGCCGAGGAAGAGCAGCCCGTCAGCGCCGCGAGCGTCACCGTCACCCCGGCCGACGGCGCCGCCGACGTCACGGCCGCCGCCGAGTTCGCCTGGACCGTCGAGGACGGCACCTTCACCGAGTTCACCCTGACCGACGCCGAGGGCGCCGCCGTCGAAGGCGCCATGCACCCCGACGGGGCCACCTGGGTCCCCGCCGCGCCGCTCTCGTGGGAGACCGCCTACACCGCCGCGGTCACCGCCGAGGACGCCGACGGCGTCCCCGTCACCGTGGAGTCGACGTTCACCACGATCGCCTCCCCGGGAGACCGCGTCTCACTGGAGAACTACCTGCCGGGCGAGGGCTCGACCGTCGGCCAGGCCGCCGTCCTGGCCTTCCGCTTCGCCGGGCACGAGGTCCCCGAGGAGCTGCGCCGGTCGGTCGAGCGGCGCCTGTTCGTCACCTCCGAGCCGGCCCAGGAGGGCTCGTGGCACTGGATCACCGCCCACGCGCTCGAATACCGGCCCAAGGACTACTGGCAGCCCAACACGCAGGTCAGCGTGCGGCTCGCGCTCGGCGGCCTCCCGCTGGGGAACGGCCGGTACGGCGAGTACGACCAGGAGACGACCTTCACCACCGACGCCGAGGCCCGGCTGCTGGAGGCCGACAACAGCACCAAGCAGCTGCGGGCCTACCAGGACGGCGCGATCGTCCAGACCATCCCGATCGCCTTGGGCGCCGACGAGATCGACGGCCACGACGCGCGCTCCTTCGAGGGGCAGATGATCGTCATGAGCCGCGAGGAGGAGTCGACGTTCGTCTCCGAGCTCTACGACTACGAGACCGACGTCAAGTGGGCGATGCGGCTGACCTTCAGCGGCCAGTTCATCCACGGCGCGCCGTGGGCGGCGAGCGCGCTCGGCAACACGAACGTCTCGCACGGCTGCATCAACGTCACCGACGAGATGGGCGAGTGGCTCTACAACTTCGTCCGCTGGGGCGACCCGGTCCTGGTGCTCAACACAGGGCGCGCGCTGCCGCAGGGCGACGGGTTCACCGCCTGGGACCTCGACTGGGAGACCTTCCGGGCCGGCTCCTACCTGGAGCAGACCGCCGACGGCGAGGGCGGCTGACGGCTCAGGAGCCGACGTCCTCGCGGACCTTCGGGTCGGCCGCCTGCGGGTGCTCCTCGAGGATCCGCCGGTGCGCCCAGCGCTCGACGAAGAAGGAGCCGATCGGGACGGTGCCGCCCAGCAGCAGGCCCACGGTCTGCGGCCAGAACTTCCAGTCGGCCTGCTGGGCCAGGTGGAAGCCGAGCACCAGGTAGACCATGTAGCACAGGCCGTGGATCGGGCTGACGACCGACACGAGCAGGTCGTTGTCCCCGAAGTACTTCATCGGCATGGCCACGAATATCAGCGCGATGAGGAACGTGCCGACGATCCAGGCGACGATGCGGAATCGCTTCAAGGCGGCGTTCATACGGTTCTCCCCCGGTTCGGGTCGGATTCGGATTGCGCGGCCTCCAGGCCGCCGCCGGACACGGACTCCAAGCCGCCGGACTCAGCATCATTCCGGCGAGCCTTCATGCTGAGCTCAGCATCATTCCGGCGAGCCTGCATGATGGAATCCTCGAACGGCGAGGTCATCGGCGGGGGCTCGGCGCGGCGGCGCGGCTTCTCGGGCGCGTCCTTGCGCAGCTCCAGGCGCATCTGCCTGATCCAGAGCGCGACGGTGAACACCGCGAACAGGGGCCATTCGAAGGCGTAGCCCCAGCTGATGGCGCTTCCTCCCTGGGCGCGGCCGAGCTGCCACCAGCCGAGCAGCACGAAGCCGGTCGTCAGCACCACGGCCAGGAAGTGGAGGACGAGCCAGGGGGGCGTCAGCAACCGTCGCACACGGCAAGACTATGGCGGCCCGACCCGGAGTTGCCGCGCGGGGGCGTCCCGTGGTGACATAGGCCGGTGACCGATGATCTGCCTCCGGCGGGAACCGTCCCTCCCCTGCCGAAGCCCGACCCGGACCGGGTGCGGGAACTCCTGCTCGAATGGTGCGGCGCCGACCCCGAGGACGCGCTCGCCGCCGCGGAGGCCGTCGGCGGCCTCGACGACGAACTGCTCGCCCTCGGCGGCCGGATGCACCGGTCGATCGCCGACGACATGGGCGGGCGGCTGTGGCTGCGCTGGCCCAAGCCCCCCGCCGACGCCCCCGACGCCGAGCGCTTCCTCGGGCTCTACCCGGTGCTGGAGGCCGTGCCGCTCATGCTCGACTTCCACCGCGGCATCGGCGTGGACGAGGACCAGTCCAGGCTCGTGCTCCAGGACATCGGCGAGAAGCTGCGGCTCAACCGCGTGATCTACGGGCGCGGCGGCCTCGACGTGGCGTTCTGGTTCACCGCGCACGTGCGCGGCACGATCTACCAGCTCGGCCGGCTCCAGTTCTGCATGGAGGGGACGACCGCGATGCCGCGCATGGGCCTGCACATCCGCGGCGAGGGCGGACCGCTCACGCCCGAGGCGGTCCGGTCCTCGGTGGCGCAGGCGCTCGAGTTCTTCCCCGCGAAGTTCCCCGGGCTGTTCCCGCCGGAGCGGCCGATGACGTTCATGTGCTCCTCGTGGCTGCTCGACCCGCAGCTGCGCGACTGGCTGCCGGAGCGGTCCAACATCCTCAAGTTCGGCGAGCTGTTCGAGCTGGTGGGCCCGGCCTCGTACGCGAACGCGGGCGGGCACGACGACGTCCGGCGCTTCGTGTTCGCCAGGACGCCCGGCACGCCGACCGAGGAGCTGCCCGAGGAGAACACCCTCCAGCGGTCGATGCTGGCCGGGCTCAAGGCCGGCGTCGCGTTCCAGACCCGGTTGGGGGGCCTCAAGCGCGAGCGCCTCGGCCTGTGAGCCCGGGCGGCGGTCAGGACCTGGCCGCCCGCCAGGCGGGGCTGTCGATGTAGTGGTTGTCGAAGCGCTCGCCCGAGGCGGGGATCGCGGCGGGGTCGGCCTCGCCCGCGGCGACGCGGGCGAGGAGCCGGTAGTAGTCGAACCGGTCGGCGGCGGGCGCGAACACCGCCAGCACGTCGGCGTCGGCGCCGGGCGCGGCCCCGAAGGCGTGGGGCAGGCCCGGCGGCAGGCTGATGAAGTCGCCCGCCCCGAGGACGAGGACCTCCTCCCCCGCGAGGACTTGGAGCGCGCCGCCGATGACGAACAGCGATTCGCTCGCCTCGCCGTGGAAGTGGGGCGGCGCGCCGTCGCCGCCGTCGGGGAAGACCGAGCGCGTGACCGACAGCGCCCCGGCGGTCTGGGCGGAGTCGGCCAGCAGCGTCATGACCGACCGCTGGGCGTGGTCGAGCCGCTCGGCCGAAGCGGCGCGGGTGAGGACGGCTTCGGCGGCGGGGTTCACTCGTGTGCTCATTCGGGCCTCCTGGTTTTCCGGATATCTCTTATCTAGATATTACATGTCCAGGTAAAGGTTCGCCAGCGACTTGACCCACGTCACCAGGACCGCCTCGCCCCCGAATCAGGATGTGTAACCTCTGCGTTATGCGTATCAGCGAAGGCGTCGAATGGGCCGCGCACTGCTGCCTGCTGCTGGACTGGATGGGCGTCGACGAGCCGGTCGCCACGGCGCGGCTCGCCGCCGGGTACGGCCTGCCGGCCGCCTACCTCAACAAGCAGCTGCAACCGCTCGTCCACGCCGGCATCCTCACCTCCACGCCGGGCAAGCGCGGCGGCTTCCGGCTCGCCAAGGGCCTCGACGAGATCACGCTCATGGACGTCCTCACCGCCATCGAAGGCCCCGAAGACGCCTTCCGGTGCGACGAGATCCGCCGCAACGGCGTCTGGGCCGACCTGCCCGATTCGGCCTTCGGCGCCCCCTGCGCCGTCGACGCCGCGATGCGCGCGGCCGAACTGGAGTGGCGCCGCGCCCTCGCCGCCCGGTCACTGGCCTCCGTGCAGGCCGACGCGGAACTCCGGGCCCCCCGCCTGCGCCGACAGGTGCAGGACTGGTACGCCGAGCACTACCCCGCCCGCAGGCCCTGAGCCGGGCTCACAGCGGTTCGTCGAAGTCGTCGGTGCAGTCCTCGTTGCTGAGGCTGAGCACCGTCCGCCCCGACTCCGCATCGCTGGAGAAGAAGTACATCGCGATGGCGTCGTCCTCGCCGACGACGCCGCGGAACCCGCCGGGGGCGAAGACGCACTCGAAGTTGAGCTGCTGCACGGTCCCCCGGCTGGTCGCGGTCTCGTAGGCGAGGACGTCGACGGTGGCGCTGATCGAGCCTTCGCGCTCGACGACCGCCTCCACCCCCCGGAAGCCCTGCTCGTGCTCCGGTGAGAGCCCGGGCGGGTCCGCGAGAGCGAACTCGGGGTACTCGGTCACCGTCCACTCGACCCCTCCCTGCGGGTCGTCCAGGTAGAGGTAGGAGCCGTCGTCGAACTCGTAGGCGGTCTGCATGGTGAACGGGCAGAAGCCGTCCGAGTCGGCCCGGTCGGTGAGCCGGGGGTCGGGCTCGCCGGTGGCGGCGCAATCGTCGATGAGCTCTGTGATCTGGGCCCGCGCCTGCTCCAGCAGCTCGCCCCGGACGCTCACCTCAATGGCCGGGCTCCAGCCCTCGCCCTCCTCCGTGGGGCGGCTCTCGGGCGTCAGCAGCTGCTCGAAGGACTCGGGGTCGGACGGCACCAGGTCGTCGGGCAGGCTCGTGAAGAAGCGGTGGGTGCCGGGGAACACCGGGTAGACCGGGCGGGGCCACAGGTACTCGGGCTCCGGGTCCGCCACGCGGATGCCCTCCATGTCCATGTACATCAGCGACGACCGTTCGAAGACGACCCAGGCGAACGGGTTCCGGATCTTCCAGCCCTCGTCGGTGTCCTCGAGTTCGAAGCGCGCCTGCTCGGTCCGCCCGAAGCCGGTGAGTTCGACGGTGACGGACCGGTCCCACGGCTCCGGGCCCTCGGCGCTCGCGATCGCGTCGAAACTCCAGTCGGCGCGCATCGCGTCCTCGACGAGGAAGACCGCCTCCTCCTCGGTCTCCGGCAGCTCCTGGGGCGCGGCCTCGGCCAGCGCGGCCTCAGCGTCGCCGTCCAGGAGCGCGGTCAGGTAGCGCTCGACGGTCCGCTCCGGGCCGTCGTCGAGCAGGACCACGGCGGTGACCGCCGCCGCCACCACCGCCATCGCGCCGACCGCGGCCGCGAGCAGGGTCCTCCTACGGCGCGGCGGGCGCGGGGACGGGGCGGGGCTCGGCTGCATCGAAGGTTCCTCTCCGCACGGCGTCCGCCGTGCCGACCTGGGGGAACCTCAGGTTAGTCGGGGGCGGCAACCGGCCCCGGGCCGCGGGGAACCCGTTCGCCTGGCGCGAAGGGGCCGCGAGGCCATAGGCTGAGGCCATGCGGATCGTCATGGCCGGTTCGAGCGGCTATCTCGGCAAGGCGCTGCGGCGCGAACTGGCAGGCAACGACATCGTCCGGCTCGTGCGCCGGACGCCGGACGACGACGACGAGATCCAGTGGGACCCCTACCGGGGCCCGCTCGACGCCGCGATCCTCGACGGCGCCGACGCGGTGGTGAACCTGTGCGGCGCCTCCATCGGCGGGAAGCGCTGGAACGCGGCCTACAAGCGGCGGCTGCGCTCCAGCCGCGTCGTCCCCACGACGGTCCTGTCCGAGGCCGTCGCGGCGGCCGGAGTGCCGCTCCTGGTCAACGCATCGGCGGTCGGCTGGTACGGCGACCGCGCCGACGTGCCGGTCGACGAGCGGACCCCGGCCTCGGCCGACTTCCTCGGCAAGCTGGCCCTGGCGTGGGAGTCGTCCACGGCCGCGGCGCGGGAGGCCGGGGCGCGGGTGGTCCGGCTCCGCACGGGGCACGTGCTGGGCCCGGGCAGCGAGCTGCTGGGCAGGCTGGCGCCGACCTACCGGTTCCTCCTCGGCGGGCGGTTCGGGAACGGCAGGCAGTTCGTTCCGTGGATCTCCCTGCGCGACTGGACGGGCGCCGTCGGGTTCCTGCTGGAGTCGGACGTGGACGGGCCGGTCAACCTGGTCGGTCCCGAACCGGCCAGGAACCGGGAGTTCACCAGGGCGATGGCCGCGGTCCTGCACCGGCCCGCGCCGTGGATCATCCCCGGCTGGGCGGCGAAGCTGGTCGCCGGGGAGGCCGCCGTCGAGATGCTGCGCGGCGCGAATGTCCAGCCGGCCGTCCTGCGGTCCAAGGGGTTCGAGTACCGGGACGGGACCGTCCGCGACGCCCTGGAGTGGGCGCTCGACCGCTGACGGGGTGGCGGGGCGCCGCTACACTGAGGCGTTCCGCGAGCCTTGGAGGGAGCGCCTGTGGCACCGCCGAACGGTCTTCCCGAACCGCTGTACCGCAAGCCCGGAACGGTCACCGCGGCGCAGACGCTCATGTGGATCCAGTTCTCCTTCCTCGTCTGCTGCGGGTTCGGCACGACCTTCGTGACCCTGTTCATGACCGGCATCGTCGACGAGCTGGGCTTCGACGAGGACCTGCTCGAAGGGGCCGAGAACCTCGTGGTCCTGACGGCCGCCGTGGTCGTCGGGGTCGCGGCCGCCGCGATCCTGTTCGGCGTGCTCGCCGCGAAGCTCGGCGCCGGGCGCCGGTCGGCGCAGGTCATGACGATCGTCGTCATGCTGGGGGTCATCGTCTTCGGCTTCGTCGGCCTCTACACGCGGTTCGAGGTCGAGGACTACGCGGGCACGCCGGTTGACGGCTCGGAGGTCGCGGGCACGCTGCTGGCGCTCATGCTGCCGATCGTCACCCTGGTCTGCCTGTGCACGGGCTCGGCGAACCAGTGGTTCAGGCAGGGCGGGCGGGACGCGTGGCCGCGCCACCTGCCGACGTATCCGCCGGTGGCGCCGTACTGAGCGCCTCGCCGAGCGCGGCGATGTTGTCGCGGACGGCCTCGCGCTCGCCCAGGCCCTCGGCGAACAGGAGCTGCCGGGCCGCGCCGGTCCGGGCCGCGGAGGCGGCCAGTTGCTCGGCGACGCGCTCGGGCGACCCGACGGCGTGCCGCTCGATCATCCAGTCCACATAGGCCGCGTGGTCGCGCCCGGCCCGGCCGGGCCGGAGGCTCACGTACTGGCCGACGCCGCGCGTCAGCAGCTCGGTGAGCGATTCCCGCAGCCGCTCGGTCTCGGCGGGCCCGCCGACCTGCGCCAGGTGCGTGGAGACGTGCTCGGCCGCGTCGGGGTCGAACCCGCGGGACTCGGCCTCGCGCCGCCACGCGGCGACGAGGGCGGCGTGGTCCTCGTCGGAGGCGTGCATGCCCAGCAGCAGGGGCAGTCCGAGGCCGCCCGCCAAGCGGGCGGTGCCCTCGCTCGTCGCCGCCACCCACACCGGCCCGCCGCTCCCCGGCGGCATGACGCGCACCGGCAGCACGTCGAAGAATTCCCCCGTGTGGGCGATCTCGTCCGCGCCGGAGAGCCAGCGCACCAGCAGCCGCAGGGCCTCCTCGAAGCCGCGGTCGAAGCGGTCCAGGCCGCTGCCGAAGACGTCGAGGTCGATCCACGGGCCGCCGCGGCCGACGCCGAGGCGGAACCGGCCGGGGGCCAGGGCCTCCAGGGTCGCGGCCTCCTCCCCGAGGGCGACCGGGTGCCGGTTCGACAGGACCGCGACCGCGGTGCCCACCTGGAGGCGCTCGGTGGCGGCGAGCAGGTGCGCGGCCATGAGCGTCGCCGAGGGGTTGGCGCCGTATTCGATGAAGTGGTGCTCGGCGACCCACACACCGCCGAGCCCGGCGGCCTCGGCGGCCCGGGCGTGCCCGACCAGGTGCCGCAGCGTCGCCGCGGGGGCGACGCCGGGGAACACGCCGCCGAGCAGGAACAAGTCATGTGCGGTCACGGCGGGGCTCCATCGGCTCGTGGCGAAGCGTTGCTGTCCCCGCCTCGCCGCTGCGGCGCCCGGGGAACCTCTCATACGGTTCCACACCGGGCCGGTGCGGACAAGCGCCGCCCCGACGCGGCGCGGACACGGCGACAGGGGCGCCCCCGGCTGGGACGCCCCTGTCGCGGGCGGTGCTAGTGGCGCAGCATCTCGGCGACGAGGAAGGCCAGCTCCAGCGACTGCTGCGTGTTCAGGCGCGGGTCGCAGGCCGTCTCGTAGCGGTCGGAGAGCTGGTCGTCGCGGATCTCCTGGGCGCCGCCGACGCACTCGGTGACGTCCTCGCCGGTCAGCTCGATGTGGATGCCGCCGGGGTGGGTGCCCACCTGGCGGTGCACCTCGAAGAAGCCGAGGACCTCGTCGACGACCTGGTCGAACGCGCGGGTCTTGTAGCCCGAGGCGGCCTCGTAGGTGTTGCCGTGCATCGGGTCGCACTGCCAGACGACCTTGCACCCGGCCGCCTCGACCTTCTGGATGATCGGCGGCAGGAGCGTGCGGACGTTCTTGTGGCCCATGCGCGTGATGATCACGAGCTTGCCGGGGACGTTCTCCGGGTTCAGCTTCTGGCACATCTCGACGACCTGCTCGGGCGTCGCCGTGGGGCCGATCTTGCAGCCGACCGGGTTGGCGACGCGGGAGAGGAAGTCGATGTGGGCGCCGTCCAGCTGGCGGGTCCGCTCGCCGTTCCACAGCATGTGCCCCGACAGGCCGTACGCCTTGCCGTCGAAGATGCGGGTCAGGGCGCGGTCGTACTCGATCGCGAGCATCTCGTGAGAGGCGTAGACGTCGGCGGTGTGGAGGTTCTCGTCCTCGACGCCGCAGGCGGCCATGAAGGCCACGGCGCGGTCGATCTCGCGGCCGATCGCCTCGTAGCGCTCCCCGGCCGCGGAGTTGCGGACGAAGTCCTTGTTCCAGTGGTGGACGGCCTGGAGGTCGGCGAGGCCGCCCTTGAGGTAGGCGCGGAGCATGTTCATCGCCGCGGCGGCGTTGGCGTAGGCGCGGATCATCCGCTGCGGGTCGCACACCCGCGCTTCCTCGGTGGCCTCCAGGGAGTTGAACATGTCGCCGCGGTAGACCGGCAGGCCGAGCGCGTCGGTGGGCTTGGAGCGCGGCTTGGAGTACTGGCCGGCCACGCGGCCGACCTTGACGACCGGCAGCGAGGCGCCGTAGGTGAGCACGACCGCCATCTGGAGGAGGGTGCGCATGTTCGCGAGCACGTGGTGCTCGGTGTTGTCCAGGAACGTCTCGGCGCAGTCGCCGCCCTGGAGCAGGAAGGCGCGGCCCTCGCAGACCTCGGCGAGCTGGTTGCGGAGGTGGTCGACCTCATAGGGGGCGACGATCGGCGGGACGCCCGCGAGCACCCCGGCGACTTCTTCGACTTCGGCGTAGTCGGGCCACGGGGGAACCTGCTCTCTGGGCAAGCTCCGCCAGGCGTCGAGCTGATAGCGCTCGGCTTCCTCCGCGTCGGCTACGACGGGGACGAGACCAGGATTTCGCAGATCATGCCATTGGCGGTTCACGCAGCAATCGTACTTGGGCGCTTCGACCGGGTACAAAGCCGTTTTGGCCGTCCCAGTGGGTGAACCCACACACGCGAAGCGTGTTCGCCTCCGGGGGCCGCGGACCGACACGCCACAATCGGACGGTCGCGGACATCCCACCTTTCGGAACACGTCTACGCTGGCCTGGTGCGCAAGACGACGATTGAAGACTGGCTGACCGACCTCGCGTCGGAGCTCCCCGCGCCCGGCGGCGGCGCCGCGGCGGGGATGAACGCGGCGACCGGGGCGGCCCTGGTGTCGATGGTGTGCAACCTGACCATCGGGAAGCCGAAGTACGCCGAACACGAAGCGGTCATGCGCGAGGCGCTGGCCGAGGCCGAGCGGCTCCGCGCCGAGGCGCTCACGCTCGCCGAGGACGACGCCGAGGCGTTCTCGGGCGTCGTGGCCGCCTACAAGCTGCCGAAGGGCACCGACGAGGAGAAGGCGGCCCGCACCGCGGCGATCCAGGCCGGGCTGGCCGAGGCCGCCGAGGTGCCGCTCGCCGTCGCGAAGGTCGCGGCGCAGGTCATCCGCCTCTCGGGCCGGGTCCTGGACGGCTCGAACCCGAACGTGCTCTCGGACGTGGCCGTGGCCGCGTCGAGCGCGAAGTCGGCCCTGGAGTCGGCGGCGCTGAACGTCGACATCAACCTGGTGTCGATCAAGGACGCCGAGGTGCGCGAGCGGCTGGCGAGCGCGCTCAACGAATCGCTCCAGGCGAAGGTGCAGGCCGAGGCGATCATGCAGGCCGTGGCGAAGAGGATCAGAGCGTGAAGGACATCGACGGGCGCGCGGTCGCCAAGGCCCTGCGCGAAGAGGTCGGCCAGGCTGCCGAGCAGTTGCGCGGCGAGGGCGTCGTGCCGACGCTCGCGGTGGTGGTGCCGACCGACGACGAGGGCACGGCCTGGTACGTGCGCTCGATCGCGAAGACCGCCGACAAGCTGGGGCTGCGGTGCCGGATCGAGCAGCTCGACGCGCCGGGCCGCGACGACATCGTCGCGAAGCTCCAGGAGCTGTCGGCCGACCCGGAGGTCCACGGGGTCATCTGCCAGACGCCGCTGCCGGAGGGCGTGCGGCTCGCGGACCTGGGCGGCCACATCGACCCGCGCAAGGACATCGACGGCGCGAACCCGCAGAGCCTCGGGCGCCTGGCGGCCGGGCTGCGGACGTGGGCCCCGGCGACGTCGGCGGCGGTGCTGGAGCTGCTGCGCCGCCAGGGCGTGGAGCTCGGCGGGGCCCGCGCGGTGGTGGTCGGGCGCTCGACCGTGGTCGGCAAGCCCGCGGCGCTGCTGCTGTTGGCCGAGTCGGCGACGGTGACGGTGTGCCACTCGCGGACCAAGGACCTCCAGGCGGTGTGCCGGGAGGCGGACGTGCTGGTGGCGGCGGTGGGCCGCCCGAAGATGATCGGCGCGGAGTTCGTCAAGCCGGGCGCGATCGTGATCGACGTGGGCACGAACCCGACGCCGGACGGCGGCCTGGTCGGCGACGTCGACTACGAGTCGGTGGCCCCGCTCGCGGGCGCGATCACGCCGGTGCCAGGCGGGGTCGGCCCGGTGACGACGATGCTGCTGCTGCGCCACACGGTGGAGGCGGCCCGGCTGGCGCAGGAGCGCTGAGCCGGAGCGGACCGGAACGAACCGGGGCCCGTCGCGCGAGCGGCGGGCCCCGGCTTTCGCGGACGGCCCGCGGCGCAAAGTGGAAGATTCCCGACAGACATGGCCGACTACGGCGCGTAACGTCAGATGTTCGCTACCCGTAGGAGGTCTGGTATGACACGTCGTCTCGCCCTCGTGGCGGCCGTCGCCGGAGCACTCGTCGCCGTCGCGAGCCCCGCGATGGCCTTCCAGCACGACAGGGTCCACAACCCCGCGCTCCACGCGTTCCTCGACATCGCGAGCCTCGCGATCGTGGTCGCCCCGGTCTGGACGGCGCTGCTGTGGGGCGCCGGGCGCAGCAAGTGGCTCCTGGCGGCGGTCGTCGGCGTCGTGCAGGTGCCGGTCGCGATCCTCGCGTTCGTCCCCGAGGCGTCACACTTCTTCAAGGGCGTCGGCCTCGCGATAGGGCTCGCCGTCAGCATCGCCGCGATCGTGTACACGCGGCGCGTCACGCGGGCCGAGCAGAAAGCGGCGGCGGCCGCGGCCGGCTGAACCCAGCTCGAACCCGTACGGTCCCTCGGGCGCCGCGAGCACCCGCAGGTCCGGGCAGCCCCGGAAGGGGCCGTCGAAGCCGCCGGAGACGGGGTCGCGGTAGGCGTGCCAGGAGCAGTGCTCCTCGCCGACCCAGCCCCAGGCCCGATGGGTCTCGGCGCCCGCGAACCGGTACACGCCGACGCTGAGCAGCCGGTCGCCGACCGGTCGGCGGTAGAAGTCGGCGTCGAGGCCCGTCATGGGGACGCCCTCGAAGTCGACGTCGAGCAGCGTCTTGTGGAACGTGAACTCGGTGAGCAGCGGGAGCTCGCCGATGTTCGCTGAGGAAACCACTGGCACGCCCGGTCTAACGAACCGGGCGTGCCAGTGGTTGCGCCTCGCGCGACGCCGTCTGCGCGGCGCCGCTCAAACCCTATGCGCCGAAGAAGACCTCGGCGTCCTTGTAACGCTCGACCGGGACGACCTTGAGCACGTCGGTGCCCTCGTGGATCGGGATGCGGACGATGTCGGTGCCCTGGAGCGCCATCATCTTGCCGAAGTCGCCCTCCTCCACGGCGGCGGCGGCCTCGAGGCCGAGGCGGGTCGCCAGGACGCGGTCGAACGCGGTCGGCGTGCCGCCGCGCTGCAGGTGGCCCAGGATGATCGCGCGGGTCTCCGAACCGGTGCGCTTCTTGATCTCGTCGGCGACCCAGTCGCCCACGCCGCCGAGCTTGACGTGGCCGAACGCGTCGACCTCGCCGTCCTTGAGCTGCATCTCGCCGCCCTTGGCGACGGCGCCCTCGGAGACGGCGACGATGGTCGACTTGCCCGCGTCCATGCGCTCCTTGACGAAGTCGGCCACCTGCTGCATGTCGAACTCGACCTCGGGGATCAGCACCGCGTTGGCGCCGCCCGCGAGGCCCGCGTGCAGGGTCATCCAGCCGGCGTGGCGGCCCATGATCTCGACGACGATGCAGCGGTCGTGCGACTCGGCGGTGGTCCACAGCCGGTCGATCGCCTCGGTGGCGATGTTGACCGCGGTGTCGAAGCCGAAGGTGTAGTCGGTGCCCGAGAGGTCGTTGTCGATGGTCTTCGGGACGCCCACGCAGTTGACGCCGTCGGCGGTCAGCTTCGTGGCCACGCCCAGGGTGTCCTCGCCGCCGATGGCGATCAGCGCGTCGACGCCGAGGTCCGCCATGTTCTTCTTGATCGCCTCGACGCCGCCCTCGATCTTGTAGGGGTTGGTGCGGGAGGAGTGGAGGATGGTGCCGCCCTGGTCGAGGATGCCCTCGACGGTGTCCCAGTCCAGCGGCTGGGTGATGCCCTCGATCGGGCCCCTCCAGCCGTAGCGGAAGCCCACGAATTCGTGGCCGTATTCCTTGGTGCCTTTGCGGACCGCGGCACGGATGACCGCGTTGAGACCGGGGCAGTCACCGCCGCCGGTGAGCACGCCAATGCGCATGCGTCGTACTCCCTAGAATGAGAACTGTCAACTGGGCGGCTTCATTGCCGAAACTCCGCTCAGCCTATCTCGGCACTTCGGAGCGGCGGTGCGGGGTTGCGCGAGCGCCCGGTCGCGGCCGGACGCTCAGGCGGCGCGCTCCTTGCGGACGGCCTCCAGGGACTGCCAGCGGGCGAGGTTGAGCTTGGCGTCGGTGAGCGCGTCGTGGAGGTCGGCGTCGGGGGCCACGGGCAGCTCGGGGCGGCCCAGGTCGTCCCAGCGCTGGCGCAGGTCCTTGGTCATCCGCGGCAGGGCGCGCGGCAGCTCGGGCATGGCCCCCCACAGCTGCGCGAACACCACGTGGTCGTAGGCGCCGTACCAGGCCCACAGCTCGACGCGCTCGCCCGGATGGGAGCCGGTCTTCTTGCGCACCGGCGAGACCAGGAACTCGTACAGCTCGTCGCGGATGGACGCCCGGCTCTTCCACAGGGGACTGGCCGGTCCCGGCAGTTTGTCGAGCACGTTGCGCCGCACCCAGTCGATGGCCCGGGAGGGGTCGAACTCCGTCGAGACGGCGTAATACTCACGACCGAATTCATCCACGACGCCGATGGAGACCAGCTCGATCGTGCGGCCGTCCTCGATGAACTCGCAGTCGTAGAAGTATCGGTACGCCACGCGTCGGCCTTTCATATGCTCCCGGGCGGCCTCTTTGGCCCCTGCCTGCCACGCCCGTATGTCGCCGGACTGGAGTCGACGCTACGCCATACGATCTGATGGCCGGTATTTGACCTCGCGGTCCGCATGTGAGAATCGCGATATCGGACATTAAGCGCTAAAATACGTAGAGTTGATCGCACATGCGACCGATCGCCAACTGTATCCTCTGAACACATGACTCACAGAGCGTCAACTTTTCGATACCGGGCTCTGTACAACGACGAAAAAGACAGCGATCATCGGAGGGAACCCGCGGACCGGTCCCACCGAAGGGGGAAGAACCATGGGTGTCAACCCATCTGAAGACCCGCTGGCAGGCGTTGCCATGTTCGCCGGCCTCGACCCGCAGGCCCGGCGGAAGATCGCCGACGTGGCGGTGCCCCGCCACTACCGTCGTGGGCGCCTGCTGTTCTTCGAAGGCGAGGCCGGCGAGTCTTTGATCATGATCCGGTCCGGGGCGGTGAGCGTCTTCCGCACCGCCGCGACGGGCGAGCGGGCGATGCTGCACGTCGCGAGGGCCCCCGAGGTCCTCGGCGAGGTGTCGCTGCTGGACGGATCGCCCCGCTCGGCCTCCGCGGAGGCCCTTGAGGACACCACGGCGCTCGCGCTGGCGCGCTCGTCGTTCCTGGAACTGGTCCACGGCAGCCCCAAGATGCTCGACGCGGTGCTGCGGTCGATGGGCATGATCGTCCGCCGCCTCACCGAGCAGTCCTCGGACCACGTCTTCCTCGACCTGCCCGGGCGCGTGGCGAAGACGCTGGTGCGCCTGGCCGAGCAGCACTCCTCCCCCATGACGACCATCGAGCTGAACCAGACCCAGCTGGCCGAGATGGCCGGGGGTTCGCGCCAGAGCGTCAACCAGGCGATCGGGATCTTCGCCAACCGCGGCTGGCTGCGCACCGAGGGGCGCAAGATCGTCGTCGTGGACCTCGCGGCGCTGCGCCGCAGGGCGGGCTTCGGCGGGGGCGAGGGGTAGGGTCCTAGGCCTCCTGGCCGCGCTGCTTGATCTTCGCGGCGTACTCGTCGACGTAGTCCTGGCCCGAGAGCGCCATGAGCGCGTCCATGACCTCGTCGGTCACCGCCCGCTCGACGGTGCGGTCGCCCACGAGCCCGGAGTAGCGGTTGAAGTCCAAGGGCGGCCCGATCCTGATGCGCACCCGCCCGCGCCGGGGCAGGCGCTTCCCGATCGGCTGGAGTTCGCCGGTGTTCATCATCGCCACCGGCACCACCTGCGAACCGGTCTCCAGGGCCAGGCGCGCCACGCCGGTCTTGCCGCGGTACAGCCGCCCGTCCGGCGAGCGCGTCCCCTCCGGGTAGATCCCGAACAGCTGCCCCTCCGAGAGCACCCGCTTCCCGGTGCCGAGCGAGGCGTGGGCGGCGTCGCCCCCGGCGCGGTCCACCGGGATCGCGCCCACCGCGCGCATGAACACGCGGGTGAGCAGGCCCTTGAACCCGCCGCCGGTGAAGTAGTCCGACTTCGCGATGAACGTGATGTGGCGTTTGACCACCAAGGGGAGGAAGACGGAGTCGAACACCGCCAGGTGGTTGCTCGCCAGGATGGCGGGGCCCGATTCGGGCACGTAGTGGAGCCCTTCGACCTGCGGACGCCAGACCGCCCACAGGATCGGCCCCAGCACCGCCTTCAACACCCGGTAGATCACGGACCCAGCGTATAGCCACCGGTCAATCGAAGGCCGCCCCGTGTCCGGGCCCCGCCCGGCACGGGCGGGCGCTCCCGCGCGGTGGTCGCTCCCGCCCGGTCCGTGCGAGAATGGGCGGGCGGCACGAAAAGGGATCAGACGCTGGGAGGCGGCGTGTCAACCGAATCCGAGGCGTTCACGTTCGACGCCGGACCGGGAGCCGAGGCCACGATGCTGCTCTGCCACGGTTTCACCGGCGACCCGTCGAGCCTGCGCCCCTGGGGCGAGCATCTGCGCGACGCGGGGTACAACGTCGTCTGCCCGCTCCTGCCGGGCCACGGACTGCCGTGGCGGGAGCTGGCCAAGACCCGCTGGCCCGCGTGGTACGCCACCGTCGACCGGGGCCTGGACACCGCGCTCGACTTCGGGCGGCCCGTCTTCGCGGGCGGCCTGTCGATGGGCGGCACGCTGGCGCTGCGCCTCGCCGAGCACCGCGGCGGCGAGCTCAGCGGCCTGGTGCTGGTCAACCCGGCCGTCTACGACGACAAGCCGCACGGCTTCCTGGCCCCGGTGCTGCGCCATGTGGTGCCCAGCGTCGGCGCCATCGGCTCCGACCTGGCCAAACCGGACGTGCGCGAGAAGGCCAGCGACCGGACGCCCCTGGCGGCCTTCGCGTCCCTGCGGCGGCTGTGGAAGGACACCCGCGCCGGGCTGCCCCGCGTCACCGTCCCGCTGCGCATCTTCACCAGTGCCGTCGACCACGTCGTCCACCCGCGCAACAGCGCCGTCGTGCGCGCCGGGGTGCGCTCCAAGGACGTCGAGTCGACCGTCCTGCCGCGCAGCTACCACGTGGCGACCCTCGACTACGACGCGGAGACGATCTTCTCCGGAACCGTCGAGTTCATGACCAGGCAGTTGGCCAAGACCCGAGGTGCCCATGACTGACCGAGAAGAGGAGCCGGAGTCCGGCGGCGAGCTGCGTCCCGAGGACGTCGACCGGCGCTTCAACGAGCTCGTCCGCGACCTCGACCCGGGGCCCGCCGAGGAGGCCCCCGAGCCCGCGGCCCCGTCGCCGCCGCCCCCGGCCGAGGAGGACGAGCCGACGCTGCTGGAGCTGTGGGACGCCGAGCTGCCCGAGGACGAGGACGAGGAGCACGAGTACGTGCCGCCCGATCCGCCGCCGCTGCTGTGGCCGAGCCTCCAGGCGGTCGGCGGCGTCCTGTGCATCCTCGGCGGCCTGCTGCTGCTGGCGCGCCCGGACATCACGCCGCTGGGCACGAACCCGGCCCGGCTGAGCGGATTCCTGGTGTTCGTGCTCGGCGTGTGGCTGCTCATCAGCCGCCTCCGGGACGACCCGGCCGACGGCGAACGGGACGACGGCGCCGTCGTCTGAGCTCAGTCCTTGCGGCCCAGCCAGGACAGGAGCGCGTCCAGCAGCTCTTCGGCGCCCGGGCCCTTGAAGACGTCCTCGGCGGTGCCGGGGAACGTCAGCGGCGCGACGCCGTACGCCTCGGTGACCGCCTGCGCCTCCTTGGACTGGGTCTCGGCCTCGCCGACGGCCAGGAGCACCCGCGGAGCGCCGACCGGCTTCTGCGGCCGCTTCGGCATCCCCTGCGGGGAGACCAGGACGAGCGCGGCCGCCGGGTAGCGGGCCGCCGCCAGGGCGGCCCAGGCCGCGCCGCGGCCGTGTCCGATCAGGACGGCCTGGCGCGGGAGGCCGATCGCGGCCTGGACGAGGTCGTGGGCGCGGGCGTCGGGACCGCCCGGGGCGGCGGGCGTGTTGCCCTGGCCGCGGACGCTGACGGCCGCGGCGTGGCGGCCCGAGGCGGCGATGCGCTTGAGCCACAGGGGGGCGAAGGCGGCGGCGCCGACGCTCTCGCCGGTGCAGCACAGGACCGGGGAGGCGTCGGGGTCGTCGGTGGTGTCGACGTCGTAGAGGTCGGCGGGCTCGACGACGGTGACCTCGCGGCGGACGGCGGCGGGCTCGGGGGCGCGGGTGCGCCGGACCCAGGCTTGCAGGCTCACTTCGCGGGCTCCTGTTCGAGGGTGTCGATGATGCGGCCCAGGCCGGCCAGGTACTCCTCGGCGTCGACGGCCAGGCGGTGGCGCGGGGAGATCCCGGTCGACTCGACGGCGTACTGGACGGACTCGGCGACGACCTGCTGGCGGAAGTTCACGGCCCGCTCGGGGTCGCCCTTGCGGATGTGGAGCCAGTGGGCGATCGCGTGGGTCTGCCAGTGGACGATGGGGAGGGCGCCGACGCCGGGTTCGACGAGGCCGGCGACGGCGAGAGTCTCCACGCGCGGCGAGAACATGCGGGCGTGGAGCTTCGGGTAGGGGGAGTCGCCTTCGGCGCCGAGGAGCGCGGGCGGGCAGCAGGCGATCGTGGGCCGGTAGCCGGTGGCGAGGACGACGACGTCGGGGCGCACGGCGGTGCCGTCGGTGAAGACCGCCTCGCCGCCGTCGAAGCGGGCGATGTCGGGGCGGCGCTCGATGGAGCCGTCGCCGACGTGTTCGAGGTAGCGGCCGTTGCGGACGGGCTCCTCGTCGGTGTGCCGGTGGTCGGGCGCCTCCATGCCCATGCGGGCCGAGAGCTCGCGGTGGCCTTTGAGGAGGCGGTCGGTCAGGAGGCCGCGGAGCCAGCGCGGGCGGCGCCGGAGCCGGGCGAGGGCGTAGTCGGCCGGTTCGCCGCCGAGGTACTTCGGCAGGTACCAGTAGCCGCGGCGCACCGAGTGGACGCACTCGGCGGCGCTGACGGCGGCCTCGCAGGCGATGTCGATGCCGGAGTTGCCGCCGCCGACGACGAGCACGGTCTTGCCGCGCAGGCGGGAGCCGTCGCCCAGTTGCGAGGAGTGCAGGACGGTGCCGCGGAACAGCTCCTGCCCGGGGTAGGAGGGCAGGTTGGGCTCCCAGTGGTGGCCGGTGGCGATGATGACCGCGCCGTAGCGCAGGCGGCGGGCGGCCGCTCCGGCGGCGGGCTTGACGACGACTTCGAAGCGGGAGCCCTCGACGGGCTCGACGTGGGTGATCTCGGAGCCGTACCAGATGTGCTCGGCCAGGCCGAAGTGGGCGGCGTAGCGCTTGAGGTAGTCGAGCATCTGGGCGGACGAGGGGTAGTCGGGCCAGTCGTCGGGCATGGGGAAGTCGGGGATCTCGGTCTGGGAGCGCGAGGTCACCAGGTGCGTGTTGGGGTAGAGGGGGCTGTGCTGGTTCTCCGGGTTCCACAGGCCGCCGAGGACGGTGTCGCGCTCGTAGCAGTCCACTTCGAAGCCGTTCTCGCGGAGGTTCTTGACCGCGATCAGGCCCGCGGCGCCGGCGCCGATGACGCAGACGGCCTCTCCGCGGTCGTAGGCGGCTTGGGAGGAGTACTCCTGCAAGGGGCTTGCTCCTTCTGCTGGGGCGACGAACGGGGGCGAACGGGGTCGGCTCCGCCGCCGACAGGCGTCGGGCGACTGAGAGCAGATTACCGTGAAGGAGCTTCGCGCATTCGGGGGAGGTAGGCTGCGCGCGTGCTGTTCGAGCTGTGGAAACATCCTCCGGGCGGGGCTGCCGTGTTCCGTGAGGAAGGACAGGTCGTAGTGGCCTCGCACCGGGCGGCGAAGGAGGTCCTCCTCGACGGGCGGCGGTTCTCCCCCGCGAACGCGCTGGACGCGGTCACGCCGCTGCCGCCGACGGTGCTGCGGGAGCTGGCGCGGCACCGGTTCCGGCTCCCGGCGACGTTGGCGAACAACGACACCGGCACGCACGAGTCGATCCGGGCGGTCTTCGCCGAGGCGTTCGCGCCGCCTCGGGTGGCGGCGCTGCGGCCGTGGCTGACGGGCCTGGCGCGGCGGGCGGTGCTGGCGGCGGCGCGGCGGCTGCGGGCGGGCGACGCGGTGGACCTGGACGCGGCGGTGTCCTCAGAGGTGCCGCTGGCGGCGCTGGCGCGACTGCTCGAATTGGACGTGGACGCGACGGCGGAGGTCAAGCGCTTCAGCCGGGCGGCGCTGGAGCTGTTCTGGGGGCGGCCGGATCTGGAGCGGCAGTTGGCGCTGGCGCGGATCGTGGGCCCCTACCACGCGGTGCTGCGCTCGTGGGCGGCCTCGTCGACGGGGGCGACACGGCGGGTGCTGGAGGCGCACGGCGAGGACGCGGCGACGGCGGCGCTGTTCTTCCTGCTGGTGGCGGGCCAGGAGACGACCTCGCAGTTCTTGACGCTGCTGGCGCACGAGCTGATCGGCGCCCCGGGGCTGCTGGACGCTCCGGCGGGCGCGGTGGTCGAGGAGGGGCTGCGGCTGCTGCCGCCGCTGGTGTCCTGGCGGCGGGTGGCCGCGGTGGACACCGCGATCGGCGGCGCGGCGGTGGCCGCGGGCGAGTCGGTCCTGGTGTGGCTGGCGGCGGCGGGGGCGGACGAGGGCGTGGCCGAGTGCCCGGCGGCGATGGTGCCGGGCCAGCGGGGCTCGCGGCGGCACCTCGCGTTCGGGGCGGGGGCGCACCGGTGCCTGGGCGGCCAGCTGGCCCGGATGGAGGCCGAGGTGGTGGTCGCGGAGCTGGCGCCGCTGCTGCGGCGCTGCGCGGTGGTCTCGCCGCCGGAGGGCGAGGAGAACCTGTCCTTCCGGATGCCGGGGCCGCTGGTGGTCGCCCTGCGCTGACCGGTCGGCGCCGCGGGGGCGCCCCGGTGAGACCGGACACCGGCCCCCGCTCGCGGCGCCCCGGGCGGCTTCACCGCATGACGGTCGCCCCGCGGTTGCCGTACCATTGCGGCGGGATCCGGCATACGGGTCCGCGGACGAGGGAGCCGTACCCGCACCCCGACAAGACGGCCTGCGAAGGAGTCATGTCGTGGCGTGGTTCATCCTGATCGCCTCCGGTGTGCTGGAGGCCGTGTGGGCGGCGGCGCTGTCCGCCTCGGACGGCTTCAGACGCCGACGCCCCACCGTCCTGTTCTTCGTCGCCCTCACCGTCAGCATGGCCGGACTGGCCTGGGCCATGAACTCCCTGCCGACCGGCACCGCCTACGCGGTGTGGGTCGGCGTCGGGGCCACGCTGGCCGTGCTGTGGGGCTTCCGCACCGGCCAGGAGCGGGCCACGTGGGGCCGGGTGCTGCTGCTGATGCTGCTGGTCGGCTCCATCGTGGGCCTGAAGGCGGTGAGCTGACGTGCACTGGATCGTGCTGCTGGTCAGCGCCGTGTTCGAGGCCGTGTGGGCCACCGCGCTGGGCGAGTCCGAGGGGTTCACCCGGGTGGGGGCGGTGACGGTGTTCCTCATCGGCCTCGCGGTGAGCATGCTCGGCCTGGGCTGGGCCGTGCAGCGCATTCCGATCGGCACCGCCTACGCGGTGTGGGTCGGCGTGGGCGCGGCCCTGACCGTGGCCTATGCGATGGCCACCGGCGCCGAGACCGTGTCGGCGGGGAAGCTGGTCTTCATCGGCGGGATCATCGCCGCCGTGGTGGGCCTCAAGCTGGTCCCGAGCGACCGGAAGCGGGACTCGGCGGCGGAGTCCCCGTGACCGCCTGAGCGCTGCGTGCGGCGGGTGCGGGGCCTCGCGACCCCGCACCCGTCGTTACCCTCACAATTCGGTCTCGGCCGGCGCGTCGCCGTTCGCGCCGGTTCGGCTCCCGGGCCGCTGCCGTGCCGGTTCCTTCCACGGTGCCCCCGAAAGCGCTTTCGGATATATTACCGCTAACATGCCCAGCGGTCAATAGACCGCCCACCGCGGCCGGCGCGCGACGGCCGCGCCGTCCCGGTCAGATCCCGGTGACGGTGGTGAGGATGAACGCCGAGTCCGCGAGCGCGGTCAGCCCGTGGCGCTCGTGCGGGATCGGCGCGAACTCGTGCTCGCCGATCTCGACGTCGCCGCCGGGGGCCGTCAGCCGCACGCGGCCGCGCAGCACCAGGAGCGCGGCGGCGGGCGGGGGCTCGTGGTCGTCCAGGCCGAAGCCCTCGGCGAGGACGATGAGATTCTGCCGCAGCGGGCCGTCGTGCACCAGCTGCTCGCTGCTGCGGCCGTGCTTGGCCTCCCTGGCGATGCCGAGGTGCTCCTCGACCAATTGAGCGAGATCGTTCACGGCGACTCCCAACGTCCGGCGGGGACCGGAGGGCTCCAGCGCAGTTCGTCCCGCCGAACCGGATTATACGGCCGGAGGCGCCGCCCCGGGCGGATTCGGCGCGGCCCGCCGCGTTCCGGGACCGGGTCAGCCGAGGTCGAGCCACTCGGTGGCGGTCAGCCGGAAGACCTCCGGGGCGAGGTCCCCCGCGCCGTCGGGAATCCAGCCCAGGCGCGGGCCGGGGAGGTCCTGGAGGTTCGCGAACTCGGCCAGGCCCGGGCGGTGCGGCCAGGCGCCGATGACCACGGCCGCCTCGACGCCGCGCCGGGACAGGGCCTCGAGCGTCAGGGCGGTGTGGTTGAGGGTGCCCAGGCCCGCCCGGGCCACCACGACGGCCGGGCAGCCCAGCTCGACGGCCAGGTCCCGCACGGTCCAGCCGCCTTCGCCCATCGGGACGAGCAGGCCCCCGGCCCCTTCGAGCAGCACCACGTCGGCGGTGCGGCCGAGGACG
The DNA here is from genome assembly GCA_035765105.1 of Glycomyces sp. Taxonomy (GTDB): domain Bacteria; phylum Actinomycetota; class Actinomycetes; order Mycobacteriales; family Micromonosporaceae; genus Glycomyces. Next base: position 28,405 of record DASTYG010000030.1, read on the forward strand.
GCCTCGGCGACCTCGCGCAGCCGCAGCAGCGGGGCCCCGGCGCGCCTGGCGGCGGCGAGGGGCGCGAGCGGGTCGGGGTACCTGGCGAGGCAGCTCGCGGGGGCGCCGCTGAGGCGGTGCGCGGTCGAGGCGTCGTCGTCCTCGCCGGTCTGGGCGAGCTTGACGATCTCCACCGTGCGGCCCCCGGCCATCAGGTGCGCGGCGAGGGCGGCCGTCGTGACGGTCTTGCCGACGCCGGTGTCGGTGCCGGTGACGATCACGGGCCCTTCGAATGCGATCACGGCCGCTCCTCCTCGACGATCCGCAGGGCCGCCGCGAAGTCGGCGGCCTCGACGCCGGTGTTGATCGTAATCCGAAGCCTGGAGCGGTGGTCCGGTGTGGAGGGCGGGCGGAAGCAGCCGACGGCCGCGCCGCGCTCGGCGCAGCGGGCGGCCCAGGCGGCGGCCGCGCGGGCGTCCCCGGCCGGAGGGGAGAGGACGCCCGCGGCCGGCGCGGGGGCGTCCAGCGCCGCGGCGGCGGCCGCGGCGCGGCGCGCGAGTTCGGCGCGGGCCCCGTCGGCCTCGCGCGCCAGGGCGAGGGCCGCGAGGGCGCCGGCCGCGACCGCGGGCGGGGGCGCGGTGTCGTAGATGAAGGGGCGGCTGGTGTCGGTCAGGTGGCGGCGCAGCGCGGCGGGTCCGGCGATGACGCCTCCGGCGGCGCCGAGGGCCTTGGAGAGGGTGGCGGTGAGGACCACGCCGGGGTCGCCGCCCAGCCCGGCGGCGGCCGCTCCCCCGCCGCCGCGGGGCCCGACCGTGCCGACGGCGTGGGCCTCGTCGACCACGAGCAGCGCGTCGTGGGCGCTGGTCAGGGCGTGGATCTCGCGCAGCGGCGCGGCGTCGCCGAGCACCGAGTAGACCGATTCGACCGCCACGAGCGCGGGGCGCCGGGTCTTCAGGGCGCGTTCGAGGTCGTCGAGGTCGTTGTGCGCGAAGGTCGCCGCGCCGCGGTGCCGGGCGGCGTCGTGGAGGGAGGCATGGGCGTGGGCGTCGAGCAGGACCGGGCCGGGCAGCGCCGTGAGCGCGGCGAGGTTCGCCAGGTATCCCGAGGAGTACAGTGTCGCGGTCTCGGCGCCGAGGTGGCGGGCGATCGCGGTCTCGAAGGACTCGTGGAGTCCGGTGGTGCCGCGCACCAGGCGCGAGCCGCCCGAGCCCAGTCCGTGCGTCCGGAGCGCGGCGGCGGCGGCCGCGACGACCCGCGGGTGTCCGCTCAGGCCGAGGTAGTCGTTGCCCGCCAGGTCGATCGCGTCGCTCCGGGGCCGGGCGGTGCGCGCCAGTCCGGCCCGCTCCCGCAGTGCCGCCTTGCGCGCCAGGCGGTCCCAGATCCTCACGAGCACACTTCGTCGACGGCTTCGGCGAGCGCGGTCACCAGCAGGTCGGTCTCGGATTCGCCGAGAGTCAAGGGCGGCATGAGGATCACGGTGTCGCCCAGGGGCCGGAGCCACACGCCGCGGCGGCGGGCGGCCTGGCAGACGTCGAAGCCGGTCCGGTCGGTCGCGGGGGCGAGCTCCACGCCGGTCATCGTGCCGAGCCTGCGGATCTCGGTCACGCCCGGGTGGGCGGCCAGGGGCTCCAGGAGCGCGCCGAGGCGTTCGCCGAGCGCCGCGGCCCGGCCGATCACGTCCTGCTCGGCCATGACGCGGAGGCCCGCGAGGGCGGCGGCGCAGCACAGCGGGTTGCCGGTGTAGGTGTGGCCGTGGAAGAAGGTGCGCGGGCCGGTGTCGCCGGGGCGGGCGAGGAACGCCTCGTAGACGTGCTCGGCGGCGAGCACCGCCGACAGCGGCAGGTACCCGGCGGTGATGCCCTTGCCGCAGGTGAGGAGGTCGGGGACGACGCCCGCGTGGTCGGCGGCCCACATCCTGCCGGTGCGGCCGAAGCCGGTGGCGACCTCGTCGAAGATCAGGAGCGCCCCGTGGGCGTAGGCGAGGTCGCGGGCGGCGCGCAGGAAGGAGGCGTCGTAGTCGAGCATGCCCGCCGCGCCTTGGATCATCGGTTCGACGATGACGGCGCAGACCGTGTCGCCGCGGGCGCGCATGACCGCCCGGAGTTCGGCTATGGCCGCCTCGTTCCGGCCCGCGCCGAGGGCGCGGTCGCCGGGCGAGGGGATGCCGATGGTCTCCAGCAGCAGGGGCCGGTAGGTGGCGTGGAAGAGGTCGTGGCCGCCGACGGACACCGCGCCGAGGGTGTCGCCGTGGTAGGCGTGTTCGAGGCGCACGAACTCGGGGCGGGGGCGGCCGGTCTGGCAGGAGTACTGGTAGGCGATCTTGAGGGCGGCCTCGACGGCGGAGGAGCCGTCGCCGGCGTAGAAGACCTTCGTCAGTTCGAGGTCGTCGCCCTTGGGGGCCAGGTCGATGAGGGTCTCGGCGAGTTCGATGCCGGGGACGTGGGTGGTGCCCAGGAAGGTGGAGTGGTCGAGCTTAGCGAGCTGCTCGGCGACGGCGGCGTTGACCTCGGGGTGGCAGTGGCCGATCGTGGTGGTCCACAGTGAGGAGACGCCGTCGAGGTGGCGGCGGCCGTCGACGTCGATCAGCCAGGGGCCCTCGGCGCGTTCGACCACGGTGGGCTCGTCGTCGATCCAGGTGGCGTGCTGGGTGAACGGGTGCCAGACGGCGGCGGCGTCGCGGGCGGTCCAGGAGGCACTGCCTTGGGGCGGCCGTGCGGTCGTCGCGGCTCCGGTGGCCGGGGGGCGGGCGCTGATGGTCATCGCCGACTCCTCTCTTATCAGGTTCCTACAAAGACATTTGGAGGATAGAGATGAATCGCAGAATAACCGAGCGGAAATGAGAAGGCTCTTCAGGTCGCCCGCCGTCCCTTTGGGGCGCACCGTCTCCGCCGCAGATGCGATGATGGGATGTTCTTTCACATCCGTTGGGGCCTAATATGACCGACACGGGTGGACGCCGATCCTCCGTCCCGGTTTCTACACTTTGAACAGACTGGGCCCCTTGACAAAGACTGCCGCTCCCGTCAGACTAGTGACGCTTGCGGCAATCGCGGAGGATTGTCGCTTACCTCCCCCTTCAGGTTCCTCGAGGAAGGCTTCGTGTCGCAGCAGAAACCCGGACCGCCCGAGACCAGTGCGCCCGATGGCCCGGCGGCGGAACGCAAGCCCACGTTCGGCGACATCTTCGGCAACCGGGAGGCCGCCACCTTCCTCGCCGCCTTCTGCCTCTCCAACGCCGGCGCCATGCTCAACCGCGTCGCGGTCACCTTCCTGGTCTGGAACAACACCGGCTCCTCCGCCCTGGCCGCCGCCTCCTTCGCCATCAGCTTCGCCCCCTACCTCGGCCTCGCCCAGGTCCTCGGCGCCCTCGTCGACCGCTACGCCTACCGCAATGTGATGATCCTGTGCGACCTGCTGCGCGCGGGCCTGGTGGCGCTGCTGCTCATCCCCGGCCTGTCCGTCCCGGCCATGATGGTCGTCGTCTTCGCCATCGCCGCGGTCCAGCCGGCCTACTCGGCCGCCCGCACCGCCACCCTCGCCCAGATCGTCACCGGCGACGCCCTCCCGGTCGCCATCGCGCTCAACCTCAGCGCCTCGGGCATGGCCCAGATCATCGGCTACCTCGCGGGCGGCCTGCTCGCCGCCGTCGACCCGTACACGGCCCTGGCCGCCAACGCCGCCATGTTCGCCCTCAGCGCGCTCGCGGTGTCCCTGTTCGTCAAGCTCCGCCCCTCGGTGAACAAGCGCGAGGAGCGCAAGCACGTGCTCGTCGAGACCGGCGAGGGCCTGAAGATGCTGCGCGACAACCGGGTCCTGCGCACGATCTCCTTCGCGATCTGGGGCCTGTACGCGCTGGCGGCCGTCCCCGAGGGCGTGGCGGTGCTGTGGGCCGTCCATCTCGGCGGCGGCTCGATCATGCAGGGCTCGATCATGGCGATCGACGCGGCCGCCGCCATCGTCGGCCTGCTCCTGTTCTCCCGGTTCGTGCGCCCGTCCTTGCGCGACAAGCTGATCCGCCCGCTGGCATTCGCCGCTCCGCTGGTGCTGGCGACGGCGCTGCTCGATCCGCCGCTGCCGGGGGTCGTGGCGATCGCGATCGGGATCGGGCTGTCCACGGCCATCATGGCGCCGCTGAACGGCATGTTCGCCCAGTGCATCCCCGAGGGGTGGCGGGGCAGGCTCGTCGCGACGGTGAACGGCGGCCTCCAGCTGTGCCAGGGCGCGGCCATCGCGGCGGTCGGCTTCGTGGCCGAGCTGGGCGTGCCGGTGCCGTACGTGGTCGGCGCCTGGGGGCTGCTGGGACTGGGCGTCATGGTGCTGGTGACGCGCAACTGGCCCACCGCCGAGGAGATCGCGCAGGCCAAGACCGCCGCCGCGCCGGCCCAGGTCTGAGGAGTCCGCTGCCGCGACCGCGGCGCCGAGAGCTACGCTCGTCTCGGCCCGCCTTGCCGACGCACCGCCACGGGCGTCATCGCACGCCCGCGGGCCGCGAGTCGGCGCACCCGGCGGGTCCGCGGAGCGACGCGTCGCCCCCCACGGCGACGCTCGCGGAGCCGTGATTCTGGCACAGACGACCGAGCCACAGGAGAACTGCCGTGGAGCACAGCAAGACCGTCGAGTTGCGCGGGCACCTCATCGACCAGGGCGTCTTCGCCCGCATCATGGACGATGTCCTCGAGTACTCGGGGGCCTATTCGATCGACCGGTTCGACGTGGGTCGGCACCACACCGACGAGTCCTACGCCCAGTTGACGATCTCCGCCGACACCCCTGAACTGCTGGAGCGCATCGTCATGCGCCTCCAGACCCACGGAGCCAACCCGATCGACCCGGGCGTGGCGACGGTCAAGCCGGCCCCGAGCGACGGCGTGTTCCCCGAGGACTTCTACTCGACGACGAACTTCGACACCCGCATCCGCCTGGGCGGCGGCTGGATCGACGTGGCGAACTCGGAGATGGACTGCGGCATCATCGTCTCCCCCGACCACGCCTCGGCCCGCACCCTGCCGGTCTCGGACGTGCGCGCCGGCGAGCTGGTCGTCTGCGGCGGCGAGGGCGTCAAGGTCCTGCCGCTGCCCGAGCCCGAGCGGGACGACCCCGAGTCCTCGAACTTCGAGTTCATGAACTCGGGCGTGTCCTCGGAGCGCCCGCAGGCCCTCCAGGTGCGCCAGATCGCCGAGATGATGCGCGAGGTCAAGGCCCGCGGCGAGAAGATCCTGTGGGTCGGCGGCCCCGCGATCGTCCACACCGGGGCGGGCAAGGCCCTCGAAGCGCTCATCGACGAGGGGTACGTGGACATCCTCTTCGCGGGCAACGCCCTCGCGGCGCACGACATCGAGTCCTCGCTGTTCGGCACCTCGCTGGGCGTGGACCTCGACAAGGGCCACGGCGTCCCCCACGGCCACGAGCACCACATCCGCGCGATCAACAAGATCCGCGCCTCCGGCTCGATCGCCGACGCGGTGGCCGAGGGCGTGCTGCGCCGCGGCATCATGCACTCGATGGTCAAGAACGGCAAGCAGTACGTGCTGGTGGGCTCGGTGCGCGACGACGGGCCGCTGCCGGACGTCTACACCGACGTCATCGAGGGCCAGCGGGCGATGCGCTCGCAGCTGCCCGACGTCGGCTTCGCGATCATGGTGGCGACGATGCTGCACTCGATCGCCACGGGGAACCTGCTGCCGGCCACGGTGCCGCTGGTGAGCGTGGACATCAACCCGGCGACGGTCACGAAGCTGGCCGACCGGGGCTCGGCCCAGGCCATCGGCGTGATCACCGACATCGGCCTGTTCTGCGAGCAGCTCGCCGGGGAACTGGTCGTGGGCTACAAGCGGGACTGAGCCGACCGCCTCGCCGAGTACCGCGAACGGCCCACTCGCGCCTGCGAGTGGGCCGTTCGCCGCCTTCCCTCCCTGGTGGTTTATCGTGAACATTGATTGACATCACATCGATAGATGTTTATATTTGGTCGGATAGTCAAACAAGGCGTCCCGGCCGCGGTAGGGGGCGAGCCGCGGGCGCCGCCGATCGAAAGCAGATCGATGAGGAAGAGCAGACTCCTCGGGCTCTTGACCGTCGGCGCGGTGACCGCGGCGACCGCAGCCTTCGTCCAAGTGACCGCCCATTCGCAGCCCAACGAACCGGACCAGGCCGAGACCTACACCTGGAGCAACGCCGCCATCGCAGGCGGCGGATTCGTGCCGGGGATCGTGTTCAACGAGACCGAGCCCGACCTGATCTACGCCCGCACCGACATCGGCGGCCTCTACCGCTGGCAGGAGGACTCCGGCACCTGGAAACCGCTCCTGGACTGGGTCGGCTGGGACCAGTGGGGCTACACCGGCGTCGTCTCGGTCGCCACCGACCCGGTGGAACCGAACCGCGTCTACGCCGCCGTCGGCACCTACACCAACGACTGGGACCCGAACAACGGCGCCGTCCTCTACTCCGACGACTACGGCGAGAGCTGGGGCGTCGCCGAACTGCCCTTCAAGCAGGGCGGCAACATGCCCGGCCGCGGCATGGGCGAACGCCTCGCCGTCGACCCCTCCGACAACGCGACGCTGTACCTCGGCACCCCCTCGGGGAACGGCCTGTGGAAGTCCACCGACTACGGACGCACCTGGGCCGAGGTCACGAGCTTCCCCAACCCCGGCGACTTCGAAGCCACCCCCGGCGACCCCTACCTCGGCGACAACCAGGGCGTCATCTGGATCGAGTTCGACCCCGGCGCCGGGACCGCCTACGTCGGCGTCGCCGACCCCGAGAACCCCGTCTACGTCTCCGACGACGACGGCGCCACCTGGGAGCCCCTGGCCGGGGCGGCGCAGATCGGCACCGTCGACGGCCACCCCAACATCCCCAAGCAGGCCGCCCTCGACGAGGCCAACGGCCACCTCTACATCATCACCTCCTGGGACCCCGGCCCCTACAACGGACCGCCCGACGAGGAGAGCGACGAACGCGGCGGCTCGGTGTGGCGCCACGACACGGCCGCGGGCACCTGGACCGAGATCCACCCCGGCCCCAACGGCACCGACTACCAGGGCTTCGGATTCGGCGGCCTGACACTCGACCGGCAGAACCCCGGCACTCTGATGGTCTCGAGCGTCAACGCCTGGTGGCCCGACGAGACCACCTACCGCTCCACCGACTCCGGCGAGACCTGGACGCAGTCGTGGACGCTCGACGGCTGGCCCAACCGGGTCGACCGCTACGAGATCGACCACTCCTCGGTGCCCTGGCTCGACTGGGGCGTCACCGCCACCGAACCCGAGCGGAACCCCAAATGGGGCTGGATGATCGACGCGATGGCCATCGACCCGCACGACTCCGACCGGGTCATGTGGGGCACCGGCGCGACCGTCTACGGCTCGGAGGACCTCACCAACTGGGACGCCGACCTGACCTTCCACGTCGAGCCGATGGTCCACGGCATCGAGGAGACCGCCGTCAACGACCTCGCCGCCCCGCCGGAGGGCCCCGAGCTCTACAGCGCCCTGCTCGACATCGGCGGCTTCGTCCACACCGACCTCGACACCGTGCCGGACGCGTTCTACCAGGCGCCGCACCACGGCGGCACCTCCTCGGTGGACTTCGCCGAACTCGACCCGGGCGTCGTCGTCCGCGTCGGCGACGGCGACGAGGGGCCGGGCATCGGCCTCTCCTCGAACTCCGGCGGCTCCTGGTGGGCCGGGCAGACGCCGAGCGGCGCCACCGCCGCGGGCACCGTCGCCGTCACCGCGAACGCCTCGGCGATCGTGTGGGCGCCCGAGGGCCTCGCCCCGCAGCGCTCGACCGACTACGGCTCGTCCTGGACGGCCGTGAGCGGCCTGCCGACCGCCGCACGGGTCGAATCCGACCGGGCCGACGCGAGCCGCGTCTACGGCTTCGGCGACGGGCGGTTCCACTACAGCACCGACGGCGGCGCGAGCTTCACCGCCGCGACGTACACGGGCTTCCCCGCCTCGGGGAACATCCGCTTCGGCGCCGTGCCGGGCCTGGCCGGGCACGTGTGGCTCGCGGGCGGGACCGAGGACGGCGCGTACGGCATGTGGCGCTCGACCGACGGCGGCCAGAGCTGGACGCAGGTCGCCGGGTTCGACGCGGCCGACACCGTCGGCTTCGGCGCCCCGGCCCCCGGCCAGGACTACCCGGCGATCTACGCCAGCGCCTCCTACGAGGGCGAGCGCGGCATCTGGCGCTCGGTCGACGAGGGGTCCACCTGGACGCGCATCAACGACGAGGAGCACCAGTGGGCCTGGACCGGTTCGGCCATCACCGGCGACCCCGACGTGTTCGGGCGCGTCTACGTCGGCACCAACGGCCGCGGCGTCATCGTCGGCGAATCGAGCGACTACGCACCCGAGGAGCCGAGCGAGACGCCGAGCGAGGACCCGACCGAAGAGCCCACCGAGGAGCCGACCGACCCGGGGACCACTGAGCCGCCCGGCGGCGACTGCGTCGTCGACTGGTCGAGCGCGAACGCCTGGCCCGGCGGCCACCAGGGCGGGGTGACGGTCACCAACGGCACCGACGCCGCCAGCAGCGGCTGGACCGTCCAGTGGACCTTCACCGGCGACCAGCAGGTGGCGAACCTGTGGGGCGGCGAGTGGACCCAGGAGGGACGCACCGTCACCGTGGCGAACGCGGGCTGGAACGGCGCCATCGCGAGCGGCGGCTCGGTCGTGATCGGCTACACCGCCTCCGGCGGCGACGCCCCGGGAGTCGCGGCGACCGCCTGCACGCTGCGCTGAGGCCCGGCCGCAGACCCACAACCGCATATCGCACGACCGCGGCCCGGGCGCCGGTCCCGCACCGGCGCCCGGGCCGCGGAGCACAACCGAACAGTTCCCTACCAATCGACGAAAGCAGCGAAATGATACGAACAGCCAGGCGGAAGACCGCCGCGCTCGGAGCGGCGGCGCTCGCCGCCGCGACCGCGCTGACGTCCTTCGTCCTCATCGGCCAGACCGCGGGCGCCGAGACGGCCGCCCCGGACGACGCCGCCGCGTCCCAGGCGTGCGGCGGCGGCGAGGCGGTGGTGACCGGCAGCCAGTCCTCGGGCTTCACCGCCACCTACCGCGGCCAGACCGTCTACGAGGGCGACCTCTACATCACCGCGATCTGGGAGGCGATCGGCGCACTCGATCCGAACCGCACCAGCCAGGAGAAGGTCTCGGTCATGGCGAGCGCGTGGATCGGCGACAACGCCATCGACCTGCCCAGCCACACCGCGTTCGAGGTCTGCGGCACCATGGACGTCGGCCACGCCGCCGGCAAGGGGGCGGTGCAGGCGATCGGGGCGACCGACGTGTCGATCCCGCACATGAACATGACGGGGAACCCCTACTTCGGCATGCGGTTCGCCGACGTCCACGGCCTGCACCTGGGCGACATCGACATGAACCTCAGCGCCGGGCTCGGCATCCGGTTCGAGCGGGACCTGCCCGGCAGCACCGACGTGACGATGGACGACGTCTACGTCTCCGGCGCCACCAGCCACGCCGTCGAGACCTGGAACATCGACGGGTTCGCGATCGGCAGGGTCACCGCCCGCGACGTGGGCGAGTCGGGCCTGCTCATCCAGAACTCGACCGACGGATGGGTCGGGACCGTCGACGGCGAGAACGTCGGCGCGGGCACCGGCTACGCGACCTTCCGCATGGCCAACAACAACGGCCAGGAGGCCGACGGCGGCTACGACACCAACATCTGGGTGGACAACGTCATCTCGCGCGGCGGCGGCCGGGGCGTCTTCTGCGTCTCGCAGTCCGGCGGCGTGGTCATCGAGAACGTGGACCTGGCGGACAACGGCAACAACTCGATCCTCATCGAGAACTGCTACAACGTCTCGATCCGGGGCGGGTCGGTCGACGGCGGCGGCGAGGTCCGCGTCTCGGCCCGCGACGAGTTCCCCAACACCCGGGACGTGTGGATCTCTTTGGAGGTCAACGGCACCTCCGTCAGGGAGTCGCCGTGCGGCGACAACGTCAACTGGGAGATCACCGGCAACGCCTCGGTGGACGTCTGCTGAGCGATGCCGGTGAAACGTTCTAAACGAGAACATCCTCATTGGAGGTGATTGGTCCGATATGCCGAACCGGAGCGGTGCGATCCCCGCGGCGCTGACGACCGGCTCCGCTCCGGTTCCAATTTAATCGTTTCATTTCAATTCAGCGATCAAAGGAAGCACGCCATGACCCGAGTCCTCCAACGCAGGCTCACCCTCCTCCTCACCACCCTCACCGCCGCCGTCACCGGCATCGCGATCGTCTTCTTCGCGGTCCCGCAGGCGAACGCGGTGGAGACCGGCACGTGGTACAAGCTCATCAGCCGCCACTCCGGCCTGGCCCTCGACATCCTCGACATCTCCACCCAGCCCGGCGCCGAGCTCATCCAGTGGAACGACACCGGCACGCAGAACCAGCAGTTCCGCTTCATCGACGCCGGAGGCGGCTACTACCGCATCCAAGCCCGCCACTCGAACCTGGTCCTGGAGACCTTCGAATGGAACGCCGACAACGGCGCCACCATCGCCCAATGGACCGACCTGGGCGGCACCAACCAGCAGTGGCGGGTCCAGGAGAGCGGCGGCTACGCCACCTTCGTCAACCGCCACTCCGGCAAGGCCCTCGACGTCTGGGAGTGGTCCACCGAACCGGGCGCCCGCATCTCCCAGTACGACCCCACCGGCGCCGTCAACCAGCAATGGCAACTGGTCAAGGTGAACGGCGACGGCGGGGGCGGCGGCTGCGGCTCGGGGAGCCCGCACGCGACCGTGACCGGCTCCAGCGGCAACTACACCGCCAGCAACGGCGGCAGCACCGTCTACTCCGGCGGCGACTACCGCGCCGCGATCCAGGCCGCCGTCGACTCCACCGGGAACGGCGAGCGGACCTCCGTCATGGCCTCGGGCGCGATCGGCGCGAACACGATCACCATCCCCAGCAACCGGATCTTCGAGGGCTGCGGGACGATCGACATCGGATGGCGCAACGGCAGGGGCGCGATCGAGTCGCTGGGCACCTCCAACGTCTCCATCCCGCACCTGAACCTGACCGGTTCGGCGTACTTCGCCATGCGCTTCTACGGCAACTCCAACCTGCACCTGGGCGACATCGACATGCACCTCAGCGGCGGCATGGGCATCCGGTTCGAGCGCGACGCGGCGGGCAGCACCAACGTGACGATGGACGACGTCTACGTCGAGGGGGCCGCCAGCCATGCCGTGGAGACCTGGAACATCGACGGGTTCGCGATCGGCAGGGTCACCGCCCGCAACGTCGGCGAGTCCGGGCTGCTCATCCAGAACTCGACCGACGGATGGGTCGGCACCGTCGACGGCAGCAACGTCGGCGCGGGCACCGGCTACGCGACCTTCCGCATGGCCAACAACAACGGCGAGCTCGGCAACGGCGACTACAGCACCAACATCTGGGTGGACAACGTCATCTCGCGCGGCGGCGGCCGCGGCGTCTTCTGCGTCTCCCAGTCCGGCGGCGTGGTCATCCGCAACGTCGACCTGGCGGACAACGGCAACAACTCGATCCTCATCGAGAACTGCTACAACGTCACCATCGAGGGCGGCACCGTCAACGGCGGCGGGGAAGTGCGCATCGCCGCGCGAAGCGAATTCCCCAACACCCGCGACACCCACATCACCCTGACCGTCAACAACACCTCGGTGCGGGAATCGCCCTGCGCCGACAACTCCACCTGGAACCTCTCGGGGAACGGCTCCCGGAACATCTGCTAGCGCGGATTCGGCAATAGGACGGCAGGGGCCGGGGAATCGCTCCCCGACCCCTGCTCGCCAGTGCGTCAGGTGAGCCTGCGGGCCAGGTCGGCGGCGCCGATGACCCCGGCCTTCGAGCCGAGCGTCGCGGCCTTGATCTCGGCCACCGGCTGGTCGGCGCGCTTGGCCAGCGCCGCGGTGTAGTGCCTGCGGACGGGGTCGAGCAGCACCTCGCCGGCGTCCACGACGCCCCCGGCGATGATGACCACGCCGGGGTCGATGAGCTGGACGAGGTCGGCCGCGGAGTTGCCGAGGTAGTAGCCGATGGTGTCGAAGGCGGCCAGCGCGACCTCGTCGCCCTGCTTGGCGGCCTCGGTGGTCTCGCGGCCGTTGATGGCCTCGGGGTCGCCGCCGGCGAGTTTGAGCAGGAGCGCGGCCTTGCCGGGGTCGGCCTTGGCGCCCTCGCGGGCGGCCTGGGTGAGCGCGCGGCCGGAGGCGTACTGCTCCAGGCAGCCCTTGCGGCCGCAGCCGCATTCGCGCCCTTCGGGGACCGAGCGCATGTGGCCGATCTCGGCCGCGACGCCGTTGGTGCCGCGCAGCAGGTTGTCCTTGACCACGACGCCGCCGCCGATGCCGGTGCCGACGGTGTAGAGCACGGAGGAGCGGTGGTCCTTGGCGACGCCGAAGCGGTGCTCGCCCCAGATGGCGACGTTGGCGTCGTTCTCGACCACGACGGGGAGGTCGACGGCCGCGGCGACCTTGTCGCGCAGGGGCTCGTCGCGCCAGGAGAGGTTGGGGGCCAGCATCACGGTGGAGCGGTCGGCCGAGATCCACCCGGCCGCGCCGATCCCGACGGCTTCGATCTCGTGGTCGCCGCGCAGCTCTTCGACGACTTCCTTGACTGCCTGGATGACGCCGGAGGTGTCGTCGGCGGGGGTGGGGCGAAGGGCCGTGGCGAGGATCCGGCCGTCCTCGTCGACGAGTCCGCCGCCGACTTTGGTCCCGCCGATGTCGACCCCGATTGTCAGACTCACTGCTGTCCCTCCAGCGATGTTCAAGAGCGATGCTGTTGGATTCTCCGCGACGCTGCGGGCCACCGACAGACTTTACGCGATGTTAATCGCCTGAGGTCCGCGCCCTTTTTCCTACCGCTTTCGGAAGGAGCGGGCGGTACTCGCCGCATCGCGGCCGAACACGATTCGGTTTCAGTGCCTATGGAAACGAGCGAAACGTCCCGAGAAGGCCGCCGAAGGGGCCTTGTGAGGGCGCCACCGACGCCCCGTGACGCAAAGACGGGAACTATCATCATGGTTCAGCTCACAGTCCCGCCGCGTGACCTGAGTGACTCGGCGGTAACATACCGGTGAGCCGATAGACACAGAGCCGTGACCCGGCGTTTTGAAGGAGCCTGCCCATGCGCGAGTTCGCCGTCCCCCCCGTGGTGACAGTGCCAGACGACGACAACACCCTCACCTCGCTGTGGGACGCCGCAGACAACCACCCCGACTCGGTGCTGTACGCCCGCACCTTCGACGACGGGAGCACCTGGAAGGACGTCACCGCCGCCGAGTTCCGCGCCCAGGTGGTCGAGGTCGCCAAGGGCCTGTGCGCCGCCGGCGTCCAGCCCGGCGACCGCGTCGCGCTGATGTCGCGCACCCGGTACGAGTGGACCCTGTTCGACTACGCGATCTGGGCCTGCGGCGCGGTGACCGTGCCGGTCTACGAGACCTCCTCGCCCGACCAGGCCGGATGGATTCTGGCCGACTCCGGGGCCGTGGCCGCGGTCGTCGAGACGCCCGCCCACCGCGAACTCGTCGAAGGGCTCCCCGAGACCGTCGAGCGCATCTGGACGATCGACGACGGCGCCGTCGAGCAGCTGACCGAGTCCGGCGCCGAGGCCGACGTCGACATCGACGAGCGGCGCGCCTCCCGCAAGGCCGACGACCTGGCGACGATCATCTACACCTCGGGCACCACCGGCCGCTCCAAGGGCTGCATGCTCACCCACCGGAACCTGACGGCGAACATCCGCAACATCATCCCCGAGGTCCCCGACGTGCTCTACGACGGCGCGCGGATGCTCATGTTCCTGCCGCTGGCGCACGTGCTGGCCCGCATCCTCCAGGTCGCCGGCGTCGAGTCGCGCACGACGATGGCGCACTTCCCCGACCGCTCCAAGCTCGCCCAGGTCATGCCGGTGGTCAAGCCGACGACGCTGCTGGCGATCCCGCGGGTGTTCGAGAAGGTCTACAACAACGCCTACCAGAAGGCCCTCGACGGCGGGAAGGGCAACCTGTTCGTCAAGGCCGCCGCCACCGCGAAGGAGTACAGCCGCGCCCTGGACGCCCCGGGCGGGCCGGGCCTGGCGCTCAAGCTGCGCCACAAGCTGTGGGATGCCCTGGTCTACAAGAAGCTGCGGGCCGCGCTCGGCGGCGAGTGCACCTCGGCCGTCTCCGGCGGCGCCGCGCTCGGCGGCGAGCTGGGGCACTTCTTCCGCGGCGTCGGGGTCCAGATCTTCGAGGGCTACGGGCTCACCGAGACCTCCCCGGTGCTGACGCTCAACATCCAGAACGCGCTCAAGGTCGGCTCGGTCGGACGCCCCATCCCGAGCACCGCGCTGCGCATCGCCGAGGACGGCGAGCTCCAGGCGAAGGGCCCGCAGATCTTCCAGGGCTACTGGAACAACGACGCGGCCACCGCCGAGGTCCTCGACGACGAGGGCTGGTTCTCGACCGGCGACATCGCCGAGATCGACGACGACGGGTACGTGACGATCACCGGCCGCAAGAAGGAGATCATCGTGACCTCCGGGGGCAAGAACGTCGCCCCCGCGCCGCTGGAGAAGGTCCTGGACTCCCACCCGCTCATCGCCTACGCGATGGTCGTCGGCGAGGGCCGCCCCTACATCGGGGCGCTCATCTCGGTCGACGGCGAGATGCTCCCCGACTGGCTGGAGCGCCGCGGCAAGGACCCGAAGGCCGCGATCGCGGCCGTCGTCGAGGACGAGGACCTGCTCGCCGAGCTCCAAGCGCAGGTCGACAAGGCGAACGCGACGGTCTCTCGCGCCGAGCAGATCAAGCGATTCCGGGTCATACCGGTGGAATTGACCGAAGACGCCGGAGAAATCACCCCCTCAACCAAGGTCAAACGCCACGTGGTCGTGAAAAAATACTCAGACGAGATCAACGCGTTGTACGACGACAAGCACAGTTAGCGAGGCTGCATGAGCGAGGAGGCGGTCCTCGAACGGCAGTGGCGCCTACCCGCCGCGGCGCTGCGAGGAGTGCTCTTCGCACTCGTCGTGGTGTTCGGTTGGGCGTCGGCCGACTTCATCACCGCCGCCACCTGGTGCGGCATCCTCGCCCTGGCGGCGCTGCCCGGGCTCGTCCTCCCCCGCCACCGCGTGCTCGCCCCGGCGGGGCGCCTGGCCGAAGTCGTGGTCGTGGTGCTCGGCACCCTCGCCACCGGCGGGCTCCCCGCCTGGCTGCTGCCCTACCTCATCGCGCCGTTCGCCGCGGCCGCGTTCGACGCCGCCTCCCCCGGCGAGCCGACCAGGTACGGGTGGCTGCGCACGTGGGGGCCGCCCGCGCTGCTGGCGGTCGCCGCCGTCGGCCTGCTCGCCCAGACCCCGCGCATCTCCTCGTTCGACCGCGGCACCTACGTCACCACCGTGGCCGTCGCCCTGGCGTTCGGCACGGCCTCGGCGGTCGGCGCCTGGTGGCTGCGCCGCTCCAGACGCAGCGACCTCAGCCACTCGCAGCTGCCGTACGCCGAGGCCGCGGCCCTGCTGACGCAGCTGCGGGTCGTCGCCCGCCAGCTGCCGGGGTCCACGCTCGACCCCGGCGGCATCGCCACCGAGCTGCTCGACACGGTCGTCCGCATCCCCGGGGCCGAGCGCGCCGCCGTCCTGGCCGCCTCCTCGGGCCGGCGGCTGGTGGTCCTGTCCCAGCACGCCGACGAGCGGGTCGACTGGGAGACCTCCCCGCAGATGAACACGCTCCTGGCCGACGCCTGGGCCGGGCAGAAGCCGCAGACCGGGCAGCTGCCGCTCTCGCGCTCCACGCAGGGCCCGGTGGCCTCGCTGGTGATCCCCCTCGTCGCCGAGGGCCGGACCGTCGGCCTGGTCGCGATCGAGTCGGACGACCCGGCCGCGTTCGGCGCCGAGGCCATCACCGCCGCCGAGGAGCAGACCAAGGGCGCCGCGCTGCGCCTGGAGACGGCGCTGCTGTTCGAGGACGTCAGGTCGATGGCGACCACCGAGGAGCGCCAGCGCCTGGCCCGCGAGATCCACGACGGCATCGCCCAGGAGCTCGCGATGCTCGGCTACGGCATCGACAACGCGATGGCGGTCCTGCCCGAGGACGCGGGCGAGGCGTCGACCGAGCTGGAGGAGCTGCGCAGCGAGGTGACCCGGCTGGTGACCGAGCTGCGCTTCTCGCTGTTCGAGCTGCGTTCGAATGTCGACCGCCAGGGCGGGCTGGCATCGGCCATCGCGGACTATGCTCGTACTGTCGGCGCCTCCGCCGGGCTGCGGGTACACCTGTCGCTCGACGAGGGCGGCGCGCGGCTGCCGGCGAGCACCGAGGCCGAGCTGCTGCGGATCGCGCAGGAGGCGATCACCAATGCCAGGAAGCACGCTCGGGCCGAGAACCTATGGGTCACCTGCGAGGTCGATCCGCCCTACACGCGGATCGAGGTCACCGACGACGGCCAGGGACTGGCGGGCGAGGCCTCGGAAGGACGGTACGGGCTGGCGATCATGAGCGAACGCGCCGAGCGGATCAGGGGTTCACTGGAGATCAGGCCCCACCAGCCGCACGGCACGACGGTGGCGGTGGTGCTCAACGCCTCCGCCCGCCCCACCCCGAAGTCGGCGCCCGCGCACCCGGCCGCCGACGAGTGGGCGGCCGCCGATCGCGCGGCCGCGACCGAAGACGGCACTACCGCGCCCATCGGCCCCGCGGGGGCCGAGGTAGACAATGAGGAGAGAGACGGACATGAACGCTGACGCGCCTGAACCGACCGGTCAGACAACGGTCTTGATCGTCGACGACCACGATCTGATCCGCAAGGGCCTTCGGCACGCCTTCGACCGCGACCCCGAGTTCGAGGTCGTCGGCGAGGCCGACACGGCCGGCGACGCCCTGCGGCAGGCCGCGTCGCTGATGCCCAGCGTCGTGATCATGGACCTTCGACTCCCCGACGGCTCCGGCCTGGACGCGACGCGGAAGCTCCGCAAGGCGCACCCCCACATGGGCATCGTGGTGCTGACGATGTACGCGGGCGACGACCAGCTGTTCGGGGCCCTGGACGCGGGCGCGAGCGCGTTCGTGCCCAAGAGCGCCCCCGCCAACGACGTGGTCTCGGCGGCGCGCCACGCGGCCGCCAACCCGACGGCGTTCAGCGCCGCGGACCTGGCCGAGGCGATGCAGCGCCGCCTGACCCCCACGGGCCCGCAGCTCTCGCCGCGGGAGTCGCAGGTGCTCAAGCTGCTCGCGGACGGCCTGTCGGTGGCGGGCATCGCCAAGCAGCTGTACGTCTCGGAGTCGACGGCGAAGACGCACATCTCGAAGCTGTACGAGAAGCTCGGCGCGGGCAACCGGGCGCAGGCGCTGATGACGGCCCTGAAGCTGGGTCTGCTGGAGGCCCCGGACCAGCCGAAGTTCTAGCCCCCGACCGGCCCCCGGCCCGCTGCCGGGGCGCCCTCAGACCGTCTCGCCGTAGAGCATGGCCTCCAGCCGGCCGGCCTGGCGGTCCCACGTCCACTCGCTGCACGCCCACTCCCGGCTGGCCGCCCCGAACTTCTCGGCGAGCGGCCGGTCGGTGAGGACCTGCGTGAGCCGGTGGGCGATCTCCCCGACGTCGCGGCCGTCGACCACCCAGCCCGACTGCCCGTGCAGCACGGTGTCGGGCGCTCCCCCCGAATCGCCCGCGACGACCGGCAGGCCGCACGCGGCGGCCTCCAGGAACACCGCGCCCAGGCCCTCGACGTCCAGGCCGCCGCGGCGGGTCCGGCAGGGCATCGCGAACACGTCCCCGGCCGCGAAGTGCGCGGCGAGCTCCGATTCGGGCACCGCGCCGGTGAAGGTCACCGCGTGGCCCACGCGGTGGCGGCGGGCCAGCTCGCGCAGGCCGGCCTCGTAGGGGCCCTGGCCGACCACGAGCAGCCGCACGTCCTCGCCGACGAGGTCGCGCACGTACGGCAGGGCCGCGATCAGCTTGTCCTGGCCTTTGCGCGGCACCAGGCGCGAGACGCACACGATCACCGGCAGGCCCTCAAGGCCGTGGCGGGCGCGGATCGGCGAGCCGTCGACGCGGGGGTGGAACGTCTCGGTGTCGATCCCGAAGGTGAGCTGTTCGAGCCGGGTCAGGCGCCCGGCGACCGGGGCGATCCGCCGGTAGGTGTAGCCGCCGAGGTAGGTCATGACGTCGAGCGACGCGGCGATGCGCCGGAGCGCCTGCCGGGTGCCGGGCATCATCGCCCAGCCGACCTCGTGGCCGTGGGTGAGCGCGATGGCCCGTTCGACGCCGGTGTCGCGCAGCAGGCCCGCGGCGAGGAGCCCGAGCGGGGCGGCGGCGCCGAACCAGACGCGGTCGCAGCGGTGCTCGCGGGCGATCGCGGTGACCGCGCGGGCCACCCGCGGCGTGGGCAGGAGCATCGCGGTCCGGTCGCGGACCACGGTGAACGGCTGGACGGCGTCGAACGCGGCGTGCCCGGGGGAAGAGGAGGTGTAGACGACCAGGTCGTCGGAGGGCAGCCGCAGCGCCATGCCGTGGACGAAGGTCTGGATGCCGCCCCTGCGGGGCGGAAAATCGTTCGTCACCAGCAGCGTGCGACTCATCGCGTCCCCCTTCCCGAGGGTCCAGTCTGTCATGCCGAAATGCATCCCGAGGGAATCCGAGATGGCCGAGGTGAGTGATCCTTGACCTGGGACGACGCGCGCCGCTCGCCGCGGTCCGCGCGCCGGGCGGGCGGGGCGGCCGTCCACTCGGGCGCTGCCGTCCGTGACCGCGGTGGCACACTGGTGGCCATGATGAGCGGCGACGACGGTCCAGCGGCCACGGACCGAGACGACCCCGGACCGGCGGTCTTCCTGACCGAGCAGGTGCGCCGCAAGACCGTCGAGATCGCCGCCGCGGCCCTGCCCGGGCTGCCGCCCGCGAAGGTGCCGGCGAGGCTGCGCCGGTTCCTCAAGTTCAATCCGGCCAAGCGCGCGAAGCTGGCCCGCGCCGAGATCGCCGCCGAACTGGCCGACGGGGACCGGTTCCGGGCGGACCTGGGCGAGGTCCTCGACTCGACCGACGCGCCGCTGGTGCGCGCGGTCAGCGACGGCCTGGCCGTCTCGGCGATGGCCGACCCCGCCGAGGTGGCGGCCCTGGCCTACCTGCTGCGGCCCGAGGGCTGGCGAAAGCTGGCGGCGAGCGCCGTCGAGGCCGCCCGCGAGGAGCCCGAGGCCGCCGCGCCGGCCGCGCCGCCCGAGGAGCGGGCCGGTCGGCGGCTCGCCGCGGTCGAGAAGGAGAACCAGAAGCTGCGGGGCGCGCTGGCCGACCAGCGGTCGGCGGCGGCCCGGCTGCAGGAGGACCTGCGCCGCGCGCGCAGGGAGCTGCGGGAGGCCGAGGACCGGGCGGCGAAGCTCACCGGCGACCTGGCCGCCGAGCGCGGCCGGATCAGGCAGTCCGACTCGGAGCGCCGCGCCGAGCGCCGCCGCCTCGAAGCCGAGGCGGGCGCGCTGCGGGAGCAGCTCGAAGCGCTGCGGCGGGCCGAGCACGAATCGGACCGGATGGCGGACTCGCGGCTGTGGCTGCTGATGGAGACGCTCTCGGGCACGGCGGTGGGGCTGCGGCGCGAGCTGGGGCTCGAACCGGTCGCCGAGCGCCCGGCGGACTACATCGCGGGCGAGCGGTGCGCCGAGCCCGAGGCGCGGGAGACCGAGGGCTCGCGGGGCCTGGAGCAGGGCGACCCGCAGCGGTTGGACCATCTGCTGTCGCTGCCGAACCCGCACCTGATCGTCGACGGCTACAACGTCACCATCAGCGCGTGGGGCGAGACGCTGACGCTGGAGCAGCAGCGCAACCGGCTCGTGCAGGGGCTGGGCGGCCTGGCGACGCAGACGAACGCCGAGATCACGGTGGTCTTCGACGGCGCCGATCCGATCTTCGGCGCGAAGCCGAGCGCGCGCGGGGTGCGGGTGCTGTTCAGCGCCAAGGGCGAGATCGCCGACGACGTGGTGGTGGACCTGGCCCGGGTGGAGCCGAAGGGCCGGCCGGTGATCGTGGTGTCCTCGGACCGGGAGGTCGCCGACCGGGCGCGGCGGCACGACGCGTACACGGTGCCCTCGCCGCTGCTGGTGAAGCGCATTCAGCGCGGTTGAGCGTCCCTCACCTGACGGCTCGGAGCATGACCGATCCGGCGGCGCGGTCGTGCAGCCCGCGGTGGTACGGGTCGGCCAGGGCGGTGAGCGCGGGGAGGACCAGTGAGAGCAGCACCGCCCGCACCAGGGAGCGCACCAGGCCGAGCCGGCCGCCCGTGTCGGCCGAGACGCAGGCGATCCGCATGAGCGCCATGCCGAGGGTCTGCGAGCCGACGGCCATGCTGAAGGTGTAGTAGGCGAGGAACAGCAGCGACGTGAAGACGTTGATGCCGAAGAGGTCCGGGGTGTCGATGCCGGCCCAGTTGAGCGCGTAGGTGAGCACCAGGCACGCGATCCAGTCGATGAACAGGGCCGTGAAGCGCGCGCCGAGACCGGCCAGGTCCTGCCCGGAGGCGTCCGTTCCGGCCTGGGAGCCGCCGCGTTCGGTCGTCATGCCGCGAGTGTACGGGCCGCCCGTTCACGCACCGTCCCCAGTGCCGTGAGCAGTGGGTTCGGTCAAAATATGACAACTTGGGCCGCTGCAAGTAACACGCATGAAACATTTGATTTACGCTGAGGCAATTGATCGCGGATAGCGTTTCGCCTATACCTGCGGTGTCGACAGTGACGTCGGTGCCGATCGCGGCGAAGCCTGCGAACCACGAGTCACACTCGG
This sequence comes from Glycomyces sp., assembly GCA_035765105.1. Classification (GTDB taxonomy): domain Bacteria; phylum Actinomycetota; class Actinomycetes; order Mycobacteriales; family Micromonosporaceae; genus Glycomyces. Next base: position 49,148 of record DASTYG010000030.1, read on the forward strand.
CGCGGCGCGGCCGGCGAGCCACGGGTCCTGCTTCCCGTGCGGCGCCTGCGAGCCGTACCAGCTACCTACCGAGAGGAACACCTTCGTGTTTTCCAGCCCAGAAGAGCTCCTCGGATACGTCCGCGACAACGACGTGAAGTTCATCGACGTCCGCTTCTGCGACCTGCCGGGCGTCATGCAGCACTTCAACATCCCGGCGGCGGCGTTCGACGCCGACCTGCTGGAGGAGGGCCTCGCGTTCGACGGTTCCTCGATCCGCGGGTTCCAGGAGATCCACGAGTCGGACATGCTCCTGCTCCCGGACGTCGCCACCGCGTTCATCGACCCGTTCCGCGAGCGCAAGACCCTCGCGCTGAACTTCTTCATCCACGACCCGTTCACCCGCGAGGCGTACAGCCGCGACCCGCGCAACATCGCCAAGAAGGCCGAGCAGTACCTGGCCGGGAGCGGCATCGCCGACACGGCCTACTTCGGGGCCGAGGCCGAGTTCTACATCTTCGACTCGATCCGCTTCGACCAGACCGCGAACCAGGCGTTCTACCACATCGACTCGGTCGAGGGCGCGTGGAACACCGGCGCCGAGGAGCCGGGCGGCAACCTCGGCTACAAGCCGCGCACCAAGGGCGGGTACTTCCCGGTCGGCCCCGTCGACCACTTCGCCGACCTGCGCGACACCATGACGGCGAACCTGATCGACGCCGGGCTGACGATCGAGCGGGCCCACCACGAGGTCGGCACCGCGGGCCAGGCCGAGATCAACTACCGCTTCTCGACGCTGCTGCACTCCGGCGACGACGTCCAGAAGTTCAAGTACATCGTCAAGAACACCGCGACCCAGGCCGGGAAGACGGTGACGTTCATGCCCAAGCCGCTGTTCGGCGACAACGGCTCGGGCATGCACACCCACCAGTCGCTGTGGGCCGCGGGCGAGCCGCTGTTCTACGACGAGACCGGTTACGCGGGCCTGTCGGACACCGCCCGGTACTACATCGGCGGCCTGCTCAAGCACGCCCCGAGCCTGCTGGCGTTCACCAACCCGAGCGTGAACTCCTACCGGCGCCTGGTGCCCGGCTACGAGGCCCCGGTGAACCTGGTCTACTCGCAGCGCAACCGCTCGGCCTGCACGCGCATCCCGGTGACCGGGGCGAACGCGAAGGCCAAGCGCGTCGAGTTCCGCGTGCCGGACCCGTCGTCGAACCCGTATCTGGCGTTCTCGGCCATGCTCATGGCCGGCATCGACGGCATCAAGAACAAGATCGAGCCGCCGGCGCCGGTCGACAAGGACCTGTACGAGCTCGGCCCGGAGGAGTACGGCGACATCGCGCAGGTGCCCGGCTCCCTCGACAGGGTGCTCGACAACCTGGAGGCCGACCACGACTTCCTCACCGAGGGCGGCGTGTTCACCCCGGACCTCATCGAGACGTGGATCGAGTACAAGCGCGAGAACGAGATCGACCCGATCCGCCTGCGCCCGACGCCGCACGAGTTCGACCTGTACTACGAAGTGTGAGCAAGTGCCTGAAGCGGCGCCGCGAGGTCCGAGCGGACTGAAGCGGCGCCGCGGGCCTGAGAGGGTTCCGCGCTCCGAGGGCGCGGCCGGTGCGCGTCACCGGCCGCGCCCTTTCGTTCGCGACGCGGTTTCGCCGCGGCGGTAGATTGGCCGGGTGCGTTCACGACTCCTTCGCGCGATCGGCCCCGAACTCCTGCGCGACATCGCGGCGCTCGCCGCGGGCATCCTCATCGTCGGCGCCTCGTTCGGCGCGATCGCCACCGCCGAGGGCGTCCCGTGGTGGCAGTCGACGGCCATGTCGCTGCTGGTGTTCGCGGGCGCCTCGCAGTTCGCGACGCTGGGGATCATGACCGCCGGCGGCGGCCTGCTCGCCGGGATCGCGGCGGGGCTGATCCTCAACATGCGGCACATCCCCTACGGCATGGCCATCGGCGGCGTCTACTGGACCAGCCTGCGCGCCAAACTGCTCGGCACCCACCTGCTCATCGACCAGTCCGCGGCGTTCGCCCTCGCGGCCGGGAAGGACCGGCGCAGGGCCAGGATCGCCTTCTGGACGGCCGGGGTCGTCCTGTTCGCGGTCTGGAACGTCGGCACCGTGGCCGGGGCCCTGGCCGGGGGGTTCATCGCCGACCCCGCGGCGCTGGGGCTCGACGCGGCGCTCCCGGCGATCCTGATCGCCCTGGTGCTGCCGGGGCTGCGCGACCGGGCCACGCTGCTGGCCGGGGTCGTGGGCACGGCCATCGCCCTGGTCACCGGCCTGTTCCTGCCCGCGGGCGTCCCGGTGCTGCTGGCGCTGCTCGGGCTCGCGGTCATGTGGCGCGGCACCGGGGCGAAGGAGGCGGCGTCATGACGATGCTCGCGGCGATCCTCGCGCTGGCGGTCGGCACGTTCCTCATCCGGCTCGCCGGTCCCCTGCTGCGCAACCGGATCACGCTGTCCGAGCGCGCCGAGGCGCTCCTGAAGGCCGGTGCGACCGTCGTGCTCCTGGCGCTGGCGGTGACCTCGGCGCTCATGGTGGAGGGCGAGTTCGCGGGCTGGGCGCTCCCGGCGGGGGTGCTGGTCGGCGGCGTGCTGGCGTGGCGGCGGCTGCCGCTGGCGGTGGTCGTCGTCGCCGCGGCGGCCACGACGGCGCTGCTGCGTCTCGCCGGGGTCGCCTGAGACGCGAAAGGGGCCGCGCGGTCGAAACCGCGCGGCCCCGCTGTTCAGATCGGCTGGAAGCCGTGTCCCTCAGGAGGGGTCGGTCTACCAGTCAGCGGCCGTACGGCGGCGGCGCGCGATGAAGAACAGCACGGCGGCCGCGAGCACGAGGGCCGCGGCGGCGCTGATCATGATGGTCATCGAGGAACCGGTGGTCGGCAGCTGCGCCTCGGGCGTGGGCGACTCGCTGGGGGCCGGGGCCTCTTCGCAGTCCTCGGGCTTCTCCCACGGGACTTCGCCCTCGTAGAAGTTCTTGCCGTCGTCGATGACGTAGGAGACGGTGAGCTCGTCGCCGGTGGCGGTGAAGGTCACGGTCTTGGTCTCGCCGGGGGCGACGGTCTCGACGACCTCGTCGCCTTCACTCGGGGTGAAGGTGAAGGTGGTCTCGGTGCCGTCCTCGGGGATCGTCAGCTCGAACTCGAGGCCCTCGCAGGTGTCGTAGATGTAGCCCCACTCGCAGTTGCCGGGGCTGGCCCACTCGTAGGTGTCGTATTCCTCGCCGTCGACGAGCACCTGCACCGAGAGACCGGCTTCGAAGTCGCTCACGGGGAAGTACTTGACGAACTGCTCGCCGACCTCGGGGGTCTGGCTGATCGCCTCGCCGTCGCTGGGGACGTAGGTGATCTCAGCGAGCTTGTCGGGGTTCTCGTTGGTCGCGATGACCCCGATGCCGAAGCAGTCGCTCGCGGCGCTCACGCCGACCGCCGCCTCGTGCTCGACGGGCTGCTCGCAGCCGCCTTGAGGCTGGAACGCCTCGCCCTTGCCCCAGCCGGTGTTCTTGTTGTCCCACGACGCGTCGATCTTGATCGAGACCTTCGTCACGTCGTTGCCGACCTTCTGGGTGGCGACGAGCTTTTCGCCGGAGCTGGGGTGGGGCAGCACGGCGCCCTCGACGATGTCACCGGACAGCTCGCCGTCAGCGGTGACCTGGGTGATGGTGCCGGTGGAGTTGTTGTGCGAGTTCCAGTCGGTGACCTCCCAGGTCACCACCCAGCCGTCATCGACGCACTCGGTGCTCCACTCGACCTCGACGTGGTGGGCCTGCGCGGCAGACCCGATGGCGACTGCGCCGACGACGCCGAGGGCGACGCTTCCGGCCAGTCCCAGCACCCGCTTGAGGGTACGGTTCATGTCTCTCCTAAATGATGACTTTTCACAATGGGGGTAGTAGCGGACGGGCCATGCGATCGGGGGCAGAGAACCGACCGCCTCAGGCGCCGTACCCACTAGACACGTCGCGAGCCGAGAAAAGGTCGCATAACAATAAAATAACGGACGAGTGTCGACGCACTGTGGCGCAAGGGATCACCGAGCGCTGTCGAGGCCCGCGGCCCGGCGCAGCAATTGTCCTCTTTCACGTGAGTTGTCGGTGCGTTCGGCCGCGCGCTCGAACGCGGCCCGCGCCTCGGCCCAGCGGCCCATGCGCTCCAGCATCTCGCCGCGCACCGCGGGCACGAGGTGGTAGTCCCGCAGCGCGGGCAGGTCCGCGATCTCCTCGACCAGGGCGAGTCCCCGCTCGGGCCCGAAGGCCATCCCGAAGGCCACCGCCCGGTTGAGCGCGACCACCGGCGAGGGCTGCACGGCCAGCAGCCGCGAGTACAGGCCCGCGATCCGCACCCAGTCGGTCGCCTCGGCCTCGGCCGCTCGCGCGTGGCAGGCCGCGATCGCCGCTTGGAGCAGGTAGGGCCCCGCCTCGCCCCGGGCCCCGGCCGCCCGGTGGAGGGTCGCCAGGCCGCGCCGGATCAGCAGCCGGTCCCATTTCGCGCGGTCCTGCTCGGGCAGCGGCACCGGCTCGCCGTCCGCGTCGGTGCGGGCCCGCGAGCGCGAAGCCTGGAAGTCGAGCAGCGCGGCCAGGCCGAGGACTTCGCCCTGGCCCGGCAGGAGGGCGGTCAGGCGCTGGGCGAGGCGCATCGCGTCCTGGCACAGTTCGGGCCGCATGAGGTCGTCGCCCGCGGTGGCGGTGTAGCCCTCGTTGAAGATGAGGTAGACGACCTCCAAGACCGCGTCGAGCCGCTCGCCGAACTCGGCGGCCGCGGGGGCCGCGAAGGTCACGCCCGCCGCGGCGAGCTTGCGCTTGGCGCGCACGATGCGCTGGGCGACGGTGGCCTCGCCGGTGAGGTAGGCGCGGGCGATCTCGCCGGTGGTGAGGCCCGCGGCGGCCTTGAGGGTCAGGGCGGCGCGCGCTTCGGGCGAGAGGATCGGGTGGCAGGCGCAGAAGACGACCCGCAGCAGCTCGTCGCCGATGTCGTCGTCGAGTTCGGCGTCGGCCTCGGCGATCGGGTCCCGGGCCCGGCCGGAGATCTCGAGGCGGCGGGCCACCTGCTCGTATTTGGCCCTGAGGTTGCGGTCGCGCCGGATGCGGTCGACCGCGCGGCGCTTGGCGGCGACCATGAGCCAGGCGGCGGGCCGGTCGGGCACGCCTTCGCCGGGCCACTGCTCCAGGGCGGCGATGACCGCGTCGGAGGCGAGTTCCTCGGCGAGGCCGACGTCGTTCACCATGCGGGCGAGGACGGCGATGATCTTGGCGGACTCCAGCCGCCACACCGCTTCGACCGTCCTGTGAACGCCGTCGGTCCGCTCGCCGATCATGCCGCGATGCTACCTAGGCGTCGAGGATTCTGCGGACCTCGTGGACGATCTCGAAGCCGGGCGCGTACTCGCGGTGCAGTTCGACCGACTGCCGGGCGATCTCGACGGCCTCCTCCTGGCTGCGGCACTGCACGATGAAGTAGCCGCCGACCCATTCCTTGGTCTCGGCGAAGGGCCCGTCGAGGACTTTGACCTTGCCGCCGTGCAGGTCGACGCGGGTGGCGTGCTCGACGGGCTCCAGTCCGGCGGCGTCGACGAGGACGCCGTCGGCGGCCAGCCGGGCGACGAAGGCGCCCATCGCCTCGTGCAGGTCCGAGGGGTCGCCCTCGTAGTCCTCGGGACGGTCGTGGACGACGTTGATGAGGTAGCGCATGGCCTTGCTCCTTCTGGTTGTCTTCGGCCTTGATACCTCTGCATCGATCGGCCGGGCGCCGTTTCGACGCACCGGCCGGGGAATCGGGGAAAAAAATCCGCTCGGGCTAGAACTCCTGGGGCTCCACGGCGTTGTCGATGTCCTCGACGGTGAGGTACTGGCTGCCGACCAGCTCCTCCTCCCAGTTGTTCTCGTCGATGCCCACCGGCTGGAGCAGGTAGGCGGGCACGAATTTGAAGCCGTTGTTGTAGGTGCCGAGGTCGTTGATCTCGGGGGAGTCGCCGTTCACGATGCTCTTGACCATGCCCGAGGCGACCGCGGCGAGGTCGCGGGTGTCCTTGAAGACGGTCTGGGTCTGGCCCAGGCCGTCCCTGATGAACTTGACGGAGAGGGCTTCGGCGTCCTGGCCGGTGATAACCGGGAACTCATCGGTGCCGGGTTCGATTCCGAAGTCTTCGAGCGCCATGATCACGCCGCGGCTGATGCCGTCGTAGGGGGAGAGCACCGCGTGGAGGTCGCGGTCCTCGTAGTGCGCCTCGAGCAGTCCGTCCATCCGCTCCCTGGCCACGGCCCCGCTCCAGCGGTCGGTGGAGGTGATCTCCTGCTCGGTCTCGTTCGAGGGGATCTGGACGACTCCCGAGTAGGTGTAGCGCTCGAGCGTGTCGAGGGCGCCCTGGAAGAAGTACTGCGAGTTGCTGTCGTCGAGCGAGCCGGAGAAGATCTCGATGTTGAACGGGCCTTCGACGCCCTCCTCTTCGACGCCGAGCCGGTCGAGGAGGTGCTTGGCCTGGAGGACGCCGACCTCGTAGTTGTCGAACGAGGCGTAGTAGTCGACGTCGGGGGTCTCGAGGATGAGGCGGTCGTAGGCGATGATCTTGACGCCCTGGTTCTTCGCCTCGGCCAGGGTCTCGCCGAGGGAGCGGTTGTCGATCGCGCCGATGATGAGGAATTCCACACCGTTGCGGACCATGCCCTCGATCTGGGTGATCTGCTTCTCGATCTCGTCGTCGGCGTATTCGAGGATGGTGTCGTATCCGGCGTCCTGGAGCTGCTGCTCCAGGTAGCCGCCTTCGATGACCCAGCGGTCGGAGGTCTGCGTGGGCATGGAGATGCCGGTGTAACCGGTGAGGGAGGAGGAATCCTCGCCTGCCGAGCATCCGGCCACTGATACTGCTGCGACACCTGCCGATCCATACAACAGGCGACGTCGACTGAGGTGCATGAGGACGGTACTCCTTCTCACAGACAAAGGGGTGACAATTCACCAGAAAATTTACACGAACCAGTTTTTCTACAAGCGACACGTGTCGTGATCGAACCGTTACGAAATACCGGGTCAGAACGGTTGAAAACGGCGGCGACGCCGAGGGAGACGCGGCACCCCCGCTCGACGGTAAGGCCTCCGGCGAACGCGCCCCATGCGCCCCTGCGGCACTGAGAGACACAGCTCTCGTCCGGAGGGCTCGCGGGGGGCGAATACCATTGCCGACATGAGTGACCGATGGGTAGAGGTGGCCGACCGGGTGTGGGTGCGGCGCTGCGAGGAGCTGGACCTGTCGCTCGGGCTCGTCGCCGGGGACGACTGCTGCCTGGTGATCGACACCGGCGTCAGTGCCGACCACGGCTACGCCTTCGCCACCGCGGTGCGCGAGCTCACTCCCCTGCCGTGGCAGATCGCGTACACCCACTACCACTTCGACCACTGGTTCGGCACCGCCGCGTTCGGCGAGTCCTCCGTCTGGGCCGTGGCCGACGGCGCCCGCTTCCTCGGCTTCGGCGACGAACAGCGCAAACGCTGGGCCGCCGAGTACCGGCGCGAGCGGCGCGAGGAGGCCGCCCGGGAGATCGGGCGCTCCCGGCTGGTGCCCCCGAACTGCCGCGTCGACGGGCCGGTCGGCCTGGACCTGGGCGGCCGGACCGTGGTGCTGCGCCCCGCGGGCCTGGCGCACACCGACAACGACATGGTGGTGGAGGTGCCCGACGCGGGGGTCCTGTTCGCCGGGGACCTGCTGGAGAACGGCGCGCCGCCCTCCTACGACGAGGCCTTCCCGTACCACTGGCCGCAGGCCGTGGAGTACCTGCTGAGCTGGAAGCCGCGGACGGTCGTGCCCGCCCACGGCGATCCGGCCGACTACTGGTGGGCCCGGGGCCAGGCGCGCGACATGGCCGAGGTGGCGCGGCTGTGCGACGAGGTGGCCCGGGGGCTGGTGACGGCCGAGGAGGCCGCCGAGCACGCGCCGTTCGGCGCCGAGACGATGCGCACCGCGATCGAGCGCAGCCGGCTGCTCGCTCCCCCGCCGCCCGAACCGGCCCCGGCCGCCGGCGCGGCGCGTCCGGGCCCCGCGGCCCCGGTGGTCGTCTACGAGGTCTTCGACTACAGCGTCGACCTGACGCAGGGCTCGGGCGAGGGCTGACCGGAACCCTCCGAAAAGGAGGGGCGCATGCGGCCGCCGCATGCGGCATACTGTTAACCATCGATATCGGACCCCTACCGGCCCGGTCGAATACGATCCCGATGACCCCCGCGAACCCACCCCTTCGGGAGCAGCAGTGTCCTCCGAGCCGACCGACGACAGCGGCGACCCCGCCGAACGGGCCCCGACCGACCGGGCCCGGACCGCCGCCGCGGGCGCCCGAAAGCGCTCGTTCGACCTCGCCGAGGTCTCCGGGTACAGCACCGTCCTCATCGTCATCGGCCTGGCCGCCGGCGTCGTCGACCCGCCCGGCAGCGTGCTCCTGGCGGGGGCCGGCTCGGTCTTCGCGCTGACGCACTACCTCTGGCGCCACCGGCGGCCGCAGGTGCTGCGCACCATGATCGTGGTCCTCGCGGCCGCGATGGGGTTCCTGCTCGGCTACGTCGCCCACCCGGCGATCCGCTCGGCGTGGGCGAACCTCACCGGCGACTGCGACGACCCGGTGGAGCTGACCGTCCTGCTCCCGGCCGACGGCGCCCCGGGGTTCGCGACGGCCGTCGAGCACTTCAACGAGCGGTACATCGACGACTCGAAGTGCAAGCGGGCCAACGTTACCGCGTACTCGGCGCCGTGGCCGGAGGTGCAGAGGGCGCTGCTGCTGGGCTGGGAGGCCGACGAGGACCACGCCGACGGCGAGCTCGCCGGGTTCGCCCCGCAGCGCGACGTCGGCCCCCGCCCCGACCTGTGGGTGGCCGAGTCCGCCGCGCAGGTCGAACTGGCCGAGGCGTCATTGGACGCGAGGGGCGGCGACGACGTCCTCGACGCCGGCGACGCCGCGGCGATCGGGTGGACGCCGCTGGTCATGGCGGTGCCCGACGCGCTGTTCGACCGGGCGTTCGGCGACGGCGCGCAGGCCCCCGCCGCTCCCCTGCCCGAGCTGCTGCGGCAGCTCGACGGGCAGGGCGAGGAGGTGCCGGTGGTCCGCTCGGACCCGGTCCAGTCGCCCACGGCGCTCATGTTCCTGGCGTCCCTGTACGACGACGACGCCGAGGCCGTCCAGATGGAGAAGCGGCTCGCGCGGTCGGCCCAGGACGCCGGGCTCGGCATCCCCGCCACCGACACCGACCTGCTCTGCAAGCTCGCCCAGGGGGCGGCCTCGGGGGAGGCGGCGCAGGCGCCGGCGGTGCTGACCACCGAGCGGGCGCTGTCGCGGTACAACAGCGGCGCCCCGCTCGGCGACGAGTGCCCCTTCGACCCGGAGCAGCGCTCGGGGTACACGCCGCTCTACCCCGAAGGGCTCGGCGACCTGCGCTATCAGGCCGCACGGCTGCACTGGGACGACGACCCGTGGGCCGATGAGCGCTCGGCGGTCGCCGAGGACCTGTCCGAGTGGCTCGCGAACGGCGAGGGGCCGGTGTGGTCGCCGGAGGCGGTGGGCGTCCGGAGCGACGACCACGACGGCGAGCGCATCGACGGCGAGCGCCGCTTCCTCCTCGGCCGCGAGCCCTCCGAGGAGCGGTTCACCGGCGACGAGTTCGACCGGCTCCTGGCCTCCTACAGCGCGAGCCGGGTGCCGACGAGCGTTCTGCTCGCCATCGACGGCTCGCTGTCGATGGGCACGCCGATCAGCGGCGAGGGCCGCACCCGTTTCGAGCTGGCCGTCGAGGGCGTCCGCGCCGCGCTGGGGAACCTCGGCCCGCACGACGCCGCGGGGTTGTGGACGTTCCCGGCCGCGGGCGGCGAGGTCTACGACGTGCTGCTCGACATCGCGCCCGAGCGCGGGCCGCAGGACGCGGACCTGCTCACCGGGCACCAGCCGGTGAGCGGGGTGGACCTGCACCGGACGCTGATCGAGGGCGTCGACGCGCTCGAGGCGGCCGAGCCGCAGGGGGCGGACGCGGAGGGCATAGCGGCGATGGTGGTGCTGACCGACGGCGCCGACCGCGACGCCTCCGACGTCGGCGCCGTGGTCGACCGCGTCGAGTCCTCGGAGGTCTCGCTCTACGTCATCGCCGTGGGCGACGCCTCCTGCCGGGCGGCGAACTTCGCGGACATGACCGTGAGTCCCCAGATCAGTTGTCTTGAGGCCCAGGGAAACCAGATCAAGAGTACGTTCGACGGCCTGTTCGGGCAGTTGTGGAGCTGAGATGGGCGAGGCGCGCAGGAGCGGCGATCGGCGGCTGAACCGCAGGCACCTGATGCTCGGCGCGGGCGCGGGCGCGGCCGCCGGGCTCTTCGGGGCCGGGTACCTGCTCGGCGGGCGCGAGCCGTCGCGGGACTGGGAGCGGTCGAAAGACCCGCTCAAGGTGTACCTCCCCCGAGACGACACCGCGAACCGGCAGCAGGTCCTCCTGGTCGACCAGTGGAACATGCGGTACGCGGACGAGCGGTTCGGGGCCGAGATCGTCGAGCTCTCGCCCATCGCCGACCAGGCGTACAGCGTCGTCCACGCGAAGCTCCAGTCCGGCGCCTCCGGGATCGACGTGGTGGGGCTCGACGTGCCGTGGATAGCGGAGTTCGCCGCCGAGGAGTACATCCGGGAGCTCGAAGGGGTCGACCGGGCGGGGTTCATCGACCAGATCTTCGCGGCCGGGGTGGTCGACGGCCGCGTCTACGCGCTGCCGTTCCACTCCGATGTCGGGATGCTGTACTACCGCAGGGAGTTCGTCGACGAGGACCGGCTGCGGGGGCTGCGGGGCTGGGGGGACCTGCGCGAGGTCGTCGACGAGGTCCTGCCGGGCACCGGCTTCGAGGGCGGCATCGCGATGCAGTTGGACGCCTACGAGGGCTTCACCGTCAACGTGTGGGAGTACCTGCTGGCCGGCGGCGTGGACACGGCCGAGGACGGCTCGGTCGACTTCGGGGCGGATTCGCGGGCCGTCGAGCTGCTGGAGCAGCGGCTGCCCGAGGACCTCTACCCGGCGCTGATGGGCCGCTCGCCCGATTCGGCGCCCCGCATCCTCTACGACTCGCTCTACTCCGACGAGCGCGACTCGCTCAGCGCCTTCGAGGCGGGGAGGACGCCGTTCCTGCGGCACTGGCCTCGCGTGTTCCGGAGCTTCGACCCTTGCGGCGCCGATTTCCAGGTGGGCGTGGTGCCGATGCCCGGCGGGGTGCTCGGCGGCCAGAGCCTCGCGGTCAGCGCCGCCTCCCGGCGGCCGGTTGTCTCGCAGGCCCTCATCGAGTTCCTGACCGGCCCGGCCGCGCAGCAGTTGATCTTCGAGCGCGGCGGCTACGCGGCCACCAGGCACGAGCCGTACTACGACGCCCTGGCGCGCATCGCGAACATCGGCGAGGGCCGCGGGGAGGAGGGCGGCGAGGGCGTGCGGTACGACCTGCTGTGCGATGGGGAGGCGGGCGAGGAGGTCGCGGGCGAGGCGCCGCCCCGGCTGGAGGCCGGGGTGCTGCACGCCGCGCTCGAGGACGCGGGGCGCCGTCCCGGCGTCGAACGCTACACGCAGTTCAGCCGGGCGTTCCACGGTCTGCTGCACGACGCGCTCGCGCAGGGCGGCCGGCCCGATCTCGACCGGCTGGGCGAGGAGCTGCGGGACGCGGTCGAGGGGCGCTAGAGCGGGCTCAGGGGAAGGGCTGGTCCTCGAAGGCGGTGTGGAGCTTCCGCAGGAGCGCGTCGAGCAGGCGGCGCTCGTCGGCGTCGAGGACGGCGAGCGCTTCGTCCTGGACGTCGAGTCCGGCGCGGACGGCGGCGTCGATGGCGGTGCGGCCCGCGGGGGTCATCTTGACCTTGAGGCCGCGGCGGTCCTCGGGGTCGGGGAGCCGTTCGACGTATCCGGCGCTCTCGAGCTTGTCGAGGCGGCCGGTGAGGCCGCCGGAGGAGAGCATGAGGGTGGCGCTGATCTGCTTCGGGGAGAGGACGAAGGGTGCGCCGGAGCGGCGGATGCTGGCCAGGACGTCGAATTCCCCGCGGCCGAGGCCGTACTCCTCGCGGGCCTCGGTGAGCATGGCGCGGAGCTTCTGGGAGATGCGGTGGATGCGGCCGAAGACGGCCATGGACTGGAGTTCGAGGTCGGGGCGCTCCCGGTGCCACTGTTCGATGATGCGGTCGACCGCGTCTGGTTCGGACATGGGGCCATTCTCGCCCACCGGCGGGGACGCGGGGGAAGTACCTCGGAGTGAGGCAACTCAAACACAAGTATCTTGCTAAAAATTAGCTTGAGAGTAAGCTAATTAATCACAAGATACTTGGAGGCGCGACATGACCACCCGCACCCGCGACATCGTCCTGACCGCCCTGGCGCCCGCGATGTGGGGCACCACGTACCTGGTCACCACCGAGTTCCTCCCGCCCGACCGGCCGATGCTCACCGCGCTGCTCCGGGCCCTCCCGGCCGGACTGCTGCTCGTCCTCATCTCCCGCAAGATCCCCAAGGACGCCTGGTGGTGGAAGGCCGGCGTGATCGGGACGCTCAACATCGCCGCGTTCTTCGCGCTGCTGTTCCTGGCCGCCTACCGGCTGCCCGGCGGCGTCGCGGCCGTGACCACGGCGGTCGGGCCGCTCGCCACGGCCGCAGCGACGATCCTCATCCTCCACCAGCGGGTGCGCCTGCGCACCTGGCTGCTCGGCCTCGTCGGCGTCACGGGCATCGCGATGGTGGTGCTGACCGCCGAGGCGCGGCTCGACCCGGTCGGGGCCGCCGCGGGCGTCGGCGGCGCGGTGTCGATGGCGACGGCGGTGGTGCTGACCAAGCGGTGGGGGCTGCCGCCGCAGGCCGGACCGGCGGCGCTGGCCGGCTGGCAGCTGACCGCGGGCGGGCTGCTGCTCGTCCCGGCGGCGTTCGCCCTCGAAGGCGGCCTGCCGGAGTTCACCTCGGTGAACGTCGCCGGATACGTCTACCTGGGACTGGTGAACACCGCGCTGGGCTACTGGCTGTGGTTCCGGGGCATCGGCCGGCTCTCGGTGGTGCCGCTGAGCTTCCTGGGCCTGTTCTCGCCGCTGACAGCCGCCGCGCTCGGCTGGCTGGTGCTGGGCGAGACGTTCACCGCCTGGCAGAGCGCCGGGTTCGCCCTCGCGCTGGCGGCGACGCTCGCGAGCCAGTTGCAGGCCCGACCCAAGGCCGCTCCGGCCGCGGCGGCCGCGCCCCCCGAACTCACCCGAGTCTGAACACGAGAGGAAACGAACATGCGCATCGCAGTATTCGGAGCCACCGGCGGCGTCGGCCGCCGCACCGTGGCCGAGGCCCTGTCCAGGGGCCACGAGGTGACGGCCGCAGTGCGGGACCGCGACCGGTTCGCCGGGCTGCCCGCGGGCGTCCGGCCCCGCGTCGGGGACGTGACCGACCCGGCGGCAGTGGCGGCGCTGAGCGCCGAGGCCGACGTGGTCATCAGCGCCGTCAGGCCGCCCGAGGGGCTGGAGCACCGGCAGGCCGCGTTCACGAAGGCGCTGCTCGACGGCGTCGCCGCCGCCCCGGCGCGGCTCCTGGTCGTGGGCGGGGCGGCCACGCTGACCGTGCCCGACACGGGCGGCCGCGTGCTCGACGACCCGCGCTACGTGCAGCGGCCGTGGCGGGCGATCGCCGAGGCGAGCGCCGAGCAGCACAAGGTGTGCCGGAACGAGGATCGGGTCGACTGGGTCTATGTGAGCCCGCCCGCCGTCCTGGTGCCGGGCGAGCGCACCGGCCGCTACCGGATCGGCGGCGACGAGCTGCTGGTCGACGAGCGTGGCGAGTCGCGGATCTCGATGGAGGACTTCGCGGTGGCCCTGGTCGACGAGGCGGAGTCGCCGCGGCGTGCCAGGACCCGCTTCACCGTCGCGGCGAGCGGCTAGGGCGTATTCACGCACTCGGGGCGGATAGCGCCCGTCCGGAGTCGGTGAGCACGCCCCGGCGTTCGGGTCGGCCTCCGGTCCGCCCGCTCGGCGTCGGCCCGCGAGCCCCGCCGAGCGCGCGGCCGGGCCTTCCCGATCCCGGCATCGGGTCGGGGAGGCCCGGCCGCGCGGCGGGTCAGACCATCTTCTTCTTGTAGGCGCGCATGGCGAGCGGGGCCGTGACCGCGAAGATCGCGACGGCCCAGACGGCCGTCCACATCAGCGGCTCGGCGACCGGGCCCGCGGAGAGCAGGCCGCGCATGGCGTCGGCCAGGTGCGTCACCGGGTTGACGTCCGCCCAGGCGCCCAGCAGGCCCGGCATCGTGGAGATGTCCACGAACGCGCTGGAGGTGAACGTCAGCGGCATGATCACCACGAAGCCGTAGATCTGCACCTTCTCCTCCGAGTCGGCCAGCACCCCCAGCAGGACGGAGATCCAGGAGATCGCCAGCGCGAACACCACGACCACCACCGTCGCCAGGAGCGCCCCGGACACGCTGCGCAGCTCGAAGCCCATGAGCATGCCGAGGAGCAGCATGACCGCCACGGACCACACCTGCTTGAACAGGTCGGCGAAGATCTTCCCGGCCAGGGGCGCCGAGCGCGCGATCGGGAGCGACCGGAAGCGGTCGTAGACGCCCTTGCGCAGGTCGGCGTTGATGCCCGTGCCGGTGTACATGGTCAGGAAGATCGCGTTCTGCGCGATGAGGCCGCCCAGGACGTATTGCAGGTAGTCGGTGGTGGAGCCGGCCAGCTGCCCGCCGAAGACGTAGACGAACAGCAGCAGGAACATGACCGGGCTCAAGGACAGGTCCACGAGCTCGAACGGGTTGTGCTTGATGCGGACCATCTGCCGCCAGGCCATCGAGAGGATCTGGCCCGCGGTCGCGCCCAGGCGCGTCCGCCCGGGGGTGCCGGCCTGGAGGTCGAGTGTCGCAGCCGTCATCGCGCTGTCTCGCTTTCGGTCTCGTCGGTCTCGTCGGACTCGGTCCGGCGGCCGGTCAGCGTCAGGAACACCTCGTCGAGGCTGGAGAGCCCGAGGTGGAACTCGGTGATGGCGATGCCCCGTTCGCGCAGTTCGGTGGCGAGGACGGGCATGATCGCGTCGTCGTTGATCCCGATGGTGACCACGCCCGCCTCGGTCACCGGTTCGAGGTCGGGGAACCGCTCGGCGACGAGCGCGGCGACGGCTTCGAGCTGCGCGGGATCCTCGGGCCGGACGCGCAGGGTCTGGCCGCCGATCTTGGCCTTGAGCTGGGTGGGGGTGCCGGTGGCGATGACGGTGCCGTGGTCGATGACCGCGATGTCGTCGGCCAGCTGGTCGGCCTCCTCCAGGTACTGGGTGGTCAGCAGGACGGTGGTGCCGTCGGCGACGAGGCTGCGGACCAGGCCCCACAGCTCGCCGCGCGCCCGGGGGTCGAGCCCGGTCGTGGGCTCGTCGAGGAAGAGGATGCGGGGCCTTCCGACGAGGCTCGCGGCCAGGTCGAGGCGGCGGCGCATGCCGCCGGAGTAGGCTTTGGCGGCCTTGTCGGCGGCGTCGGAGAGGTTGAACTGGGCCAGCAGCTCGCGGGCGCGGGCGCGCGCCTCGCGGCGCGGCATGCCGAGGAGCCGGCCGATGAACAGCAGGTTCTCCTCGCCGGTGAGCAGTTCGTCGACGCCGGCGAACTGGCCGGTCAGGCCGATGAGGCCGCGGACGCGCGCGGCGTCGCGCACGATGTCGAAGCCGCCGACGCGGGCGGTTCCGGCGGTGGGCTCGGAGAGGGTGGCGAGCATTCGGACGATGGTGGTCTTTCCCGCCCCGTTGGGGCCGAGGACGCCCAGGACCGTGCCGGTCCGGGCGCCGAGATCGACGCGGTCGACGGCGGTGAGTTCACCGAAGTTCTTGGTCAGGCCCTCGGTTTCGATGGCGTTGTCGTTCGACACGTCGTCCTCCTCGCTGGATGCGTCCGCAGTGTCGTGTTCTCGCATTGGTGTCGGGTTTCCCGAACGCCATCACATCATGATGACGTCACTTTGACAAGTGTATGACGTCATCGAATCGCCGTGCGGTGCGCGGTACCGGTTCCAGTTCGATCATGCACCTCGGGACCGACATGCGCGAGCGACATCTCCGGGGCGAAGGGCGGCAAAAGGCGCGGAGCGGGAGGCGACCGCGCCGGTCAGAGGGACTGGAGGAGCCTGCGAACGCGCTTCTCGCTCACCTGGTAGCGGGTGCCGAGCTGCTGGGCGAAGAAGCTGATGCGCAGCTCCTCGATCATCCAGCGCAGCTCCTGGCCCTCGGCGGTCCGCATCGCCGCCGGGCGGGCGCGCGCCAGCGAGTCCCGCTCGGCCTGGAGGGCGTGGACGATGTCCATCTTGGCCTTGTCCCCCGCCACGTCGTCCCTGACGCGCCGGGCGCGGTGGACGATGCCCTTGACGTAGCGGGTCAGGTCGTCCAGGCGCCACCAGCCGGTCGCGCCCACGAACCCGTCGGCGCCCACCAGGCTCTCCAGGTGGGCGCGCATGTCGCTCATGGCCGCGAGCATCGCGAAGTCGAACTTGCCCTCCAGCAGCCGGGAGGCCTCGCGGGCCTCGGTGAGCGCCGCGGCCGCCTTGCGCGCCACCGCGGGCGACTCGCCGGCCACTTCGGGCCGGGCGCGCTCGAGCAGCGCCGCGAAGCCGTCGCGGTCCCAGGCCGGCCCGCCGCCCTCGATGAGGACCTTGTCGAGCACGACGCGGACGCAGTCGTCCAGCAGCGCGCCGACGGACTTGTAGGGGCCGGTCGCGAGGACGAGCTGCTCGTTGCGGGTGAGCGCCTCCTTGAGATGCGGGTCGGGCACGTTCAACCGGAGGAGGCGCCGCGTCCCGGCCCACATGTTCGCCGACTGCGCGCCCGGGTCGGCGAACGCCTTGACGCCGACGCTGCGCCCCTCGTCGAACAGGGCCGGGTACGCCTTGGCGACGTAGCCCTTGCGGGGGGTCTCCTGGATCTTGGGCAGGGCGTCGAAGTCCCACGCCGTCAGCCCGGTGCGTTCGAGCTCCGGCGCGGCCTCGGCCGCCGCCTCCTGCGTCTTGGGGGCCAGCTGCCGCTGGAGCGCGCCGAGCTCCTTGCCCTGGGCCAGGACCGTGCCGTCCTCGTCCTTGACCTGGAACGTCATGAGCAGGTGGCCGGGGATCTTGGTGAGGTCGAAGGCGTCCTCGGGGACGTTCACGCCGGTCATGGTGCGGAGCGTGTCGGCCAGGGCCGCGGTCATCGGCCGGGGGACGGCCGCGTCCATGCGGGCCACGGCCGCCTTCGCGAAGTCGGGGGCCGGCACGAAGTTGCGGCGCAGGCTCTTGGGCAGGCTCTTGATGAGCGACTCGGCGAACTCGGCCCGCAGGCCCGGCACCTGCCAGGTGAAGGCGTCCTCGTTCAGCTGCTGGAGCGCGGCGAGCGGGACCTCGACGGTGACGCCGTCGCCGGCCGAGCCGGGCTCGAACTCGTAGTCGAGTTCGAGGTCGACGCCCTCGGAGGTCCACGTCTCGGGGTAGGCGTCGGCGCTGACCTCCTCGGCGCGGTCGCCGAGCAGGAGCGCCTCGTCGAAGTCGAGCAGGTGCTTGTCCTGCTGCTGCTTCCACCAGGAGTCGAAGTGGCGTCCGGAGACGATGGACGCGGGCAGCCGCTCGTCGTAGAAGTCGAAGAGGGTCTGCTCGTCGGCCAGGAGGCCGCGCTGCCTGACGCGGTTCTCCAGGTCTTCGACTTCGGCGATCTTGTCGCGGTTGCGCTGGAAGAAGGGGTGGTGGGTCTCCCATTCGCCCTGGACGAGGGCGTGGCGGATGAACAGCTCGCGGCTCGCGGCCTGGTCGATGCGGCCGAAGTTGACCTGGCGGCGGGGCACGATCGGGACGCCGTAGAGGGTGACGCGCTCGAAGGCGAGGACGGCGCCGGACCTCTTGGACCAGTGCGGCTCGGAGTAGGTGCGCTTGACGAGGTGCTCAGCGAGCGGCTCGACCCATTCGGGCTCGATCCTGGCGCAGATGCGGCCCCACAGGCGGGAGGTCTCGACCAGCTCCCCGGCGACGACCCAGCGCGGCTGCTTCTTGCCCTGCCCCTTGAAGAACTGCCCGGAGCCGGGGAAGATCGCGAACTTGGCGTTCCGGCCGCCGAGGTACTCGCGCTTGTCGGCCTCTTTGACGCCGATGTGGGAGAGGAGCCCGGCGAGCAGGGCCGTGTGGATGCGGCGGGTGTCTGGGGCCGGGGTGGTGGGGGCGGTGGCGATCTTGAGGCTCTTGAGGACACTGGTGATCTGCCGTACCAGGTCCTGCCATTCGCGGATGCGGAGGTAGTGGAGGTACTCCTGTTTGCACATCCGCCGGAAGGCGCTGGAGGAGCGGGCGCGCCGCTGCTCTTCGAGGTACTTCCAGAGGTTGAGGTAGGTCGAGAAGTCGGATTCGGGGTCGTTGAAGCGGGCGTGGGCCTGGTCGGACTGGGCCTTCTTGTCGGCCGGGCGCTCCCTGGGGTCCTGGATGGACAGGGCGGCGGCGATGACGGCGACCTCGTGGACGCAGCCCTCCTCCTTGGCCTGGAGGATCATGCGGGCCAGGCGCGGGTCGATCGGCAGGCGCGAGATCTCCCGGCCGGTCCGGGTCAGGCGGGGCGCGGCGCCGCGCTCCTGCTCCAGCGCGCCGAGTTCGACGAGGAGGTCGGTGCCGTCCTTGATGTTGCGGGCGTCGGGCGCATCGACGAACGGGAAGTCCTCGACCTTGCCGAGCTTCGCGGCGGCCATGAGGAGGATGACGCTGGCGAGGTTGGTGCGCAGGATCTCCGCGTCGGTGAACTCGGGCCGGGAGAGGAAGTCCTCTTCGGAATACAGGCGGATGCAGATGCCTTCGGCGACGCGGCCGCAGCGTCCGGCCCGCTGGTTGGCGCTGGCCTGGCTGATCCGCTCGATCGGGAGCCGCTGGACCTTGGTGCGGGCCGAGTAGCGGGAGATGCGGGCGTACCCGGCGTCGATGACGTAGCGGATGCCCGGGACGGTCAGGGAGGTCTCGGCGACGTTGGTGGCCAGGACGATGCGCCTGCCGGTGTGCGAAGAGAACACGCGGTGCTGCTCGGCGGCGGAGAGGCGGGCGTAGAGCGGGACGACCTCGGTGTGGCGCAGCTTCGCCTTCTCCAGGGCGTCGGCGGTGTCGCGGATCTCCTGCTCGCCGGAGAGGAAGACGAGGATGTCGCCGTCGCCCTCGCGGCCGAGTTCGCCCACCGCGTCGAGGATGCCGTCGATCTGGTCGCGCTGCTCCTCTTCGTCGACCAGGGGCCGGTAGCGGACTTCGACGGGGTAGGTGCGGCCGGAGACTTCGAGGACGGGAGCGGGGGCGGGGGCCGAGGAGCGATCGCCGTCCGAGTCGCCTCCGGCGCTCCGCCCGCCCGCCGCGAAGTGCTGCGCGAAGCGCTCGGGGTCGATGGTCGCGGAGGTGACGATGACCTTGAGGTCGGGGCGCTTGGGCAGGATCTGCTTGAGGCAGCCGAGGATGAAGTCGATGTTGAGGCTGCGCTCGTGGGCCTCGTCGATGATGATCGTGTCGTAGGCGCTCAGGAGCCGGTCGTGCTGGAGCTCGGTGAGCAGGATGCCGTCGGTCATGAGCTTGACGAAGCTGGAGTCCGAGACCTGGTCGGTGAAGCGGACTTTCCAGCCGACGGCCTCGCCCAGCGGCGAGCCGAGCTCCTCGGCGATGCGCTCGGCCACGGCGCGGGCGGCGATCCGGCGGGGCTGGGTGTGCCCGATCAGGCCGCGCACGCCCCGGCCGAGTTCGAGGCAGATCTTGGGGATCTGCGTGGTCTTGCCCGAGCCGGTCTCCCCGGCGATGACGACGACCTGGTGGTCGCGGATGGCCTCGGCGATGTCGTCGCGGCGCTGCGAGACGGGCAGCTCGTCGGGGTAGACGATTTTCGGGACGCTCGCCGCGCGGGCGGCGAGCGCGGCCTCCTTCGCCGCGACGTCGGCTTCGAGCGCTTCGAACGCGGCCTTGCGGGCCGGGCCGTCGAGTTCGCGGGCCTCGCGCAGGCGCCGGCGCAGCGCACGCTGATCGGCGGTGCGCAGGGCGAAGACGCGCTCGCGCAGGCCGGTACGGGATTTCGAGGTGCTGCTGGGCATGACGATCGTCAAGGATACGCGGCCGCCGAGCCTTCGCGCCACGGGATTTCCGGTGGCCGGAATCGCTCGGCGGCCCCGGTGTCACCGCGGTTCGGGGACCGTGTCCGAGACCACCCCCGCGCCGCGTTCCAGGCGGACGAGCCGGGTGAGGCCGAGCCCGTCGAGGAACGCCTCGTCGTGGCTGACGACGATCATCGCGCCCCGGTAGGCGGTCAGGGCCTGCCGGAGCTGTCCGATCGAGGTCATGTCGAGGTTGTTGGTCGGCTCGTCGAGCAGCAGCAGGTGCGGCGCCGGCCTGGCCGAGAGCACGGCCGCCAGCGCCACGCGCAGCCGCTCGCCGCCGGACAGCGTGCCGACCCGGTGGAAGACCGTGTCGCCGCGCAGCAGGAAGCGGGCGAGCCGGGTCCGCAGCAGGGCCGGATCGGTGTCGGGCGCCCGGGAGCGGACGTTGTCGAGCACGCTCGCCTCGTCGTCGAGGAACTCCAGCCGCTGGGTGAGGAAGCCGTGCGGGACGCGGGCGGCTTCGGCGACGGCGCGCAGCAGCGTGGACTTGCCCGAGCCGTTGTCGCCGGTCAGCCCGATCCGCTCGGGCCCGCGGACGTGGAGGTCGAGGCCGTCGCCGTACAGGCCGCCCGCTTCGAGTCCTTCGATGAGGGCGATCTCGCGGTGCGGGCTGACCGAGGTCTCGGGCAGGTCGATGCTGATGCTCGCGTCCTCGCGGACCTCGGCCTTGGCGGCCTCCAGTCCTTCCCTGGCCTCGGCGACGTCCTCGGCCATCGCGGTCTTGACGCGCCCCGAGGTGGATTCGCCCTGGTTCTTCTTGGCGTTGCGGACGATGGCGGGCGCGTTGGCGAACTTCTTCTTCCCGGCCTTCTCGCGGCGGGCGAGCTTGGTCTGCATCTCGGCGAACTCGCGTTTCTGGCGGGAGAGTTCGGCCTTGGCGTCGCGGACGGCGCGCTCGGCGGCCTCCTGCTCGATCGCGATCGCGCGCTCGTAGGCGTCGTAGTTCCCCTCGAACGTGCGGATGCGTCCGGCGTACAGCTCGGCGACGGCGTCGACCCGTTCGAGCAGCGCCCGGTCGTGGCTGACCACGAGCAGGGTGCCCTGGAAGCGGCGGACCGCTTCGTAGAGGCGTTCGCGGGCGGAGCCGTCGAGGTTGTTCGACGGCTCGTCGAGCAGCAGGACGTCGGGGCGCAGCAGGAGCCTCCCGGCGAGGCCGACCAGCATGGACTCGCCGCCCGAGAGCGTCGCGACGGTGCGTTCGAGCCCGATGTGGTCGAGGCCGAGCTCGTCGAGCGTGACGCGGGCGCGTTCGAGGAAGTCCCAGTCCTCGCCGATGACGGCGAAGTGGGCCTCGTCGGCGTCGCCGGATTCGATCGCTTCGAGCGCGCGCTGCTTGCCGGTGATGCCGAGCAGTCCGGCGACGGTGTCGTCGAGGCGCATGGGCAGTTCCTGCGGCAGGTAGGCCACGAGGCCCGAGACGGCGACGCCGCCGGCGTCGGGGGTCAGCCGCCCGTCGATCAGGCGCAGCAGCGTCGACTTGCCGGTGCCGTTGTCGCCGATCAGGGCGGTGCGGCCGTCGGAGAAGACGGCGTCGAGGCCGTCGAAGACGCGGTCGCCGTCGGGCCAGGAGAAGCCGAGTTTGCTGACGGTGATGAAAGTGGTCAAGCGCGGATTCCTCTCGGATTCGATGTGGACGGAATCGAATGAGAGACATCGCGCCGGGACCGGTGCACCGGGACGCGGGATTTCAGCAGCCGATGGGCTCCCTGAAGATCGCAGACCGCCCGCCCGTGAGCGGCAGCGCCGGAGCCGGTTGGGGGCTCGACGGCGTCGCCGTGGGCGTGGCGCGATGTCCGTGATCTACAGCTTCAAGGGAGTTCCTGACGTCGACTGCAAAGACGGGAACGATGGTAGCGGCCTCGGCGGGCCGCCGTCAACCGGGGAGCGGCGCCGGACACACCGCTCCCCGGTCGGGGGTCAGCAGGTCCTGATCTGCTCCCAGACGCCCCAGTCGCCGGTGGAGCCGGGCGTCTCGCCCTGCGTCCACCACTTGGCGCGCCATTCGGCGCCGGCGTGGGTCACGACGTCGCCGCCGTTGTAGACGGCGCTGGAGCTCCAGGCCGCGGCGGTGCAGTCGCCGGTCGGCGGCGGGTCGTCGTCATCGCCGCCGCCGTTGTCGCCGCCACCGCCGCCGAAGTCGACGTCGATGCACGAGTAGAAGGCGTTGGCGGTGTCGGCGATCGTCCACACTGCCAGGATCAGGTGCTGGCCGGACTTGTTCGGCAGGTTGACGCTGTGCGTCACCGACCAGTCGGGCCGGGCCCCGCCGTCGGACTTCGTGTAGAACGGCGAGGACTCCAGGGACGCGCGGGTCAGCGGCTGGGACGGGTTCCAGCCGTCGCGGGTGATGAAGTACTCCCACTTGTCGGTGGCGTGGGCGGCGGTGATGGTCCAGGTGAAGGTGCGGGAGCCGGGCGAGACGCTCGTGGTGGGCCAGTTGCCGCCGCGCGGGTCGTCGATCTCGGCGAACCGGGTGTTGCCGCCCGAGCAGATCGATCCGTCGGCGGGTCCGGCACCGGGGAAGCCCTTGGGGCCCTCCATGCTGTGCGGTTCCCATTGGACCGCTCCGCAGTCGGAGACGGCTCCGCTGGCGCACAGCGCTCCGCGGCTGGGGCTCTCGGAGACGTAGCCGTGGCCCCAGGCCGGGCTCGCCATCGTCGTCGCCAGGACCGCTGCGGCGAAGACGCTGAACACCGCCAGGAGGCGTTTGGTTCGGCGCATATGTCGCTCCTCTCAGGGGAATTGGAGGCGGTGGCCGGCGGAAACTATAGGCCACCTTGTTAACTAAAAACTAAGCTAACAGTTTTCGAACCCGCAGCACAAGGGGCAATGCCCATCAATATTCGTCAATATAAAAGGAAGCGGTCCCACTCGTTTCCGGAGCGCCCGGTGGGAGGGGAGGGCACTGGTGGGACGGAATTCGAACGGGACCGGCCGCGGACGGCGTGCGGGGGCCGGTCGGGCGACCGGCCCCCGCACGCGCACTCGGGTCAGTCCTCGGAGTCGGGCTCCTCGGGGTGGGTCAGGAGCGTGATCGCGGAGACGACCATGCCTCCGAAGATGACGGCGATGGCGATGACCATCATCGTGACGGCGGTGGCGCTCATCGGGTTTCCTCCTTCTCTCCGGCCGGGGCGGCCGCGTCGGCCTCGTCGACCAGCTCGGGCACGTCCTTGCGGCGCAGGACGAGCGCCATGACGACGCCGAAGACGATGGCGCCCAGGGCCAGGGTCCAGCCGAACGCCTGGTTCGCGTTGTAGGCGCCGAACGGGTCATCGGGGTCGTTCGGGTCGGCGCCCATCAGGTCGCGGATGTTGAAGACCAGGATCGCCGTGAGCATGATCGGCGTGATGACGCCGAGGCAGACCAGCCAGATCGGACCGATCTTGAACGTGGAGGTGGCGTTGGCGTTGTCGCGCAGCTCCTTCCACTTCCACGCCAGCCAGACCACGGCGACGATGCTGACCGGGGCGGCCACGGCGATGCCGTACTGGTTGATGTAGTAGTCGGTCATGTCGAGCCGCATCAGGCCGCTCGTGGTCGGCAGCAGGAGCGTCGAGACGAGCGCGATGCCGCCGCCGACGAGCAGCGTGGCCTTGATGCGGCCGACGCCGAAGCGGTCCTCCACCGCCGCGACCGGCACCTGGACGATGCTGATCAGCGAGGTCCATCCGGCGAGCACGAGCGAGCCGAAGAACAGGATGCCGAACAGGCCGGGGGCGAACGGCAGCGTGTTGATGATGGCGGGGAAGGCGACGAACGCCAGGCCGACGCCGGTGCCCGAGAGCTCGGAGATCGGGGTGCCCGATTCGAGGGCCATGAAGCCCAGGACGGCGAACACGCCGATGCCGCACAGGATCTCGAACGAGGAGTTCGCGAAGCCGACGGTGAACGCCGAGGTGGTGATGTCGGACTTGCGCTTGAGGTAGGAGGCGTAGGTGACCATGATGCCGAAGCCGATCGACAGCGAGAAGAAGATCTGGCCGTAGGCGGCGAGCCACACCTTCGGCTGGGCGACGGCCGACCAGTCGGGGGCGAAGAAGGTGTTCAGGCCGTCGGTCGCGCCGTCGAGGCTCAGGGCCTGGACCACGAGCACGCCGAACATGACCACCAGCAGCGGGATGAAGATCTTGCTGGCCGTCTCGATGCCCTTGCGCACGCCCGCGCCGATGACGAACAGGGTCACCAGCCAGATGGCGATCATGGCCAGGCCGATGCCGGGCAGCCAGTTCGCGAAGGTGTCCAGCGTCCCGTCGTTCTGCAGGAAGTCCTCCATCAGGAACGCCTCGGGGTCGTCGCCCCACTCCTGGCTGAACGAGAAGTAGCCGTACCAGGCGGCCCAGGCGATCACGGCCGCGTAGTAGACGGCGATGATGATCGAGATCGCGACCTGCCACCAGCCGATGGCCTCGGCGTTCTTGTTGAGGCGGCGGAAGGCCACGGGGGCCGAGCCCTTGTAGCGGCGCCCGATCGTGAACTCCATGATGAGCAGCGGGATGCCCGCGGTCAACAGGGCCACGAGGTAGGGCACGAGGAAGGCGCCGCCGCCGCCCTCGTAGGCGACGCCGGGGAAGCGCCAGATGTTGCCGAGTCCGACCGCCGAGCCGATGGCGGCCAGGATGAACCCGACTCTGGTCCCCCAGTTCTCTCTTGTCATTGTGCATCTCTCCAGTCACGCCATGTGAAGGCACTCACATTTCGGTTCACGGTATCCGTCCCGTTTGCGAACGGTCAAGACACCGTTATGAGCGTGTTATACGTCTCCGCGCGCCGAGTGCGCCCCCTGCCGCCGCCGTCCGCTTCGGGCGGCGCCGGGCCGCCGGTCAGCTCAGCGTATTGAACCTCGTCGCCGTCTGAAGACGATTGGACGCCGCGGCGGTATGCTTTTCCGTTGCGTCCTTGAATCCGGATCGTCGGCGAGACGCATTCCCAGGCATTCATCCCGTTCCGCACCCGAGGAGATCTGTGTCCGCTCCCATCATTCCCGCGATCGCGACCGAGCAAGCGCGTCTCGACCGCCTCTACTCCCGGCTCGACGAGATCCGGGACGCGGCCGAGGCCCGGCTCGACGAGTCGCGCCGCAAGCACGTGGAGAACGAGCAGGAGCTCTCGCAGCGGGACGTCGAGACCCACTTCCACCGCCGCCGCATCGCCCAGCTCGACGCGGTCGAGGAGGGGCTGTGCTTCGGCCGCCTCGACTACATCGACTCGGACCGGCCCATGTACCTCGGACGCATCGGCCTCCACGACGGGGACGGCGAGCAGCTGCTGGTCGACTGGCGCTCCGAGGCCGGCCGGCGCTTCTACCTCGCCACCGCCGCCGCCCCCGCGGGCGTGCGCCGCAGGCGCCACCTCCACACCAGGGGCCGGCGTCTCGCCTCGCTCAACGACGAGGTCCTCGACCTGGACGCCGCCGACGGCTCCGCCTCCACCATCGGCTCCGAGGGCGCGCTCATGGCCGCGCTCGACGCCGCCCGCACCGACCGCATGCGGGACATCGTCGCCACCATCCAGGCCGAGCAGGACCGCATCATCCGCGCGCCCCTCGAAGGCATCATGATCGTCGACGGCGCGCCCGGCACCGGCAAGACCGCCGTCGCCCTCCACCGCGCCGCCTACCTCCTGTACGAGCACCGCGAGCAACTCCAGCGCCGCGGCGTGCTCATCATCGGCCCCGGCAAGCAGTTCCTGCGCTACATCTCCGAGGTCCTCCCGGGCCTGGCCGAGACCGACGTGCTGCTGCGCACCCCCGGCCAGCTGTTCCCCGGCATCGTCCCCGACCGGCCCGAGTCCGAGGCCGCCGCCGCGGTCAAGGGCCGCGCCGTCATGGCCGGGGTCATCGCCAGCGCCGTGGCCGACCGCCAGATCGTGCCCCGCGAGCCGCTGCCGGTCCACTACGAGAGCCACACGCTGTGGCTGCGGCCCGAGAAGATCACCGCCGCCCGCGACGCGGCCCGCGAGACGGGCCTGCCGCACAACGAGGCCCGCGAGACCTTCCACAAGCGCGTCATCGCCGACCTGGCCATGCAGTACGCCGACATCATCGGTGAGGACCCGCTCGGCGGGGAGAACCTGCTCGGGCTGGAGGACCGCGCCACGTTCGCCGCCGAGATCGCCACCGACCCGGTCATCCGCGGCGAGATCGAGGAGCTGTGGCCCGAGCTGACGCCCACCGGGCTCCTCGAAGACCTCTTCGCCTCCCCCGCGCTGCTGGCCTCGGCCGCCGCCGCGCTGCGGAAGGAGGAGCGCCGCCTGCTCCGGCGCGAGCCCGGCGGCTGGAGCGAGGCCGACGTGGCGCTGCTCGACGAGGCCGCCGAGCACCTCGGCGAGGTCGAGCGCTCCGGCGCCGGGACGCTCGACGCCGAGCAGATCGCCTACGCCGAGGACGTCCTGTCGATCGCCTCGGGCTCGGCCTCCTTCGACTTCGAGGACGAGGAGTCCGAGATCCTCCAGGCCACCGACGTGATCGACGCGGCGTGGCTCGGTGAGCGCCAGGTCGACCGGCGGTTCGTCTCGGTGGCCGAGCGCGCCGCCGCCGACCGCCGCTGGATCTTCGGCCACGTCATCGTCGACGAGGCGCAGGAGCTGTCCCCGATGGTGTGGCGCGCGCTGCTGCGCCGCTGCGTCGCCCGGTCCTTCACCGTCGCCGGGGACCTGGCCCAGTCGGGGAACGCGGCCGCGCCGCACAGCTGGGCCGAGGTCTTCGACTCCTCGGAGCTGACCTGGCGCGCCGAGCAGCTCACCGTCTCCTACCGCACCCCCGCCGAGATCATGGCGGTCGCCGTGAGGGTGCTCGACGCCATCGACGCCGAGGCGCCCCGGCCGCGGTCGGTGCGGGCCTCGGGCAGCGAGCCGTGGCTGGAGATCGCCCAGGAGCGCCTGTCGGAGCGGGTCGCCGAGCTCGTCGCCGAGGAGGCGCGGGCCGCCGGCGGGGGCAGCGTGGCCGTCGTCACCACCCCCGAGCTCGCCGCGGAGCTGTCCTGGATCGACACCGCGTCGGTCCTGACCGTCAGGCAGTCCAAGGGGCTCGAGTTCGACAGCGTCATCGTCGTCGACCCCGACGCCATCGCGGGCGCGAACCTGCGCCACCTCTACGTCGCGCTGACCCGCGCCACGAAGCGACTGGGCATTGTGGCCCCCGACAAACCCGTGTTTCCCGGCGCCGAGGTCCTTTGGTAGTCGCCCCCACCTCATACACTGGTGATCCACGGCCGGCCCGCTCGGCCGGAAGCTTGAGAAGGGGCATGGGTTGACGACGACTACTGGAGACCTCACCGGTGCGCTCGTCGACGGGCGGTACCGGCTCCAGAGGCTGATCGCGAACGGCGGCATGGCGTCGGTCTACGAGGCGCACGACGACCGGCTCGACCGCACCGTGGCCGTGAAGATGATCACGGCCACGGGGCTGAGCGGCTTCGACCTCGGCGCGTTCACGCACGAGGCGCGCACCATCGCGCGGCTGTCGCACCCCAACGTCGTCGCCGTCTTCGACCAGGGCGTGCACGAGGACCTGCCCTACGTCGTCATGGAGTACGTCCCGGGCACCACGCTGCGGGACCTGCTCAACCGCAGGCGCCGCCTGCGCATCGAAGAGGCCGTGGAGCTGTGCGGCCAGATCCTCGACGGGCTCCAGGCCGCGCACGACGCCGGGCTCGTCCACCGCGACGTCAAGCCCGAGAACATCCTGCTCAAGAACGGCGGCCGCGGCGACCGGGTCAAGGTCGCGGACTTCGGTCTCGCCGAGGCCGTCCACGGCGAGGCCAAGCGGGGCGGCCCGCTGCTGGCGACCGCCGCGTACGTCGCGCCCGAGCTGGTCAAGGGGGAGCCGGCGAGCCCGGCCAGCGACGTGTACTCGACCGCGATCCTGCTCTACGAGCTGCTCACCGGCGAGGTGCCCTTCGACGGCCCCGATCCGGCGCGGGTCGCGCAGCGGCACGTCGCCGAGGACCTCCCATCGCCGCGGCTCATCGCGCAGGACGTCCCCGAGGGCCTGGCGCAGCTGGTGATGCTCGCGGCCGGCCGCGATCCGGCCACTCGCCCGGTCGACGCCGGGGCCTTCTCGCGGCGGCTCCACGCCGTCGACGCCCGGCCCGTGGCCGCCGCCGCGGGGCAGCTCCCGCGCCCCACGCGGGCCGTGCAGACCACGATGGTCGTGCCGCGGTCTTCGGGGCCGCGCTCGTGGAAGGCGCTGGTCACGCTCATCGCCATCGCCGCGACCCTGGCCGCCGTGGCGCTGGCCGGGTGGTGGATCGGCGTCGGCCGGTACACCTCGGCGCCGTCGCTGCTGGACCAGGACGCCGCGTCCGTGGCGGCCTACGCCGAGGAGCGCGGCTTCGAAGTCGAGTTCGACGAGGGCGCCCACAGCGAGAGCGTGCCCAAGGACCAGGTGCTCGCGCAGGACCCCGGCGTGGGCGAGCGCATCCGCTCGGGCGGCACCGTCACGGTGACGCTCTCACTGGGCCCGGAGCGGTACGAGGTGCCCGACCTGGCGGGCATGGAGGAGGACGAGGCGCTGCGGGAGCTGGACGCGTTCCGGGCCGAGGTGAAGGTCGAACGCGATTACAGCGCCGAGCACGCCAGGGGCGAGGTCGTCTCCACCTCGCCCGCGGCGGGCGAGGAGGTCAAGGCCGGGGCGGCGATCACGGTCGTCGTCTCCGACGGGCCGCCGCCGCTCACCGTCCCGGACCTGGTCGGGATGGACGAGGACGAGGCCGAGGACCGGCTCGAGGCCGAGGGCCTCGAAGTCGGGGACGTGAGCGAGCGCTACAGCGACACCATCCCCGAGGGCGCGGTCATCGAGCACGCCCCGGGCGCGGGCGAGGGGGCCGCACCGGAGGCGGAGGTCGACCTCGTGATCAGCGAGGGGCCCGAGCCGATCGAGGTCCCCGACGTGGTCGGCATGCACGTCGACGAGGCCCGGGAACTGCTCGAAGACCTGGGCTTCACGGTCAAAACCGGTCAGATCTGGTTCACCGGCAAGGTCTTCGACCAGTCGAAGGACGCGGGCGAGGAGATCCCGAAGGGCTCGGAGATCTGGCTGTGGGCCCGCTGAGGTTCAGGCGGCGGCCTTGAGCTCGGTCATGGTGAACAGGGCCTGCAGTTCGATGCCCTCCTCGGCCAGGCGCTGCGGGCCGCCCGATTCGCGGTCGATGACGCACACGGCCCGCTCGACCGCGGCCCCGCGGCGGCGCAGCTCGGCGACCGCGTCCAGGACCGCGCCGCCCGAGGTCACCACGTCCTCCACGATGAACAGGCGCCGCCCCTCCACGTCGCCGCCCTCGGCGAGGCGGCACGTGCCGTAGGTCTTGGCCTCCTTGCGCACGAACAGCGTCGGCACCCCGGTCACCTGGGACAGCATGACCGCCAGCGGGATGCCGCCGGTCTCCAGGCCCGCCAGGGCGTCGATCCCGTGGGCCGGGACGAGCGGCGCCAGCGCCTCGGCGATGCGCCGCAGCATGACCGGATCGGACTCGAACAGGTACTTGTCGAAGTACTCGTGCGCGACCACTCCGGACCGGAGCGTGAACTCGCCGGTCAGGTGCGAGCGGCGGTAGATGTCGTGGGCCAGCGCGGTATCCATGCTCATGGGCTCCACCCTGCCATGCGCCCCGCCGCCGCCGCGCCCGGCGGGCGCGCGAGCGGGGCGCGCCTCATCAGAACAGCCCGCTGAACCAGTCCGTGAACCATTCGAACGGGCTGAAGTCGAAGTCGAGCCAGTCCCATGAGAGCTGGTCGAGGTAGCTCAGGCCCACGATGAACAGGAACACGCCGGTCAGCAGGTGCGCGAGCCGGGAGGTGCGCCGCTTGGCCCTGAGCATCCGGCCCCAAAACATCCCGCCGATGACGCGGAGCAGGAAGAACAGGCCCACGGCGACGGCCAGGACCAGCACGTAGCCGATGACCTGGTTCCGCAGGTTCTCCATGCCCTCCTGGACCGCCCACATCAGCCACATGATCAGCGAGAACAGCCCGCCGATGATGCTGAGTTCGAGGCCCTTGGAGAGGCTCCCGGGCGGGCCGAGCAGCGGGGGCTGCGGCTCGTCGCGCTCGCGCCCGTCGAGGCTGCGGCGGTGCGGGTCGCCGTCGTCCTCCGGGGGGTCGCCCGCCAAGCGCAGGCGCGGGTGCCGCTCGCCGTGGCCGGCCTTGCCGCCCACGTAGTCGCCGCTGCCCTGGTCGGGCACGCGGACGCGGCCCGCGATCGGCTCGGGGCGGCGCTCCTCCTGGGGGCTCATCCCCGACTCCATGACCCTGGTGCCGTGCGCCTCGGGCGCGGGCGGGGGCGAGACGACCGCGGTGGGCGGCGCGGGCGCGGGGGCGGGCGGGTTGATCCGGCCGCCGAGGACCCGCGTGGCCGCGGTGCCGTTCACGCCCTGGCCGCCGGGGGCGCCCCAGTCGACGCCGAGGTCGGGCACGTTGGACTGGGCGACGACGGTGGTCAGCTCGGTGATCCAGCGGGAGAGCTCGTCGGTGCGGGGCCGGTTCTCGGGGTTGTCGTCCAGGGGCGCGGTGAGCAGGTCGCGCAGGCGCGGGTTGGCTTCGAGGACGGGGTGGCGGCGCAGCCGCGCCCAAGGCACCGACTGCGTCTCCGCGGGCGAGTCGGTGCGGGCGCTGGCGCCGGTGACGAGGTAGAACGCGATCGAGCCGAAGCCGTGGACGTCGTAGGAGGGGCCGACCCGGCCCTCGTGGGCCTCGGGCCCGGCGGTCTCGCGGGTGTAGGCGATCGTGGTCAGGTGGGCCGGGGTGTGGTAGCGGGCGCCGGTGAAGTCGATGACCTTGGCGGAGCCGTCGGGACCGATGATGACGTTCGCGGGCTTGAGGTCCATGTGCAGCACCGGGTGCGCCCCGTGCGGCGGGTGGTGCATGGCGAGCATGACGTTGACCACCGACTGGAGGGTGCGGGCGGCGTCGACGCGGCCGAGGCGCTGGGCCAGGAGCTGGCGCAGGTCGTGGCCGGGGAGGTACTCCAGGACCTGGAAGGGGACGGGCTCGCCGGCGGGCGACTGGCTCGGGTGGTGCGGCATGCGCCCGTAGAAGGCGTCGATGCGGCGGCAGATCGCCCCGACGTTGCGGCTGTGGAGGTCCATGAGGACCGCGTCGCCCTTGTCCCAAGAGCGGTACTGGCGCTCGCGCGGCTCGCCGGGGTTGAGGCGGAAGACCTTGACGGTCAGCGGCGCGGAGGAGATTCCCGCGGACATGCGGACGGCCTGGTAGACATCGGCCTGGCCGCCCGAGCCGAGCATGCCGGTGAGCCGGTAGCTCTGCTCTGATCCCGGTAGCGGATCGGCCGGGCCGCAGACGAGGTCAACGATGGCGTTCGTCATTGGGCGCGGTTCCTTCACGAATGGATTGTTTCGCCCTAGCGTAGCGCCCGGCGCCCATATCCCGCGGTCCGCGGAGGGGCGGCTGTTTCCGCGGTCTCAACCGGTGACCGCCCGCCGCGTGCCCTGCACGCAGCGGTGACGCGCGGTGCCGGGCGGTGAGGGGCGGGAGCGGTCCGCTCCCGCCCGGCGGCGTCAGCGGCCGCTTCCCCAGGGGGACTCGTGCTGGGGCGAGGGGGTCGGCGGCGCGCCGCCCGAGGGCTGGGCGCCGAAGCCCGGGCCCGAGGGCTGGCCGTAGGAGCTGGCGGGCGGCGCGGGGGCCCGGTCGGGGCTCAGCGGCTCGAAGCCGCCGGGGGGCGGCGGCGGTGAGGAGGGCGGCGGCTGGTCGCCCACGCGTTCGAAGCCGACCGGCGCCGCGGCCGCGCCGGCGACGGCGCCGCCGCGGTGGAGCGACCACAGCGCCGGCGAGAGCGCCACGCCGAGCACGCCGAAGGCGATGGCGTAGGCGGTGAGGTCGGTGCCCTCGTCGAGGCCCAGGAGGTCGATCTCGGCGAGGGAGAGCAGCATCGCGGCGGTGAGGTACAGCAGCGCGCCGAGCACCGTGATCGCTTGCAGGAGGTGGAGCAGTACACGAAGTCCCTTAGACATGTATTGACGCTACCAACACCTGTCCATGAACTCCATATTGAATCGACCGGATTCGTCCGGTATTCACGTACGGCGAAGGCCCGGGCGACCGCCCGGGCCTTCGCCGTGGTGCTCGTCGCCGCTCAGGGCAGTTCGGGCAGTTCGCGGGTCCGCTCGTACTCGGCGAGCTGGTCGATGCGCCGCTGGTGGCGCTCGGAACCGGAGAACGGCTCGTCGACGAACGCGTCGACGAAACCCGTCGCCTCCTCCAGGGTGTGCATCCGGCCGCCGACGGCCACCACGTTCGCGTCGTTGTGCTGGCGGCCGAGCTTGGCCGTCTCGACGCTCCAGGCCAGCGCGGCGCGGCAGCCGGCGACCTTGTTGGCCGCGATCTGCTCGCCGTTGCCGGAGCCGCCGACGACCACGCCGAGGCTGCCGGGGTCGGCCACGACCTTGGCGGCGGCGTTCAGGCAGTACGGCGGGTAGTCGTCGTCGGCGTCGTACGCGAACGGTCCCACGTCGACGACGTCGAAGCCGCGGCCGCTCAGATGCTTCACCAGGTGGTCTTTGAGTTCGAGACCGGCGTGGTCGGAACCGAGATAGATGCGCACGGGTGCCTATCCTATCGTTTCGGGAGTTCGGCGATGGCCAGGCCGGCGCGGGCCTTGGGCACGAACCAGGTCGACTTCCGGGGCATCTTGAGCCGCTGGAGGTTCACGTCGATGAAGTCCTCGACCGTGACCGGGGCGATGAGGACCGCCAGGTCGGCCTTGCCCGCGTCGACCTGCTCGGCCAGCCACGCGGCCGGGTAGTCGCCGCCGACGTAGGTGATGCGCTTGTCCCCCGCGTCCCAGCCGAGGAGGCCGCTGAAGACCTCCTGCTCGACGCGGGTGTGGTCGAGCCGGTCCACGACGCTGCCCTCGGTCGCGCCGAAGACGATCTCCCAGGTGCGGCCCTGGCCGTAGACGACGACCGTGCCGCCCTCGGCGGGGGTCTGCGGCGGGCCGTCGACCTCGGTGACCTCGGCGCCGATCTGGCCGATCTGCTCGACCAGCTGCGAGGCCGAACCGGGCAGTCCGGCCACGAGGCGGTGGTAGGGGCGGATCGTGACCGACTGCGGGGTGGTCACGACCGCCAGGAAGCGGTCGAGCCCGCCGACCTGCGCGGCCAGGGAGCGGTGGTTGCCGTCGGCGACGATGAGGTCGCCGTCCCCGGCCAGGGCGGCCAGGGCGGCCCCGGCGTCGCCGCCGATCGCCCAGATCTCGTGGGTCCGCCCGGACTCGTCGACGTCGGAGGCGACCGGGTCGCCCGCGCCCGCGACGGCCTCGGCCACGGCCGAGTGGAGCTCGTCGCCGCGGCTGGACTGGAGCAGCAGAACGGGGCTGAGGAGGTGCCGGAGCTGCTGGTTCAGCTCGTTGCGCTGCTTGACCTTCTCGATGAAGACGTCCTCGTTGCGGATGACCTTGCCCGGCTCGTCGGCCGCCGAGGAGATCTCGGCGGTGTCGACCATGCAGAACACGCCGTAGGCGACGGGTTCTGCACCTCCGCTGATGCGGTAGGCCACGGCCACGTCGCCGAAGGCGGCGAAGCGGCCGGCCTCCTTCAGGGCGGCGAGCCGCTCGGCCGCGGCCGGGAGGGCCTGCTCGAAGGTCAGTCCCGCCGCCACCGCCTCGGGCGTGTGGGCGGGCATCTCGACGCCCAGGACGCTCGCCGGATTCGCCTCGATGATCCGGGTGATCTCGGTCTCGTCGGGGAACTCGTCGTAGTTCTTCGCCGCGGTGCCGCCCTCTTCGAGGACGCCCGCGGAGTCGTAAATCTGCGTGGCAAGCCATGCCTGCGGTATCGGGTGTGCTGCACTCACGCCGCCAGCGTAAACGAGCGGGGTGCCCGGCCCGCATCCGCCGAGTGAACTCCCGGGATGTGACACACTTCTTTCAAATTCGATTTAAGAGACTGGAGGCATTGTGGCCGCAACCCACATTCTCACGCGAGACGAGGCCCGGCGCCGCGCCGAGCTGCTGACCGTCGACTCCTACACCGTGGAGCTCGACCTGACCGGCCACGCCGAAGGCGACACCTTCTCCTCCCGTACGTCGGTGACGTTCGCCTGCTCCGAACCCGGGGCGGAGACGTTCATCGAGATCGCCGCCGAGCGCATCGAGGACGCCTACCTCAACGGCGAACCGGTCGACATCTCGCTCTTCGACCCCAAGGCCGGGCTCAGGCTCGAGAACCTCGCCGCCGAGAACACGCTCGTGGTCAACGCCGTCTGCGCCTACTCCACCGACGGCCAGGGCCTGCACCGGATGACCGACCCGGTCGACGGCGAGACCTACCTGTACTCGCAGTTCGAGGTGGCCGACGCCCAGCGCGTCTACGCCTGCTTCGACCAGCCCGACCTGAAGGCGAGCTTCACCTTCCAGGTCCGCACCCCCGGGCACTGGAAGGTCATCTCGAACATGCCCGCGGTCAGCGAGACCGCGGTCGAGGAGCTCGGGATGAAGGTCTCGCTGTTCGCGACCTCGCCGCGGATGAGCCCCTACATCACCGCGGTCTGCGCCGGGCCCTACGTCGGCGTCCACGAGACGCACGACGGCATCGACCTCGGCGTCTACTGCCGCCAGTCCATGAAGGACTACCTTGACCCCGAGGGCGTCTTCGAGGTCACGCGACAGGGCTTCGACCACTTCCACGCCAACTTCGGGGTGCGCTACCCGCTGCCGAAGTACGACCAGGTCTTCGCCCCCGAGTACAACTTCGGCGCAATGGAGAACTTCGGCTGCGTCACGATCGCCGAGGCGTCGTTCCTGTTCCGCAGCCAGGTCACCGACTTCGAGCTGGAGCAGCGCGCCAACGTGATCCTCCACGAGATGGCGCACATGTGGTTCGGCGACCTGGTGACCATGCGCTGGTGGGACGACCTGTGGCTCAACGAGTCCTTCGCGGAGTGGGCCAGCCACTGGGCCAACGTGGAGGCCACCCGCTTCAGCGGCGCGTGGACGACGTTCCTGTCGGCCCGCAAGAACTGGGGCTACGGCCAGGACCAGCAGCCGACCACGCACCCGGTCTACACCGACATGCCCGACACCGAGGCCGTGCAGGCCAACTTCGACGGCATCACCTACGCCAAGGGCGCCTCGATCCTCAAGCAGCTGGTGGCCTACGTCGGCATCGACCCGTTCCTGGAGGGCCTGCGCTCCTACTTCCAGAAGCACAAGTTCGGCAACGCGGTCTTCTCCGACCTGCTCACCGAGCTGGAGGCGGCCTGCGGCAAGCCGCTGGCCGACTTCGCCGACACGTGGCTGCGCACCGCGGGCGTCTCGACGCTGCGCCCGGAGATCACGGTCGACGCCGAGGGGAACTACACGCGCGTCGCGGTGCTCCAGGAGGTCCCGGCCGAGCACCCGACCACCCGAACGCACCGCATCGCCGTCGGACTGTACGACCTGGAGGACGGCGTGCTCGTGCGGCGCGAGCGCGTCGAGGCCGACGTGACCGGCGAGTCCACCGAGATCGCCGCGCTCACCGGCATGAAGCAGCCGGACCTCCTGCTGCTCAACGACGACGACCTCACCTACGCGAAGCTCCGCCTCGACGAGCGCTCGCTGGCGACGGCGATCGAGCACACGGCGGCGCTGGAGGACTCGCTGCCGCGCGCGCTGATCTGGTCGGCCGCCTGGGACATGCTCCGCGACGCCGAGCTGCCCGCCCGCCGGTTCGTGGCGCTCGGCGCCGCGAGCCTGACGGCCGAGACCGACATCAACATCGTCACCGTCGCCCAGCGCCAGATCGCCGGGTCGCTGGCCTACGCCGACCCGGACGCCCGCGCCGAGCTGCGCGAGCAGTGGGCGCAGGCCGCGAAGTCCGCCATGGAGGCCGCCGAGGCCGGCAGCGACATGCAGCGCTCGTGGGCCAAGGCGTACGCCTCGGCGTCCCGTTCGGAGGCCGACCTGGCCCGCGTCGGCGGCTGGCTGGAGGGCCGGGACGTGCCCGAGGGCCTGGCCGTGGACGCCGACCTGCGCTGGGCGCTGCTGACGGGCCTGGTCGCCAACGGCGCGGCCGGCGAGGACGCGATCGACCGCGAACTGGAGCGCGACGACACCGCCGACGGCAAGCGCCTGTCGTTCGTCGCCCGCGCGGTGGTGCCGACCGCCGAGGCCAAGGAGCGCGCCTGGGAGCGGATCGTCGACCCGGGCACCGAGAACTACATCCGCCGCTCGTCGATGATGGGCTTCTCCCCGCTCGACCAGGCCGACCTGGTGCGCCCCTACCTCGGGCGCTACCTGGAGGCGGTGCCGGAGCTGTGGGAGAAGCTGGGCGCGCAGCAGGCCGTGGAGTTCTCGAAGATGGCGTTCCCCTCGTCGCTGATCGAGCCCGAGACCGTCGCGGTGCTCGACGAGTGGCTCGCCGCCGAGCGCCCCGCGCCGGTCGAGCGCGGCGTGGCCGAGGGCCGCGCCGACGTGGTGCGCGCGCTCGCCGGACGGGCCTGCGACAAGTCGCACTCGTAAGGCGCCAGAGCGCGGTCGGGGCTTCGGGACGGTCGTCCCGGAGCCCCGACGCGCGTCCGGGCCATTGATAAGCTCTGCCCAACCCGCCCCCGGTCCCGTCCTCGAAGGAGAGCCGCCCTTGTCCGCGCTTCTGCCGGTCGTCGTCCTCAGCGCCACATTGGTCGCGCTGTTCGGGGTCGTCCTCCCCTTGATGCTGCTCGGCCCCGTCATGGCCTCCTCCAGCCGCCCGCAGCCGCAGCAGCTGCTGTTCGCCGTCGTCCTGCTCATACCGACGATCGTGGTCGGGTCGGTGTTCCTGTCCTGGTGGGCGATCTCGTGGCTGGAGGACGCGGGGGCGCCCGCGCCGACGCTGGCCGGGATCGCGCTGGTCGCGGCGGCCACGGTGGGGCTCTTGACGCCGCTGCGCGTGCCCACCGGTTCGGGGGGCCCGTTCTGGCTCAAGCCGCTGCTCGGGTTCGCCGCGGGCGTCCTGGTGCCGGTGGCGGTCATGGAGTCGGTCGCGCGCGATCTGCACGAGGCCGCCGCCGCGGCGGTGGGCGTGATCGTGCTGTGCGTGCTCGTCCTGGGGTTCCGGCTGATCGCCAAGCCGCTGGCCGCGCGCCGTCGGGTCAAGCAGGTGCGCGAGTCCGTCGAGCGGTTCCAGGGGCAGCTGGTCGACGTCGCCGACGAGGCGTGGCGGCTGGTCGGCGCCAAAGGCGACGCGAACCGCATCCTGCTCCAGTACGGCGGCACCGAGGACGGGAAGAAGCTGGGCGCCGCGCTGCTGCTGCGGCGGGACATGGAGTGGGTGCCGGTCGCCAAGGAGAACGAGTCGGCGGTCTTCGAGCTGTCGCGGGGCCTGAACGGCCACCCGACCGAGGCGGTCCTGGCGCAGCAGCAGCTGGGCACGCCGGCGACGCTGACGCTGCGGATACCGGGCACGACCGTGCTGTCCATCAGGGAGGGCGTCGCCGACTCGCTGTCGTGGGTCGAGTTCGTGGGGAAGCTGGAGCTGACCGACGCCGAGGGCCTGCTGGGCAGGCAGCTGCCGGAGGGGCGCTGAGCCCTCGGGCCCCGGAGAGACGAACGGAGCGCCGGCCGGGAAGCGGACTTCCCGGCCGGCGCTCCGGTGCTGCTCAGGCGCTCGCGGCGGCCTCGGCCAGCATCCGCAGGCCGGTGATGATGCCGCCGTCGAGCTGGCCGGCGCCGAACGCGGCCTCCATGGAGAACACCACCAGGGCCGCCGAGCGGTCCGGGATCTTCTCGCGGGCGACCTTGCCGGTCACGATCTCGAGCCGGCGCTGCTCGGGCGAGACCGCGATGAGGACCGACCGATCGGGGTCGCTCAGGCGGTCGTGCATGGCCTCGGCGGCGCCGCGCACCGGGTCGTGCAGCGGGCCGACGTAGACGCTGTAGTGCAGGCCGCCGCCTTCGCGCTCGGCGGCCGAGAGGGCCTCGTCGAGGTGCAGGAGCTGCCGGGTGTCGAACGGGCCTTCGAGGACGGCGGGCCTGACCCCCTCGGGGCTGCCCTCGGTCGGGGTCTTTCGCGCCACGGTGCTACCACTGGCCATGCGAGCCTCCCTTGGGTCCACTGGCGATCTGCTCGCCGCTGTCGTCCGCCGCGCGGCCGGACTCGATCTGAGGCGCCGCTCCGGGGCGCATGCCCGCGTCGACCGCGCCGTCGCGGGCGATGAACCAGACCGGCTTGAAGTCGTACGGTTCGCCGGGGCGGTACCGAGACTGCGGGCGCGGGTGCCGCAGGTAGATCACGGCGTATACCGCGACCACAACCAGGATCGGGGCGCCGAAGAAGATCAGCAGCTCCTGGAAGACCGTCATGTTGCTCCCCTAAGTCAGGTACAGGGTGACCTCGGCCCTCAGACTAATCCAATTGCCCCT
Source organism: Glycomyces sp. (assembly GCA_035765105.1). GTDB lineage: Bacteria > Actinomycetota > Actinomycetes > Mycobacteriales > Micromonosporaceae > Glycomyces. Next base: position 87,556 of record DASTYG010000030.1, read on the forward strand.
TGCGCATCGCCGCAGGCGGTGAGGAGGTGCGACTCATCGCACCCGGGCTCGTCGGATCGAGCCCGCCGACGGGGCCTCGTCGCGCCGTCGGCGGGTGGCTCGGGGTCGTGACCTCGGCGGTCGTTCAGCGGTGCAGCGCCCGCTCGTGGTGGCGGCGGGGCAGCCACGCCTCCCAGGCGGGGTCGGGGCGGCGCTGCCCGCGGAAGCCGCGCAGCTGCCAGCCCGAGGGGGCTCTGGGGGCGCGCGGCAGCCGCCAGCCGAGGTCGGCGAGCATGCGGTCGCTCTTGCGGTGGTTGCACGGGGCGCAGGCGGCGACGACGTTGTCCCACGTGTGGGTGCCGCCTTTGGAGCGGGGCACGACGTGGTCGATCGTCTCGGCGGCCGAGCCGCAGTACACGCAGCGCCAGTCGTCGCGGACGAAGACGCCGCGCCGCGAAGGGCTGGTGCCGACCTGTCTGGGGATGGCGACGTATCGGTTCAGCCTGACGACCGCGGGGATCGGGATGTTCATCGACTCGCTGCGAAGAAAACCGTCGCCGTGGGTGACGGCCTCGGCTTTGCGTGTGAGCAGCAGCACTGCCGCTCGCTTCACCGGCACCACGCACAGCGGCTCGTAACTCTGGTTGAGGACGAGGGCGGAACCGAGCGCGGCGGCGCCGCGGGAGAAGAGTGTCATTGGCGCACTTGGGGCAGGCTCATCGCCGTCAAGCGCACTCCTATGTCGAGGACCTATCACGGTGTCTTACCTCCAAGCCATCGGTCCCGTCAAGTTTGACCTAAATCTCAAGAAATTGCACCCCGGTTCCGTGGGATGTTCGGAGTAGCGCGAATATCGTCTGGTCGAGCGCCCGCCGACGGTGGCCAGGAGGCGGCGGGCCCGGTAGAGTGCCAGGCGGCACCCAAGGCGCAGAAGGAAGAACGTGGAACTGCTTGCTGCTACCGGGGACTCCCCCTGCGAGACGGGGTTCAACTCCTGCTCGCTGCTGTGGCGCATGACCGAGAGCAGGGACTTCTCCCTCGACGGCGGCGCGGTCATCGACACGATCGTCAAGATCCTGCTCATCGTCATCGTGGCCTTCGTGCTGCGCTGGCTCGTCAACCGCTTCATCGCCAGGATCATCCAGCAGGTCACCAACGCCAAGCGGCCGCAGTCGATCGCCGAGCTCAACAGCCTGCTCGGGTCGACGAAGACGCGCCGGGAGGAGATCGTCGGCGACCGGCGGCTGCAACGGGCCGCCACGCTCACCAGCGTGCTCCAGCACATCAACGGCGTGGTCATCTTCTCCGTGGCGTTCATGATGATCCTGGGCGCCTTCAACGTGAACCTGGCGCCGATCCTCGCCAGCGCGGGGATCGCGGGCCTGGCCATCGGCTTCGGGGCGCAGCACCTGGTCCAGGACTACGTGGCGGGCATCTTCATGCTGCTGGAGGACCAGTACGGGGTCGGCGACATCGTCGACGTCGGCGAGGTCGTCGGCACCGTCGAGGACATGGGGCTGCGCGTGACCACGATCCGGTCCCTGGACGGCACGCTGTGGTACGTGCGCAACGGCCAGATCCTGCGCGTGGGGAACACCAGCCAGAGCTGGGCGTACATCGTGCTGGACATCCCGCTGCCCCCGGCGGTGGACGTCGACGAGGCGTCCGAAGTGATCATGGGCGCGGTGCGGTCCTTCGCCGAGGACGAGGAGTGGAGCGAGTCGGTGCTCGGGGAGCCCGAGTTCTCGGGTGTGGCCTCGATGACCATCGATGAGACCACGGTGCGGTTCGGGTTGAAGATGACCAGCGACCAGCAGTGGGCCGGCGGCAGGGAGCTGCGGCGACGGATCAGCGAGGCGCTCAAGGACGCGGGCGTCTCCATGACCGGCGGCCGGATCTACGTGCCGCGGGGCGGCTCGGGGCCCGCCGCCCAGTGACGGGTCGAAGGTGATTTGCGGCGCACTCGGTGTGACTCGTATCGGATAGTGTTCCCTTGCGGTCGGGGGGTTGGCACGATGGATGGATGTCGACCTCCAACAGCCCGCACGGCGTCGTGTCGCTCACGCCCGCCGACCAGCCCGCGCCCACGCAGTCCTTCTATGAGGCCGTGGGCGGTGAGGCGACCTTCAAACGGCTGACCGACGCCTTCTATGAGCACGTCGCCGAGGACGAGATCATGCGGCCGATGTACCCCGAAGAGGATCTGGCTCCCGCGGCCCGGCGGCTCAAGATGTTCCTGGAGCAGTACTGGGGCGGCCCGCACACGTACTCCGAGGAGCGCGGCCACCCGAGGCTGCGCATGCGCCACGCGCCCTATGTGATCGGCGAGCGCGAGCGCGACGCGTGGCTGCGCTGCATGCGCGCCGCGATGGACGAGGTGGCCCTGCCCGCCGAGTACGACCAGGCGATGTGGGAGTACATGGTCCGGGCGGCGGACTTCATGCGGAACGCATGACGGAAGCACAGCATGCGGAACGCGTGACGGAAAAGCACGGTACGCGGAACGCGTGACGGAAGCCCGGCATGCGAACACATGACGGAAAAACACGGTACGCGGAACGCGCGGCCGAGACGCCGCATGCGGAGCGCATGAGAGCAGCATGACGGCGGCGGCACGCCCGGCGATGCCGCGGCAGAAACGCGCCTGAAGCGCCGCTCCCCGCGGTACGCGAGCGGCGGCCTTCACCCCTGGAGTCGACGAACCCGGCCGGGACACGGCGCGGGCCCGGCCGAACCGGCCGGGCCCTGACGCGTCTCCGCGGTCGTTACAGGATCTCGCCCTCGAGCCATTCGACGAAGGTGCCGGAGATGGCGGTACCGCAGTCGATGAGCTCTTCGAGCAGTGCCAAGGTGATGCCGGGGCGGACGGGGACCTGGATCTCGCCGAACACCGGCAGCGAACCGGACTCGGTGGGCTCGCCGAGGTAGGCCTTGAGGAAGCGCCTCGTGCGGTTCCACTCGTTCATCGCCGCGTACCCGCGCTCGGCCCACTCCCGCGGCACCGTCTGGTAGGCGCGGGCGCGCAGCACCAGGATGTCGGCGTCGGGGCCCTCGGCGCGCACCTGCACGATGTGCCGCTCCCACAGCGCCACGATGCCGCCGTTCTCGTCCACCAGGTAGCGGATGTCGAGGTTCTTGAGCGCCGCGGTGATCCGGTCGGCGTCCAGCGGCATCACCGCGTCGCGGTGGTTCTGCGCGATCTCCTCGAGGTCGGTGATGAAATCGGGGTCGATCTCCTCGATGTCGCGCTTGATGAGATGCCAGCGGTCGACGTCGGAGATCTGCTCCTCGCCGGGGCCGAACTCCAGCTGGCCCACGTGGCCGTGCACGTACTCCTCGACCTCGGAGGCGGCGAGGTCGGGGGTGTCACGGTGCTCGGTCCGAGGGCTCGGGACAGGGTTGGGCTGGCTTCCGCGCGCCTGGGCGCGATCGGCCGAACCGCCCAGCTCGCCGTCGGTGTCCGCCACCTGCTCGGCGACCGCCTCGTTCTCTGCGTCGCGCTTTCTGTTGCTGCGCCACCACGCCATATTCTCGTCCGCCTTCCCACCCAAAATGCGAATCATCGGCAGTACATGGGTTTTATGTTGGCATTCCTAGTTGGCTGAACTTAGCCGGATTTGCGCTGCTTCGCGCACTGCCAAGTTACGCCCTGCCACGCGGAGCAGCCTAGGACTTGGGTCCGACAATGCACAACCGTCAAGCATTCCTGCCCAAAAGTATGAACCTCCGCGCAGGTGTTCGCAGCCCGGCGCCGATGTCTGTCACACGTCTCATACGTCACCGCCGCCACTGCCTGCGTTATGAGACCGATCGTCGGATTTCCGTCAAATCGGTGTCACCCGTCAGAGCAGCGGCAGGCCGCGCTCACGGTCCCACACGCCGCCGTAGGCGCCCGCGAGGCCGATCCTGCGTCCGGCTCGCAGCACCCGGACGGGGCCGTCCCCGAGGAAGCCCATGCGCATCAGGGCCACGACGAGCCGGAGTTCGACAGCGTACTCGTCGTCGCCGTGTTCGATTCGCAGGGCCACGTGGTCGAGGAGCGCGTCGCGCAGCCGCCGGTCGCCGACGCCGTGCCCGCGCCGCTGCCGCAGCGCGTCGGCGGCCTGGCGGTCGAGGGCGGCCACCTCGGCGGCGGGCACGGTCTCGACCGCCTCCCAGGGCCGCTGCGGGAGCCGGCCGCGCCATTCGGAGGCCGGGCGAGCGGCCAGGCGGCCCTCGCTGAGGTCCCCGGCGCGGTAGACGGCCTCGGCGGCGTCCCCGGCGAGCTCGCGCACGGCGAGCACGCCGATGGGCAGCGCGGCCCACAGGCGGCCCTCGCGGACGCGGACGAGCGCGTTCGCGTCGAGCCTCGCCACGCGCGCCGCGAACGCCGCGTCGTCCGCCGCTAGCCCGACCATTGCGACAGGAACGCCCGCTCGGGGCCGGTGAGGCGGCGGGGCCGCTCTTCGGCCGTGTCGTAGGGGACCATCACGCTCTTGGCCCGCAGGGCGAGCTTGTCGTTCGCGAACAGCTCGTAGGCGAAGGTGAACGAGGCGTTCCCCAGCTTCTCGACCCACAGTTCGACCCGGACGTCGGCGGGGACGGTGACGGGCAGCAGGAAGTCGACCTCGTGGCGGGCGACCACGACGCCTTCCCTGAAGCCCGGCACGTCCGCGGCCTCGGCGGCGGTGAACATCATCGCCACGCGCGCCTCTTCGAGCAGCACGAGGTACTTGTTGTTGTTCACGTGCCCGAAGGCGTCCATGTCCGACCAGCGGAGGGCCACTTCGGTGGTGAAGCGGCTCATGTCAGTCCCTGGTGAGCTTCCGGTGGGTGACCCGGTGCGGCTTCGCCGCGTCGGGGCCGAGGCGCTCGAGCTTGTTCTTCTCGTAGGAGTCGAAGTTGCCCTCGAACCAGAACCACTGCGGCTCGCCGTTCTCGTCGGTGCCCTCCCACGCGAGGATGTGGGTGGCGACGTGGTCGAGGAAGGCCCGGTCGTGCGTGATGACCACGGCGCAGCCGGGGAATTCCAGCAGCGCGTTCTCCAGGCTGGAGAGCGTCTCGACGTCGAGGTCGTTGGTGGGCTCGTCGAGCAGGAGCACGTTGCCGCCCTGCTTGAGGGTGAGCGCCAGGTTGAGCCGGTTGCGCTCGCCGCCGGAGAGGACCTTGGTGGGCTTCTGCTGGTCGGGGCCCTTGAAACCGAACGCGGCGATGTAGGCGCGCGAGGGCATCTCGACCTTGCCGACCATGAGGTAGTCCAGGCCGTCGGAGACGGTCTCCCAGACGGACTTGTCCCCGGCCAGGCCGGCCCGGTTCTGGTCGACGTAGGAGATCTGGACGGTGCCGCCGATGTTGACCTCGCCCGCGTCGGGCTTCTCGAGGCCGACGATGGTCTTGAACAGGGTGGTCTTGCCGACGCCGTTGGGGCCGATGATGCCGATGATGCCGTTGCGCGGCAGGCTGAAGTCCAGGCCGTTGATGAGCTTCTCGCCGTCGAAGCCCTTGACCAGGTCCTTGACTTCGATGACGGTGCTGCCGAGGCGCGGCCCCGGCGGGATCTGGATCTCCTCGAAGTCGAGCTTGCGGGTCTTCTCGGCTTCGGCGGCCATCTCCTCGTAGCGGCCGAGGCGGGCCTTGGACTTGGTCTGGCGGCCCTTGGCGTTGGAGCGGACCCACTCGAGCTCGTCCTTGAGGCGCTTCTGGAGCTTGGAGTCCTTGCGGCCCTCCACCTTCATGCGCTCGGCCTTCTTCTCCAGGTAGGTGGAGTAGTTGCCCTCGTAAGGGTAGGTGCGGCCGCGGTCGAGTTCGAGGATCCACTCGGCGACGTTGTCGAGGAAGTACCGGTCGTGCGTGATGGCGACGACGGCGCCGGGGTAGTCGGCGAGGTGGCGTTCGAGCCACAGCACCGACTCGGCGTCGAGGTGGTTGGTGGGCTCGTCGAGCAGCAGCAGGTCGGGCTGCTCGAGCAGGAGCTTGCACAGCGCCACGCGGCGGCGCTCGCCGCCGGAGAGGTTGGTGACGGGCCAGTCGCCGGGCGGGCAGCGCAGGGCGTCCATGGCCTGCTCGAGCTTGGAGTCGAGCTCCCAGGCGTTGGAGGCGTCGAGCTCCTCCTGGAGGCGTCCCATCTCCTCCATGAGCTCGTCGGTGTAGTCGGTGGCCATCTCGGCGGCGACCTCGTTGAAGCGGTCGAGCTTGGCCTGGATGGGCGCGACGGCCTCCTGGACGTTCTCCATGACCGTCTTCGACTCGTTCAGCGGCGGCTCCTGGGCCAGCATGCCGACGGTGGCGTCGGCCGCGAGCCGGGCCTCGCCGTTGGAGACCTGGTCCTGGCCCGCCATGATCCGGAGCAGGCTGGACTTGCCGGCGCCGTTGGGGCCGACCACGCCGATCTTGGCGCCCGGGAGGAAGTACAAGGTGACGTCGTCGAGGACGACCTTGTCGCCGTGCGCCTTCCGCGCCTTTTCCATGCTGTAAATGAACTGCGCCACGCTGATCCTTCGCTGACTCGGAACTGACCGCCTCAATGATGACAAGTGCGCAGGGCCCGCCGCCATGCGGCCCGCCGGGGGCCGACTGCGTCACGGCCCGGGCGAAACGGTCACCCGTTGACCTCCTCTCCGCCGCAGAGGACGGCGATTCCCGGCTCGGGCGCCGCTGATACGGACGGCGCCGCTACGGGCGGGTTCCTGCTTCATCCCGCTATGCCGCCTATCGGCGGTCTTACCAGCGATCCACAGGCATTTTACGTGTCCGGTGGTCCCTCGGCCACGAGGCGCCGGCCTTCGCGCCTGATATTGATCTCGGCATTGGCGTCCCGGGCATGACTCGCCCCGCACCCGCACGTCCACTCCCGGACTTCGAGCCCCTCGACCCCCGCCGGCCCGGTGAGCGCACCGCACGACGAGCACAGCCGAGTCGACGGGAAGAACCGGTCGACTTTCACGAACGTCCGCCCGGCCCGGGCGGCCTTGGTCTCCAACCGGGACAAGAACATACCGAACGCGGCATCATGAACGCTCTTGGCCGCCCGCCCCCGACTGAGCCCGACGACGCACAGGTCTTCGACGTAGAGAGCTTGGTGCTCGCTCACCAACGCCGCGACCCGCTTGTTCACCCAATCGGAACGGGAATCCTTGATCTTCTCGTGAATCTTCGCGACCCGCAGCCGGGCCTTGGCCCGGTTGGCGCCGCCACGCCGCTTGCGCGACAGTGCGCGCTGGGCCCTCTTGAGCTTCCGCTCCAGCTTCCGGAAGAACCTCGGATTCTCGATGACCTTCCCGCCGCGCAGCACCGCGAAAGCCTTCAGGCCCAGATCGATCCCGGTCTCGGCCGCCTCGTCCTCGATCGGCGCGGCCAGCTCCGCACCGTCTTCGGCCACGACCACGAACGACGCGTAATACTTCCCGGTGAGGGTCTTGACGATGGTGACCGAACTGGGCTCGGAGGGCAGTCCGCGAGACCAGGCGACTTTCACCCGGCCGACCTTCGCCACGTACAGACGGCCGTTCGCCGCCAGGGAGAAGGCGTTCCGGGTGAACCGGGCGGCCTGACGCCCGGAACGCTTCTTGAACCGAGGCGGCCCTGCCCGCGGGCCCTGCCGCTCCCCTTCGAGGGAGGCGAAGAAGTTCGCATATGCCCGCGCCAGGTCGCGCAGCGCCTGCTGCAACGGCACCGCCGACACCTCGCCCAACCAGGCCCGCTCCGGCGTCCGCTTCGCATCGGTGGTGACCGCCTTCGCCACCGCGCCCATCGACGGCCGCTCCCGCCCCGCGCGCCGGGCGTCCCGGAAGACCGCCAGCGCGTCGTTGTAGACCGTGCGCACGCACCCGAACGTCCGCGCCAGCATCTGCCGCTGCGGAGCCGTCGGGTAGACCCGGTATCGATACCGAAGCACGGTCATGTCGCAATACTGAACCGGGGGTGCGACAACGCCGGCGCGCCGACCGCTCGACCGGCGCGACATGTCGGGCAGGCCGCGGACTCGGACACACCCCCGCCCTCAAGGACGAAGCGCCATCCGGGAACTCCGGTAATCTTGCGTAAAGGAGGGACTACAAATTGAGCAACGCATCCTTCATTGTCGTAGCCAACCGCCTCCCCGTCGACGCCGTCGTCGACGACGAGGGAAACCGAACCTGGCGCCGATCCCCTGGCGGCCTCGTCACCGCCCTCGAACCGGTTCTCCAGGCCAACCAGGGCACGTGGATCGGATGGGCCGGGCAGACCGGCGCCGCTCCCGAGCCGTTCGAAGCCGACGGGATCAAGCTCCTGCCGATCGAACTCAGCGCCGACGAGATCGCACGATACTACGAAGGGTTCTCGAACGCCTCGCTGTGGCCGCTGTACCACGACGCGGTGCAGCCGCGCATGTTCCGCCGTTCGTGGTGGAAGTCGTATTACGAGGTCAACGCCCGCTTCGCCGAGGTGTGCGCCGCCGAGGCCGCGCCGGGCGCGGTGGTGTGGATCCAGGACTACCAGCTCCAGCTGGTGCCCGCGATGCTGCGGGAGCGGCGCCCGGACCTGCGGATCGGGTTCTTCCTGCACATCCCGTTCCCGCCGGTGGAGCTGTTCATGCAGCTGCCGCACCGCATGGAGATCCTCAAGGGCCTGCTGGGGGCGGACCTGGTGGGCTTCCAGCGCCCGCTGGCGGCGCAGAACTTCCTCGCGCTGACCCGGCACCTGCTGGGCTACCGGCCGCGGGGCCACTACGTCACCGTCGACGAGCGCCTGGTCCGGGCCGACGCGTTCCCCATCTCGATCGACACCGCCGCGTACGAGGAGACCGCGAGCACCGTCCGGGCGCGGCAGCGGGCGAAGGAGATCAGGGCGGAGCTGGGCGAGCCGGACACGATCATCCTCGGAGTGGACCGGCTGGACTACACCAAGGGCATCGAGACGCGGCTCAAGGCGTTCCGGGAGCTGCTGGAGGACGGGCGCTTCCGCGTGCCGAAGACGGTGATGGTGCAGGTGGCGACGCCGAGCCGCGAGCGCGTGGAGCAGTACCGGGTGCTGCGGGACAAGGTGGAGCGGGAGGTGGGGCGCATCAACGGCGAGTTCGGCCAGGTGGGCCTGCCCGCGGTGCACTACCTGCACCAGTCGTTCGATCGTCACGAGTTGGCGGCACTCTACCAGGCCGCAGACGTGATGGCCGTCACTCCGCTGCGCGATGGGATGAATCTCGTCGCGAAGGAGTACGTGGCGAGCCAGATAGAGAACCGAGGCGCTCTCGTGTTGAGCGAGTTCGCCGGTGCCGCAGGCGATCTGCGTCAGGCGTTCCTGGTGAATCCCCACGATCTGACCGATTTGAAAGACGGATTCGTGACAGCCGCGGAGTCGTCTCCGGACGATAAGATGAAAAGAATGCGCGCGATGAGGCGCTACCTGCGCAAGCACGACGTGAGCCGTTGGGCGCGCAGCTTCCTCACCGCGCTTGGTGTTCCGGAGCGCAGCGCGGCGTACAATCCGGGCAGCCCACCCGCCGCTGACGCGGCGGACGGCAGGTAGGCACAAGCCTCATTCCGCAACTGACCGGTGTTGGAGATACGCCAAGATGACCGCACCAAGCCCAGAGGGACCCGGCCCTGAAGGACTGAGTTCCTCCGACGAGCTTCGCTCGGCCCTCGCACAACTCGCCCGTGTCCCGCAGCTGTTGATCGCCTGCGATTACGACGGCACGCTCGCCCCCATCGTCACCGACCCCTCGCAGGCCAAGCCGATCCCCGAATCGGTGTCGGCGTTGCGGACGCTCGCGAATCTGCCGCAGACGAAAGTGGCGGTCATCTCCGGTCGCGCGCTGCGGGACCTGGCGGCGCTGTCGCGATTGCCCTCCGAGATCCACCTGGTGGGCTCGCACGGCTCCGAGTTCGACGTCGGGTTCACCCGGGCGCTCTCGAGCGAGGACCAGCGCCGCCGCGACAAGCTCGTGGCCGAGCTCACTGCGATTGCGGAACGCTACGACGGCGCGCGGGTCGAGCCGAAGCCGGCCGGTGCGGCCCTCCACACCCGGGAGTCCTCGCCCGAGTTCGCCGAGGAGGCCGCCGCGGAGGTCCGCAAGGGCCCCTCGACCTGGGACGGGGTGCAGACCACCGAGGGCAAGGCCGTCATCGACCTGTCGGTGGTGACCACCCACAAGGGCGACGCCCTCGACAAGCTGCGCCACCAGCTGGGCGCCTCCGCGGTCCTCTTCATCGGCGACGACGTCACCGACGAGAACGCGTTCGCGCATCTCCACGGCCCGGACATCGGTGTCAGGGTGGGGCCCGGCTCCACCCTGGCGCCGTTCCGGATCGGCGACCCCGAGGACGTCGCGAGGCTCCTGGCCCACCTCGTCGACACCCGCCGCAGCTGGCTCCAGGGCGAGTCGGCCCAGCTCATCGAGCGGCACTCGATGCTCGCCGACGGCGCCAACCACGCCCTGCTGACGCCGGACGCGCGCCTGACGTGGATGTGCCACCCGCGCCCGGACTCGGCCTCGGTCTTCGCCGACCTGCTCGGCGGCGAGCACGCCGGCCACTTCACCATCCAGCCGGTCAACGCGGGCATCCCCCTGGGGCAGCGCTACGTCTCGGGCACGATGACGGTCGAGACGCGCTGGCCGGGCCTGACGATCACCGACTGGCTCGACTCGACGCTGCGCCGCCGCGGCGACCGCAACGCCACCGTCCTGGTCCGCGAGGTCAGCGGCAGCATCCCCGTCAAGATCACCTTCGCGCCGCGCCCGGAGTTCGGGCAGCTGCCCGTGCAGCTCCAGCCGGTCGGCGACGACGGCCTCAAGGTCCTGGGCGCCAACGAGCCGATCACGCTGCGCTCGCCGGGCGTCGAGTGGCAGATCGAGAACGACGGCCCGCACTCCCTGGCCGTCGCCGTGGTCGACCTGGCCGAGATCGGCGGCCCGCTGATCCTGGAGATGCGCGCGGGCGTCGACGACCTCACCGAGTGGAAGCCGCCGGTCAACGTGCGGCGGCGCACCACCGAGGCGGGCTGGCGCAACTGGTCCGACTCGCTCAAACTGCCCTCCGTCGAACCGGAGGCGGTGTCGCGTTCGGCGCTGACGCTGCGGGCCCTGTGCTACCAGCCCACCGGCGCGATCCTCGCCGCGGGCACCACCTCGCTCCCTGAGGAGCTGGGCGGCGTCCGCAACTGGGACTACCGCTTCTGTTGGATCCGCGACGCGGCGATGACCGCGCAGGCGCTGGTCGACATCGGCTCCCTCCAGGAGGCCGAGGCGTACTTCGAATGGGTCTCGAACATCATCGAGCGCACCGCCGGGCACCCCGAGCGGCTCGCCCCCCTCTACGACATCGAAGGCGTCGCGCCCTCCCCCGAGGCCATCATCGAGACGCTCCCCGGTTACGCCGGGGCCCGGCCGGTGCGCATCAACAACGCCGCCTCCAGCCAGGTCCAGCTCGACGTCTTCGGGCCCGTCGCGATGCTCGTCGAGGCCGTCGCCCAGCGGCGCGGCCACCTCTCGGAGTTCGAGCAGGCCGTCATGACCTCCATGGTCGAAGCGGTCGAGAAGCGCTGGCACGAGCCCGACCACGGCATCTGGGAGGCCCGCCAGGCGCCGCGGCACCACGTGTACTCCAAGGTGATGTGCTGGGTGACCGTCGACCGGGCGCTCAAGGTCGCCGAGCAGTTCGGCATGGAGTACGGCCCCACCTGGCCCGAGCTGCGCGACTCGATCGCCAAGAACGTGCTGGAGCTGGGCTGGAACGACGAGGTCGGCGCCTACACCGCCGCGTACGGCGACGACGACCTCGACGCCGCCTCGCTGTGGGTGGGGCTGTCCGGCCTGCTGGCCGCCGACGACCCGCGCTACCTCAAGACGGTCCTCAAGATCGAGGCCGGGCTGCGCAGCGGCCCCACCGTCTACCGCTACCACCGCGACGACGGCCTACCCGGCACCGAGGGCGGGTTCATCCTGTGCGCGGCGTGGCTGGCCGAGGCCTACCTCCAGGTGGGCCGCCGCACCGACGCCGAGGAGCTGTTCGAGCAGATCCTCGCGTGCGCCGGGCCGACCGGGCTGCTGCCCGAGCAGTGGGACCCGATCGCCGAGCGCGGTCTGGGCAACCACCCGCAGGCGTACTCGCACCTCGGTCTGATCCGCGTGGCCCACCTGCTCAACGGGCAGACCGGCCACGTCTAGACGCGACGGCTAATCTGTTGGGGACGACCCTGAACACCACCGTCCCCAACAGAAAGCCTCCGCCTTGAGCTCCCTCACTCCGGCAATCCCCGGTTACCGCGACTTCGAGATGGTCGCGCACGGGTCCACCGCGTTCGTCTACCGCGCGCTCCAAGAGCGCCTGGACCGCACCGTCGCGGTCAAGGTCCTGCTCGTCGACGACGACATGACCACCGCGGACTCGGTCGAGAAGGAGCTCGAGGCCACCGTCGCGGTCTCCAACCACCCGCACATCGTCTCGATCATCGACACCGGGGCCACCGAGGACGGCCGCCCGTACATCGTCATGGAGTACTGCGACGGCGGCTCGTACTCGGCGATCCTCAAGGCGGACGGTCCCCTGCCGACCGACGACGTCATCGACGTGGGCGTCAAGATCGGGCTGGCGCTCCAGGCCGCGCACAGCGCCGACATCCTGCACCGCGACGTCAAACCGCAGAACATCCTGCGCGGCCAGTACGGCCCGGCCCTGGCGGACTTCGGGATCGCCCGCGCCCCCGCGGCGCTGGCCGCGACCGAGGCGATCGACAAGCTCACGCCCCTGCACGCCTCCCCCGAGGCGCTGCTGCGGCAGGCCCAGACCCCGGCCAGCGACCTGTTCAGCCTGGCCTCCAGCATGTGGCACCTCCTGGCGGGGTTCGCGCCGTTCGCCAACCCCAACGGCGGCACCGACCCCGACACGCACCGCGCCCGGGTCACCTCGGAGGCGCCGCCGCCGCGGATTCCGCGCGAGGACGTCCCCGAGTGGCTGGAGGACCTGCTGGTGCGGGCGCTCTCGCGCGACCCGGCCCGGCGGCCCGAGTCGTGCCAGGCGTTCGCCGAGGAGCTCCAGCGGGGCATGTACGGTTCGGCCGGCGGCGTCGGCAAGGCCGCGGCCCCCTCGCGCATCGCCGACGTCAGCAACGAGGAGACGGTCTTCCGCCCCGAGGGGCCGCCGCCGGCGCAGCGGGCGCCGCTCGACCCGTTCGCGCCGGTCGGGCCGCCGCCGAGCCCCGAGTCGGCCTACACGCTCGGCTCGGGTTCCACGGGGGGCTATTCCTCGCAGCTGGGGCACGCCGTCGACCCGCGCTACGCCAACCAGCTCGACGGTGCGGCCCCGGCCGCCGCCGTCCCTCCGGGGAGCGCGCCGCCGGTCTCGTCCATGCCGTACTCGGCGCCGCCGCAGGCGCCGGTGAGCATGCAGCCGCCGGCGACGCCGTGGACGCACCAGCAGGCGCCCCCGGCGCCCGCACCCGCCCCGGCCGGGCAGCAGCCGGTGTTCGCCCCGCCGGTGATCGCGCGCGAGGGGGAGCGCCGTCCGCAGTCCCGGCCGTTGCGGACGCCGAAGGCCCCGAAGCCGCGGGGTCCGCGCGACGAGCGCGGCCTCAAGCCGTACGTGATCCTCGGCGCGGTGATCACCGTGGTCCTCGGCGCGGTCATGACCGTGTGGCTGTGGATACTCGCGCCGGAGGGGTCCGCCGACGACCTCGACCAGGCGAAGACCGACGGCGAGGGCGGGCCGCAGCACCTGGCGATCGATTCGTGGGCCGAGGGTCAGGTCACGCTCAGTTGGGAGGCGCCGAGCGAGGACGCGGCTCTGGAGTACCTGGTGTTCGCCGTCCGCGAGGGCGAGGAGCAGGCCGAGCAGATCGGCATGCCGACCACGGACACCGTGTTCACCGGTGGCGGGCTGAACCCGGCCGAGGACTACTGCTTCCAGGTGGGCGCGGTCTGGGCGGTCGACGACGTGCCGATGTCCGAACCGGTGTGCACCGACGCCGAGTGAGCGCCCGCGCACCGGCGCGCGGCGGGGGCCGCGCCGGACGGTGACGGCCCGAACGCGCCCGAGGCGGTCGGTCGCGGGCGGCAAGCAAAAAGCCCCACGCCTCGCTGCCCGCGAGGGTGGAGCTTCTCGTCCGATCCGGGCTCAGGCGGCCGCTTCGGCGACCTCGCCGAACGCGCCGGCCTCTTCGAGGGACTTCAGCGTGGTGTCCCAGCCCTGCTCGGCGGGGAAGTCGGCCGCGAAGGTCTCGATCTCGGCCTTGATCTTCTCGCCGTGCCCGGCCTCGCCCAGGGCCTTGACGGCCTCCACGAAGGCGTCGGAGCCGGTGGCGAGGTGCAGGTTGCGCCCGTCGGTCAGGTTGCGCAGGTACACGTGCTTGCCGTTGTTGAGCGGGATCAGGTACTTGAATTCCCCGAGGACGTTGAGCCCGCTCGCGGCGCCAGACTTCTGTCCGGCCTTGACGGAAGCGCGTGCGGTCTTCGAAGTGTTGGCGGCCACGCCGGTCTCCTCACCTTGTCGTGTAAGACGAATTCTTCGGCCAGACGCAGGAAGCAGCCCGGAAAAAGGGGTGCTGAACCTGGGTTGGACCGCAAAAGAAAACCGACAGTACGCCGGTCGAACGCAAGTGTATCCCAGGCCGCGGCCGTGCCGGCTAGCACACGGGCCGGTCGTGACGCAGCGAACTCCGTGAAAAAGTGAGCGCCCGGGGCGGTTTAAGCCTAGCGCGATGCTTTCGAAGCTGTCAGTATGTAAGTGAGCGGAATAGCGTCCCGGGATCGAGTTCATCCCTCACTCGGCCCGGTCGATACCCGTTGGACGGCTTCGCGCCGTTCTCACCCACGGCGACGTTTGCGGAGCCGTAAGTATGGACAAGCCCCACAAGGAGTGAGCCAGTACTCAGATACGCCGATCCCCAAGGAGGTGCGCGATGCAGACACGCGGCGTGATCTACATCCACTCCAGCCCGCCGGCGGTGTGCCCGCACGTCGAGTGGGCGATCGGGCGTGTCCTGGGATCGACCACGGTCAAGCTCGGGTGGGCGCCGCAGGACGCCGAGCGCGGCACCATGCGCGCCGAGCGCGCCTGGACGGCCGAGCCGGGGGTCGGCGCCGAGATCGCGAAGGCCCTGGCCCAGTGGCCGATGCTGCGGTTCGAGGTCACCGAGGACCCGAGCCCGGGCCTGGACGGCGAGCGGATCATGCACGTGCCCGGCCGGGGCGTGTACCGCGCGGCGATGAGCGCCGGCGGCGGGATCATGATCGCCGAGGACCGCATCCGGGCGCTGCTGGCGACGACCACGAGCGCCGAGGCGCTGCGGGGCGGCCTGGACCAGCTGCTCGGGCTGGACTGGGACCGCGAACTGGACCCCTACCGGCAGGCGGCGGGCGGCGACGAGCAGTCCTGGCTCTCCCAGGTGAGCTGACGGCGAGACCGAGGGCCGGCCCCGCGCGCGGACGCGCGGGGCCGGCCCTCGTCCGGTCGGCGGTGCGGCTCAGTCGAGTGCGAGGTTGCCGAAGTCGGGGCCCTTGGTGCGGGTGCGCTTGAGTTCGTAGAAGCCCGGGGTGGTGGTCACCGCGTAGACGCCGTCCCACAGCTTGGCCGCCGCCTCGCCCTGAGGGGCGGGCGTGATGACCGGGCCGAAGAGGCCGACCCATTCGCCCTCGTCGTTCTCCACGGCCACCACCGGGGTGCCGACGTCGGTGCCGACCAGGTCGATGCCGCGCTGGTGCGAGGCCCGCAGCGCCTCGTCCCACTTGTCCGTCTCGGCGGCTTCGGCGAGGTCGGCGGGCAGTCCGGCCTGCTCCAGGGCCGCGGGGAGGTACTCGTCGGCGTCCTTCACGCCGCGCAGGTGGATCTGGTCGCCCAGGGCGGTGTAGAGCCGCCCGACGGCCGCGTTGTCGTACTGCTGGGCCACCGCTGTCGCGACGCGCACCGCCGGGCGCGTGCCCGGCAGCATCGCGGCGTACTCCTCGGGGAGTTCGGCGAGTCGGGGCTCGTTGAGCACGTAGAGGCTCATGACGTTCCACTCGATGCGGAGGTCGCGGAGCTTCGACGCCTCGACGATCCAGCGGGAGGTCATCCACGCCCAGGGGCACGCGGGGTCGAACCAGAATGCGACGGTCTTGGTTTCAGCCATGGCGCCTAGATTACGCCCTCGCCCGGGGATGATCCGATTCGACGAAGTCGATCATCAAACCCCGCATAAGGGATAAAATCCCTGTTGATGCTGGTAAAAACACGACACGAGGACAATTCGGTACACCCGCTCGCCACTGCGTCGGGCCTGCCCGCCGGCGTCGCGGTGCTCACGCTCGCCGATCTCCGCGGCCGCACCGACGCCGCGCTGCTCGCCCGCCCGCTGCGCTCGGACAAGCACCACCTGCTGACGCTCACCGCGGGATCGCTCCGCCACGCGGTGGACTTCACCGAGTACTCGCTCAAGCCCGGCGAGTGGCTGTGGGCGCGCCCGGGGCAGGTGCAGCAGTGGGGCGGCCTCGACGGGGCCGAGGGGACGCTGGTGATGTTCGAGAGCGATTTCCTGGACCCGGACACCGCGATCGGGGCGGGCTCGGAGGACGCGCACGCGCCGGTGGTGCGCGTGCCGGACGCCGAGGACCACCCGATCCTGCGCGTCGCCTCCAGCCAGCTGCAATGGGAGTTCGGGGCCACCGAGCTCCTGCCGCTGGACATCCGGCTCCAGATCCTGCGCCACCTGCTCGCCGTGCTCGTGCTGCGCGTCGCGTGCCTGCCCTCCCCCCGCGGGCCGGTGCGCGAGCCCGGCGAGGTCTACGCGGCGTTCCGCGACGCCGTCGAGCGCGACTTCGCGAACTCCAGGCGCCTGAACGACTACGCCGCGGCGCTGGCCTACTCCCCGCGCACCCTCTCGCGGGCCACGCTGGCGGCGGTCGGGGTGAGCGCGAAGGAGTTCATCGACCGCCGGGTGGTCCTGGAGGCCAAGCGGATGCTCGCCTGCTCGGACAAGGCGGCGGCGCGGATCGGGTCGCGGCTGGGCTTCTCGAGCGCCACGAACTTCAACAAGTTCTTCCACCAGCGCAGCGGGATGACCCCGATCGCCTTCCGCACCGCGGTCCGCGGCCGGTCGAGGGCAGTGGGGCGGGAGGGCGGAGCCTAGGCGGCGGCGAAGACCGTCTCGGGCCTGGCCAGGCCGTCCCGCTCGGTCATGACCGCGAGCAGGGCTCCGGCCTCGTCGAGGACCGCGTAGCGGCCCGCGATCGCGGCCGCGGGGATGGCCTTGCCGTACGAGAGGGCCTTGGCCTCGGCTTCGGTGGCGGTGCGGGTCGGCATGAGGCGGGCCGCGGCCCCGCCCATCGGCAGGGCGCCCAGGGGGCGGCCGTGCTCGGCGCGGTCGGCGAGCTCGTCGAGGGTCGCGGCGGCGTCGAGGCCGAAACCGCCGACCCGCGTGCGGCGCAGCGCGGTGAGGTGGCCGCCGACGCCGAGGGCTTCGCCGAGGTCGCGGGCGATGGCGCGGACGTAGGTGCCCGAGGAGCAGGAGACGTCGATGTCGACGTCGAGGAACTCGCCGCGCTCGATCCGCTCGATTTCGATGGCGGCGATGGTGACGCGCCTGGCCTTGAGTTCGACGGTCTCGCCTTCGCGCACCCGCTTGTAGGCGCGCTTGCCGTCGATCTTGACGGCGCTGACGGCGCTGGGCACCTGGTCGATCTCGCCGACCTGCGCGGCCAGGGCCTCGCGCACGGCCGCGTCGGTCACGGCCGAGGCGTCGGCGGTGGCGGTGACGTCGCCTTCGGCGTCGTCGGTGACGGTGGCCTGCCCGAGCCGGACGGTGGCGCGGTAGGACTTGTCGAGTCCCGAGACGTAGGTGAGCAGCTTGGTGGCCTTGCCGACGGCGACGATGAGCACGCCGGTGGCCATCGGGTCGAGCGTGCCCCCGTGCCCGATCTTGCGGGTGCCGCAGATGCGGCGCATGCGCGACACCACCCCGTGCGAGGTGATGCCCTGCGGTTTGTCGACGACGATGATGCCCGGCTGCGGTGTGGTCACGGTCGACAGGCTAGCCGTGGCCGCCGGAGCGGCGGGCGCGGGTGGCTACTGTCGCCGGTCGAGCGACTCCTGGAGCGCGCGCAGCGCCTCGGACTTCTCTTCCTCCCATTTACTGGGACGCTGTTGCCGCTTGCGGACGGTGACTCTTCTGGTCCTCATCCCCGACACCTTAACGAACGTTCAAGGCCGACGCAGCGGCCATTCCGGATAATGGGACGATATGATGTCAGGCGCGCTCGGCGCCGGTGACGGCCCAGGCACCGGATCGCATGCGCCACAGGATGAGCGCGAGCCGCACCAGCACGGAGACGGCGAGCGCGGCCCAGATGCCGGTCAGGCCCCAGCCGAACACCAGCGTGAGCCACGTCAGCGGCAGACCCGCGAAGATCGCGACGAGCGTCATGTTCCGCATGAACCGCAGGTCGCCCGCGCCGATGAGGACGCCGTCCAGCGCGAAGACCACCCCGGCCAGCGGCAGCATGACCACCAGCCACGGCCACACGTGCGCGAGCTGCCCGTGGACCGCCGCGTCGTCGGTGAACAGGTGCGGCAGCAGCGGGAGCGCGGCGAGCACGAGCAGCAGAAACACCGTGCCGTAGCCGAGGCCGACCCAGGTGACGCGCTTCGCCGAGGCCCGCGCGGCGGCGGGGCGGCCCGCCCCGAGGTCGGCGCCGACCAGCGCCTGCGCGGCGATCGCCACCGCGTCCAGCGCTAGCGCCGCGAAGAACCACAGCTGCATGCCGATCTGGTGCGCGCCGAGGGCGGCGGTGCCGACGCGCGCGGCGACGGCCGTCGCCGAGAAGGCGCTGATCTGGAACGCGCTGCCGCGCAGGATGAGGTCGCGGTTGGCCACGAGCTGCTTGGACATCAGCGGCCAGTCAACGCGCAGGCTCACCCGCTCGCGGCGCAGCGCGGCCAGGAACAGCGAGCCCGCCAGGGCCTGGGCGACGACGTTGGCCCAGGCCGAGCCGACCAGGCCGAGCCCGGCCGGGTAGACCAGGATCGGCGCCAGGACGGCCGAGACCAGGAACGAGAAGGTCACGAACCACATGGGGCGCTTGGTGTCCTGGACCGCGCGCATCCAGCCCTGGCCCGCGCCCGCCACGAGCAGGAAGGGCGCGCCGAGGATCGCGACGCGCAGCCATTCGGCCGCGGCCCGCGAGACGGCCGGGGCATCGCCCATCGCGGCGGTCAGGACCCCGGCGAAGCACTCGACGAGGACGATCATGACCAGGCCCGCGGCGAGGGCGATCCAGGTGCCCTGCACGCCTTCGGCGACGGCCCCCGCCCGGTCGCCCGCGCCGAAGCGCCGCGCGGCGCGGGCGGTGGTGCCGTAGGCGAGGACCGCGCCGATGAACGGGGCGAGGCCCATGAGGGTCCCGCCGAGCGCGAGCCCGGCGAGCGGGACCGCGCCGAGGTGGCCGACGACGGCCGTGTCGATCAGGAGGTAGACCGGCTCGGCGGCGAGGACGACGAGGGCCGGGAGCGCGAGCGAGGCGATCCGGCGGTACGACGCCGGCCCCTCGCTCGCGGACGGACGGGCGGCGCCGACCTCGGTGCTCACCGCGTCGTGCTCTCGCCTTCGTCGCCGTCCTCGCCGTCGTCCTCGCGGTACGGGTTCGGGTCGCCGGCGTGGCGGGCGCCCTCGGCCAGGCGGTGGACCTCGGCGTCGGCCTGCGCGGCCTGCGCGAGCAGGGCCTCGATCCGGTTGGCCTGCTCGGGAACGGTGTCGGCCACGAACGACAGCGCCGGCGTGTGCCGCATCCCCAGGGCCCGGCCCACGGTGGAGCGCAGGTGCCCGGTGGCGCGCTCCAGCGCCGCCGCGGACGACTTCACCTGCTCCTCCTCGCCCAGCACGGTGTAGAAGATCGTCGCCTCGCGCAGGTCGGGGGTCATGCGGGCGTCGGTGATGGTGACCATGCCGACGCGCGGGTCCTTGAGCTTGCGCACCGCCTGGGCGGTCAGCTCCATCACCCGCTTGGCCACCTGGGCCTGCTTGGCCGCGTCTGCCATGTCGTTCTCCTGCTTCCTACTTCACTCGTCTTCGGGGCCGAACAGGCGCCTGCGGGCGCTGAGCAGCTCCACTTCCGGGCGGGCGGCCATGTGCTGCTCGCACGCGTTGAGAATTTCCTGCACATGGAGGTTATCCCCCGCCACGGCGGCTACTCCGATGGTGGAACGGCCGTGGAGTTCCTGTTCGCCGACCTCGGCGACCGCCACGTCGAACTTCCGCAAGGCGGCCACGATGGGGCGCACATAGGAGCGCTTGGCCTTGAGCGAGCGGGAGTCGTCCGGGAGGAGGAGGTCGAATTCAACGCATCCGGTGAACACCGCTCCAGGTTACGCGGCGGGAGCCGGAACCCCCAAGATCTTTTCGCCGCGAGCGGAGCCCGCCCCGGCGCGAACGGCCGCGACGCCCGGAATCGCCCGTTTCGCGATGCGCATCACGTACGCCTGACACCATGACGGTGGGAAGGCGCGGCAGGGCCCGGGCCCCCGAGCCCCGCCGAGCAGAAGGAGGAACGATGTCGACACCGCAGAGCGGTTGGGACCAGCAGTACAACGAGCCCACCCGGCGCTACCCCGCCGCGCCGCCGCCCGACCCCGAGGGGCGCTCGACCGTGGAGGCCGGGAAGCTGTGGGCGGGCGGGTTCGGCACCGCCGTGGTGGCCGCCCTGGCGGCGCTCGTGGGCATCCTCCTGGTGCGCGGGGTCCTGGGCATCGGGCTCCTGTCACCCGCGGAGGCCGGCGCCTACGGCGACGCCTCGACCACGACCTACGCGTTCGGCGCGTTCGCCGTCGCGATCCTGGCGACCGGGCTGCTGCACCTGATGCTGCTGCTGATGCCCCGGCCGGTGAGCTTCTTCAACTGGATCATGGTCCTGGCGACCCTCGTGGGCGTCCTCATCCCGTTCACCGTCGTCGCCGAACTCGACTCGCAGATCGCCACGGCCGCGATCAACCTCGTCATCGGGATCTGCATCACCAGCCTGCTGGGCTCGGTGGGCGCCATCGCCACCCGCGGGCCGGGAGCCCGCGTGCGATGATGGTAGGGCTGGCCTTACCCTCGGCATGCCAGCCCGCAGGCTGTCAGCGCCTGCTCCCCGCTCTCTAGATTTGACACATGCGCAGAACATTCCGGCAATTGGCGATCGACACCGCCTACAACCTCTCGTCGTTCCCGATCGCCTTGCCCGCCTTCATCATCAGTCTCGTCGGCTTCTGCCTCGGGATCGGCACCGCGATCATCTGGGTCGGCGTGCCCATCATGGCCTCGACGCTGCTCGCCATGCGGGGCCTGGCCGCCGCCGGGCGCGCCCAGATCCCCTTCGTCATCCACCGCGAGATCCCCAAGCCCCGGTACAAGAAGGCGAAGGCCGACAGCTCGGTGCTGCGCCGCTTCCTGACCACGCTCACCGACGGCCAGTCGTGGCTGAACCTGCTGTGGGCCGTCACGGTCTTCCCCGTCTCGATCGCCGGCTTCGCCGTCTCCATCGCCTGGTGGTCGGCCACGCTCGCCGTGGTGACCTGGCCGCTGTACGGGTGGATCATCTGGATGGCCGGCGGCCCGGAGAACACCGGCCCCTACTACGCCGCCACGTGGCTCGGGTGGGGCGACTCCTACCTCGCCGCGGCGGTCGTGACGATCCTGGCCGGCGTGATCCTGGCGGCGGCGCTGCCGTGGGTGGTGCGCAGCCTCGCCCTGGCCCAGGGCTGGATCGGCAAGGGCATGCTCACCTCCCTGAGCGGCCTGCACGAGCGCATCGACGAGCTCGCCGAGTCCCGCGACGCGGCCACCTCGGCGGAGGCCGATGCGCTGCGCCGCATCGAGCGCGACATCCACGACGGGCCCCAGCAGCGCCTGGTCAGCCTCGGCATGGAGCTGGCGCGCGTCAAGCGCCAGATGGAGGCCAACCCCGAGGCGGCCCGGCAGACCCTGGAGGAGGCGATCTCGCAGACCCGCGAGACCATCGACGAGCTGCGGGCGCTCTCGCGCGGCATCGCCCCGCCGATCCTGACCGACCGCGGCCTGGAGGCGGCCCTGGCGGCCCTGGCCGCGCGCTCGATGGTCCCGGTCGACCTGGAGACGTCCGTGCGCGGACGCTACCGGTCCACCGTGGAGAACACCGTCTACTTCGTGGTGGCCGAGGCGCTGACGAACATCTCCAAGCACGCGCAGGCGACGCGGGCCTCGGTGTCCGTGGACGACTGGGGCGATAGGCTGGTGGTCTCGGTCGGCGACAACGGCGTCGGGGGCGCGCACGTCTCGAAGGGGCACGGGCTCTCGGGCCTCACCGACCGCATCAAAGCCGCCGAGGGCGAGTGGACCATCGACTCGCCCGCAGGCGGGCCGACGGTGATCGTTGCGGAGGTTCCATGCGCATGAGCTGCGCCCACACCCGTTCGAGACGCGAACGGGCCGACGAGTGCGGGTAGTGGTGGCCGATGACGCGGTCTTGATCCGGACGGGGATCGTGAAACTCCTCGAAGAGTTCGACTGCGACGTGGTCGCCACGGTCGGCGACGGCGACGCCCTCGTGGAGGCCGTAGCCGAGCACCGGCCGGACGTGTCGGTGGTGGACGTGCGGATGCCGCCGTCCTTCACCGACGAGGGGCTGCGGGCCGCGACCAGGGCGCGGGAGCGGGTGCCGGGCTCGCCGATGCTCATCCTCTCCCAGTACGTCGAGGTGTCCTACGCCGACGACCTCCTGGCCGACGCGCGCGGCGCGGTCGGCTACCTCCTCAAGGACCGCGTCATCGACGTCGACGACTTCATGGACTCGCTGCGCCGCGTCGCGGGCGGCGGCACCGTGTTCGACCCCGAGGTGATCTCGCAGCTCATGGTGCGCCGGAGGAGCGACGACCCGGTGTCGTCGCTGACGCCGCGCGAGCGCGAGGTGCTGGGGCTGATGGCCGAAGGGCACTCGAACCGCGCGATCGGCAAGAAGCTGTTCATCTCCGACGGCGCGGTGGAGAAGCACATCCGCAACATCTTCACGAAGCTGGAGCTGCGCAGCGAGGACGGCGACCACCACCGCCGGGTCAAGGCGGTCCTGGCCTA
>DASTYG010000031.1:0-21301 GCA_035765105.1 Glycomyces sp.
CGACATGCTCTACGAGAGCCTCGACGCCCAGCAGCAGAACCTCAAGGACGTCATCGACGAGGTCGTCAGCGAGCAGTTCGTCATCGTCGGCGGCGCCGGAAGCGAGCAGGTCGAACTGACACAGCGCCTTGAGGACGAGCTGAACGCCACCGCCGACCCCCTCACCGCGATCGCCGACGCCCAGCACCGCGCCCGCGGCCTCCAGTCGCTGCTGCGCGAGATCATGGAGCGCGCCCGCGCCGCCGACGAGGAGGCCGCCGCGGTCCTCGACGGCCTCAAATCCGAGGCGGTCGACCTGCCGCCGTTCCTCGGCGCCGGGTACGAGGACGCCGTGGAAGCCTACGAGGAGGCCCTCGCCGAGCACGAGGCCGCCCAGCGCGAGGAGATGCTCTCCGGCGAGGCCGACCCGCACGCGGTCGCGGGCTGGTGGGCGAGCCTGTCCGAGGAGGAGCGCGCCGACCTCGTCGCGGACGAGCGCGACGCGATCCGCGGCCTCGACGGCATCCCCTCGGCGGTGCGCCACGACGCCAACATGGACTACCTGGCCGAATACGTCGAAGCCAACCCCGGCGACGCCGACGCCGCCGCGCTGCTCGAACAGGTCCGCTCCGAGGGCCTGATGCTGCTCGGGTTCGAGCCCGCCACCGACCGCCAGGCGCCGCACGGCGCCCCGAGCAGCGACTGGAGCGTCATCGTCGCCACCGGCGACCCCGACGCGGCCGACAACGTGGGGATCTACATCCCCGGGACCGGCAGCGACACCACCTTGGACGGGTCGAGCCTCAAGGCGGGCACCGGGGCCTACATCGACTACGCGGGGAACATCCAGAGCGCGGCCGACCGCGCCGACCCCGGCGCCGACAACGTCACGGTCATGTGGCTCGGCTCGGACATGCCCGACACGCTCCTCGACGCCGCGGGCGGAAGCTACGCCGAGCGCGCCGGCGCGGCCCTCGACGGCTACACCAACGGCGTCAACGCCACGAACACGAACGGCTCGGGCGCGAACGTCACCCACATCGGCCACAGCTACGGCGGCGTCGCGGCCGCCTACGCGGACGCGCACGGGACCGGCAGCGGCGCCGACCGCACGGTCATGGTCGGCGCGCCCGGCCCCGGGGACAACGACCGCGCCGGGGCCTTCAACGTCGGCGGCGACAACGTGTACGTCATGGAGAGCCCGAACGACGAGATCGGCGCGGTCGCCGGGACGCCCGTCCACGGCCCCGCTCCGACCTCGGACCACTTCGGCGCGAACGTCCTCGACGGCGGCGACGGCAACCACATGAGCTATTTCGGCTCCGGCACCGACACCGTCGACGATCTCGGGGAGCTCGTGACCGACGACCGGTGAGGCCGCGCGGAACGGGTCGGGCCCGGCCCGCGGTCCTTGGGAGGCTTCCGCGGGCCGGGCCCGGTCGTGTCGAGCAGCGGCTCGTGTCCGGTCCGGTCAGCCCTTCACCGCGCCCCCGGTCAGGCCGGAGACGATGTAGCGCTGGAGGCTCATGAACACCGTGACCGTCAGGACCGAGGTCAGCAGCGTCCCGGCGGCGAAGACCCCGAAGTAGCTCGCCGGCGAGTTCGCCGCCGTGAGCGTCTTGAGGCCCACCGCGAGCGTCATCTCCGGCCGGTCGGTCAGGAACAGGCTCGCGAGGATGAAGTCGTTCATCGTCCCCACGAACGCCAGGATGCCCGAGATCGCGATGATCGGCGCCGACAGCGGCAGGATCATCCCGAAGAAGATCTGCGCGTGGCTCGCCCCGTCGATCGTGGCCGCCTCGTCCAGCTCCTTCGGGATCGTGTCGAAGAAGCCCTTCATCAGCCACGTCGAGACGCCCAGCGCGCCGCCCATGTAGACGAGCATCAGGCCCAGCTTCGAGTTCAGCCCCGCCACCGGGTAGTAGTCGCCGATGGCCCCGAAGATCAGGTACAGGGCCACCACCGACAGGAACGCCGGGAACATCTGGATCAGCAGCAGGAACAGCAGCATCGGCCGCCGTCCCCGGAAGCGGAACCGGCTGAAGGCGTACGCCGCCAGCGAGGAGATGAAGATCGAGATGAACGCCGCGGGCATGGCGATCACCAGCGAGTTCATGAACCAGCGCCCGAAGGGGATGTTGTCCTCGGTGAACAGCCGCTCGAAGTTGTTCGTGCTGAACCCGCTGGGCAGCAGGCTCGTGGCCGACAGCGTGCCCTTGGGGTTGAACGCCGCCGAGACGACGTAGAGGATCGGGATGACGGCGAAGACCACCACCGCGATCGCGACCAGGTGCCGCCAGCCGGTGTCGCCGGCCCACTTGGCGAAGCCCCGGCGTCCGCCCTTGGCGGCCCTGGCGGGCCGCGCGGTGTCGGAAGTGCGGGTCATGAGTACACCTCCTCCTGGTTGCGGGTGGTCCGGAACATGAACGCCGAGATGGACGCGACGATGATGAAGATGAACACGCTCACCGCGCTCGCGAAGCCGTAGTCGGCCGAGGAGGACCCGAAGGCCTGCCGGAACGCGTAGGTGATGAGCAGGTCGGTGCCGCCGATCGCCTCACCGGAGCGGAACGGCGCGCCCCCGCTGAGCAGCTCGATGATGTTGAAGTTGTTGAAGTTGAACGCGAAGCTGGAGATGAGCAGCGGCGTCAGCGCCACCAGCAGCAGCGGCAGGGTGATCTTGCGGAAGGCGGTGAAGCCGGTCGCCCCGTCGATCTTGGCCGCCTCCAGCGAGTCGGCCGGGAGGGCCTGGAGCGCGCCGAGGCTGATGAGGAACATGTAGGGGAAGCCGAGCCAGGTGTTCGCCGCCAGGACCATCGTCCTGGCCGCCCACGTCTCGCCGTACCAGTTGACGCTCAGGCCCAGCAGGTCGTTGACGAGCCCGAAGTCGCGGTTGAACATCTGGGCCCACATGAGGATCATCGCGAACGAGGGCATGGCGTAGGGCAGGATCATGACCGCCCGGTACGCCTTGGTGCCGCGCATGCCGGGCCGGTTGAGCGCCATCGCGACGCCGAGGCCGAGCGCGAAGGTCAGCAGCACCGATCCGGCCGCGAAGGCGATGTTCCACACGAACACGCCGAAGAACGGGCCCCGGATGTCGGGGTCGGTCAGCACGGCCAGGTAGTTGTCGAAGCCGATCTGGACCTTCCAGCCGACCAGGGCGGCGTCGCCGTCCTCGGTCAGGAACGTGCCGGTCGCGTCGTCGGCGTGCCACACGGTGCCGCTCGCCGAGTCGGTGATGCAGTCGCAGCCCTCGTCGTAGGAGCGGGTGGAGGAGCCCTCGAACGCCGACAGGCCCTGGACCCTGATGCCGGTCTCGGGGCCGGTGGGCACGGCCAGCTCGGCCAGCTCGCCCTGGCGCTCATTGAGCTCGGCGAGGTCCCACACGGTGTAGCCGGGGGCGTCGGTGACGCGGCCGGCCTCGTCGGTCCGGGCGTCGTCGAGTTCGCTGAGCCCCGCCTCGGTGCCGGCCCAGGTGGAGCCGTCCGCGGTGTCGGTCAGCAGCAGGGAGAGCTCGCCGTCGGCGGATTCGCCGACGGCGACGAGGTAGGTCGTGCCGCCGGGCGTCTGCTGGACGCCCGCGGCCACGATCGCCTCGATCGCCTGGTCCTTGCCGACCCGGTGCCCGTCACCGTAGTTGGTGAAGGACGTGCCGACGGTCAGGACCACCGGCAGGATCTGGAAGGCGATGAGCAGCAGCGTGCCCGGCACGAGGTACTTCACCGGGATGGCGCGCCGCTGTAGATAGGTGTAGAAGACGATCGCGACGATCGCCGCCTCCAGCGCCAGGGCCCACCAGGCCTCGGCGCCGATGAGCGGCAACGCCGCCCAGACGGCCAGACCGGTCACCAGCGCGAGCACGGCGATCTTGGCGATCATGCCCGTCGCGGTGGCCGAGCCGGCCGTCCGGGAACGTCGGTCGAGCACGGATTACGCTCCTTCGCTCTTCGGGGGGTGCTTGCCGGGCCGGGTCTAGGAGGCGATCGCGTCGCGGATGCTCTGCGCCGCCGAGGTGGCGGCCTCCTCGCCGGTGGAGGCGCCGTCGATGGCGTCGGCCTCGGCGCGCCCGAAGGGCTCCCAGACGGCGTTCATCGCGGGGATGTTCGGCATCGGGACGGCGTCCTCGCTCGCGGCGGCGAAGCCCTGGATGTCGGCGTTGTCGGCCGAGTAGGTCTCGGCGGCGGCGGTGAGCGCGGGGAGGCGACCGCCGGCCTCGGCGAGCTGGAGCTGGAGCTCCTCGGTGAGGACGTAGTTCGTCACGAACTCCTGCGCGAACAGGGCGTTCGAGGCGGTGGCCGAGACGTAGAAGCCCTGCACGCCGAGGAACGGCGCGGCCGGGTTCTGGCCTTCGAAGCCGGGGATGGCGGTGACCTCGTAGTTGATGCCCGCGGCCTGGACGTCGGTGAGGGCCCAGGGGCCGGAGATCATGAACGCGGTCTTGCCGTCGACGAAGAACGGGATGACGTTCGAGGCGTCCTGCGTGGTCTTGAGGACGCCCGCCTCGCCCAGCTCGGCGAACTTCTCGAACGCGGCGATGCCGCCCTCGGAGTCGACGCCGACGTCGTTCGGGTCGAGGTTGCCCTGGCCGTCGTCGGCGAACAGGTAGCCGCCCATGGAGGAGAACAGCGGGTAGGCGCTGTAGGCGTTGCCGTCGACGCCGACCTCCATGGTGAGGACCTCGTCGGTGCCGGCGGCCTCGCCGGCGGCGATGAGGTCCTCGAAGGTGGCCGGGGCGTCGGCGGCGAGGTCGGTGTTGCGGATGAGCGCCAGGTTCTCCAGCGCGTAGGGCACGCCGTAGAGGTTGCCGTCGACGGTGAACGCCTTGAGGGAGGTCTCGTTCAGGGCCGCGGACTTGTCCTCGCCGAGGGTCACCGGGACGATGACGCCGTCGGCGGCGAACTGGCCGGACCAGTCGTGGGCGCCGACGACGATGTCAGGGCCCTGGCCCTGCTCGGCGGCGGCGAGGAAGTCCTCGCGAAGGGTCTCGACGTGCTCTTCGACGGTGACCTTGACGCCGACCTGGGCCTCGAAGTCGGCGACGAACTCCTTGAGCACCGGGGTGCGGGTCTCGTCGGCCCAGATGACCAGCTCGCCGGAGAACTCCTGCTCGCCCGAGCCGGTGCTCTCGTCGCCGCCGTCGTCGTCGGAACCGCAGGCGGCGGCCGCACCGAGCACGGCGGCGGAGACTGCGGCGGTGCCGATGGTCCTTCTACGCATTTTCTGTACCTCTCCTCATTGAGGGCGGCCCCTCGGAAGGGGCCGTGATAAGGATCATGGGTGAGCACCCCTGACCCTTCGAAGATTAGCAAGATGTTTCAGAAACAGGAAACCCTTGCAATCAAACTGTTGCCTAATTTCAGATAGGCTACGCTGTCATCATGCGGCTTCGACTCTCCGACATCGCTCGACAGGCCGGGGTCAGCGAGGCAACGGTCTCACGGGTGCTCAACGACAAACCCGGCGTCGGGGCACAGACCCGGCAGTCCGTCCTCACTGCCCTCGACGTGCTCGGCTACGAACGGCCCCCGGCCCTTCGCAAACACGCCATCGGCCTCATCGGCCTGGTCGTGCCCGAACTCGAGAACCCCATCTTCCCGGTCTACGCGCAGACGATCTCCAACGTCCTCGCCGGCTCGGGCTACACCCCGGTGCTGTGCACGCAGACCCCCGGCGGGGTCTCCGAGGACGAGTTCGTCGACATGCTCCGCGAGCGCTCGGTGGCGGGCATCATCTTCGTCTCCGGCCTCCACGCCGACACCCTCGCCAGCACCGAGCGCTACCAGGAGCTCAAGGACAAGCGCCTCCCGGTCGCCTTCATCACCGGCCACCCCGAAGGCGTCGAAGCCGCGTCCTTCTCCTGCGACGACGCCGTCGCCGCCCGCATCGCCGTCGAACACCTCGCCGGCCTCGGCCACACCCGCATCGGCCTGGTCTCCGGGCCCGACCGCTACTGGCCCGTCCAGCGCAAGATCCGCGGCTACCGCGCCGCCATGCAGCACATCGGACCCGAGCTGATCGAGCTGACCCTCTTCGGCGAGCAGGGCGGCCACGCCGCCGCCTCCCGCCTCATCGACCGCGGCGCCACCGCCGTCGTCTGCGGCTCCGACCTGATGGCCCTGGGCGCCATCCGCGCCGCAGAGGAGCGCGGCCTGGAGGTCCCCGGCGGCTTCTCCGTCGTCGGCTACGACGACTCCCCCCTCATCGCCCACACCAACCCCCCGCTCACGACCGTGCGGCAGCCGGTGCGCGACATCGCCACCGCCGCCGCCCGGGCGCTGCTCGACGAAATAGCCGGGCAGCCCACGCCGTCGTCGGAATACCTGTTCCGGCCCGAACTCGTCGTACGCGGCTCCACCGGTGCGGCACCCCAATGAGAGAGGACGACACACGCATGACTAACTGGTGGCGCGACGCGGTCATCTACCAGGTGTACCCGCGCTCCTTCGCCGACGCGAACGGCGACGGCATGGGCGATCTCGCAGGCGTCCGCGATCGGATGCCCTACCTCGCGAAGCTCGGCGTCGACGCGATCTGGCTCTCCCCGTTCTACGCCTCGCCGCAGAACGACGGCGGCTACGACGTCGCCGACTACCGCGACGTCGACCCGCGCTTCGGCACGCTCGAGGACTTCGACGCCATGCGCGAGGCCGCCCACGAGGCCGGCATCCGCATCATCGTCGACCTGGTCCCCAACCACTCCTCCTCGGAGCACGTGTGGTTCAAGGCCGCGCTGGCCGCGGGCCCGGGCAGCGCCGAGCGCGCCCGCTACCACTTCCGCGACGTCGACCCGGCCGGGCCCGACACGCCCCCGAACAACTGGCAGTCGATCTTCGGCGGCCCGGCCTGGAGCAAGACCCCCGACGGCAAGCAGTGGTACCTGCACCTGTTCGACTCCACCCAGCCGGACTTGAACTGGGACAACCCCGAGGTCCACGCCGAGTTCCACTCGATCCTGCGGTTCTGGCTCGACCGCGGGGCCGACGGCTTCCGCATCGACGTCGCCCACGGCATGGTCAAGGCCGCGGGGCTGCCCGACACCGGCGGTGACGGCACGATCGAGATGATCGGCACCACGCAGGCGCCGTTCTTCGACCAGGACGGCGTCCACGAGATCTACCGCACCTGGCGGCCGATCATCGAGGAGTACGAGGGCGACCGGATCTTCGTCGCCGAGGCGTGGACCGACTCGGCCGAGCGCCGGGCGCTGTACCTGCGGCCCGACGAGCTGCACCAGGCGTTCAACTTCGACCTCGTGCTGGCCCCGTTCGACGCCTCGGACTTCCGCAAGGCCATCGACGCCGAGATCGCCAACAACGCCGGCATCGGCGCCCCGTGCACGTGGGTGCTGTCCAACCACGACGTGCACCGGCACGTCACCCGCTACGGCGACGGCCCGATCGGCCTGGCCCGCGCCAAGGCCGCCACGCAGCTGCTGTTCGCGCTGCCGGGCGTCGTGTACGTCTACCAGGGCGAGGAGCTGGGCCTCAACGAGGTGCTCGACCTGCCCGACGAGGTCCGCCAGGACCCGACGTTCTTCCGCACCGACGGCGAGCAGATCGGCCGCGACGGCTGCCGCGTGCCCCTCCCGTGGAAGACCGAGGGCCCCTCGCTGGGCTTCGGCGAGGCCGCGGGCTGGCTGCCGCAGCCCGAGGGCTGGGGCGAACTGTCGGTCGAGGCCCAGGACGGCGTCGCGGGCTCCACGCTGGAGTTCTACCGCAAGGTCATCGCGCTCCGCAAGGAGCACAAGGCCACCGGCCTGACCTGGCTGGACGAGCCGGGCGAGAACGCGTTCGCGTTCGACAACGGCGCCCTGGTGTGCGTCGTGAACTTCGGCGACGAGCCGCTGGCGCTCGACGCCTTCGGCGGCGAGGTGCTCCTGGCGAGCGCCGACCTCGTCGAAGGCCGCCTCCCGGCCGGCTCGACGGTCTGGTTCGCCAAGTAGCACGAGCGGACGCAGCGGGGCCCGGCCGATCACGGCCGGGCCCCGCTCTGCGTCATGAGGGACCGACCTATGTGAACGCATGTGCTACATCTGAGGGGTGAACTGCACCGTGCGCACTGCTCTCTGGTTCCCCGCTTCGATCGGCGCCCTCATGCTCGTCTTCGCCGTGGGCGGGGCGCTGGATTACGCGTCGACCGGCGAGGGCTTCCACTTGATCTGGGCGGCGGGGGCCGGGCTCGCCGCCGGTCTCGTCGTCGTGTTCCGCAATTTCCCCCTGATCGAGATCGAACCGCACCGGATCGTCAGCCGCGGCCACAGCCGGGTCGACAAGGTGGAGGTCGGGGCGGGGGACCGGATCGCCGTCGACGGCGAACGCCTGTTCGTGGTGCGCCGCAACGGCGCCTGGGAAGAGGTGCAGGTCAACACGATGCTGATCAGGCGGTCCGACTGGGCCGCGCTCGAAGCGGCGGTCGCCCGCCGGCCCGAGCCGCCCGGGCCGGGCGGATGAGGACCGGACGGCGGCCGGGCCCGGACCGTTTCGCGGTCCGGGCCCGGGAAGCGGCGTCTGCTGCTACTTGATCTTGTTGCCCACGCTGCGCAGCTGCTGGCAGGCCTCGACGATGCGGGCGGCCATGCCGGCCTCGGCGAGCTTGCCGTAGGCGCGCGGGTCGTAGGCCTTCTTGTTGCCGACCTCGCCCTCCACCTTGAGCACGCCGTCGTAGTTGCGGAAGATGTGGTCGACGATCGGGCGGGTGAACGCGTACTGCGTGTCGGTGTCGATGTTCATCTTGATGACGCCGTAGTCCACCGCGTCGCTGATCTCCTGCTCGGTCGAGCCGGAGCCGCCGTGGAAGACCAGGTCGAACGGCTTGTCCTTGCCGAGCTCCTTGCCGATCTCGTCCTGGATCTCCTTGAGGATCTCCGGACGCAGCCGCACGTTGCCCGGCTTGTACACGCCGTGGACGTTGCCGAAGGTCAGGGCGGCCATGTAGCGGCCGCGCTCACCGGAGCCGAGGGCCTCGACGGTGGCGCGCGCGTCGGCGACGGTCGTGTACAGCTTGTCGTTGATCTCGGCCTCGACGCCGTCCTCCTCGCCGCCGACGACGCCGATCTCGACCTCGAGGACGATGTTGGCCTTGGAGGTGCGCTCCAGCAGCTCCTGGGCGATCTCCAGGTTCTCCGCCAGCGGCACCGCCGAGCCGTCCCACATGTGCGACTGGAACAGCGGATTCTCGCCGCGCGCGACGCGCTCCTCGCTGACCGCCAGCAGCGGGCGGACGAACTTGTCGAGGTTCTCCTTGGGGCAGTGGTCGGTGTGCAGCGCGATGTTCACCGGGTAGTTCTTGGCGATCTCGTGCGCCGCGGTCGCCAGGGCGATGGAGCCGGAGACCATGTTCTTGACCGTCGGGCCGGAGACGTACTGCGCGCCGCCGGTGGAGACCTGCACGATGCCGTCGGACTCCGCCTCGGCGAAGGCGGCCAGCGCGGCGTTGAGGGTCTGGGTCGAGGTCACGTTGATGGCCGGGTAGGCGAAGGAGTTCTTCTTCGCCCGGTCGAGCATCTCGTTGTAAACCTCAGGTGTTGCGATAGGCATGCTGCCTGCTCCTTAGATGAGTCGTTGATCATTCCCCGACCGGGGGACTGGGATTCAGACGCCGCTGTCTGACCACTCCATCGGAGCGTTGCGACCCGATGAAGCCTCGCCCACGGGCATGTGAAGGCGTTACCCAGGCTACCTGGCCGTTCGCCCGCCGTCCGGCGCCCTGGGCCTTACCGTGGGGGACATGAGCTATCAGCAGGAATGGACCGACGATTTCGACGAGGCGTCGGAGTTCGACCTGGCCGACTCCGCCGACGACGAGGGCGGGGACGACCCGGAGGACGTGGCGGCCGACGAGGTGGGGTTCGTGCCCGACGAGGCCGACGCCGCCGACGCGGCCGACCAGGCCGCGGAGGTGCCCGAGGACGACGAGGAGCCCTACGCGGATTGAGGCCCGCGCAGGGCTCCCGGTGCGGCCGTCCGGCCGCGCCTCAGTCGGTCGGCGCCGCCCCCAGCGTGTCGAGCACCCACGCCAGGTTGAACGCCTCCTCCTCCCAGGCGTCGTAGCGGCCCGACCGGCCGCCGTGCCCGGCCTCCATCTCGGTCTTGAGCATCACGTCGGACTCCGGGCTCTCGTGGCGCAGCCGCGCGATCCACTTGGCCGGCTCGTGGAAGCCGACGCGGGTGTCGTTGAGGCTGGTCACGGCCAGGATCGACGGGTACCGCACCGAGGTGACGTTCTCGTAGGGCGAGTACGACTTCATGTACTCGTAGACCTCGGCGGACGCCAGCGGGTTGCCCCACTCCTCCCATTCGATGACCGTCAGCGGCATCGTCGGGTCGAGGATGGTGTTCAGCGCGTCGACGAACGGCACGTCGGCGAGGATGCCCGCGAACCGCTCGGGCGCGAGGTTGGCGACCGCGCCCATGAGCAGGCCCCCGGCCGAGCCGCCGCGCGCGACGATCCGGTCCGGCGCGGCCCAGCCCGCCTGGACCAGGTGCCCTGCGGCGTCGACGAAGTCGGTGAACGTGTGCTTCTTGTGCAGGAGCTTGCCCTGCTCGTACCACTGGCGGCCCATCTCGCCGCCGCCGCGCACGTGCGCGATCGCGAAGACCACGCCGCGGTCGAGCAGGCTCAGGCGGGCGATCGAGAAGTACGGGTCGATCGAGTGCTCATAGGAGCCGTAGCCGTACAGCAGGCACGGCGCGGTGCCGTCTGCCGCGACGTCGGCGCGGGCGACGATCGAGATCGGGACCTTCGTGCCGTCGGCGGCGGTGGCCCACTCCCGGTACTGCCGGTAGGCGGCCGGGTCGAAGCCGCCCAGCACCGGGGTGCGCTTGCGCAGGTGCAGCTCGGCGGCGTCGATGTCGTAGTCGTACACCGAGGAGGGCGTCACCATCGACGTGTAGCCCAGGCGCAGGAGCCGGGAGGCGTAGTCGGGGTTGTCCCCGGCGCCGACGGCGTAGATCGGCTCGTCGAAGGCGATCTCGGTGAGCGCGCCCTCCGCGTCCGGGCCCTGCCCGTGGTCCTTTCCGGCTCCGCCTTCAAGGATCGCCACCTGCGAGAGCCCGTCGCGGCGCATCGAGACCACGGCGTGGTCCTTGAACGCCTCGACGGATTCGAGCCGGACGGCCGGGTCGTGCGGCAGGATCTCGTTGAACGCGGCCGTGTCGTCGACCGGCGCCCAGCCGAGCGTGAAGTTCTCGGCGTTCTTGTTGTGCAGCACGAGGAAGCGATCGCCCTGGTGGTCGACCTGCATCTCCACGCCCTGCTCGCGGCCGTTTCCGAAGACGGTGAACTCGCCGGTGGGGTCGGCGGCGTCGAGGTAGCGGATCTCGCTGGTGATCTTCGAGCCGGACACGATCATGAGGTACCGCTCGGAGCGGGTGAGGTCGATCCCGGTCCAGAACCGCTCGTCGTCCTCCTGGTAGACGAGCACGTCCTCGTCCCGGCCGAGGACGTGGCGCCACACCTGGTGGGGCCGCCAGGCGTCGTCGACCTTGGTGTAGAAGAACACCGAGCCGTCGGCCGACCACGCGCCGCCGTAGAACACGCCCTCGATCCGGTCGGCGAAGACCTCGCCGGTGCGCAGGTCCTTGAACTGGAGGGTGAACCGCTCGTCGCCGGTGTAGTTCACGCCGAAGGCGAGGAGGTTGCCGTCGGGGGAGACGTCGAGGACGCCCAGGGAGAAGAAGTCGTGGCCCTCGGCGAGCTCGTTGCCGTCGAGGAGGACCTGCTCGCCTTCGACCGGCACGCCCGGCTCGACGTTCGGAGGGGTGTCGCCCTCTGCGGCGACGCGGCAGTGGATGCCGTACTGCTTGCCCTCTTCGGTGCGCCCGTAGCGCCACCAGCCGCCCTTGCGGACCGGCACCGACAGGTCGGTCTCCTGGGTGCGGTCCTTGATCTCGCCGAAGACGGCCTTGCGCAGCCCGTCGAGGTGCGCGGTGCGCGCTTCGGCGTAGGCGTTCTCGGCCCGCAGGTAGTCGAGGACCTCGGGGTCCTCGGGGTCTTTGAGCCAGGCGTAGGCGTCGTTGACGGTGTCGCCGTGGTGGGTTCGCGGGTGGTCGCGGCGGGGCGCGACCGGCCTCTGGACAGCTTGCTCATCTGACATGGCTCAACTGTAGGGCCTGCGGATCGCGCGGGCGGGCGCCGCGCGCCGCCCCGGTGGCCGGGCGCTACCGGCCGGTAACGCCCAGGGGGCGCGAATGTCGCCGAATCACTCCATTCGGGGCGGTCGGAGCTGTGAGGATGGTGGCATGAGCGAGAAGCGCGACGAGGCGACGCCGGTGTCCGCTGACAAGAGCGCCACCGTCGTCCTCGATCGGACCGTCGTCTTCGAGCGGCCCCACGCGGGGCCGCCGTTCCTCGCCGCCGACCGGCTCACCGGGAAGGGCCGCCGGGGTCCGGTCTTCGCCAACGTCTGCCTCCGCGCCGAGCTCGGGCAGCTCGTCGCGGTCTCCGGCGAAGGCGGCGACGGCCGCACCTCGCTCCTGCTCGCCCTCGCCGGGCGCTTCGCCCTGGCCGGGGGCACCCTCAGCGTCGAAGGCCGGTCCAGGCCCGCCGAGATCCGCCGCCGCTTCACCGTCGCCCAGGCCGCGCCCGCGATCGGGCTCGACGGCCGCCACACCGTCGGCGACTGCATCAAGGAGACCACCGCCGTCTCCCGCAAGGCCGCCACCGCCGCCAACATCCGCGCCTGGCTCGACCGCCTCGGCGTCGACGTCGACACCGGCGACACGGTCGGGCTGCTGCCGCGCTTCGAGCAGGTCCGCTTCGCGATCGCCTGCGCCGCCGCCTCGCGCACGCCCGCCGTCGTCGTCGACGACGCCGACGAGGACCTCAACGGCGCCGGCGGCGAGCGCGTCTTCGAGACCCTCCGGGCCGTCGCCGACGCCGGGCAGCTCGTCATCGCCTCGTGCGCCCGCCACGACCCGCCCGCCGACATCGTCCTCGACCTCAGGACCAGTTCGATGGTCCGCGCGCCCGACTTCGACGCGGGCCGCGACCGGAACGGAGACGCGCTGTGAGCCCGTTCAGACTCGCCCGCCTGGAACTGCGCCGCTACCGCGGCCGTCCCGTCCGCGCCCTCGCGGTGACCGCGATCGTGCTGCTCCCGGCCCTCTGCGCGGGCCTGTACCTGTGGTCGTCCTGGGACCCGTACGGGTCGACCGACGAGCTGCCCGTGGCCGTGGTCAACGAGGACGCCGGGGCGGCGCTGGAGCGCGGCGGCGAGGTCGTGGAGGTCGACGGCGGGGAGCGGCTGGTCGAGCGGCTGCGGGCCGACCCGGTCTTCGACTGGCGCTTCACCGACGCCGAGGAGGCCGACGCCGGCCTCGCGGCGGGCGACTACTACATGGTCGTCACGATCCCCGAGGGCTTCTCGGCGGAGGTCGTCGGCCTCGCCGACGGCGCGCCGGTGCGCGCGAGCGTCACGTTCACCCGCGACGACGCGAACGGCTACCTCGCGGGCGTCATGACCGCCACCGCCGAGCGCGAACTCCAGCACCAGATCACGACCGCCGTCTACGCCGCCTTCGGCGAGACGCTCTTCGGCGGCCTCACCGGCGGGATCGGCGACGCGGCCGCCGACGCCACATCGCTCCACACGGGACTGTCCGGGCTCGCGGACGTGGCCGAGGACGCCGCGGCGGGCGCCGAGGAGGTCTCCAGCGGGCTCGACGGCGCGGTCGGCGACTCGGCGACCGCGGTCGGCTCGCTCGCCGACGACTGGGCGCGGATCCAGGCCGGATCGAAGGCCGGGGCGGACATCGTGGCCGACGCCACCGCGCTCGGCGGCGCCTACAGCGCACTGTGCAGGAACACCGGCGACAGCTTCGCGTGCGAGACGCTGTGGGAGCACGTGCACCGGGCCGAGAGCGCCGCGGCCGACGTCCAGAGCGCCGACGCCGCCGTCCAGGGCACGCAGCAGGACGCACTGGAGACGGCCGCGGAGGAGCTCGGGGCCCTGCGGACCGGCGCCGCGGATGTGGCCGACGCCGCCGGGCAGGTCGCCGTCGGCGTCGCCGACGCCGAGGCCACGTCGAACGACCTCGCGAGCGGGCTCGACGAGCTCTACAACGGCGCCGACGCCGTCGTCTCGGGCCTGGGCGACGCCCGCCCGCAGGCGCCCTCCACGGACAGCGCCGCCGAGGAGGCCGCGAGCCCCGAGGCGTACGGCAGCCCCGTCGCGATCGACGAGGAGACGCGCAACGCGGCCGGGGAGCTCGGGCGCGGCCTGGCGCCGCTGGTCATCGCGGTCGCACTGTGGCTGTTCGGGGCGGTCGCCTACCTGCTGCTGCGCCCGGTGAACCCGCGCGCGCTGGCGGGCCCGCTGCGCTCGCCCTCCGTCGCGCTCGGCGGCTGGCTGGCGGGGGCCGCCCTGGGCGTCCTCAGCGCGCTGGCGCTGTACCTCGTGCTGGACGTCGGCCTCGGCCTCGATCCGAAGCACGTCCTGGCGACGATCGGGCTGTGCCTTTTGACGGCGCTGACGTTCACGGCCGTGGCGCACCTGTGCAAGCTCGCCCTGGGCACGGCGGGGCTGCTGCTCCTGGCGGTGCTGCTCGTCGTCCAGGTGGCCGCCTCGGGCGGGCTGTACCCGGTGGCGACGGGGCCCGCGTTCTTCCAGGTGATCCATCCGTGGCTGCCGATGACGCACGCGGTGGACGCGCTGCGGGTGACCGTCAGCGGCGGCGAGACGCGGCAGCTGCTGCTGGCGCTGGCGGTGCTGGCGGCCTATCTGGCGGCCGCGCTGGCGGCGACGGCCGCGGTGGTGGCGACGCGCCGCAAGTGGACGATGGGCCGACTCCATCCGCCGCTGCGCCCCTGAGCGCGCGTCGGACGCATGACCCGCGGGGTCGCGGGCGGGAACCGTAGCGGCCGATGCGGGGACCGCTCACCTCTCGATGAGCGCCGCGAGCCCGTCGAGGGTGCGCTCGAGTCCGAAGTCGAAGGCGTGCCGCGGGTCGAAGGCCGCGTCGTGCGCCT
Organism: Glycomyces sp.; assembly: GCA_035765105.1. Lineage (GTDB taxonomy): Bacteria > Actinomycetota > Actinomycetes > Mycobacteriales > Micromonosporaceae > Glycomyces. The sequence goes on from DASTYG010000031.1 coordinate 14,950, forward strand.
CTCCGGCCGCCTGCCCGACCCGCACTGCGGTCGGGAACCGCTCGGGGTCGAGGACCTCGGCCAGCAAGGGCCCGTTGGCCTCCCACCACTCCCGGTCGCTCATCGCGCTCGCCTCGCGTTCGGCGTCGGCCCGGGCCGCGTCGGCGGCGGCGGTGCGCACGAACGCGAGCAGGTGGGACAGCGCGTCGTCGGTGGTGATGTCGTCGAGGCCGGTGTCCGCGAAGGCGCGCAGTTCGTGCTCGTATTTGGCGCACTGGCCCGGTCCCAGCGGCGGCCGGGTCTGGGAGGCCGCGGCCGCCCACGGGTGGGCCAGGTACATCGCGTAGTTGTCGCGGGCGACGGCCGCGAGCCGTTCGCGCCAGGGGCGCCCCTCGGTCCCGGTGCGCTCCATCGCCGCGTACAGGGCGTCGAGCATGAGCACGATGAGCTCGGCCTTGGCGGGCACGTAGGTGTAGAGCGTCATCGGCGCGACGTCCAGGGACTGGGCGACGCGGCGCATGGTGACCGCGTCGAGGCCCTCGGCGTCGGCGATCGCGATCGCCGACGCCACCACGGCGTCGACGGTGAGGGCCTTGCGCGGCCCCCGCCGGGGCGCGGCCGGGGCCCGCCGCCAGAGCAGTTCGAGGAGCGTCGGTTTCGGGGCGTCGGCGGTAGCGGAGGTCACGGCACGATCCTAGCCGGAAACTTGTACGCTGTACGTCGTACTATGTACAATATACAACGTACGAAGAAAAATGAAGGAGCCGCTCATGCAGATCACCTCATCGGCCGTCTCGCTCAATGTCGCCGACCCCGCCGCCTCGGCCGCGTTCCTCAAGCGCCACTACGGCTTCGAAGAGGACATGTCGGCCGACGGCTTCGTCTCGCTCTCGCGCCCCGACGCGGGGTTCAACGTCATCTACCTGCGCACCGGCCTGCCCACGTTCAAACCCGAGAGCGCCAAGGGCCCGGCGGACGGCCTCTTGCTGGTCTTCGTCGTCGCGGACATCGACGCCGAATACGACCGCCTCCGCGGCGAAGGCGTCGCGATCACCACGCCGATCGAGACCGAGGAGTGGGGCGAGCGCTACTTCCAGGCGACCGACCCGAACGGCGTGGTCGTCCAACTCGTCCAGTGGGTCGCCGTGCCCGAATGAGACGGCGCTCCCCGCCCGCCTCAGGCCAGCCGGTACAGGGCCGAGCCGTGGGCGGGGAGCTTGACCCGCAGCTCCGCGTCGGCGCCCAGGTCCGCCCGCGCCCAGCAGTCCCGCACCGCCCGCGGCTCGGGCACGCCGAGGTCGGCCCACGGCAGGCTCAGTTCGACCGGCTCGCTCCCGCGGTTGAACACCGCCGCGTACGCGCCGTCGGCCGAGGCCCACGCCACGCGCTTGCCCTCGCGCCACACCTCCCGCGCGTCGGCCCCGCTGCGCTGGGCCGCGAGCACCTCGGTGTTGGTGAGCAGCTCGATCGTCTCCGGGCTGGAGGCGGGCAGGTCGGCGCCGACCATGAGAGGCGAGCGGGCGATGCACCAGAGCGTCATCATGGTCCGCTGCTCCTCGGGGGTGAGCAGCGAGTTCCGCGGCTCGCCCACTTCGGCGCGCGTGCCGATGCGGCCCAAGGGCAGCATGTCGGCGTCGGGCCAGTGGCCGGGCCCGGCGTGCGGGGCCCAGTCGCGCAGCAGGTCGAACTGGGCGTCGACGTCGCGCCAGCGGTCCCACACGTCGGCCGAGATTCGCCACATGTTCGCGTGCGCCTTGAGGTGCTCGGCGTGCCCGACCGACAGGTTCACGCCCGGGGAGAGGCTCAGCACCATGTCGCGGTCGGCCTTGCCGACGGCGCCGGCGAACGCCTCGACCTCCTCGGTCAGGTAGGGGGCGATCATGTCGTCGGCCTTGACGTAGTCCACGCCCCAGGCGGCGAACTGCCGCGCGAGCGAGTCGTAGTAGGCGCGCCCGCCCGGGTGGGAGTGGTCGATGCCCCAGTTGTCGTCGATCCAGGAGGAGACGTTCTCGCGGTCGGGGATCTGCGCCGCGGAGTACTCGCTGCCCCGCACGGGCGTGTCGGCCGCGACGGCCTGGCGGGGGACGCCGCGCAGGATGTGGAGGCCGAACTTCAGGCCCAGGGCGTGCACGTAGTCGGCCAGGGGCTTGAAGCCCGCTCCGCCGGCCGAGGAGGGGAAGCGGTTCGGGGCCGGCTGGGGGATGCCGTACCCGTCGAGGCAGAGGTCGGTGCCCGAGTTGTACCCGCCCGCCCGCGCGGCCGGGTCGTACCACTGGATGTCGACGACGACGTACTCCCAGCCGAAGTCGGCCATGTGCTCGGCGATGAACTCCGCATTGGCCCGCGTCTCGGCCTCGGTGACCGTGGTGCCGAACGCGTCCCAGGAGTTCCAGCCCATCGGGGGCGTGGCGGCGACTCGGGTCACGGGAACCTCCTCGAGGATGGCGTCCCTGTACGGTACTCGGGACGCCCGACGCCGCACCACCACCGTTTGGGAAGCGCTTACGGGTCCAGGTCTCACCACCCCGGCACCGTGTCGATGCGCGGTGTCGGCGTGCGGTAGAGTAGCTACCGCCGACGGGGGAAGCCGTCGGTTCACCACAGCACGGCCAGGTAGCTCAGTTGGTACGAGCGTCCGCCTGAAAAGCGGAAGGTCGCCGGTTCGACCCCGGCCCTGGCCACCAGCAAAAACCCCGTCTACCAGCACCAATACTGGTAGACGGGGTTTTGCCATGTCCGGCTGTAGTCTCTGGAATCCGGTGAAGTACGGCTCCCAGCGGACGTATAGCGGACGGGTTTTCAGCGGTCTTTCAGCGCTTCATCGATCCGCATCCGGACCGCGGAAGACCGAGGAATCGAACCTCTGCCCTGGAAGACCTCCACGCGTGTGGAGGTCTTTCGCTTGTCGGTCGCTGACGGCGGTGAGCCGCGGGGCTGGTCTATGCCGGGAAATGGCGACGGGACTCCTTGGGGGACATGGAGGTTGAGAATTCCATATCGTTTCAGGAGTCCCGTCTTGCAGCCGGGGGAGCCCTCACGGCGTTGATCCCGTCAGATCACGTCATTTCGCGTCGGTCGTGCACCGAGGTGAAAACCTCAGCGGACGCACGTGGTGCAGTCGGGTGCCACTCCATTGAACCCGGCACCGCTGGGGCTAGAGGATCCATTCCCAGCAGCCGGGGGCCGGGCAGCCCTGGGTGTCGGCGTCGCCGCTCGCCTGCGCGGGGGCGGCCGCCAGCATGAGCACGGCGGCGGTCGCGGCGGTGGCGAGAGCGGTGGCTCGGCCGAGCTTCTTGAGCGACTTGGACATGTGACCTCCACTGAGTCGGGGTTGGCGATCTGATCACCTCATGCGAGGCGATCGTGTTGCCTACTTTCGAGGGCGCTTGCATGGGAACGGCACGGATGCTGCATGCGGCCGAGCTGGAGGTCGCCGCTCACTGGAACGCCTGTTCGGATATTCGGTTTCGGTCGATATGCGCCTTTCGGTCCCTCGGGCGGCCGTGGCGAGTATCGTCCTAGTCGAATCCCATCCTAATGAGACCGTCCATTCCCTGCAATGACGTCGGACCCGCGGAGGAGCGGCCATGCCACGCAAGTCGACCCGCAGGCCCGGCGGTCGAGTGGCCGCCCTCTTTCGCGGGCGCCGCCTCGCCGTCATCGCGGTCGCGATGGCATCGGCGGTCGTCCTGGCCGCTGCGGTCGCCGCGGCGATGCCGGCGCCTGGCGCGCCCGCCGGGGCCAGTTCGGCGCGGGGACCGGTCGAGCAGTCCGCTGCGGACCCGAACGTCGGCGGCGAGCGGATCGCGCTGAGCAATCCGGGGACGGTGATCGAGATCCTCGGCCAGGCCGAGCCGCTCGACACCGGAGCGCTGGCGGGCGAGGCGCACCTGACCAGGCCCGAAGGGGACCAGGCCATGACCGGCTCGTTCCTCGTCCTCGCCCCGTCCGGCGAGGTCGGGGACCTCGGCCAGGTCCTCGTCTCCGTCCGCCCGGGGCCCCCGGTGGACTTCCGCTACGACACGTCGACGCAGTCGATCGTCTTCAACCCCGGCATCGAGATGGCGGCCGAATCGGTCCCCGGCATCGCCAAGCCCGAGGGACCGGTCTTCCTGTACACCGGCCCGATGCGGATGCTGCCGGTCGAACCGGTCGCGGACCCGCAGTTCCCGCCGTACGGCCAGACCTTCTACGCGCCGGGCCCGGTCGTGCTCTGGGAGGGCGAGTCCGGGGTGACCGGAGCCGAACCCGTCGGACTCCTGACCGACTTCAGATTGACCGTCGCCCATGTCGAATGAGACGCGTCCGCGGCCGCAGGCCCGTATCCGAGGAAGAGGGTGGGGCATGCGCATCACCTCCCGGCAGTGGCTCGCGATGACCGCGTTCGGGGTCGCCGGAGTGCTCGCCCTCGGCCTCCCCTCCCAGGCGCGGCAGCCCTCCGACGCCGGGCCGTCGCTCGCCTTCGACTCGGCCGTCTGCGGCGCCGGGGGCGACCTGGAGGTCGGATTCCTCCTTGCCGACACGTCGAGCACGGCCGACTCCTATGCCGTCGCCGACGTCGATCTCCGGACCGGGACCGAACCGGGCCCCTGGCGGGACGCCGACCTCGGCGGCACCCTCCAGCCCGGCGCCGAGCTGCCGAAGGCCGCAACGGAGCCGCTGTCCGGGCGAGTGCCGGTCCCCGGGGACGCCGGCCGCGTCGCACTGAGGACGGGACTCGAGCGGACGGCCCCGGACGGGCGCACCGAACGGATCGAGCTGCACGCCGAGACCGACCTGGACGACTGCGCGCGGCCCGACCGCCAGCGCTTGGAGGAGCCCGACCGGGTCTGGGGGCCGTACGGCGGGAAGCGCACGATCCCGACCCACGTCTCCCCTGCGGGAGGCCAGACCACCCACCCGAGCGTCGTGCGGGTGCCCGGGGGCTGGAACGGCTACGAGTACTGGATGGCGCACACGCCCTATCCCTCCAGTAACTCAGCGCACGAGGACCCGAACATCGCCGCCTCCGACGACGGCGTCACCTGGGTCGTGCCGGCGGGGCTGGACAACCCCATCGACGACCAGCCCGGGCTGCCGGGGCCCTACAACTCCGACACCGACCTGCAGATGGGGCCGGACGACACCATGTACCTGTTCTGGCGGGTCGTGATCCCCGAGGCGTCCCAGGAGCGCATCAAGTACTCGACCTCCACCGACGGCGTCAACTGGTCCGCGCCCGCCGAGGCCATGCGCAGCTCCATGAGCGCGCAGCGGCCGGTGTCGCCCTCGCTCCTGTACGAGGACGGCCGCTGGGTCATGTGGGCGATCGACATCCTCCCCTCGCCGAACCGCATGGTCTACTTCGCGGGCGGCGCCACGCCCGCCAAGGCCGAGTGGGGCGCCCGGTCCACCGTGTCCCTCGGTGCGATGCAGTCCGGAAAGGAGCCCTGGCACCTGTCGGTCGCCCGGGACGGCGACGCCTACATCGGACTGCTGAACGACACCGCGCAGGGCTCCACCGGCCGCGACGGCGACCTGGTCTTCATGACGGGGACGAGCCCGACCGCCTTCGCGAACTCCCACTTCGGGGCGATTCCGCGGCTCAAACCGTCCATGCACGACCACCTGTACCGGGCGACCATGTTCGCCGACACCGAGTACGGCGTGCCCGGCTACCGGGTCTGGTACTCGGCGCGGATGGCGCTCAACCCGGACGTGTGGAACGTCCAGCAGACGTTCCTCCACGGCGCCGCGGTCCACGGCAGCCCCCCGTGACCGCTCGCCGGCCGGGCCGCGACCGCGCCCGTGAGGTGTACGATCGTCCGCATGAGCGCCCCCGCCGCAGCCCGCCGCCCTGATCCGGGGCGGCGCGATCGCATCATCGGCGCGTGCCTCGACGTCATCGCCGAAGTCGGGGTCGACGGGACCTCGCACCGGAAGGTCGCCGCCGCCGCCGGCGTCCCGCTGGGCTCGATGACCTACCACTTCACGGGGATGGACGAGCTGCTCCACGAGGCGTTCACCCGTTTCGGGTCCTCGATCAGCGACGAGTTCGCGGCGCACATGGCCGCCGTCGCCGGTCGCGAGGAGGCCGTGGAGGCGGTCGTCGCGATCATCACCCGGACGGTCTTCGCCTCCCCGCGCGACCTGGTCCTCACGCACGAGCTGTACACGCTCGCCGCCCGCAAGCCCGAGTTCCGGGCCTTGACCAGCGCCTGGATGGCGCGCTCGCGGGCCGCGCTCGAGCGCCACTTCGACCCCGTGACGGCCCGCATGGTCGACGCCCTCATCGAAGGGCTCACCATCCACCGCGCCCTCGACACCGAACCCTGCGACCCCGCCGTCGTGGCCGAAGCCGTCCGGCGCATCACCGCCGTCTGAGCCCCCGCCG
>DASTYG010000032.1:0-87710 GCA_035765105.1 Glycomyces sp.
CGATGTGAACGGTGCTAATCATCGTTTCCGGCATCCTCGGTCGCCGTTGTCTGTTTCGGCCGCCTGAGCGACCTCGGCCACATCGTGTGGGCGAGGCTACGGCGCGTCCCCGCCCGGCGCGGCAGGATAGGGGGCATGACCGCTACTCTCGTGCTGCTTCGCCACGGCGAAAGCGAATGGAACGCCAAGAACCTGTTCACCGGCTGGGTCGACGCCAAGCTCTCGGCCGCCGGCGAGGACGAGGCCCGCCGCGGCGGGCGGCTGCTGGCCGAGGCCGGGCTGCTGCCCGACGTCGTCCACACCTCGCTGCTGCGCCGCGCCGTCAACACCGCCGAGCTCGCCCTCAGCGAGGCCGCCCGCTCGTGGATCCCCGTCAAGCGCCACTGGCGGCTCAACGAGCGCCACTACGGCGCGCTCCAGGGCAAGAACAAGGCCGAGACGCTCGCCGAGTTCGGCGAGGAGCAGTTCATGACCTGGCGCCGCTCCTACGACACCCCGCCGCCGCCCATCGAGGACGGCTCCAAGTTCTCGCAGGCCGACGACCCCCGCTACGCCGACCTCGCCCCCGAGGTGCGGCCCCGCACCGAGTGCCTCAAGGACGTGCTCGAGCGGATGCTCCCCTACTGGTACGACGGCATCGTCCCCGACCTGCGGGCCGGGAGGACCGTGCTCGTCGCCGCCCACGGCAACTCGCTGCGGGCCCTGGTCAAGCACCTCGACGGCGTCTCCGACGAGGACATCGTGGGCCTGAACATCCCCACCGGGATGCCGCTGCGCTACGAGCTCGACGAGACGACCCTCAAGCCGACCGTCCCCGGCGGCGAGTACCTCGACCCCGAGGCGGCCGCCGCCGCTGCCGCCGCCGTCGCGGCGCAGGGCAAGAAGTAGTAACGATTCGCCCCGCGGGGCGACGGCGACGGCCCGGCGCGCGAGCGCCGGGCCGCTCGCGCCAGTGCTCACAGGGCGTGCGGGGGCCCCGAGCGGTTACGCTGGAAACGTGCCTCATAACGATTCGAACTCCCCTCGCCCGGGACTGCGCCGGAGCACCGGGCGCGCGCTCGCGGGGATGGCCGCCGGCGTCGTCTTCGGCGCCGCCTCGGCGGGGCTCGCCCTGGCGCGGGTCCGCCGCTCCCCCCGGCGGCCGCAGGCGAACGCCGTCCCGGCCGACCGCCGCCCCTGGGCGGCCGCGATCGACCTGCTGCGCACCGGCGTGTGCCTGGTCGACGACTCCAACCGCGTCCTGTACGCCAACGCCGCCGCCGCCGGACTCGGCCTCGTCGACGAGTCCGAGATCACCTCGCTGACGCTGCGGGCCCTCCTGGCGCAGGCCCGGCGCTCGGGCCGCTTCCGCGACGCCGAGCTGGACGTGCCCTCGCCGCTGATGATGGGCGAGCCCTCGGCGGTGCGCGCGCGCATCACGCCGCTGGCCGACGGCATGGCCGTGGTCGAACTCCAGGACATCTCCGAGCTGCACCGCGTCGAGCGGGTGCGGCGCGACTTCGTGGCGAACATCAGCCACGAGCTCAAGACCCCGGTCGGGGCGATGCAGATCCTCGCCGAGGCGCTCAAGGACGCCGCCGAGGACCCCGACGCGGCGGCCCGGTTCGCCGACCGCATCCAGGCCGAGTCGGCGCGCATGGCCCACCTCATCACCGACCTGCTCGAACTCTCGCGCCTCCAGGGGGCCGAGAAGCTGCCCGACCCCGAGCCGGTCGCGGTGGACCGGATCGTCGCCGAGGCGCTCGACCAGACCCGGATCGGCGCCGAGAAGAAGGACATCGAACTCAAGGTGAACGGCGTGGCGGGCCTGGAGGTGCTCGGGAACGAGTCGCAGCTCGTCATGGCCGTGAAGAACCTCGTGGACAACGCCATCGCGTATTCACCTGAGGGCACTACGGTGGAGGTGACCACCTCGCGGTGCCGTCCGAGCGGTCCGGTGGCCCGTTCGCGGACCGTCGGCATCGGGGTCCGCGACGAGGGGATCGGCATCCCCCCAGAGGAACTGGACCGGATCTTCGAGCGGTTCTACCGGGTCGACGCGGCCCGGTCGCGGGCCACCGGGGGGACCGGTCTGGGATTGGCCATCGTGAAGCACATTGCGGTGAATCACGGCGGTCGTGTCGAAGTGTCGAGTATGCCGGAATCCGGGTCAATGTTTACCTTGATGTTGCCTGCGCGTTCCCTTCCGGCCGACGCCACGGCACCGGACTCGGATGCAATCGACAGATCCGACGATGCTTTATCGCTAGGGAAGGTTGACCCGTGACCCGCGTTCTCGTAGTCGAAGACGAGGAATCGTTCTCCGACGCTCTGTCCTACATGCTCCGCAAGGAGGGCTTCGAGGTGTCCGTCGCCGGAGACGGCGACGCCGCCATCAAGGAGTACGAACGCACGGGCGCCGACGTGGTCCTCCTCGACCTGATGCTCCCCGAGAAGTCCGGCACCGAGGTGTGCCGGGAGCTGCGGGCGAACTCGAACGTCCCGATCATCATGGTCACCGCCCGCGACTCGGAGGTGGACAAGGTGGTGGGCCTGGAGCTGGGCGCCGACGACTACATCACCAAGCCGTACTCCTCGCGCGAGCTGGTGGCCCGCATCCGCGCGGTGCTGCGCCGCTCGGCCGAGCCGGACGACCCGATCGTCACCGTCCTGGAGGCCGGGCCGGTGCGCATGGACGTCGACCGCCACACCGTGTCGGTCGCCGGGACGGACGTCCAGTTGCCGCTCAAGGAGTTCGAGCTGCTGGAGATGCTGCTGCGCAACGCCGGGCGCGTGCTCACCCGCGGCCAGCTCATCGACCGGGTCTGGGGCGCGAACTACGTCGGCGACACCAAGACCCTCGACGTGCACGTCAAGCGCCTGCGCTCCAAGATCGAGCCCGAGCCGGGCAAGCCGCGCCACCTGGTGACGGTCCGGGGCCTGGGCTACAAGTTCGACCCCCACGCCTGAGGGGCCGCACCGCCCGCCGCGTCCCCGGCGTCCGCGGCGGGCGGTGCGCGCTCAGCCCTTGATCGCCCCTCCCAGCCCGGCGCTGGAGAGGAACATGCGCTGGAAGACCAGGAACAGCGCCACCGGGATGAGCGTGGAGATCGCCAGCGCGGCCAGGAAGACGTCGAGTTCGACGAACCGCTGGAGCGCGGGCAGGCGCACCGACAGCGGCTGGAGGGCCGGGTCGGGCAGCACCAGCATCGGCCACAGGAAGTCCTTCCAGGAGGCGATGACGGCGAAGACCGAGACCACGCCGATGATGGGGCGCGACATCGGCAGCACGATCGACCAGAACAGCCGGTAGGGTCCGGCGCCGTCGACGCGGGCGGCCTCGAAGATCTCCTTGGGCAGGCCCGCGAAGAACCGCTGCATCAGCAGCACGTTGAACGCGTTGGCGCCCGCCGGGAGCCACACCGCCCAGAAGCTGTTGAGCAGCGAGGTGCCCAGCAGCGGCGGGTCGAGCACGGTCAGGTAGAGCGGGACGAGCAGCACCACGCTCGGGACGAACAGCGTCGCGAGCACGATCCCGGAGAGGACCTTGCCGTAGCGGGGGCGCAGGACCGCCAGCGCGTAGCCGCCGGTGGCGGCGACCAGGAGCTGCACGGCCCAGGCGCCCGCGGCCAGGGCCACGGTGTTGAAGAAGTACTGGTCGATCTCCACGCGGGTCCACGCCTCGGACAGGTTCGCCAGGTCGATCCCGTTGGGCCACAGTGCGAGCGGTTCGCGCAGCGTGTCCTGCGTGGGGGTGACGGCGGACTTGGCGAGCCACAGCATCGGCCCGAGGCCGACGATGACCAGGACGGCCAGGAGGGCGGTCTGGGCGGCGCCGGCCCCCCAGCGGACGCGGCCCCGCCGCCAGTCCGCCGGTGCGATGACGCCGCGGTCGCGGTGCGGTGCGGTCCTCATGAGGTGCTCCAGGAGCGGGTGAGTCGGAAGTACAGCGCCGAGAACACGGCCAGGACGAGGGCCAGCATGAGGCTCAGGGCGGTGGCGGCGCCGTAGTCGCCGCCCAGGGAGTTGGTGAACGCGTACCGGTAGATCAGCAGCAGCACCGTCACCGTGGAGTTCGCGGGCCCGCCGTCGGTGAACAGGAACGGCTCCAGGAAGACCTGGGCGGTGCCGATGATCTGGAGGATGAACGTGATGAGCAGGACGCCGCGCAGCTGCGGGAGCGTGATGTGCCAGATCTTGCGCCAGATGCCCGCGCCGTCGATCTCGGCGGCCTCGTAGAGGCTCGGGTCGACGCCGGTGAGCGCGGCCAGGTAGATGATGACCGTGCCGCCCGCGGCGGCCCAGGTGGCCTCCAGGACCAGGGCGGGCATGGCGATGTCGGCGTCCTGGAGCCAGGCGTAGGGGCCGAGGCCGACGTGGCCGAGGAGGGTGTTGAAGACCCCTTCCTCGCCGGGGTCGTAGAAGACCTTCCACAGCAGGACGGCCACCACCGGCGGGATGACCACCGGGAGGTAGGCCAGGGCGCTGAACAGGCCCCGCATGCGGCGGACCTCGCTCATGAGCAGGGCCGCGACGAGCGGGATCGGGTAGCCGAAGAGGAGCGCCAGGAGCGCGAAGTAGAGGGTGTTCTGCACGGCCGTCGCCAGCAGCGGGTCGGCCAGGACGGTCTGGAAGTTCTCCAGGCCGACGAACACCGGGTCGGTGACGAGGTTGGTCTGCTGGAAGCTCATCACGATCGCCCGGCCGATCGGCAGCCAGGAGAACACCGCGAAGATCAGGAGCATCGGCAGCAGGAACACGAGCGTGTGGAGTCCGCCGGAGCGGCGCGGGCCGCGCCGCCCGGGCCGGGCCGCGCTGCGCGGCTCGGCCCGGGCGGCGATCCGGCCGGGATCGGTGCGGGTGGTCGCCATGGTCGTCTCGTTCCGGCTCAGGCGGCCGCGTCCATGGCGGCCTGCGCGTCGGCCTCGGCCTGTTCGAGCAGGGCGCCGATGTCGGCGCCCTCGTCGGTCAGGACGGTCTGGAGGACGGGGTCGAGCACGGCGTAGACCTCCTGGGTGGCGCGGGTCGGCTCGGTCAGCAGGGGCTGGTCGAAGATCCGGTCGGTGTAGGGGGCCATCTGGTCGAGCGGGACGTTGACGTACTCCTCGATCCAGGTGAGGGACTCGTCGTAGGTGGCCCGGTCGAACACGGGCAGCTGCGGGGCGCCGACGGGCTGGCCGGAGTCGGCCAGGGTCTCGGCGTCGGCGACGGCGGCCGATTCGACGGTGAGCTTCTCCATGTAGTAGAAGTCGATCCACGCCACGGCGGCGGCCTGCTGCTCGGCGTCGGCGTTCGGGCTGACGACGGCGAGGTTGCCGCCGCCGAGGACGCCCGCGTCGGCGCCTTCGAGGGGCAGGGCGGCCAGGCCGTAGACCTCGGGGTCGAGGGCGTTCTGGGTGAACAGTGAGCGGTAGAGGTCGCCGCCGGAGACGTACATGCCGATGCGGCCGGAGGCGAAGTCCTGGTTGACGGTGCCCCAGTCGTACAGGAACTCGTCGCCCATGGAGTCGTCGTCCCAGCGCATGGCCTGGAGCGTCTCGAGCGCTTCGCGCATCTGGGGGGTGTCGACGGCGGCGGTGGCGGTGTCGCCGTCGATGATCTCGGTGCGGCCGCCGAGGGCGTAGACCATGGTGGTCAGGATCCAGCCGCCGGTGTTGGCGTTGGTCATCATGGCGTAGCCGGTCTCGCCGGTGGCCTCGGCGATCTGGTCGGCGGCGGCGCGGACCTCGGCCCAGGTGGCGGGCGGGGCGTCGGGGTCGAGCCCGGCGGCCTCGAACAGGTCCCGGTTGTAGTGCAGGCCCTGGCCGTAGGCGGACCACGGGACGGCCCACATGCCGCCGTCGGCGGCGGAGCCGGCGGCGGCGACCTCGGGGTTGAAGTCGCCGGCGTAGGGCAGCTCGGCGGTGAGGGCCGAGATGTCGGCGATCTGGCCGCGTTCGATCAGGCCGCGCCCGTCGGTGAAGGGCACGGTGAACACGGTCGGGAGGGTGCCGCCGGCGAGCTGCGCGGTGAAGGTGGTGGCCGTCCAGGTGTACTCCTGGGTCTCGACGTCGATGTCGGGGTGGGCCGCTTCGAACTGGGCGACGCGCTCGTTGAACGCGTCGATGGCGCCCTGTTCGAGCCCGGCGTCGATGGCGACGGTGATGTCGGTGACGCCGTCGTCGTCCTCGGCGTCCGAGCAGGCGGCGAGTCCGGCCGCCGCGACGGCGGCGGCCGCCGTCGCGGCGATGATGCGAGAGGATTTCATTACTTGCTCCTTGTTCGGTACTTGCAGGGGTCGGTCCGCCGTCAGGTCCGCAGCCAGACGGCCGCCTCGCCGGGCAGGCGGCCGTCGCGGACCTCGGCGCTGGCGATGAGCACCGCGGCGTGGTCGGGGAGGGCGGCGGGCGCGCCGCCGAAGTTGACGACGCAGGTCAGGTCCTCGCCCCGGCGGAAGGCGAGCGTGCCGGGGCCGGTCTCGCACCACGCGAAGTCGGTGCCCCGCAAGGCCGGTTCGGTGCGGCGCAGGCGCAGGGCCTCGCGGTAGAGCGAGAGCATCGAGCCGGGGTCGCGCCGCTGGGCCTCGACGGCGTAGGCGCCCCAGCCGGGCGGCTGCGGCAGCCAGGGGTCGGCCGCGTCGCCGTCGCCGAAGCCGTGGCTCGGCCCGGACTCGGTCCACGGCAGGGGGACGCGGCAGCCGTCGCGGCCGGGGTCGGCGCCGCCGGAGCGGCGGTGCATGGGGTCCTGGCGGGCGCCCTCGGGGAGGTCTTCGACTTCGGGCAGGCCCAGCTCGTCGCCCTGGTAGACGTAGAGGACGCCGGGGAGGGCGGCGGTGAGCAGGGCGGCGGCGCGGGCGCGGGCGGTACCGAGGGCGAGGTCGGTGGGGGTGCCGAAGCGCTTGGCGTCGAAGGCGAAGGAGGTCTCCTCGCGGCCGTAGCGGGTGACGGGCCTGGTGATGTCGTGATTGGACAGGACCCAGGTGGGCGGGGCGTCGACGCCCTCGTGGGCCGCGAAGGTCCCCTCGATCGAGTCGCGGATGGCCGCGAGGGTCCAGGGCGCGGTCATGAAGTCGAAGTTGAACGCCATGTGCATCTCGTCCTTGCGCAGGTAGCGGACGAAGCGGTCGGGTTCGGGGAGCCAGACCTCGCCGATGAGCACGCGGGGGTCGTCGTAGGAGTCGGCGATCTCCCGCCAGCGGCGGTAGACGTCGTGGACCTCGTCGCGGTCGAGGTGCGGGTGGGCGCCGGGCTCGTGGCGGTCCGCGACCTCGGGCAGCTCGGGGTCCTTGGCGAGCATGGCGGCCGAGTCGATCCGCACGCCCGCGGCGCCGCGGTCGTACCAGAACCGCAGGACGTCATCGTGCTCGGCGACGACCTCGGGGTGGTCCCAGTTGAGGTCGGGCTGGGCGGCGTCGAACAGGTGGAGGTACCACTGGCCGGGCGTGCCGTCGGGGTTCCGCGTCCTGGTCCAGGTGGGGCCGGAGAAGCTGGAGGTCCACGCGGTGGGGGCGGTGCCGCCGTCCTCGCCGCGGCCGTCGCGGAACCAGAAGCGGTCGCGGGCCGCCTCGCCCGGCGCGGCGGCGAGGGCCTCGACGAACCAGGGGTGCTCGGCGGAGACGTGGTTGGGGACGATGTCGACGATGGTGCGGATGCCGATCGCGGCCGCCTCGGCGATGAGCCGCTCGGCGTCGGCGAGGGTGCCGAAGGCCGGGTCGACGGCCCGGTAGTCGGCCACGTCGTAGCCGCCGTCGGCCTGCGGCGAGCGGTACCAGGGGGTGAACCACAGGGCGTCGACGCCGAGCTCGGCGAGGTAGGGCAGGCGCGAGCGGACGCCTTCGAGGTCGCCGGTGCCGTCGCCGTTCGCGTCGGCGAAGCTGCGCGGGTAGACCTGGTAGATCACCGCGCCGCGCCACCAGGGCCGGCTCGGTTCGTCTGCTTCGTTTCGGGGGCCCGAATGCACCGTGTCTCCGTTCAGGTTCGTGTTCGCGTCGGTGTGCCGCACCGGGGGTTTCGCGGGGGTGGGGCGCGGCAAAATTGCTGTACATGCTAGGTTTAGCGCTATACCTAAATCGAAAGCATAGAGCGAGCTGTCAGACTTGTCAACACCGGGAGGCCGACGCCGCGAACCGGAGCGTCCGCACCGACCACCACGAGAGGAGCCGACGTGCGCGTCACGCTGAAGGACATCGCCGCCGAGGCAGGCGTCAGCACGATGACCGTGTCCAATGTGATCAACGGCAAGCGGGCGCGCGTCTCGCAGGCGACCATCGACCGCATCCTGCGGATCGTCGAGCAGCGCGGCTACGTGCCCAGCGCCTCCGCCCGCAGCCTGGCCGCCCGCTCCTCCCGGATCATCGGCCTGCTCGTCCCCGCGACCGGCGAGGACAGCCTGACCATCAGCCCGCACACCGTCGAGATCATCGGCGTGCTCGAACGCGAGCTGCGCAAGCACGACTACCACCTGATGCTGCGCGGCATCGCCCGCCTCAACGAGGTCGCCGAGGCGCTGCGGTCGTGGAACCTCGACGGCGCGGTCCTGCTGGGCTTCCAGGACGTCGAGATCGACCGGCTCGGCCCGGCGGTCGTCGGCCGCGTCGCCCTGGTCGCGATGGACAGCTACTCGGAGAACCCGCTCGCCCTGGGCGTGCGCTCGGACGACTTCACCGGCGCCGAGCTGGCCGCGCGGCACCTGCTGGAGCTGGGGCACCGCCGCATCGCCTTCGCCGGCCCCGCCTTCTTCGACACCGGCGTGGTCCGGCAGCGCTACGAGGGCTTCCGGAGCGCCTTCGCCGCGGCCGGCGCGCCGTGGGAGGGCGCGACGGTGGCGGCCGTGGAGACCACCCACGCCGCCGGCCGCGAGTTCGGCCGCCTCCTGGCCGCCGAGCACCCCGAGGTCACCGCCGTCTTCACCACCGCCGACATCCTCGCCATCGGCGTCATGGAGGGCCTGGCCGAGGCGGGGCTCGCCGTGCCCGGCGACGTGTCCGTCGTCGGCTACGACGACCTCGACATAGCGACATACGTCACACCGAAGCTGACCACCGTCGCGCAGGACATACCGGCGAAGGCGGCGGTGGCCGTCCGGCTGCTCCTGGGGCAGATCAATCGGGAGGAACACCCGGATGCGGCGATCACCTTGGGCGCCAAGCTGATCGAACGGGGCACCACGGCAGGGGCGAGACGGGGGTAGTTCTCAGGAAGGATTCGCGTCCGAAAGGAATCCTTCCGGTGGCGGACGAACGGCGCCCACCGCCGTTTTAGGGTGAACACATGCTCGAAATCAAGGACCTCAAGAAGAGGTTCGGCGATACCGTGGCCCTCGATGGGGTGTCGCTGTCGGCCGAACCGGGCGAAGTGGTCGGCTTCGTCGGCGCCAACGGCGCCGGCAAGACCACCACCATGCGCATCGCCATGGGCGTGCTCGCCGCCGACGCCGGCGAGATCGTCTACAACGGCGCCGCCCTCGGCGCCGAACAGCGCCGCCGCTTCGGCTACATGCCCTCCGAACGCGGCCTCTACCCCAAGATGAAGATCGGCGACCAGATCGCCTACTTCGGCGAACTGCACGGCATGAGCCGCACCGAGGCCAAGCGGTCCACCGCCGAACTCCTGGAGCAGCTGAACCTCACCGAGCGGATCGGCGACAACGTCCAGGACCTCTCGCTGGGCAACCAGCAGCGCGTCCAGCTGGCCGTCTCGCTCGTGCACGACCCCGAGGTGCTCATCCTCGACGAGCCGTTCTCCGGGCTCGACCCGATCGCCGTCGACGTCATGGGCACCGCCCTCAAGGACCGCGCCGCCGCCGGGGCCCCGGTCATCTTCTCCAGCCACCAGCTCGACCTCGTCGAGCGGCTCTGCGACTCGGTCGTCATCATCGGCGCGGGCAGGATCATCGCCGCCGGATCGGTCGCCGAGCTCAAGGCCCGCGAGGTCAAGCAGCTGCGCGTCACGGTCGAATCGGCCCGGGACCTGGCCGCGTCCCTGCCCGGCAGCGTCACGCGCGACGGCGAGGACTACCTCGTCGAGGGCGCCGACGACCAGGAGGTGCTGCGGGTCGCCTCCGCGGCGGGCCGCGTCACGCACTTCGCGTACGACCAGCCCACCATCGCCGAGATCTTCCGAGAGGCCGTGACGAAATGAGTGGTCAGAACCCCGAGATGTCCAAGATGCGCGGCCTGATGCTCGTCGCGGGCCGGGAGATCCGCGTCCGCGGCCTGTCCAAGGCCAACGTCATCAGCACCGTCGTCACCGTCCTCATCGTCGGCGTGCTCGCCGCGCTGCCCTCGATCATCGGCGGCGACGACGGCCCCACCGAGATCGGCGTCGCGGGCGCCAACGCCGCGGCCGTGGAGGCCCAGCTCGACGCCATCGGCGACTTCGAGGTCACCGCGTACGGCAGCGTCGACGAGGCCCGGGAGGCCGTCACCGACGGCGACGTCGAAGCGGCCGTGGCCGACGGCTCGCTCTACAGCGACGACGGCGTCGGCACCGAGCTCCAGGCCCTGCTCGAATCCGCCTGGCAGGCCGCGGGCGTGCAGACCGGCCTGGCCGACGCCGGGCTCTCGGACGAGCAGATCCAGCAGGCCCTGAGCGTGCCGCCGCTGGAGTCGGTGTCCCTGTCCGACGAGAGCGGCGTGGTCAGTCCCCTGGACTACTTCACCGGCCTGATCATCTCGGTCATCATGTTCATGATGCTCATGACGCCGGTCCAGTACATCGCCATGGGCGTGGTCGAGGAGAAGTCCAGCCGCATCGTCGAGATCCTCCTGACCAGCCTCAAGCCCTGGCAGCTCCTCGGCGGCAAGGTCATCGGGCTCGGCGTGATCTCGCTGGTCAACCTCGTCGCGATGGTCGCCGTCGGCCTCGGCGTGGCGGCGGGGACGGGCATGCTCGACTCCCTGCCGGAGGGCACGGCCTCGGCCGCGGTCTCCTCGATCGGCTGGTGGCTCATCGCGTTCGTCCTGTTCGGGACGCTCGCCGGCGGCGCCGGGTCGCTGGTCTCGCGCCAGGAGGACTCCGGTTCGGTCCTGACGCCGCTGATCATGGCCCTGACCGTCAGCTACGTCGGCGCGATCTTCCTGCTGAACGCGCCGACCAGCACGTTCGCGAAGGTCCTGTCGATCGTGCCGCCGTTCTCGGGGATCGCGATGCCGACGCGCATGGCGATCACCGACGTGCCCGTGTGGGAGGTCGCCCTGGCGCTCGGGCTGCTGGCCGTCGCCGCGGTCGCGTCCCTGGCGATGGGCGCCACGCTCTACAAGCGCAGCGTCCTGTACACCGGCTCGCGGCTCAAGCTCGCCGACGCGCTCAAGCGCGCCGCCTAAAGTACGGCAGGCGAAGCGGCCCGGCACCTCCTCGGTGCCGGGCCGCTTCGCCTTTCGGAACGCGCTTCGCCGCTCAGGCGAGGAAGAGGAAGTACCCCACCGAGGCCGCCGCGAGCATCCAGCCGACCGGGTGGATCTCCCTCCAGCGTCCCTTGGCGGCCATCGCGATCGGGAAGACCACCAGGCCCAGGGCGATGCCGTTGGAGATCGAGTAGGTCAGCGGCATCGCGATCACGATGAGGAAGGCCGGGATCGCGTATTCGAGCTTGTCCCATTCGATGCCGCCCAGGGCCTTGGCCATGAGCACGCCGACCATGACCAGGGCGGGCGCGGTGACCGCCGGGTTGTCGGCGACCAGGCCGAACACCGGGAAGGCCACGAGCGAGACGACGAACCAGAAGCCGGTGGTGACGGCGGTCAGGCCGGTGCGTCCGCCGACCGAGACGCCCGCGGTGGACTCGATGTAGGCCGTGGTGGTCGAGGTGCCCAGCACCGCCCCGGCCGAGGTCGCGATCGAGTCGGTGGCGAGGGCGCGCCCGGCGCGCGGGAGCTTGCCGTCCTTGACCAGCCCGGCCTGCCCGGCGACGGCGAACAGCGTCCCGGCCGTGTCGAAGAAGTCCACGAACAGCATGGTCAGGATGACCGCGATCATGTGGACGGTGAAGGCGTCCTCGAAGCCGGTGAAGGCCGCGCCGAACGCGTCGAGGTTCGGGGCGATGCCCTCGGCCAGCTCGGGCTCGACGACGCCGGTGAGCAGGCCGACGGCGAGGGTGGCGAGCATGCCGTAGAAGACGCCGCCCTTCCAGCCCACGATCATGAACACGGCGGTGACGATCAGGCCGAACATGGTCAGCAGGACCGGGCCGGAGCTGAAGTCGCCGATGGTCACCAGGGTCGCCTCGGAGGGGGCGACGATGCCGCCGCCCTTGAGGCCGATGAAGGCGATGAACAGGCCGATGCCCGCGCCCACGGCCAGCTTGAGCTGGGCCGGGATCGCGTTGATGATCCACTCGCGCACGCCGGTGACGGCCAGGGCGAAGAACAGCACGCCGGAGACCAGCGTGCCGGTGAGCGCGGTCTCCCACGGGATGCCCAGGCCGAGTACCACGGTGAAGGCGAAGAACGCGTTCAGGCCCATGCCGGGGGCGGTGGCGATCGGGTAGCGGGCCCACAGGCCCATGATCAGGCAGCCGAGCGCGGAGGCGAGCGCGGTGGCGGTGAACACGGCGCCGGGGTTGGGGGCGCTGACGCCAGCCTCGGCGATGCCGAAGCTGAGGATGCCGGGGTTGACGGCGAGGATGTAGGCCATCGCCAGGAAGGTGGTGGTGCCCGCGAGGATCTCGCGCTTCCAGGTGGTGCGGTTCTCGCTGAGCCGGAAATAGCGGTCGAACGGGCCGGCCTCCGGGCGGGTCGGCGCTGCGGTCTGCTCTTCGGTTGCCATCGGTGGGCGTCTCCAGGGAACGGTGCGGATGCCGGGCAGCTGGCACCGCGGAGTGGATGGTGATTCTTCACTGAACCCGCCGGTAATCTACCGCGCCCGGCGGTGCGGCGGCGAGTGGCCCGGGCGCCCGTGCGCGCGAGGTGAGACGAAGATGACGCCCCGGAACCAAGGGGGGCCGGTTCCGGGGCGCGAGGGTCGAGCCCCCGGTGGCAGGATTCCGGGGGCTCGACAAGGACCGCACCGTCAAGCAGCGGGCGGTAGTCCTGGGATCGCTTCCCTGAGACAGTTGCTAAACGCGGGAGCGCTTCACAGGGTTGCATAACGCTTGCGTAACGGACGCTGCGGCATCGGCTACCAGTCCTCCGCCGCGCGGCGGCGCTTGACGAGGAACAGGACGGCGGCGCCGGCGGCGGCCAGCGCGGCGGCCGAGACGAGGGCGACCGTCAGCGGGGCGCCGGTGGTCGGCAGGGCGCCGCTCGGGGTGGTCGCATCGCCGGAGGGGGTCGCTCCGCCGGACGAGGCGTCCTGGCCGGGGGCGGTGGTCTCCTCGCCCGGGGCGGTGGTCTCCTCGCCCGGCACGGGCGTCTCCCCGCCGCCCTCGGCCGGGGTGCCGGCACAGGCGTGGGTCAGGTTGAACCGGTCCTTGGCGGTGTCGTCGACCTCCGCGCTCGCCCCCGTCAGGGTCCACCCCGCGGGCGTGATGATGTACGCCTTGCTGGTGCCGTTGCCGGGGTCGATGCCGCCGTCGGCGTCCGTGCCGAACGTCCGCGAGTCGCCGTTCGCGTCCGTGTAGGTCGCGGTGACCGAGACGAACGACCCCGAGTTCCCGGGCAGGACGAACACCCAGCCGTCCTCGTCGGCGCCGATGCTCTCGGGCACCTGGTCGCAGGACTGCTCGAAGTCGGCGGCGGTGGTGGGGACGTTGCCCTGGTTGATCCAGATGGTCTTGGTGTCGGCGTTCGCGGGGGCGGCGAAGGCCAGGGCGCCGATGAGGCCGGCGGCGCCCGCCGCACCGAGGGCGCGCAGGGCTTTGGGGGCTTGCAGTCTGAAAGTCACGTCGGTGTTCTCCATTGTCATGCTGCCCTCGGACCGAACGTGCCGGATTCGAAGCGGGCAATGACTGCACGCTTCTGAGGCCCGTGAGGTTGCATCGTGTGGCGCAGGCGCCCGCCCGGCGGCTCACGGGGGCCCCGCCCGCCGCGACCGCCCCGTCCCCGGCTGGAATCCTGGACGCATGTCGCACGACTTGAAACTGACCTATGACGGCGCGCCCGCGGCCTGGCACGAGGGCCTGCCGATCGGCAACGGCCGCCTCGGCGCGATGCTCGCGGACGGGCGGATCGCCCTCAACGAAGACGGGTTCTGGTCGGGCACCGGGGACTGGCGCGTGCCCGAGGGCGTCGAGGGCGTCGCGGCCGAGGCCGCCGCCGCGGTGCGCCGCGGCGCGTTCGTCGAGGCCGACCGGCTCGTGACGCGACTCCAGGGCGAGAGCACGCAGGCGTACCAGCCCGCGGGCTCGCTGGTCGTGTCGCACTCCGAGGACGGCGAGCCCGAGCGGCGCGAGCTGGACCTGCGCGACGGCGTCGCGCGCACCGCGCGGGGCCGGGTGCGCCACGAGGCGCTGGCCTCGGTCCGCTTCGGCGTGCTGGCGCTGCGGTGGAGCGCCGAGGAGCCGTTCGACCTCGCGCTCGACTTCGCCTGGCCGCACCGGCACGGCTCGACCGCGGCCGACTTCGACGAGCTGTCGTTCACCGGGTTCGCGCCGGTGAACGTCCACGGCGGCGTGCCCGACTACTCGAGCACCGAGGGCGTGCGCGGTCTGGCGCTCAACGCGCAGCTGCGGTGCGACGGCGCGCTGGCACCGACCGCGGGCGGGCACCGGTTCACCGGCTGCCGCGAGGTCGTGGTGTTCCTGGCGATGCGCAGCGCCGCCGACCCGGGCGCCGCGCTCGAGGCCGTGCAGCGCGAGGCGCGCCGCGCGGCGGCCAACGGCTGGGCGACGGTCCTGCGCGACCACGTGGACGGGCACCGCGAGGTCATGGACCGCGTGCGCCTGGACCTGGGGGACGCGGGCTCGGGCGAGCCGCTCGACCGGCGGCTCCGGCACCGCGCGGGCGGCGGGGCCGACGAGCACCTGCCGGTGCTGGCCTTCCAGTTCGGCCGGTACCTGCTGGCGGCCTCCTCGCGGCCCGGCACGCAGGCGGCGAACCTCCAGGGCGTGTGGAACGACGAGGTCACCCCGCCGTGGAACTGCGACTACACCACGAACATCAACGTGGAGATGAACTACTGGCCCGCCGAGACGTGCGCCCTGCCGGAGTTCCACGAGCCGCTGTTCGACCTCGTCGAGGACCTGGCGCGCACCGGGGCCGAGACCGCCCGCGTGCTCTACGACGCGGGCGGCTGGTGCTGCCACCACAACACCGACTACTGGCGGCTGACCACGCCGTGCGACGGGCGCGCCGCCTGGCAGGCGTGGCCGATGGCGGGCCTGTGGCTGTGCATGCACCTCGCCGAGCACTGGCGGTTCACGCGCGACGAGGAGTTCCTGGCCGACCGCTTCCCGGTGGTGCTGGGGGCCGCGAGGTTCGCGCTCGACCGGCTCAGCGAGGACGCGGAGGGCCGCCTGGTCACCAACCCCGCGTCGAGCCCGGAGAACGAGTTCGTCACGCCCGAGGGGCGCTCGGCGATCGACGCGACCACGGCGATGGACGCCACGCTCGTGCGGGAGCTGTTCGCGTTCGTGCTCGAGGCCGCCGACGTGGTCGCCGAGACCGTCCACGGCGAGCTGCTCGCCGTCGTCACCGAGGTCAAGCGGGCGCTGCCGCGCCTGGCCGAGGCGCGGATCGGCGCCGACGGGCGCGTCCTCGAATGGGCCGAGGAGCGCGAGGAGGCCGAGGTCCACCACCGGCACGTCTCGCACCTGTACGGGGCCTTCCCCGGTTCGTCCTTCGCCGACTCCCCCGAGCTGGCGGCGGCGGTGAAGCGGAGCCTGGAGGCGCGCGGGGACGCGGGCACGGGCTGGTCGCTGGCGTGGAAGACCGCGCTGTGGGCGCGGCTGCGCGACGGCGAGCGGGCGCACCGGCTGCTCGGGGAGTTCCTCACGCCGGTCGGCTTCCGCAAATCAGAAGCGGAGTACTCGGACGGCGGGGTGTACGACTCGCTGCTGTGCGCGCACCCGCCGTTCCAGATCGACGGGAACTTCGGCACCACCGCGGCGATCGCCGAGATGCTGGTGCAGTCGCACCGGACGCTCGACGGCGTGCCGCTGATCGAGCTCCTGCCCGCACTGCCGGGCGCCTGGTCCGACGGGGAGGTCTCGGGGCTGCGCGCCAGGGGCGCGGTGACGCTGCGCCGCCTGCGCTGGGCCGCCGGGGCGGTGGCGGAGCTGGAGCTGGAGGCCGCGGCGCAGACGCGGGTGCTGGTGGCCGTGCCGGGCGCCGAGCCGCAGGAGGTGCGACTGGAGCCCGGGGAGCGCCGGCGCCTGCGGTGAGGCGCTGAGCGGCGGACACGGGGATGGCCGGGAGTCCTGCGCGGACCCCCGGCCATTGGGTATGAACGGCATGCGGGCGTGTGCTGCGTTCAGCAGTTGAACCCGTACACCTCCGAGAGCACCGCGACGCCGCAGACGCTCCAGTGCAGCGCACCGGTCGCGTCGACGTTCACCAGGGAGACCCCGTTCGGGGCCGCCACCGGTCGCCGCTCCTCGGTGATCGAGTTGTCGCATGAGACGTCCGCGGTCTCGGAGGCGGCGGCGACGCCGCACACCTCCCATTTCGCGAAGTCGCGCAGATCGACGTTGGCCAGGGACGGCATCCCTCCGTCGGTCACCGGCGCCTGCGGAGCCTGTGGCACCTCGGGCAGCTCGACGCCGTAGACCTCGCTCGGCGGCTGCGTACCGAAGATGCCCGCGCAGGCGGGATCGATGACCGTTCCGGTCGGCTCCTCCCCGCACACGACGGGGAGCAGCGACGGACTGCCGGTCTCCAGCGACACCGGTGTCAGCCAGGCCGGCCCTGAAGCCGAAGCCGCGCCGCACGGAACGGCCGCCGCGGCGGCGGCGGCCGCGGCCGACGCCGCGACGATGGTCCTGTATCGCATTTCCTCTTTCGACCTCCCCGTCGGATTCGAACCCGGAGCGAACGCGCGTGCTACCGGTGCGGTCTAGAAGTCGCCCTGGTCGACGCCCTTGGACGGCTTGCCGCCCTTGTGCCAGTCGTCGTCGTCGCTGTGCTCGCTGATGTGGTCGCGGTTGTCGCAGTCCTGGTCGATCGACGTGGCCAGGATGTTCTGGCCGCAGATCTGCCAGTGGGCCAGGCTCGAGACATCGCCGTTGACCAGCGACCGGTCCCCGGCGACGACGCCCGACTGGGAGCCCTCCTCGCCGATGTGGTCGCGGTTGTCGCAGTCCTGGCCGTACGAGGTCGTCAGGATGTTCTGGCCGCAGATCTGCCAGTGCAGGGCACTGGAGGCGTCCAGGTTGACCAGGGACTGGTCGCCGGCCCAGACGCCGGAGTTCTGCGCCATCGCGGGCGAGGCGGCGGCGCCGAGCGCGGCGACGCCGGCGGCGACCGCGGCGGCGGTGGTGGAGATACGCATGATGCGTGTTCCCTTCTAGGACAATGGAGAACGGGCTGCCGGGCCAGTGTCGGCCCGGCTCGCCCGGACGGTCTTACTGGGCGTCGTCCGACACGTGGTCGTAGTTGAGGCACTGCTGCTGGAGCGAGGGCGCCACACCGATGTTCTGGCCGCAGACGCTCCAGTGGGCCAGGCTCGACAGGTCGCCGTTGAGCAGCGACCGGTCCCCGGCGAGCACGCCGGACTGCGGGCCCTCCTCGCCGATGTGGTCGCGGTTGTCGCAGTCCTGGCCGAACGAGTTGGTCAGGATGTTCTGGCCGCAGATCTGCCAGTGCAGCGCACTGGAGGCGTCCAGGTTCGCCAGCGACTGGTCGCCGGCCCAGACGCCGGAGTTCTGCGCCATCGCGGGCGAGGCGGCGGCGCCGAGCGCGGCGAGACCGGCTGCGGCGACCAGGGCCGTGGATGCTGCCTTCTTCATGGGATTCCCGTTTCTGTGGATTGGTGCGGGCGGGCCGGGCCTCGGCCCGCCCGGGCGGTCTTACTGGGCGTCGTCCGACACGTGGTCGTAGTTGAGGCACTGCTGGTAGAGCGACGGCGCGACGCCGACGTTCTGGCCGCAGATCTGCCAGTGGGCCAGGCTCGAGACATCGCCGTTGACCAGCGACCGGTCCCCGGCGGTGACGCCGGACTGCGGGCCCTCCTCGCCGATGTGGTCGCGGTTGTCGCAGACCTGCTCGAACGAGGTCGCCAGGATGTTCTGGCCGCAGATCTGCCAGTGCAGGGCACTGGAGGCGTCCAGGTTGACCAGCGAGGCGTCGCCGGCGGTGACGCCGGAGTTGGTGCCCGAAGCCATGGCGGGCGCGGCGGCGGCGGCCACGGCGGCGACACCGGCGGCGGCGGCTGCGACGGTAAGAACCTTGCGCATGTTGGTGTTCGTTTCCTTCTCGGTCGTGCGCCCGACGGTCCGGGCGGCTTCATTCGGATTCGGCCGGCCTTCGCCCGAAGGCGGCCGGTGCGGGCCTGACCGCGCGTCGGCGCGCCGGACACCGCCGAGGTCGAGACCTCGGGCGCTGCGACCGGTGGGATCGAAGAGCACTTGCGAGTGCGCTGCGGACTCCCCGCGCCGACGCGCGGAGGCACTAGTCCGGGGCGACGGACAGCTCGGCGGCGCGGTCCATTGGTCGCCCCGATCCCCTGTCCACCGAGCGGGCGAACGACACCTGTTCGCCGTCGGTGGACGAGGAGACGTCGACGGCGGTGTGACCGCCGTCCACACTGATACCGGTGCTCGAGCCGGCGGCTCCACCGGGGATGGTCTTCAGGTCAGGCAGCGCGGGACCGGGCTCGGTCCACGGCTGTGCGGTGTCCGCGTTCGAGACGCGCTTTCCGCCGTCGTCCGGCTCCGCGGGCCGCGCGCCCTCAGGGGCGGCGGCGCAGTCGGGGCCGGTGGCCGATCGATCGTCCGGCGCTCCGGGGAGCACCGCCACCGCCGCAGTGGGGTCGGTGTCCGGCTGAAGCTCGGTGAGGCTCGGCTGTCCCCGGCCGTCGGCGGGGACGCTCCCGGGCGTCGTCCCTTCGCTCGGCGGCACGAGGCCATCGGTCACCAGTCGCGCCAGCACTTCGACCTCGTCGGTCGCCGGCGCGAGGGTCTCATGGACACCGGACACCGCGGAGGAGGGACTCTGTGCGACAGAGACCGTTCCCTGTATCAGGGTCCCCAGCAGCGGTGTCACGACTTCAGCGGCACGGTCCCCCGCGGATTCGCCGTTCGACGGTTCGGATCGCGCATCGGTGCGCAGCACCGCCTGCACGGCGTCCACCGGCTCTTCGATCAACGAGCCCACCGGTTCGGTCAGACCCGACACCAGCCCCGGTGACGCCCCCTCGGCCGCCGGCGTCCGATGTCCCTGCTGGTTGTGCGGGACCAGCCGCGCGGCCAGGCGCGACGTGTCGGAAACCTCTGCGGCGAGCGGATCGGTCACCGCGGCAAGGTCTGTCGCCTCGGCGGTCTCGTCCGATGCCCAAGCGGCGGTCGCCGCGCACAGAGCCCCGAGAAGCAGGGAGCCGAGCGCTGCGAGCGCGGTACGGAGGAGGAGCCGGGGCACATCGATGCGGCGAGCGGTCTCGCGGCCGCGCCTGATGCTTCCCATCGTCTCCCCCGTCGTCCTGAACCTGAGCGCGAGCGGCATCGCCGCCCGCATCTAGAAGAACGAACCCGACCGAATCGGGGATACGGGAGGATCGAGATTTTCTGGGTCGATTTTGGGTGATGAGTGCTCACGAATACCGGTGTGTAACACCTGGAAGTGCTTAACAGGCTGTTCACAAATCCTCAACGGCGGGGAAATTCCGCCTTGGAAGCGTTGGGTGCAGGACTTACGGCTCCGCCGTGCGATCACGAGAAGGGATCACACCTGATGGCTATCAAGGCCGAATACATCTGGCTCGACGGCACCGAGCCGACCGCCAAGCTGCGTTCCAAGACGAAGATCCTCGCCGACGGGGCGGAGCCGCCGATCTGGGGCTTCGACGGCTCCTCGACGAACCAGGCCGAGGGCGCCTCCTCGGACTGCGTGCTCCGGCCCGTCAAGACGGTGCCGGACCCGATCCGGGGCGGCGGCCACCTGCTGGTCCTGTGCGAGGTCCTCGACACCGACTTCACGCCGCACCCGACCAACACGCGCGCGGCGGCGGCCGAGGTCGCCGAGCGCTACGCGGCGCAGGAGTCCTGGTTCGGCATCGAGCAGGAGTACACCTTCATGGTCGGCTCCCGGCCGCTGGGCTTCCCCGAGGGCGGCTACCCGGCCCCGCAGGGCGGCTACTACTGCGGCGTGGGCGCCGACGAGATCTTCGGCCGGGAGATCGTCGAGCGGCACCTGGACAACTGCCTGGCCGCGGGCCTGCCGATCTCGGGCATCAACGCCGAGGTCATGCCGGGCCAGTGGGAGTTCCAGGTGGGCCCGGCCTCGGCCCTGGAGGTCGCGGACTCGCTGTGGCTGGCGCGCTGGCTGCTGTACCGGACCGCCGAGGACTTCGGCGTGTCGGCGACGATCGACCCCAAGCCCGCCAAGGGCGACTGGAACGGCGCGGGCTGCCACACCAACTTCTCGACCAAGGCGATGCGCGAGGGCTACGAGCCGATCATCGCCGCCTGCGAGGCCCTCGGCGAGAAGGCCGAGGAGCACATCGAGGGCTACGGCGACGGCATCGACGAGCGCCTGACCGGGCAGCACGAGACGGCCCACTTCTCGCAGTTCTCCTACGGCGTCTCCGACCGCGGCGCCTCGATCCGCATCCCGTGGCAGGTCGAGAAGGACAAGCAGGGCTACCTGGAGGACCGCCGCCCGAACGCGAACATGGACCCGTACATCGTCACCAGGCTGATGGTGGCGACAGTCTGCGAAGCCCTCGCCGACCAGGGCCTGGTCTGACAGGACCCCCGACCGACGAGCACGGGACGGCGGAACCGCATCGCGCGGTCCCGCCGTCCCGGCCGCTTCGCTCAGACCGGCACCGGGCCGATATCGGCGGCGTCGAAGCGCAGCACCGGGCCGGACTCGGCCGCCCGCTCGTCGAGATCGGCGGGCACGGCCCCCGACCACGCGGCGCGCGCGAAGGCGCTGCGGCGCTCCAGCCGGATCAGGGTCCGGTCGCCGTCCTCGACGGTCACCAGGCTCGCCTGCCGCCGTTCGCCTCGGGCCAGCAGCTCGGCCACGGTGTCGCGGGCGGTCCGGGCCCGCGGATCGACCTGCATTCGCCACGGCACCGAAGCGTCGGCGCGTACGCGGTTCCAGGTGGTGAACCGGACCCGCGGGTCCGCGCCGAGCGCTTCGCGGATCATGTCGCGTTCCGAAACCGGGTTGCGGCCCCAGTCCCACGGGTTGGTCCACGCCCCGACGAGCGTGAGCCGGACGTCGCGGCAGGTGCCACCGAGCAGCGGGGCCGCGCATTCCAGGAAATCCTCGAAGCGGCACGAGTCGGCTTCGACGACGATGTCCACCAGCGGCACCGGCCACGAGCGCCAGCGCCGGTCGTCCCTGGCGGGCGATTCGGGGACCTGGCGCGCGAGCGTCATGTCGTCCGCGTCGGCGTCGCGCCACGGCGGGTCGACCGGCCGCCCCTGAACGTCGGTGAGGACCGCCCCGGCCAGGCTCGCGCGGTAGGCGAGCTCGGTGTCGGCCCCCTCGGGGATCGTGTCGTCGTAGCCGCCCGCCGCGACGAGCAGCATCCGGTGGAGCGACGTCGCGGGAAACTCCCGGGGCCCGAAGACCAGGATGTTCTCGGCGGCGCCGTGCCAGCGCAGATGCGAGGCGAGGAGACCGGGAGGCGGTTCGGCGTCGGCGGCGGTCCACATCAGGACCTCCCCTCGCGCCTCGGCGAACCCCTCGGCGAGCCCTTCGGGCCCGTTCCCGACGCCGATGACCTCGACACGGCCGCCGGGGCGCCCGAGGATGTCCGAAGAGGACTCCCAGCTCGGTGCGGAACGGTGCGGGACGAGCACGCTGATCCGCGGCGCCGATTCCGGGTCGAGGTCGCGGGGCACCGCGCTCAGGGACGATTCGGTGGCGCTCCGACGCCGGTCGTCCAGGCCCCGGGGCAGGTAGGGACGGGGGTCGGCGAGGACGCCCGCCTTGCTCGGGACGAGTGTTCCGTATGCGGTCAGGAGGTGCTGGAGCTCCTGGGCCTCCTGCCATCCGGCCCGCCGCACGGCCCGGCGGCGGCGGTCCCAGGAGCGGCACGAGGCGAGCTGCGCCTCGTTCATCGGCGCCACGAAGTCGGCCAGGCGTCGGCGCACCGGTTCGCGGTAACGCTCGTCGAGCAGTTCCAGGGACGGCCCGTAGTGGCACGTCATCCACTCCATGTCGTCGCCGGGGTCGCAGTACCGGTCGCGCAGCGCCGCCAAGCGCCGGTCGTCGCCCTCGTAACGGCTCATCGCGAAGGCGATCGAGCATTCGTTGGAGACGGGCACGGCCGAGAGGTCGCCGAGCGTCTGGAAATTGCAGACCAGCCGCCGGGCGGCCCCGTTGTCCGGCCATGCCCCGTCGTGGGCCGCGGTGATCAGGGACTTGCGGAAGCAGTTGCGGCACGCGCCGCACGGCAGGCCCGGCTTGCCGAGGTTGCAGGACTGGGAGAGCACCTGCTCGCCCCAGAGCCGCTCGACCACGAGCGCTGTCGCAACCTCGGTGAGACCGGCCACCACCGGTTGGACGCCGAGTCCGGCGGCGGCGGTGACCGCCTGCCATTGCGGCAGCGCATGGTCAGGAGCGAGTTCGCCGAAGGCGCCGCTGCCGAGTCCGTACACGCTGCTCGCGAGTATGCCCGTGGTGAGGGCGTCGAGCCCGTCGAGGTCGGCGCACAGGACGGCGGGCAGGGCGAACGAGAGGTCGGTCGGGAGGTTGACCGGGGCGCCTGTGGGGCGGCGCAGGTACTCCACGTCGGTGACGATCTCGCGGACGGTGAAGCCCTGTTCCCGCATGTCCTCGCAGGAGACGCGGGCGGCCTGCTTGTCGATGGCGTCGCGCCGGTCCAGGGGGATCGCCCGGTCGAGGAAGTACAGAACGGGCTCCCCGGGGAGCAGGCCGACCGCCGCGACCGAATCGACGCCGCCGGAGAACGCCACGCCCGGGCGGGGGCCCCGTGGCCGTTCGCGCGGGGCGAGCCCCTCGTCGACGGGTCCGAGGGCGATCGCGAACCGCTCCTGGACGACCTCGGCGAAGGCGGCGCTCACCGGCCGGTCGAGCACGAGACGCGAACCGATCCAGGGGCGGCAGCTCAAGAGGACGGCGAGGGCGAGGACGTCGGGGTGCGTGCCGTCGAGATCGAACGCCTCGGGGAGGGTGAAGCTGGCCCGGTCCTTCGCCAGGGACGCGGAGGGCGAGTCGACCGGGTCGCCGGGTTCGGGTGCGAGCTCGAGGCGCAGGCGCCGCGAAGACTCGGCGCGGCCGAGATCCCGGAATCGGGCTTTCATGGGCTGGTGACCTCTCGGATCTGCTCGATCAAGGCGTCGACCGAACTGTTCGGGGGCTGCGGCGCCAGGGCCGGTTCGACGGACTCGCCGTCGGCGATGCGCAGACGCCGCGGCACTGCGGGGTCTGCGGAGGCGGCCTCGGCGACGCGGACGCGCGGTTCGCCTTCGAAGTGGCGCCGCAGCGACCGGTCGGCGGCGCGGTCGCCGGCCAGCAGCGTGATGCGGACGTCGGCGCCGCCGTCTGCCAGCAGCGGGAGGATCCGCCGCTCGACCGCGATCGGGTCGGCGCCGCCGGTCTCGATCGCGATGTCGAGGTCGGGGGTGCGGTGGACGACGCCGGAGGCGCGGTCGTCGGCGAAGAGCCCCGGGAGACGCTGGGCCAGGAACGGCCGGAGTCTGCGGTGCTCCTCTTCGTCCAGTCCTGGGCCGATGTACCAACTGCGGGCCTCGGGCTCGGCGACGATGCCCGCTCCCGCGGCCCGCAGGCGGTACAGCAGGTCGAACTCGCCGGCGAAGGCCATGGACTCGGCGAATCCGCCGACCTCCTGGAATGCTCGGCGGCGCAGTGAGAACGGCACCCCTCTGGTGTGCGGCAGGCCCGGTCCCCGCACCGGCTCGGGTTCGGCGGCACCGATGTCCGAGGCGTGTCCGGAGGCCAGGGCGGCGCATATGTCGGCTTGCGCGCCGTGCGGCGGCCAGCTCGCCGGAAGGTCGCGGCGGCCCAGCACGGCCGTGTTCTCACGCCCGTGGCGGTCGACGTGCCGCCGCACGAGGTCCGGCCACGGCACGGAGGCCGCGTCGAGGATCAGGTACAGCTGGCCGTCGGCGGCCTTCGCGGCGGCGTTGTAGCCAGCGGAGCGCGGCGGCAGGTCGCGGTCGTAGGGCACGAACCGGCAGTGCGCCGGCCGGAGCTCGGGAGGCCGGGACGGCACCTCACCGCCGAAGGCGACGACCACTTCGAGCAGGTGCTCGGGGTAGCGCTGGGCGGCGAGCGAGGCCAACTGCCATTCGAGCCGTTGCAGGGGACCGTTGGCGGCGATGAGGACGCTGACGGCGAGCGGCGGGCGGGCGCGGTTCCTGGCGAGATCGGGCGGGGGGCGGTGCGGGGTTCGCAGAGGAGGGCGGTGGGGGTCAGCAGCGGCCACAGGTGCGTCCTGCGGCTCCGAAAGCACTTGCCATGAACGCGAGCTTAACACCGGTCCATGCGGTGGTCAGGGCTGCGGCGGCCGCCCGAGGCACCGCGAGCCCGGGCCCGATCCGACCCAGGATACGGCGGCCGCGCGTGAGTGAAACAACATCACCCGCTCCCTGCGGGCACCGCTGAGCAGCACGTGCTCGCTATAATCCAAAACGACATCACTATTGCGAGTGGTGCGCTGCCCGCCCGGCCATGCCGATTGCGACATCAAAACCCGATCGCGACTCCAGTTGTCGACGGGAGCGCTTCGTGGACGTCCCTTTCACGAGTTTCCCGTGCCACCCAGAGCAGAGAGGCGCCATGACCACCGACCCATTCGCGGCCTTCCTGAAACGGAAGAACGTCCTGGTGGCCTCCATCGGACATCGTCCGGGGCGAAGGCCCGCCACGATCCCCGAGGACGGCCCCGAACCGGTCTACGTCGACCTCGACGACCTCGACGTGAGCACGGCGCCCGCACATGAGTTCTCGGGCCTGGCGGTGTTCGCCCGCACCATGACCGACCTGCACCGGGCCGTCGCCGCCTCGGGTCTGCTGCGGCCGGTCCAGCGGTGCCTGATCGTGATCACCGAGATGACGAAGACGAACCGCCCCACCCAGGTCAGGCTCCCCTCGTACTGGACCGCGCAGTCGCTTCGCAAGCTCCAGATCAGACTGGACGACCCGCACCGGTGGTCGTGCGAGTTCGCCTGCGGGCAGCCCCTGTCGCCGACCGACTTCATCCGCGCCGTCCTCGCCTCCACCACCGAGAGCCCCCGGCCGATGGTCCCGCGGATAGCCCTCCACGGCCCCGGTTCGGGACATTGGGGCCCCGGCGCCCCCTCGAACCCGGTGGCGCCGCTGCCCGCCGAGGAGACGCCGTCGACGCCCTTCTACGACGTCGTCGTCCACACCGCCGCGCCCGAGGCCGTCTCGAGCGATGAACGGGTGTCGTTCGTCCAGGTCCGCGACCCGCGGCCCGACCGGCGCGGCATCTTCGGCCCCTCCGGGGACCCCGTCCACGACACCGCCGACGCGGGCATCATCCCGCCGATCGACGAGTACACCGTCAACCGCATGGGCTTCGACAACCGCCCCAAGGAGCACGACGCCGATCTGGTCTACGGCGACCACACCTGGCAGGTGCACTTCACCGACGGCAAACGCCGCCGCCTGGACGTCTCGGGCGCGGTCACCGACTACGACGTGGAGCAACTGCGGGAGCTGCGCTCGCTGCGCGTGGACTGGAGCAGCCACCCGGGAAGCGTCGCGGGCCTGCGCGCGGTCGCGGGCCTAGCGTGCGCCGGCGTCCCACTGGTCAGCGTCGGCGCGAGCCCCGTCTGGGCGGCGTCGCTCGCCGGCGACCTGCTCTCGCGGATGGACATGTACGACTCGGAGGACCTCGCCGACGGGCTCCGGCGGGAGGCGCACGCCGTCGCGCTGTCGCGGTCCTCGCTGCGGGAGCACTCCACCACGGCGCACGCCGCCCGCCTGCGGGCCGCGATCGGGCTCCCGCCGGAGGAGGCTCCGACGGTGTCCGTGCTGCTGTGCACCATGCGGCCCGACTTCATCGAATCGGCGATGCGGCAGATCGCGGCCCAGGACCACCCCCGGATCGAGGTCGTCCTCGTCCTGCACGGCCTCGACCGCGACGCCCCCGCCGTCAAGCAGGCCGTCGCGGACTGCCCGCTGCCGGTCACGGTGGTCGAGGTCGAGGGCGACCGGATCTTCGGGGAGGCGCTCAACCACGGTGCGACGGCGGCTTCAGGCGACTTCATCACGAAATTCGATGACGACGACTGGTACAGCCCGCGCCATGTCAGCGACCTGGTCGCGTCCGCCCGGTACTCAGGCGCGGTCCTCGTCGGATGCGCCGCCGAGCTGATCTACCTCGAAGAGTTCGACCTCACCGTCCAGCGGTTCGGCGGGCGCAGTGAGCGCCGGAGCCGGCACGTCGCGGGCGGCACCCTCCTGGTCCGCCGTTCGGACTTCCGCGAGCTGGGCGGATACCGTAGATTGCGCACCGCCGAGGACCGGGAACTCCTCTCAGCCGTGGCCGACTCGGGCGGCACCATCTACCGTATGCACGGCACGGGCTACGTCCTCGCGCGCCGCGCCAGCGGCCACACCTGGAATCGGCCTTCGGCGTCCTTCCTCAAGAACGCCGAACGCCAACTGCGCGGCATCAACCTGGGGGACTTCGTCTCCCGGGACGACATCGAAGCAGCGCTGTAAGAAAGGACCGGTCCCTTCCCCCATGTCGACCACCGCACCGCCCCCGGCGCAGTTGCGCATCCCCCGCAACGACCACGGCATCCTGGCGCCCCCCGAGCTCGGCTCCTGGACGCCGGAGAAGCTCGTCAGCGTGGTCATCCCCGCCTATGGCTCCCAGGACAAACTCGACGTCACTCTGGCGGCGCTGGCGGCGCAGACCTACCCGGCCGAGCTGCTCGAGGTCATCGTGGTCGACGACCAGAGCGACCCGGAGCTGCGGCTGTCCCTCCCCTGCCCGGACTCCACCAAGATCGTCCGCGTCAGCGGAGCGGAGTGGGGAAGCGCCAATGCCGTCCACATCGGAGTGCAGGCCGCTTCGGGCGACGTCATCCTGCGGCTCGACGCCGACATCCTCACCTCCCACCGGCACGTCGAGGCCCACGCGCGCTGGCACCACCTCTGCGATTACCTGGCGGTCATCGGGCGCATCGCCTTCGCGGACATCACCGCCGACCGGCTGCCGCCCGACCGGGTGCGGTCCGCCGTCGCCCAGGGGCGCGCCGAGACCCTGTTCGAGGGCCTCGACATCAACCCGAGCTGGGAATACGCGATGGTCGAGAAGTACGACCGGCTCAAGAAGCTCGACGACCGCGCCTGGCACGTCGCGAACGGGGCGACCATCTCCTTCTCACGGCGCCTCTACGACGCCTGCGGGGGGATGAACCCGTCCATGATCCTGGGCGGCGACACCGAGTTCGGGTACCGGGCCGCGCAAGCCGGCGGCGTATTCGTGCCCGACGGGGAGGCCGTCGCCTGGCACCTCGGCCTGTCGCAGATGAAATCGCGCCGCGAGGAGGGCCGCCGCTACCGGGAGCCGTTCTTCGCCAACACCGTCCCGATGATGCGCCATCTGCGCGAGGCCAGCGACATCGTATGGGAGGTGCCGTACGTCGAAGTCGTCATCGACGTCCACGACGCCTCCTTCGAGAACGTCGCCGCCACTGCCGCGACGATGCTCACCGGGTCGGTCACCGACATCGGCATCCAACTCGTCGGCCCGTGGTCGCGCCTGACCGACGACCGCCGCTCCCCTCTGGACGACCCCTACCTCGACCTGCGGCTGGTCGCCGAGACGTTCAGGGCCGACCCTCGGGTGCGGCTCGTGGAGACCCCTGGCGCCGCCCCTGCGGCGGCGCCGTTCCGGCTCACCATGCCCGCGGGCATGCTCGCCGCTCCCAACGCCGTCGCCGAGCTCATCGGCGTCGCCAACCGGCAGCGCTCAGGCCAGGTCAACTGCGCCGTCCCCGGGTTCGAAGCGCTGGCGGCGGTCACCTTGGAGCGCACGGCGGCGCTCGCCCGCGCCCACCACGTGCGCTCCGCCGACGAAGACCTCGAAGACGTCGTGGACGAAGTCTGGGGCGTCTGGTGGGAGGACGGAAGCGAATGGTTCGGGACCGAGCTGCCCGACGCCGAGGAGTCGCAGAGCGCTCACCCGGCCTATTACGCCCAGATCGAGGATCTCAAGCAGGCGCTCGCAAAGCAGCGCAAGCGCGCCGACTGGTGGAAAGAGCACGCAGGCAAGAAAGAGCGCGCCGCCGAGAAGTGGCGTCGGACCGCCAAGCGACTGGAGGGCGAGGCGGCGAAGGCGTCGAAACCGCTCTGGCGCGCCCTGGCCGGCAAGGTCCGTTCGCGGCTGAAGCGGATGCGCAGAGGCTAGCCGACGCTCATCGAAGCCCGGACCATCCTCGCCACCATGAATTGAGAGGTCGCCCATGGACACAGCGTCCGTGCCGCCGCAGCCGGAGCGGCTCCTGCGCGACTACAGCGCGGTCGGGCGGCGTCGGCACGCCGCTTCGGTCTCCAACACCGCTGTGCGCCTTCGCAGCCGAGGCGGCCGGGCGCTCGTCGCCGTCGACGCGATGGAAGGACGGGGCGGTATACCCGAGCTCGAACGCTTGAGCGGCGGGGAGACTCTGGACGCGATCGGCGCGACCGTCGCGGACCTCTCACCGGCCCGTATCGCGGCGTTCGCACGGACGATCGCGTTGCAGCGGCTTGAGCCCGGCGATGTCGACACCGCCATCGGGCTCTACCGGTTCATCGAGCGGACCTGGGGCGCCGACCGACTGCCGCCCCTCCACCAGTCGCTCCACGCGCAGCTCATATGGGACCGCGGTGACCTCGATGACCTCACACGCCTCCTGCACCGCTACCGGCGCCTCGACGAGCACCCCCGTGCCGCGCTCGAACTCAACCTCGCGCACCCGCACCGCGGCCGAGGGTCGGGCTGGGACCGGTGGCTCGCCCGCCTGGCCGAATGGATGCCGCCGGCGACGTGGTCGCTCGACGAGGACGCCGGCCCCGCGCTGTTCGACGGCATCGGCGCCGCGGCGCCGCCGCGCAAGGGCACCGAGACGGTCACCGTGGCCCTCACCTGCTTCCGCCCCGGCCGGGACCTGCTGACGGCCGTGCGGTCGCTGGCGGCCCAGTCCTGGGAGCGCCTTGAGATCCTGCTCATCGACGACGCCTCCGGAGCCGAGTACGACGGCCTGCTGCGCGAGGCGGCCGGGCTCGACGACCGGATCACGTTGGTCCGCCTGGAGGCCAACGGGGGCACCTACGCCGCCCGCAACCGCGCGTTCGACCTGGCCTCGGGGAACCTGCTGACGTTTCAGGACTCCGACGACTGGAGCCACCCCGACCGGATCGCGCTGCAAGTCGAGGCCCTGAACTCGGTGCCCGGAGCCGTCGCCACGGTCGCCGACGGGATCAAGATGGGCCCTGACCTCGCGATCGACCGCACCGGCCGACCGGTCACCGGTGTGAGCATGCCCTCCACGCTGGTCCGCCTCGACGAGGTGAAGGACCGTATCGGCTACTTCCACACGCTGCGGAAGTCGGCCGACGGCGAATACCTGGCCCGAATGGAAGCGGCCTTCGGTGAAGGCGCCGTCGTCCGCGACCCCCGTCTGCTCCAA
Source organism: Glycomyces sp. (assembly GCA_035765105.1). Lineage (GTDB taxonomy): Bacteria > Actinomycetota > Actinomycetes > Mycobacteriales > Micromonosporaceae > Glycomyces. The sequence continues at coordinate 29,638 of DASTYG010000032.1, forward strand.
CTGCTGCGTCAAGGCCGCGGTTCGCTCTCGCGATCCGATTTCGGCGCCGCCGGAGCGGTCCATCCCGCCCGGGAGGCCTATCGTTCCGCGTACGGGCTGTGGCACAAGGAGATCGCTTCCGGTAAAGCGAATCCGTTCGTCGCCGCCGACGCTCCGCCGTCCGTGCCGACGCACGCCCACCTGCACCACAACTCACCGCCGGAACCCGAACCGGTGGAGTACGACTACGTGTTCGCCACGGACTGGCGGCCGTTCGGCGCCCCGGCCAAGTCGTCGCTCGAGGAGATCGCCGCGCTGCTGTCCACCGGTGCGACCGTCGGCGTGCTTCAGCTCGACACCTACCGGTACGCCTCCACACCGGTGCGCCCGCTGTGCGACCCGGTGCAGGACCTCATCAACCGCGGACTGGTCGACCGCGTTCTGCCCGACACCCCGGCCCGCACACGCCTCCTGTTCGTCCGCTACCCCCCGGTGCTGCAGTTCGACCTAGGGTCACCGCCGCAGCTCACCGCCGACCGCGTCGTCGTGATCGCCAACCAGGCGCCGCACGAGCGCGACGGCAGCGACGTCCGCTACTCCTCGGCCATCTGCTCGGCCAACGCCGAGGCGTGGTTCGGCGCCCCGCCGGTATGGGTGCCCCAGGGGGCGGAGACGCTCCGCGCCCTCGAAGCCGAAGGCGAGCTGCGGCCCGACCAGATCAGCGACCTGCTGCTGCCCTCGGTCGTCGACGCCTCCCGATGGGCGATGCCGCGGACTCGTTTCAGAACCGACCTCCCCGTCGTCGGCCGCCACTCCCGCGACCACTACCTGAAGTGGCCCGACACCGCGGCCTCCCTCCTGCACGCCTACCCCGCCGAACCGTCGTTCGACGTCCGGGTCATGGGCGGGGCCGAGGTGCCCCGCAAGCTGCTCGGAGGGCGCCTGCCGGCGAACTGGACCGCGTACGACTACGACGAGGTCGACGTCAAGGCGTTCCTGTACCAGCTGGACTTCTGGGTGTACTTCCACCATCCGGTACTGGTCGAGTCCTTCGGACGCGCCGTCCTGGAGGCGATGGCCACCGGCTGCGTCGTCATCCTGCCGCACCGTTTCGCCGACACGTTCGGCGACGGGGCGGTCTACTGCGAGATCGACGAGGTGCGCCAGCGCGTCGAGGGTCTCTGGAAGGACTTCGACGCCTACCGCGAGCAGAGCGAACGCGGCATGCGGTACGTGCGAACGCACTTCGACCACGCCGGCCATATCGCGCGTGTCCGATCGCTCACCGAGGTCGGGCCGGAAATCCCCAAGCAGCGCTGCGATACCATCGCTACGTCCACCTTTCCCACCTCATAACCCCCGGAGCCCACCATGCGATCTCTCATCACGATGGCATCGGTCCTCGTCATCGGAGCGGTGGCGGCAGGATGCGACACCGCTTCTGATGACGACTCCGCCGCATCGGACGCACCGAGCGAGGCGGTCACAGAGGAGACCGTCGTCCCCGACCAGCCCGCCGCGCTGACGCACCCCGTCCCCGAGGGCTTCGAGCTCGACACCGAGGGCGGCGCCCAGTACATCCTCGGCTACCCCAGCACGAACACGCTCTACCGGCCGCTGGACAACGCCGAGAGCACCCACCGGATCTACGTCGTCTCCTACCTCCTTCCCGAGGAGTACACCGACTACGAGGCCCAGAGCACCGTCGTCCAGGAGTACGACACGCTCAGCGCCAACACCGCCGCGCCCAGTGAGACCGATCCGGCCGTGACGGCCGGATACGACGGCGTCTACCGGCACGCGAAGGTGCTGGACTGGTGGGACGAGCCGGTGGAGCAGATGAACTTCTTCGTCTTCAACGGCCAGCTCATGGCCCACGTCTCCTGCCAGTGGAAGAACGAGCCCGAGGCGATGCTCAAGGCCTGCCAAGAGGTCGCGACGGGGTTGACCTTCGAGTCCCCCGGTGAAGGCGCCGACTGATGGGGCGCGTCGGCGCCTTGGCCGGGAAGGTGAAGGCCATGAGCCCGCTCGACCTCCTTCCCTTCACCGTGGTGACCGCATCGGCCGCCGCGAGTGCCGCGCTCCTGTTGGCGGGCGCGACGAAACCGGGCATCGTCGTCTCCGCGCTGACCGCGGCGGCGCTGTCCGGGCAGTTGGCACTGGTCGCGCATAGGACTGCGAGCCGCTTCCGCTCGCTCGCCAAGGCGATCGGCGAACGCGGTGACGAGTCGCTCGGCCCCACCGAGGTCGAGCGCATCGAATTCCTGCAGCGCAGAATCCTCGCCGCGTTCGAGAGCGAACGCCTGGAGACCGCCGAGCGGTTCGAAAGGCTGCGCGAGCGCAACTGAGCGCCGGTGCCCGCAGGGGCGGCGGGCACCGGGTCACAGGTCCGGCAGCGCCTCGCGGAACACCGTCGACAGCGACTTCGAGTACGGCGTGCTGATGTGGTGCGTGTCCCGGTAGACCAGCATGCCCTCCACGATCAGCGGGCACCTGCCGTCGATGCAGAACCAGTCAGCCGTGTCGATGATCTGCACCCCGGCGGCCTCCTGCGCTTCGAAGCTCACCTGGCGGTAATCGAGGAAACCGATCTCGTAGGGGTCGTCGCGGACGCAGTCCTTGGCCGAGTCCATGTGCAGCGCGAGGCAGTCCGGAGCCGCAGCACCGGAGGCGCGCGGCGTGTCCGTCAGGGTGACGACGGTGCCGGCGGCCGCGCTGACCCTGTCGAGGGTGTCGGTCCAGCCCTGCCGCCATTGGGCCATCTCGTCGCCGCCCGACCCGCTGATCTCCATGGAGTCCGAGCTGGCGACGATCGCCAGGTCGGGCTGGAGCCGGTCGAGCTCGTCGAAGACCTCCTGCTTCCAGTCCCAGCACTGGGTGTACTCACCGTCGTGCTGCGTGCTCTCGACGCGGACCATCACCGGGCTGCAGGCGCTCTTGGTGCGGCTGAGCAGACTCCACTCGTTCTGTTCGGCGATGGCCTGCAACGCCGGGAACCACTGGGCGGCATGGGAGTCCCCGATGAGCACCACCTGCGTGTCCGAGTCGGAGTCGCCGTAGACGCATTCCTCGGGCAGGGAGACGTCGGTGAATTCGAGGTGGCACCCGTCCGAATAGATGACCGGAAGATCATCGTTGGTGGCGGTCAGCGGCGGGTTGATGTCGCCGGGGACGCTCTCGACTTCGAGTCCTTCGCGGAGCTGCTGCTCCAGTGTCGAAGCGTCCTCCACGTCCTCGACCGCCGACAGGTCCGTCGGGCCGTCGTTCTCGGGGACCTTGGAGAAGCCGAGGGTGAGGGTGAGGATCATGCCGATGCCGAGCAGGGAGCACAGGACGCCGGTGGCCAGGCCCGCCACGTTGCTCTTCAGGAGCTTGGCGGTGCGGATCGGGGTCTCGAGGTACTCGTAGGAGAACTGGGCGACCGCGAAGGTGCCCGCCAGGAGGACGACGCTCAGCAGGAGCGAGGGCTCGGCGTCGAGGGCGAGGGGGCCGAGGATGAGGATCGGCCAGTGCCACAGGTAGAGGCTGTAGGAGATCTTGCCGACGAACTGGAACGGCCCGGTCGACAGGAGCGCGGAGACGGCGTTCTTGCCGCGGGCGGTGCCGCCGACGATCACGAGCATCGTGCCCAGGACCGGCAGGAGCGCCGTGTAGCCGGGGAAGGCCGTCCCCTCGGTGTAGAGGACGCCGGAGGCCACGATCGCGGCCAGGCCGACGACGCTGAAGGCGACGGCCGCGAAGGCCGGGAGCCGCTTCCAGGTCTGGAGCGTCAGCGCCAGGAACGCGCCGCCCGCCAGTTCCCAGGCTCTGGTGTGGGCGGCGTAGTACGCGGTGGGCTGGGAGGTCTCGGTGATGAGCACCGAGGCGATGAGGGACAGGACGAAGATGACCACGCAGACGGTGATCGCCATGTTGAGCGTGCGGCGCGGCGAGCGCTTCATCCACAGCAGCAGGCCCAGCAGGAGCAGCGGCCAGACGACGTAGAACTGCTCCTCGACGGCGAGGGACCAGTACTGCTGGAACGGCGAGGGCATCTGGTCGGCGTTGAGGTACTCGGTGCTCTCGGCGACGAAGCGGTAGTTGACCGCGTAGACGATCACCGTGAACGCGTCCTGCATCACCGCTTCGAGGCGGGTGACCGGGAACCACAGCCAGGAGCCGACGACGGTGGCGATCGCGACCACGCTGGCGGCGGGCAGGATGCGGCGGGCGCGGCGGGCGTAGAAGCCGGCGATGGAGATCCGGCCGGTCTCGAAGACCTCCTTGACCAGCAGCGAGGTGATCAGGAAGCCCGAGAGGACGAAGAAGACGTCGACGCCGACGTAGCCGCCCTCGGCGAAGGCGAACCCGGCGTGCGAGAGCAGCACCAGGATCACCGCGACGGCGCGCAGCCCCTGGATGTCGGGCCGGAAGCCGGTGCCCTCCCAGCGCTCGGGGCGCGGCTGCGGCGGCCGCTGCTGCCGCTGCTGGTGCGGGCCGGGCGGCGGCGGGGCGGGGCGGAAGGGCGGCCGCTGCGGGTAGGGGCTCGGCGCGGTCGGCCGGACCGTCGAGGTCGGGCCGGGGGTGGTCGTGGGGAGATGCATCGTTTCCTCGTCGAGAGCCGCGCCCGTGAAGCCGCTGCCGCGGGGGTCCGGGGGCTGGGGCGAGGTCATACGGTCTCCATCTCGGTGACATCGAGCGGCCCTCCGACACGCGGGAGGGGCCCGCGAGCCGGAGGGGGTTGAGTCGGTGCCGCGACGCGGTCGCACGTCGGGTCGTATCCGCCCATCGTACAAACAAACCGCGAAGCGGACATGTCTCGGTCTGTTGCCCTACAGGGCTTTCAGGACCCTGGGTTCGAGCCGGTAGAAGATCCAGCGTCCGAAGAACAGGAAGAAGACCGCGAAGCCGACGGCGCTGCCGAGCTGGTACAGGTCCGGCTGGAAGCTGGGAATCCACACGGCGCGGTGCATCTGGAAGATGCCGACCAGCGGGTTCATGCTGTAGATCCGGTAGATCAGCTCGTGGTCCTTCAGCTCCTCGGCGACGCGCGTGACCGGGAAGATGATCGCCGAGGAGTAGAACAGGATGCGGGTGACCAGGCTCAGGAACCGCTGCACGTCCTTGTAGAGCACGTTGAGCCCCGCGAGGATGAACACGATGCCGGTGAGCAGCATGGCCTGGACGAGGATGGCGGGGATCAGCCACAGGAGGTTGATGCCGAAGACGCCGCCGTAGAGGATCGCCATCGCGATGATGATCGGGAAGCCGACCACGTACTCGGCGAAGCGGGCGAAGACCTTGGAGACGGGGAAGACCTCGCGTGGGACCTTCATCACGGTGATCAGGGCCGACTGGCCGCCGAGGGACTTGGTGCCCTCGCCGAGGGCGCTGGTGAACCACTGCCAGGCGAAGATGCCGGAGATGATGAACAGCGGGAAGCCGACGCCCTCGGGGAGGTCGCCCTGGCGGGAGAACAGGACGCCGAAGACGAACCAGTAGATCGCCGCCAGGCCCAGCGGCTCGATGAGCGACCAGACGTAGCCCATGACCGTCGACTGGTACTTGACCGCGAGGTCGCGCTTGACCAGGACCGACAGGGCGTGGCGGTGGCGCAGCAGCGCGGTGAAGCCGGTCGTCAGCGGGAACTTCCGCGTCACGCCCTTCTTGGCCTCGGGCGCGGCGGGCTTGGCGTTGGGGCTCTCGTCGCTGCGCGCCGAGTCCAGGAACGCCGGGAGCTCGGCGGTGTCGTCGATGTTGCGCCGGATCGGCGAGGCGCCGGCCATCGGCATGTCGCGGTGCGGCTCGGGCCGGGTGGCGTGCGGGGCCGACGGCATCGGCGGCGGCGCCTGGTGCTGCGGGGAGGGGTGCGGGGGCGGCGCCTGCGGCGGCTGGCCGTAGGGCGCGGGGCGCCCGTACGGGTTCGGCGGCTGGCCGTAGGTGCCGGGGGGCGAGCCGTAGCCGCCCTGGGGGGCGCCCTGCGGCTGCCCGTAGCCCTGGGGCGGGCGGCCCTGCTGCGCGGCGGGCGGGGGCCCGTTCCCCGGAGGGGTGCTCGCGAACGCCGCCGAGCCAGAGCTCGTCGCGCCCGGCAGGTACCCCGGGGAGCCGGAGGGCCCGGCGCCGTATCCGCCCTGCTGGGCGCCGGCGTCGTGGCTCGTACCGTCGCCACCCCCGTGGTCGCCGCCGGAGACTCCGTCGGGGTGCGGGCTAATCGAGCTCATGCATCATCTCCGTGAGGTGACGGCTGATGGCCACCGAATCCAGTTCACGATGTTCGAGAATCGTATAACGCCCCGGCCGCGTCCTCGGAGCGTACTCGATCGCAGTGGCGAGTTCCTCCATTGTGAGGCCGAGTTCGCTTGGCGTGCGGGGCAGTCCGTGGCGGCTCATGGCCGCGGCGAGCTCGGTGAACAGGGCTGCGTCGCCGCGCAGCCAGGTGCAGAACAGCGCGCCGACCGCGCCCTGCTCGCCGTGGCCGGCCAGTCCCGGGTGGAGCGCCTGGAGGGCGTGGGCGATCTCATGGCAGCCGCCCGAGCAGGGGCGTGAGGAGCCCGCCATGCCCATCGCCAGGCCGCCTTGGATGAGGGCGCCCGCGAGGCTCGTGAGGAAGCCGTCATCGGCGACGGTGCCGGGGTGGCGCAGCACCGCTTCGGCGCCGGTGCGGGCGATCGCGAGCGCGAGGCCGTCGACGGGCTCGCCGTTGACCCGGTTCGACAGCTCCCAGTCGGCGGTGGCCGAGAGGTTGGTGAGCGCGTCGCCGATGCCCGAGCGGAGCTGGTGGGCGGGGGCGCGGCGGATGTAGTCGAGGTCGGCGAGCACGGCGAGGGGCGTGTGGACGCCGTAGGAGATGCTGGCCCCCTCGCGTTCGAGGGAGGCGACCGGGGAGGCGAGGCCGTCGTGGGCGAGGCTGGTGGCGACGGCGACCATCGGCAGGCCCAGTTCGGTGGCCGCGTACTTGGCGGTGTCGAGCAGGCGCCCGCCGCCGATGCCGACGAGGGCGTCGACGCGGTCGCCGCGCAGGCGCGAGGCCAGGTCGTGGGCGCTGGCGAGGGTGCCGGGCTTGATGGTGTGGACGACGGCGTCGGGGAGGCGGAGCCCGGAGGCGATCTCGGCGCCGAGGCCGGGGCCGAGCGCGACGGCGACGCGGCCGCCCGAGGAGATGCGGGTGTCGACGAGCAGTTCGGGGAGCCTGGCGAGGGCGCCGGGGGCGACTTCGACGGCGAGGGGCGCCAGGACGGTGCGGGCGAGCAGCGGCACTAGCGCCCCTGCACGATGGCTTTGGCCGCGGCCCAGTCGGCGTGGTCGTCGACCTCGGTCCAGGCGACGGGGCCGGTGGAGACGGTGCCGATCTGCCCGGCTTCGGCCAGGAGCTGGTAGGCGTCCTCGTAGTAGAGGGTGTGGTCGCGGGTGAAGGTGGCTTCGAGGGCCTTGGTGAGGTCGTCGGCGAGGCCGGCGGGGATGAGGCTGACGCCGATGTACTCGCCGGCGGCCGAGGCGATCGGCTGCCGCTTGTGGATGAGTTCGACGCCGCGCTCGCCGATGCGGACCTTCATGGCCTCGTCGGTGAGGGTCTTGTGGTCGTCGAGGGCGAGCAGGAGCTGCCCGGACTGCTCGGCGGCGTCCAGGAGGCGCTCTTCGACGCTGTAGGGGTGGACGGTGTCGCCGTTGACCAGCAGAGCACCCGTCTTGTAGTGGTCGCGGGCGGTCCACAGGGAGTAGGCGTTGTTCCAGTGGGGCTTGTCGTTGTCGATCAGGGTGACGGTGACGCCGTAGCGGGATTCGAGTCCGGGGGCGTGCTCGCGGATCTTGTCGGCGGCGTGCCCGACGGTCACGGCGATGTCGTCGACGCAGACGGCGGCGAGCCCGGCGACGATGGTGTCGAGGATGGTCTCGGTCGCGGTGAGCGGGAGGAGGGTTTTGGGGAGCTCATCGGTGTCGGGACGCAGGCGCTGGCCCTGTCCCGCGGCGAGGATGACGCCTCTCAATTGCTTGTGCCTTCCGCTCGTGTGCCGTGCCGGCGCCCCGTCCGCGGGCCTCTGAGGGGAGGGCCGGGGACGCGTCCGCGCGCGGCGATCGTTGCCGCGCCCAAGCTTACAAGGCGCCGAAGGGGGGAGGCCCCGGCCAAGCGTGCGTCAGCACACTCCGGCTGGGGCCTCCAACTGGGAAGGGACGGCCCGCGAGGTCCTCGCCCGGAGGCGCGGTTCGCGCACCGCAATCTGGTAACGACGCCGGGGGCGTCGAGGTTACGGCCTCACTTGGCGGCGGCCTGCTTGGCGAGGTTCTCCGAGAGCGTGTCGAGGAACTCGTCGGTGGTCTGCCACTCCTGGTCGGCGCCGACCAGGAGCGCCAGGTCCTTGGTCATCCGGCCGCCCTGGACGGTGTCGATGACGACCTGCTCGAGGTCGGCGGCGAAGCCGGTGACCTCGGGGGTGTTGTCGAGCTTGCCGCGGTGGGCCAGGCCCCGGGTCCAGGCGAAGATCGAGGCGATCGGGTTCGTCGAGGTCGGCTTGCCGGCCTGGTGCTGGCGGTAGTGGCGGGTGACGGTGCCGTGGGCGGCCTCGGCCTCGACGGTCCGCCCGTCGGGGGTCATCAGGACCGAGGTCATGAGGCCGAGCGAGCCGAAGCCCTGGGCGACGGTGTCGGACTGGACGTCGCCGTCGTAGTTCTTGCAGGCCCAGACGTAGCCGCCCTCCCACTTCATCGCGGCGGCGACCATGTCGTCGATGAGGCGGTGCTCGTAGGTGAGCCCCGCGGCGTCGAACTCGGCCTTGAACTCGGCGTCGAAGATCTCCTGGAAGACGTCCTTGAACATGCCGTCGTAGGCCTTGAGGATGGTGTTCTTGGTGGACATGTACACCGGGTAGTTGCGCGCCAGGCCGTAGCGGAAGGAGGCGCGGGCGAAGTCCTCGATGGACTTGCGGTAGTTGTACATGCTCATGGCCACGCCGCCGCCCTCGGGGTAGCGGGCGACCTCGAACTCCATGGGCGCCGAGCCGTCGTCGGGGGTGAAGGTGACGGTGAGGGTGCCGGGGCGGTCGACCTTGAAGTCGGTGGCCTTGTACTGGTCGCCGTGGGCGTGGCGGCCGATGATGATGGGCTGGGTCCAGCCGGGGACGAGCCGGGGGACGTTGTTCATGATGATGGGCTCGCGGAAGACCACGCCGCCGAGGATATTGCGGATGGTGCCGTTGGGGCTGCGCCACATCTTCTTGAGGCCGAACTCCTCGACGCGGGCCTCGTCGGGGGTGATGGTGGCGCACTTGACGCCGACGTGGTGCTCGGCGATGGCGTTGGCCGCGTCGACGGTGACCTGGTCGTCGGTGGCGTCGCGGTGCTCGATGGAGAGGTCGTAGTACTTCAGGTCCACGTCCAGGTAGGGGTGGATGAGCTCGTCTTTGATCTTGCTCCAGATGATGCGGGTCATCTCGTCGCCGTCGAGTTCGACGACCGGGCCCGCGACCTTGATCTTTGCCATGAGTTCGGTACCTCTCCTAGCGCTCCTCGGGGGCGCTGCTCGTGCCGGTCCGGCTCCGCCTCGGGGCCGCCGGGGCCGCTCGGCGAGGCGTCCGAGCCGTGAGTGCCGGGCATCGCATGATGCGCCGCTGCTAACAGTACGAGCGTACTGGGGATGCGGCGGCAGCGGCGGGCAGGGCCGGGAGGCGATGGTCACAGCGCGGGCGCGCCGCGGCGCGCCCGTTTCGCCGGTTCCGTCCGCGCGGACGGGCGGCGTAGCCTCGGTGATCGACCGGAGCTGGGCAAACGCCATCCCGCCTTCAACGTAACGATTCCGTCTCAGGGCTGGCGTGCGACGCGTCACCCCGGGTAAGTTCGTTAACTAGAAACATTCTTTCCAGTTTGTTTCCCCATCACGTTCAGCACGGCGACGCCTGCGAGCCGTACCCCGACACACGCACGAAGGAGTGCCCGGTGACAGTTCCTACCGCGCCCCCGCCGACGGACGCGGAGCCCGCCCCGCGGGCGTCCGAACCGAGCGTCCTGCGGCGCGTATGGACCTCATACGCCTTCCGCCGCGTCTGCCAGTCCGTGTTCGTGGTCTGGCTGGTCTCGACGATCACGTTCCTGCTCATGCACTTCATGCCCGGCAACCCCATCGAGATCATGGCCGGGCGCCTCAACAGCGCCGGCATGTCGCAGGAGCAGGCCCTCGCCACCGCCTCCAACATCATCCACTACGACACCACCGCCCCGCTGTGGCAGCAGTACCTCGAGTTCCTCCAGGGCCTGGTGACCCTGGACCTCGGCAACTCGCTCACCAGCCCCAGCTCCACGGTCTTCGAGTACGTCATGGAATACCTGCCGTGGACGCTCTTCGCCGTCGGCGCCGGCGTCGTCCTGGCCGTCACCGTGGGCCTGACCGTCGGCATGATCATGGCCTACCGCCGCGGTTCGGCCTTCGACCACGTCATGACCTCGATCGGGTCCTTCCTCACCGGCGTCCCCAACTACATCCTCATCGCCGCCGTCGTCGTCATCGGCTACACCGTCCTGGACGTCCTGCCGTTCCTCGACATGCGCGGGCGCATCACCGCCGGCGTCGAGCCCGGCTTCAACGCCGTGTTCATCGGCGACGCCCTCTACCACGCGCTCCTGCCGATCCTGGCCTTCTCGTTCACCGCCACCGGCTCCTTCATGCTCAACATGAAGGCCGCCACCACCGAGGTCCTCACCGAGGACTACGTCACCGTGGCCCAGGCCCGGGGCCTCAAGCCCGGCCGCATCGGACGCGCCTACGTCGGCCGCAACGCCCTGCTCCCGGTCATCCCGCAGATCGCCCTCTCGCTGGGCACCCTCGTCGGCGGCTCGATCGTCATCGAGCAGGTCCTGGACTACCCGGGCGTCGGCCAGATGCTCATGAGCGCCATCGTCAACCGCGACTACCCCGTCGTGCAGGCCGCCGTCATCATCCTGGCGACCTCGGTGGCCCTCGCCAGCCTCACCGTCGACCTCGTCCTCTCGAAGGTCGACCCCCGCATCAAGACCGAGGAGGCCTGACCATGTCCGTGCACACCGCAGACACCTCCGCGAGCGCGGCGGACGCCGCCGCCGCCCCCGAACCGCAGGCCCGGCAGTCGGCCCTCGGGCAGATCTGGGTGGGCCTGACCCGCTCCCCGGCCGGGTTCGCCGGCTCGGTCCTGGTGCTCGCCATCGTCCTGTTCTCCTTCGTCGGCCCGCTCGTGATGGACCAGCACAACCCCACCGACATCACGAAGATCTGGCAGTCCCCCTCGGCCGAGCACTGGCTGGGCACCCAGTACGAGGGCAAGGACACCTTCAAGATCCTCGTCGAGTCCGGGGCCGAGCCGATCTGGGTCGGCGCCATGGCCGCCACCATGGCCGTCGTCGTCGCCGTGGCCCTGGGCTCCATCGCCGGCTACTTCCGCGGCCGCGTCGACGCGATCCTGCTCCAGCTCACCGACGTCACCGTCACCATCCCGCAGTTCCTGCTCATGCTCGCCGTCGTGGCCTTCTTCGAGGACATCCCGCCGTGGGGCATCGCGATGGTCGTCGGCTCGACCATGTGGGCCTTCCTGTTCCGGTCCATCAGGGCGCAGGTGCTCAGCCTCAAGGAGCGCGAGTTCGTCGAGGCCGCCCGGCTCCAAGACCTCGGCGCCGCGCGCATCGTCTTCCGGGAGATCCTGCCGAACATGGCCGGGTTCATCTTCGTCAACTTCGTCATCGCGGTGAACCAGGCGATCTACGCCATCGTCGGCCTCTACGTCCTCGGCCTCATGCCCTCGGGCACGCCGAACTGGGGCCTGATGATCCACATCTCGTGGCGCGACAACTTCTACCTCAACCCGACCGCGCTGCCGTACGTCATCGCGCCGCTGATCATGATCGTGCTCTTCACGATCGGACTGGTCACCATGGGCCGCGGCCTCGACCAGGCCCTCAACCCGCGCCTGCGAGAAAGGTGAGACCGTGACAGAACCGATTCTCAGCGTCCGCGATCTCGAGATCGCCTACCGGACCGGCCGGAAGGAATCCGTCACCGCGGTCTCCGGCGTGGACCTCGACCTGTACGAGGGCCAGTCGCTGGCGCTCGTCGGCGAGTCCGGCTGCGGCAAGACCACGCTCGGGCTCGGGCTGCTGCGCCTGCTCCCGAAGATCGGCGAGATCACCTCCGGGTCGCTGGTGTACCGGCTCAAGGACGGCACCAGCGCCGACCTGCTCACGATGGGCAGGGAGCCGCTGCGCCGCTTCCGGTGGAACGAGGCCGCGATGGTCTTCCAGGGCGCGATGAACGCCTTCAACCCCGTCGCCAGGGTCGTCGACCACTTCGCGGACACGCTCAAGGACCACTCGGGCGGCAAGCGCTGGACCAAGCGCGCCGTGGAGGAGCGGGCCGGCGAGCTGCTGGAGACCGTCCGGCTCGACCCGGACCGGGTCCTGCCCTCCTTCCCGCACGAGCTGTCCGGCGGCATGAAGCAGCGCGCCCTCATCGCCCTGGCCATCGCCCTGAACCCGCAGGTGCTCGTCCTCGACGAGCCCACCACCGCCCTGGACCTGCTGACGCAGCGCCAGATCGTGCAGCAGCTCCACGAGCTGCGGCGGAAGTTCGGCTTCACGATGGTCTTCATCACCCACGACCTGGGGCTGGCCGCCGAGCTGGCCGACCGGGTGGCGACGATGTACGCCGGGCGGATCATCGAGACCGGCTCGGCCCGCGACATCTTCTACGCCCCGAAGCACCCCTACACCGCGGGCCTGATCAACGCGGTCATGCCGGTCAAGGACACCGGGCCGGTCACCGGCGCCACGCCGAAGCTCGAATCGATCCCCGGCTACCCGCCGAGCCTCAAGGCCATGCCCGGCGGCTGCGCCTTCCACCCGCGGTGCGCCTTCGCCACCGAGGAGTGCAAGGCCGCCCCGGTGGCCCTCGACGTCCTCGCGCAGCGCCCCGAGGGGATGACGCACGCCGCGGCGTGCCTGCACCACGACCGGGTGCGCCTGGAGCGGCGGAGCGACGCGCAGGCCCCGGCCGGCGCCGTCCGCGGCTCCCAGTCCGCGCCGAACGGAAAGGAGACCACCAATGTCTGAGGCGCTGCTCAAGCTCTCCGGTCTGGAACAGGTCTTCGAGACCAAGAAGGGGCCGGTCCCCGCCGTCGGCGGCGTCGACCTCGAAGTGCGGCCGGGCAAGGTGCTGTGCCTGGTCGGCGAGTCCGGCTGCGGCAAGACCACCACGGCCCGCGCCGCGGCCGGCCTGACCCGGCCCACCGGCGGCAGTATCGCCTTCCGCGGCAAGGACATCGCCCAGATGAACCCGGCCGAGCGCCTGGCCTACCGCCGCTCGGTCCAGTACATCCACCAGGACCCGTACGCCGCGCTCAACCCCACCCGCACCGTCTTCTCGACCCTCACCGCGGGCCTGCGCCGCCACAAGCAGGCCAGGTCCAAGGCCGAGGCGCGGGAGAAGGCCCGCGAGCTGCTCCGGCTCGTCGACCTCACCCCGCCGGAGTCCTACCTGGACTCCTACCCCCACCAGCTCTCGGGCGGCCAGCGCCAGCGGGTCAACGTGGCGCGGTCCCTGGCGATGAACCCCGAGCTGCTCATCTGCGACGAGTCCACGTCCATGCTGGACGTCTCGATCCGGGTGAGCCTGCTCAACACCCTCGGCAGGCTGCGGGACGAACTCGACGTCGGGTTCCTGTTCATCACCCACGACCTCGCCGTCGCCAAGTACTTCGCGTGGGACGGCGAGATCGCGGTCATGTACCTGGGGAAGGTCGTCGAGCACGGCCCCACCCCGGAGGTGATCGGGAACCCGCAGCACCCTTACACCAAGGCCCTCATCGGCGCGGTCTGCGAGCCGGACCCGGACCTGGCCCGGTCCAACCGGGCCGCCGCCGAACTGCGCTCGGCCGACATCCCCAGCCTGACCGCGCTGCCGTCCGGCTGCGCCTTCCACCCGCGCTGCCCGGCCTTCGAGCCCGGGCGGTGCGACACCGCCGAACCGCCGCTCGTGCGGCTCGGCGACCGCCCCGCGGCCCGCGGGCCCGCGGGCGGCCGGAGGCTGGCCTGCCACGTGGTCGCGCGCGACCACGGGCGGACCCCCTCGGACGACCTCGCCGAGCCCGCTGCGGACTCCGGCACCCCTCGGGGCGCGGCATGGTCGGCCTGATCGCCAGATTCGGGCTCGGGTTCGGCGTCTTCCTGACGCTGAGCGCGGCCCTCCTCCTCATCGCTCTACCCGCGGGGACCGCGGAGTTCACCATCAGCACGCTGACGGTCGGCCTCGGGGTGTTCCTCGTCCTCATTTGCACATCCGCCCTTTATATTGAAAGGAAGAGGCGATGACCTCTCAGAAATTCGAGCTCTCTCGGCGCCGACTCCTGCAGACGGTCGGCATCGGCGCCGGAGCCGTCGCCGCCACCGGCGTCCTCGGCGCCTGCCAGGCCGAAGGCTCCGACGGCGACGGGTCCGGCGGGAAGTTCGTCTACGTCTACCCCTTCGACACGACCACCCAGCACCACAACGCCGCGATCAGCAACGCCGCGCTCCTCGTCGCCGCCCCGGTGGCCGAGCTGTTCCTGCCGCGCCCGGCGATCATGGACTGGGGCACCAGCGAGTGGATCCTCCAGCTGGCCGAGTCGTCCGCGCTGGAGGGCACGACGCTGACGGTGAAGCTGCGCGGCGGCATCAAGTGGACCGACGGCGCCGACCTCACCGCGACCGACCTGGTCGGCTCGATCTACCTGCAGAAGCTCAACGCCGCGCAGGGCACCATCGGCTGGGACCAGGTCGTCTCGGCGACCGCCGACGACGACCTGACGGTCACCGTCACCTACTCCGAGGCGTTCCCCGGCGTCGAGCACGGCGTGCTGAAGACGCAGGTCCTCCCCCACTCGCGCTACGGCGACTGGATGGACCAGGCCGCCGAGCTGGTGGCCGCGGGCGTGGTGCAGGGCGACCCCGAGCAGTCGGCGCTGTCCGAGCAGATCGCCTCCGAGGACTTCCTCGACGACGGCATGCCGGTCACCTGCGGCGCCTACAAGTTCAAGGAGATCGGCGAGACCGTCGTGACCTTCGAGATCCACGAGGACGGGCTGTTCGCCGACCAGGTGAAGTTCGACACCGTGGAGGTCCAGAAGGGCGACAACGCCGCCAGCGTGCAGATGATCCTCAACCAGGAGGTCGACTACTCCACGCAGGTGCTCGGCGCGACCGACCGCGAGACCATCGCGGGCGTCGAGGGCCTCAAGGAGATCTCCACGCCCGGTTACGACGGCATCGGCCTGATGCTCAACCAGAACCGCTTCCCCGAGTTCGCCGACGCGCGGGTGCGCAAGGCGTTCATGTACATCTTCGACACCGAGGTCATCGGCGAGATCGCCAAGGGCGCGGGCGGCTACTACGTCCCGGCGACCTACACCGGCCTGCCCGACCCGCACGCCGAGGGCCTGTTCGACGACGTCGAGCTGGAGTACTACGCCAGCGACCACGCCAAGGCCACCGAGCTGCTCGAGGACGCCGGCTGGACGCTGGAGGACGACGGCTGGCACACGCCCGAGGGCGACCTGGCCGAGTACGAGATCATCGGCATCGACGGCTGGACCGACTTCGCGCTGACCGGCGAGCAGGCCACGAGCCAGCTCAACGAGTTCGGCTTCAACATCACCTACCGCAACCTGCCCGACGACGGCAACCAGTGGGGCGCCTGGGGCGCGGGCGACTTCGACATCGCGGTGCGCCAGTGGGCGAACCCGTTCGTGCCCTACGTCTACGGCTCCTGGCAGATGGCCTGGTTCACCGACAACGCCAACACCTCCGACGCGCCCGGCATGGGCATCCCGACCGACGAGGTGGAGACCGAGGCGCTGGGCACGGTCAACCTCGACGAGCTGTACCTGAAGGCGCAGAAGGGCTCCGAGGAGGAGCAGGCCGAGGCGAACAAGCAGCTCGGCATCGTCTTCAACGAGACCCTGCCGCGCCTGCCGCTGTTCCTCAACCAGCGCGTCTCGTACGGGATCGAGGGCGTGCGCGTCAAGGAGATCAGCTCGGGCGACTACGAGCTCAACGACGTCTACTTCGACAACCCGGTCATGGCCCGGCTCCTCGAAGGCGGCATCGAGCCCGTGTAGGGCGCGAGCGCGGCCCGCAGCGGCCGCGCCTCGCCCCGATAACTCCATAAAGGAAATTTCCTGAATGGAGCGAAGACTGGGGCCCGAGCCGGCACGGCGAGGGGCGCCCTGCACCCGCAGGGCGCCTTTCGCGGGGCCCTGCCGCGCCGCGCATGCACCGAGGCGGGTCCGCGCGGCGCGGGTGCGATGAAAGGGCCTTGCGGGACGATCCCCGCAAGGCCCTTTGTCCGTGCTCGCTACTCGCCCTCGCCGTCCTCATCGCAGCCCGGCTCGAGCGGGCCGCAGGAAGTGGGGTCGTCGGTCGGGTCCTCGCCCCCGCCGTCCTCACTGGCGGCGGTGACGGTGATCTCGCCGCCGGGCCTGACCACGTCGCCGCTGTTCAGCCCACCGTTGGGGCCGCTGACGGACTCGATGATCGTGCCCTCGGGGTCGCCCTCGATCTTCACGCTCAACCCCTCGCCCTGGAGGCGCGACTGGAGCTCCTGCGGCGTGGTGCTCTCGTCCCACTGCACCCGGACGCCCTGGACGGTGATGGTCACCGTGTCGCCCTCCTCGCCGAGGGAGTCCGCGCTGGGGTCCTGGTGGTAGACGACGCCGACCGAGGTGCCGTCGGCGCCGTACCGGACGTCCACGTTGAACCCGGCGCCGTCGAGGGTCTGGATCGCCAGCTCCTCGGTCATCCCGGTGACCTGCGGCACGGTCGACTGGCCGCCCGCCGAGACCGTGAGCGTCACCTCCGCGCCGTTCTCGGCCATCGTGCCGCCCTCGGGGGTCTGGCTCAGGACCTCGCCGACCGGCGCGGTGTTCGCGATCTCGTTGACCTTGACCACGAAGTCCAGATCCTCGAGATCGGCCTGGGCGTCGTCGACCTGGTCGCCGACGACGTCGGGCACCTCCACCTCCGCGGGCGGGACCATGACGGTGAGGGTCACCTCGGTGCCCTCCTCGACCTCCTCGTCGGCCGCGGGGTCCTGGCCGACGACGGAGTCGATGTCCTCGTGGTCGACGGCGGGCGCCTCCTGCTCCACCACGTCGGGGGCGACGGTGAAGCCCTCGGCCTCCAGCGCGTCGGTCGCCTGCTCCACGGTCATGCCGCTCACGTCCGGCACCGCCACCAGTTCGGGGCCCGAGGTCAGGGCGCGGGCGATGCCCCACGCCGCCAGGCCCACGACCGCGAGCGCGGCGATCACCCCCAGGGCGATGAGCCACGGCTTCCTGCGGTCAGAGCCGGTCTCGATCGGCGAGATCGGCGCGGTGGAGTCGGCGCCGCCGCCGATGATCTGGGTGCGGGCCTCCGAGCCCATGACCATGGGCGCGTTGACCGCGCCGCCGCGCGCGGCGCGGATCAGGTCCTCGCGCATCTCCCCGGCCGTGTGGTACCGGTTGTCGGGGTTCTTCGACAGGGCCTTCATGACCACGGCGTCGACGGAGGCGGGGACGGCCGGGTTCAGCTCCGAGGGCGGCCGGGCCTCCTCCCGCACGTGCTGGTAGGCGACGGAGACGGGGTTGTCGCCGGTGAAGGGCGGGTGGCCCACGAGCAGCTCGTAGAGGACGCAGCCGACCGCGTAGACGTCCGAGCGGCCGTCGACGGTCTCGCCGCGGGCCTGCTCGGGGGAGAGGTACTGGGCGGTGCCGATCACCGCGGAGGTCTGGGTCATGGTGGCCTGGCCGCTGGCCAGGGCCCGCGCGATGCCGAAGTCCATGACCTTCACCTGGTTGGTGTCGGACAGCATCACGTTGCCGGGCTTGACGTCCCGGTGGATGATGTGGTGCTTGTGGCTGAAGTCCAGGGCCGAGCACATGTCGGCGACGACCTCGCAGGCCGTCACCGCGTCGAAGCGGCCCTCCTCCATGAGGACCTCTTTGAGGGTCCTGCCGTTGACGTACTCCATCACCATGTAGGGGATGCCGTGCTCTTCACCGGTGTCGAAGACGGCGACGATGTTGGGGTGGTTCAGGGAGGCCGAGTTCTGGGCCTCCCGCCGGAACCTGATGAGGAACGATTCATCGCGAGACAGATCCGCCCGCAGCAGCTTCACCGCCACGTCGCGACCGAGCCGCAGGTCGCGGCCACGGTGGACTTCAGCCATCCCCCCGTAACCGATGACCTCGCCGATCTCGTATCTGCCGCCCAGGAGACGGGGCTCTGTCGTCATCGCGTTATACGTCCTCGTGTTCCATGCATCGCTGGTCGATTCTAATCGCTGTGGATGGCCGTGAAGACCGCTACTCGTCGCAGACGGCGCCGATCAGGCACGATCCGAGCCCACCTCCGGTCTCGTCGGTCTGCCGGCCCTCGGAAGGCGACTCCTCGGTCGGATCGGTCTCCTCCGTCTCGTCGGGAGACTCGGCGTCGGCGGACTCGCTCGCGTGCTCTGCCGGATCGATCGTGGGGTCCTCGTCCTCACCGCCGCCATTGCCGTTCAGCAGCAACAGCCACACCATACCGCCTGCGAGCGCCAGCGCCACTATGGCCACTATGGCGCCCAGGAGGGCCTTGCCCGGGCCGGCCTTCGGGGCGGGCGCCCCGCCGGGGGCGCCCAGGCCGATCTCGCCGTACGGCCGGCCGCCGGGCGGCTGCTCGGCCACGCCCGCGACCGGGCCGCCCATGCCGACCACGCCCGCCCCGGCGGGCGGGCCGCCGAGGTTCGGCATCACCGACGTCGAGGGCGCCGCCGTCAGCGCGCCGCGGGCCGCCGCGGCCATGTCGGCGCAGGTCGCGAACCGCCGCGCGGGGTCCTTGGTCATGGAGCGCTCGACGAAGGCCCGCACGCCCGGCGCGATGTCGTTCGGCAGCGGCGGCGTGGGCGTGCGCACGTGGTGCAGGGCCAGCTCGATCGGGTTCTCGGCGTCGAAGGGCCGCCGGCCGGTCAGGCCGTGGAAGGCGACCACGCCGAGGGAGTACATGTCCGAGGCGGGGAGCACCCCCGTGCCCTCGGCCTGCTCGGGGGCGATGTAGGAGGCGGTGCCCATGACCGCGCCGGTGGCGGTCAGGTCCCCGGCGGCGCCGGAGCGGGCGATCCCGAAGTCGGTGAGGACGGCCTGGCCGTCGCGGGAGCGCACCAGGATGTTGCCGGGCTTGATGTCGCGGTGGATGACGCCGTGGTCGTGGGCGTGCTGGAGCGCTTCGGCGACCGAGGCGATGATCGGCATCACCTCGGCGGCGGCCAGGGCGCCGCGCTCCGCGATCAGGTCCGCCAGGGAGCGGCCCTCGATGTACTCCATGACCAGGTAGGTGGTGGTGTCACCGCCGGGCAGCTGGGCCTGGCCGTAGTCGTGGACGCTTACGATGTGGGGGTGGGAGAGCGCGGCGACGGTCTTGGCCTCGGCCGCGAACCGCTTGGTGAAGCCGGGCTCGTTCAGCAGCGCGGGCAGCAGCGCCTTGACGGCGACCTTGCGCTCCAGGACGGTGTCCTCGGCGCGCCACACCTCGCCCATGCCGCCCACCGCGATGCGTTCGAGCAGGCGGTAGCGCTGCCCGAGTCGCATTTCAGGGCTCAACACGGCGGGCTCCATTTCTCTTCGGGGGGTCGACGCTTCAGTGTAGCTATTCGCCGCTCAGCACCTGTTCCATGAGGTCGCCGGAGATCTCGGCCGCCTTGGCGGAGCCGCCGGAGCCGTAGGAGTCGAGGAAGACCGCGACGGCGACGGTCGGCTCGCCGTCGTCGTCCAGCGCCCAGCCGTGGAACCAGCCGTGGTCGGGCTCGGAGCCGTGGGCCTCGGTGCTGTGCTCGGCGGTGCCGGTCTTGCCGCCGACGGTGTGGCCGGAGATCCGCGCGGCCGTGCCGGTGCCCTCGTCGACGACGGCCTCCATGATCTCGCGCAGCTCCTCGGCGGTGGAGCTGGAGACGGCGTCGCCGAGGGAGTCCTCGCCGCCGCGCTGGACGGTGGTGCCCTCCGAGTCGGTGATCTCGGCGATCATCTGCGGGGCCATGACCTCGCCGCCGTTGGCGACGGCGGCCGCGATCACGGCGTTCTGGAGGACGGTCTCGCGCACCTCCTGCTGGCCGATGCACGCCTGGGCGCGGAACGCCTGCGCGGAGATGTCGCCGGTGGTGGAGGCGAGGGAGTCGAGCGGGGTGCTGAACTCCTCGCCGAAGCCGAACGCCGCGGCCGTCTCCAGGATGTCCTCCTCGCTGAGCGTCTCGACGCACAGGCGGGCGAAGGTGGTGTTGCAGGAGAGCTTGAACGCCTCTTTGAGGGTCATCTCGGACTGCGGGCACTGGTCGCTGGAGTTGGTGATCTCGTGGTCGGTGTCGGGGGCGGTGTAGCCGTTGCCCGCCGGGACCATGGTGTCGGCGTCGCCGTGGCCGCCCTCGATGAACGCGGCGGCGACGATCGTCTTGAACGTCGAGCCGGGCGGGTACCACTCGGAGCGGGTGCGGTCGCTGCCGGGGTTGGCGGGGTCCTCGATCAGCGACTCCCACGCCTCGGTGGAGGACTCGTAGTTGTTCGCCGAGACCGCGGTGGGGTTCCAGCCGGGGTAGGAGGCCTGGGCGAGGACGCGGCCGGTCTGCGGGTCGAGGACGACCGCGCCGCCGTGGGAGCCGGTCGCGGCCAGCGCCTCGTAGGCGGCCTTCTGGAGCTCGGCGTCGAGGGTGAGGACCACGTTGCCGCCGAGGCGCTCCTCGCCGGTGAGGGTGGCGCCGATCTCGTCGAGGAAGAACAGCGAGCTGGTGCCGTTGAGGACCTCGTTCTGGGCCGCCTCCATGGCGCTGGAGCCGCGGGTGGGCGATTTGAAGCCGGTGATGTTCCCGAAGTAGTCGCCCTCGGGGTAGTCGCGGTAGTAGTCGTAGGCCGAGTCCTCGGCGCTCTCCAGGGACTGGGCGATGACGACGTCGCCGGCGAGGATCGTGCCGCGCGGCACCTCGTACTCGACGAACAGGGTGCGCGCGTCGTCGTAGTCGCCGTAGCGCTCGTCGCCGATGAACTGCACCCAGGTGACCTGGACCAGCAGGGCTCCCAGCAGGATCAGGGCGACGACGCCGGTGCGGCGGAGCGCTGGGTTCACTGGTGGCCTTCCTTCCTGTCGGTCCCGTGGGGGCCGGGCGGCTGCGGGCGGTAGTCGAACGCCGAGCCAGGGGGCGGCGGCGGCTGCGGGCGGGTCGTCCCCGGGCGCGGCGGGCTGCCGTAGGCCGTGTTCGGGGGCGGCGGCGGGGTCGGGGGCGGCCCCTGCGGGGGGCTGTGCGGCGGGCCGCCGTACGGGGGGCTCTGCGGCGGGGTCGGGGGCGGGCTGTGGCCGCCGTGCGCCGGGAGGTCGTGCTCGGTGCCGGCGGGCGTCTGCGTGCTCGGTCCCCCGCCGCCCTGCAGCGAGGCGGGGATGATCAGCTCGGTGGGCTGGTTGCCGTCGGGCACCTCGCCCTCGTCGTTGACGCCCGCGGCGTTCTCCCTGGCGGCCTGCTCGGCGGCGCGCTTGGCGGCCTGCTCGGCGAGGAACTCCGGCGGGGCCTCGGTCTTCTGGAGCCCGTAGGAGACCTGCCAGGGCTTGCGGGCGTCGTCGGAGACGCGCACCAGCAGGCCCAGCAGCAGCCAGCTGCCGACCAGCGAGGAGCCGCCCGCCGACAGGAACGGCGTGGTCTGGCCGGTCAGCGGGATCAGCCGGGTGATGCCGCCGCAGACGACGAAGAGCTGGAACGCCACCGAGAAGGCCAGGCCGGAGGCCAGGAGCTTGCCGAACAGGTCCCGCGACATGATCGCGGTCTTGAAGCCGCGCTGGACGAGGACGCCGTAGAGCACGAGGATCGCCAGCAGGCCCATCAGGCCGATCTCCTCGCCGAGGGTGGCGAGGATGTAGTCCGAGATCCCGGCGGGGACGATGTCGGGGCGCCCCATGCCCGGGCCGTTGCCGAGCAGGCCGCCCGCGTGCAGGCCCACCAGCCCCTGGATGAGCTGGTAGGAGGAGGGCCAGACGTTGTCGTAGTACGGCCAGGGGTCGAGCCAGATGGACACGCGCACCTGGAGGTGGTCGAAGAAGGGGTAGAGCGCGACGCAGCCGCCTATGAACAGGGTCAGGCCGATGATGATCCACGAGACGCGCCGGGTGGCGATGTAGAGCATCGACAGGAAGATGCTGAACAGCAGCAGCGAGGTGCCCAGGTCCTTCTCGAGGATGAGCAGGGCGAGGCTGGCGGCCCACACGATCACGATGGGGCCCAGGTCCTTCAGGCGCGGGAACTGGAGGCCGAGGAACTTCTTCCCGGCCACTTGCAGCACGTCGCGTTTGCGGATCAGGTAGACGGCGAAGAAAACCAGCAGCATCAGCTTGGCGAACTCGCTGGGCTGCACCGAGATCGGTCCGATCCTGATCCAGTTCTTCGACCCGTCGACCTCGGAGATCGAGGCGGGCAGGAAGCCGGGGAGCGCGGCCAGGAAGATGCCGGCGAACAGCAGGATGTAGGCGTAGCCGCGCAGCATGCGGTGGTTGCGGACCGCGGCGAGGAAGGCGACGAAGACCACCACGCCCGCGATGTAGTAGAGCAGCTGGCGCCCGCCCACGCCCGCGAACAGGCCCGCGTCGACCTCGGTCGCGTTCTCGGGGAAGGCGTAGCTGAGACGGCGGATGAAGACGATGCCGATGCCGGAGAACAGCGAGGCGATCGCCACGAACAGGGGGTCGGCGTACGGTGCGAACGCCGCCGTGGCGCCCCACGCCGCCAGGGAGACGACCAGGACCACCGCCGGGAGCGCGAACGTGGTCGAGGTGGTCTGCCCGTCGTTGAAGCCCATGTCCGCGGCGATCTGGAGCGCCAGGACGAGGACGCCGCCGAGGAGGATGAGGGCGAGCTGCCGGGCGATGCCGCGGGGCATGCCGGACAGCGGGGTCAGCGGGGGCTCGGACGGCCCTGCCGGTTTGGCGGTGGCCGACATGGGTTGGGCCATCAGTCCCCCTCACGTCTCGGAATGACGGATGCGAGCCTACAGGGGCGGCACTCAGTCCTCGCGGCAGTCCGCCGTCGCCGCAGGTCGCGTATCGGTCGCGCCGTCCCCAGAGGAGCACAGCGGGACGAGGTTCTCGTTGGTGGCGTCGGCGTCGATCAGTTCCGCCAGGTCGGTCCGGGCCTGTTCGATGCTGTCGGCGGTGATCCCGTCGGCCAGGTCCTCCCGGACCTCTTCGACGGCGTCGTCGGCGGGCCGCTCGGACTCGACTTCGAGCCAGGCGGCCTGGAGGCCGACGACCTCGACGGGCATGCCGCGGAAGATGCTGATGTTGCCGCCGTCGGAGACGCCGATGAAGTAGTGGGTGCGCACCCACCACAGGCCGCCCCCGGCGGCCATGACCAGGACGATGAGGGAGGCCAGGACGGTGCGCCACACGCGGCCGGTGCGGCGCCGCTCCTCGGGCTCCTCGCCCTCCTCGCCCGCGTCGTCCTCCGATGCGTCGGCGGCCTCGTCCCTGGCGCGTTTGAGGGCGGGCAGCACGGCCGTGTCCGAGTCGGCGAGCCGGGCGTCGGCGGCGGCCCCGGCGACGATCGGGGCCTGCTCGCCGGGGTCGTCGGCGACGACGTCGGCGATCAGGACGGTCACGT
This sequence comes from Glycomyces sp., assembly GCA_035765105.1. Taxonomy (GTDB): domain Bacteria; phylum Actinomycetota; class Actinomycetes; order Mycobacteriales; family Micromonosporaceae; genus Glycomyces. The sequence goes on from DASTYG010000032.1 coordinate 53,225, forward strand.
TGTCGGGCGCGCCGGCCTCCAGGGCCTGGGTGACGAGCGATTCGACCGCCTCGCCGGGCGTGGCGGCGCTCTGGAGGGTCAGGGCGATGTCGGCGTCGGAGACGGGGCCGGTCAGGCCGTCCGAGCACAGCAGCACCCGGTCGCCGGCGACGCCTTTGAGCGTCTGGAAGGCGGGCTCGACCTCGGAGGCGCCCAGGGCGCGCAGCAGCAGCGAGCGCTGCGGGTGCCGCTCGGCCTCCTCGACGGTGATGCGGCCCTCGTCGACGAGCATCTGGACGTAGGTGTCGTCGACGGTGATCTGCTCGAAGCCGCCGTCGCGCATCCGGTAGGCCCGGGAGTCGCCGATGTGCACCATGTTGAACCACTCGCCGTCGAACCACAGCGCGGTCAGAGTGGTGCCCATGCCCTCTTTGTTGGGGTCGTCGGCGACCATGCGCCGGATCGCCCGGTTGGCCTCGGCGACGGTGTCGGCCAGTTCGTCGGCCACGGACTCCTCGGGCGGCGGCTCGTCGAGTCGCGCGACCGTGTTGATCACGATCGCCGAGGCCAGGTCTCCGGCGGCCATGCCGCCCATGCCGTCGGCCACCGCGATGAAGTGGGCGCCGGCGTACACCGAGTCCTGGTTGCCTTGTCTCACCACACCGCGGTCCGATATGGCCGCGTATCGAAGGTGCAAACTCATGAAATCAACCGCCGTCGCAGTGAGGCACTAGGCCCGCAGCTCGAATGATGAACGCCCGATCCGGATCGGGACCCCCAAGGGCACGGGGGTGGGACTGGTGACTCTAGCGCGTCCCAGGTAGGTGCCGTTCGTTGAGCCCAGATCCTCGACCATCCACTGGCCGTCCACGGGGGCGACGCGGGCGTGCCGGTTGGAGGCGAAGTCGTCGCGGATGACGATCGTCGAATCGGGGGCGCGGCCGATCGAGATGGGCTGGCCCGAGAGCGTGAACCGGCGCCCGGCCAGCTCACCGGTGGTGACGACGAGCCATTGCGCGGCCTGCTGCTGCCTGCCGCTCTGGCGGCCGCCGGGCGCGGGCGGGGCCGAGACGGGGCCGGGGCCGCCGGCGGTGGCCGGGCGGCGCTGCGCGAGGAGATCCCTGGTGATGGTCCGGGCCGCCGCGAACACGAAGAGCCACAGCAGTATGAGAAAGCCGAAGCGGGCGACTGTCTGGACTATCTCGGGCATGCGTCACTCCCAGCGGGCGAACGATCGGTCCCGAACACGGTAACCCACGCCCGCACGGGGTGTCGCATCGCGACTTCCGCCGTGTGCGGGGGCGGGACCCGTCCGGGACCGGACGGGCCGATGCTCAGCCCGCCTGCAGCGTCAGGGAGGTGGTGCCGATCTGGACGACGTCGCCGGGCTGCATGCTGACGGTGGTGACGCGCTGGCCGTTGACCAGGGTGCCGTTCGTCGAGCCCAGGTCGGTCACCGAGACCTGGCGGCCGTCGAAGTCGACGCGGACGTGGCGGCGCGAGATCCCCACGTCGGGCAGCCGGATCTGCGCCTGCTCGCCGCGGCCGATGACGGTCGCGCCGTGCGCCACGGTGAACTGGCGGCCGTCGGCGGCCACCAGGACCGGGCCGGTGGGCGCCTGCTGCTGGGCGGGGCCGTAGCCGCCGCCGGAGACCGGCTGCGACTGGTCGACGTTCTCGTTGAGGGCCGCCACCTCGGCGGTCACGCGGAACATGCCGGTGTCCAGGCCCTCGCCGCGCTCGATCTCGACGATGACGTCGCCGTAGACGGTCCAGCCGTTCTCGCCGATGAACTCCGCCTGGGACTGGGCCAGCTCCTGGGCCAGCGCCGCCGCGTACGGGGCGAGGCGGTCGTGGTCGGGCGGGGAGAGGTCGATGACGTAGCGGTTCGGCACCAGTACGCGCCCGCCGGCCAGCACGGCCTTGTGGGTCTCGGCCTCGCGCTGCATGGCGCTGGCGATCTCGACCGGGTGCACAACGCCCTTGAACATTTTATTGAAGGTGCCCTCGAACAGGCCCTCCAGTTGTTTTTCCAAGCGTTGCAGAACGCTCACCGTATCCTCCTCGTCTGACGCCCACCAGGCGGTGACGCTGTCCCTTAATTACGTGCGTCGACCTCCGATGGTATCGGCTGAGTTCATGCGACGGCGAGCGGTTGAGCGGCAACGTTTCCGTGAGCCCCGCTCATGACGTCTGCTCACGTGAGGTGCTGTTCCGGTGGCCCCCAGAGGGCGGACGTGCAGGGAGCGGGCGGGTTTGCGGTCGCCACCACGGGCGCGTATGGTGACGCGGGTGACAGATCGCGACTTTGGTTCATTGATCCGCGACGTGCGCAGACGGGCGCACGTGTCGTTCCGCGAGCTCTCCGATCAGGCCGGGGTGTCCAACCCGTACCTGCAGGGCGAGCGCGGCGTGCGCCGTCCGAGCTCGGCGGTGCTGCGGCAGCTGGCGGCGGCGCTGCGGATGACCACCCCCATCATGTACCTGCGCGCGGGCCTGGGCTCGGACGAGGGATCGGCGACGCCGCTGGCCATCGCCACCGACCCCGAGCTCACGGCGAAGCAGAAGCAGACCCTTACCGAGATCTACGACGCCTTCGTCCACGAGAACGAGCGCACCGCGGGCATGCCCGTCCAGCCCTCGCGGCGCTGAGCCCTCAAGCCTCCGTGAACGACCGGATCGCCTCGAGCATCCGGTCGTTGTCCCCCGGCAGCCCCAGCGTGACCCTGACGCCGTCGCCCGCGAAGGGCCGCACCAGGATGCCCCGCTCCTCGCAGTGCGCCGCGAAGGGCACCGCCGCCTCGCCCAGCGGCAGCCAGAAGAAGTTCGCCTGCGTGTCGGGGATGCCCGGCGCGAACTCGCGCGCGGCCGCGACCACGCGTTCGCGCTCGGCGACGACGAGCGCGACGCGGCGGCGCATCTCGTCCTCGGCCTCCAGCGCCGCGAGCGCGGCCGTCTGCGCCAGGACGTTCACCGCGAAGGGGATGACGCACTTGCTCACCGCGGCGGCCACCTCGGGCGAGCCGACCAGGTAGCCGGCGCGCAGCCCGGCCAGGCCCCAGGCCTTCGAGAAGGTGCGGAAGACGACCGCGTTCGGCCGGTCGCCGTAGCGCTCGACCGCGTCGGGCGCGGACGGGTCGGTCACGAACTCCCGGTAGGCCTCGTCGACGACGATCAGGACCGAGGGGTCGACCGCGTCGAACAGCTCGTCGAGCTCGTCCGCCGTGGCGGCCTGCCCGGTGGGGTTGTTGGGGCTGCACACGATGAGCGCGCGGGTGTCGGGGCCGACGGCCTTGGCCATGGCGGCGAGGTCGTGGCGGTGGTCGTCCGTGTTCGGCACCTGGACGCTGCGCAGCCCGGCGACGGTGGCGGCGATGGGGTAGGCCTCGAAGGAGCGCCAGGAGTAGACGACGTCGCAGCCGGGGTCGGCGACGGCCTGCATGAGGTGGCCGATGAGGGCCACCGAGCCGGTGCCGGCGGCGATGCGCTCGGCGTCGACGCCGAGGCGCTCGGCCAGGGCGTCGCGCAGCCGCGCGACCGCGAGGTCGGGGTAGCGGTGGACCTGGCCGGCCGCCGCGGCGATGGCGTCGACGACGCCGGGCAGCGGGCCGTAGGGCACCTCGTTGCTGGAGAGCTTGAGCGCCTCGGGCAGGGCCTTGCCGGGGACGTAGAGCGGGATGGAGTCCAGATCCGCTCGAAGCGGTTCGGTCATGCTGCCGGCTCCTTCTCTCGGGGCACCTCGACGACGGCGGTGCCGGGGGATTTGTCGTGCAGGCACTGGCGGAACGGCCGGTCCCGGATGCACCATATCCCGTCGAGGATCCACAGGACCGCGCCGAAGGGGAAGCAGATGAGCGGGAGCGCGGCGTAGGACCAGCGCAGCAGCAGGCGGCCCCAGCCGAGCGGCATGGGCGCCAAGGAGACGACCTTGATGCCCATGACGCGCTTGCCGAAGGTCTGGCCGCTGTTGAGGGTCGCGGGGACCTCGTAGGCGAACCACAGCCCCAGGGCGATGAAGCCGATGATCCACAGCTGTCCCGAGTCGGTGGGGTAGTCGATCTCGGAGGTGGGGGTGCCGTTCATGGCCTGCTCGAAGGCGGGGCGCAGCTCCTGCCAGTACTGGTAGATGAAGTAGCCGTTGACCAGGAGGTTGAGGAAGAAGACGCAGAGGATGTCGACGACGCGGGCGAGCAGGCGCGAGCCGGGGTGGGCCAGGACGCGCCCGGCGAGGACGCGGTCGACGTCGCGGTTGGAGATCCAGCCGACGGTGATCCCGAGGGAGCGGATGGGGACCGAGTCGGGCGGCTGGGTGACGCCGGGGGCGCGCTGCACGATCTTGGGCGGGCCCTCGGGTCCGAAACCGCCTGCCAGGGAAGGGTATTCGGTGGTGTCCGCTGTGGACTTCTCGGTCGGCGGCGGGGTGGGCTCGACCGGTTCGGGCCGCTCCGGGGGTTCGACGTCGGCCGGGACGGGTTTGCCGACCCAGGCGGATCCGTCCCAATAGCGTTGTGTGGCCGGCTCGGCGGGGTCGTTGTACCAGCCCGGTTCGATCGTGGTCATCACCGCCCATTCTTGCAGCCGCGGCCGATACTTCCCAGGGAGTTCGCACACAGCGGACGCGGAGGGCGGCCGGGGGCGTCCGGGCGCAGTGATACGGCCCAGTCGGTGTACTACCTCGACTGGGCCGCTCTGTTACTCACTGCCACATCCGGACCGAGTTATCAAGCGTGAAGTATGAACTAGCGGTGCCCTACTCCTAGGCGCTGGGCCCGCAGTGCCTCCCGACGGCTCTTGTCGCACGTGGGTACTCGGCGGCTGTGCGCGGACCCCGCGGGTCTTCGGGGACCTTGTCCCCTCAGCCCCTCGGGCTCCGTAACTCTTTTCTACTCGCATACTGACGGGTAGTAAAGGGCTATGGGCAAAAAATCCGAGATGTGTTCGTAGCGCCCGCTCAGGTGGCGATCGGCGGTCACGGAACCGCCGCTACTCCCTCACGCGGCGGCGCCGGTCGCTCTCCGGCGGCCCGCCGGACGCCCCGATCGGCCGAAACCGCGTTCGGGCGGCCCCGATTGGGCTACGTTGCGGGAAATGCGCGCCGCGCCGCGGCTCGAATCCTGCTGAGGAGACCTATGAGCACCCAGGACCCGTCGTTCCACGACCGTCCCGGCCCCGACCGCCCCGACCGCCCCGACGGCGGCTCGGGCGGCTTCGACTCCGGTCCGTACGGCGGCGGCGGGCAGGTCCCGCCCGGCTACGGCGGCGGCCAGGGGTACGGCGGGCCGCCGCGCAACGGGCTCGGCACCGCCGGGCTCGTGTGCGGCATCGTCGCGATCGCGCTCTCGTTCATCCCCGCCCTGAACCTCTTCACGTGGCCGGTGGGCGTCCTGGCGATCGTCTTCGGCGCCGTCGGCTGGAGCCGCGCCAACAAGGGCCAGGCCACGAACAAGGGCCAGGCGATCGCCGGGCTCGTGCTCGGCATCGTCTCGTTCCTCACGCTCTGCCTGATGTACACGCTGATCGGCGCGGGCTCGGACGAGTACGTCAACATGGTGACGCTGCTCTAGACCTCGATCCAGGCCCCGCGGCGCATCACCGAGACGAGCTGGAGGTCGTCGTCGAGCACGACCGCGTCCGCCAGCCGCCCCGGTTCGAGCGCGCCGACGTCGTGCAGGCCGAGCAGCTCGGCGGGCGTGGCCGAGGCCATCTGCGAGGCGGCCTCCACCGACTGCCCGGCCAGCTGCACCGCGTTGCGCACCGCGTCGAGCAGGGTGATGGTCGAACCGGCGATGACGTCGGTGCCCGCGACGGTCGCGACGCCGCCGGTCACCGAGACCTCGTGCCTGCCGAGCCGGTAGGAGCCGTCGGCGAGCCCGGCGGCGTCCATGGCGTCCGAGACCAGGATCGTCCACCCCGGCAGCGAGACGTCGAAGGCGAAGCCCATCGTGCCCGGGTGCAGGTGGACCGGGTCGGCGATGATCTCCGAGAAGATCCGCTCGTCGGCGATGAGCGCCGGGATCGGGCCCGGGTCGCGGTGGTTGAAGCCGCGCATGGCGTTGAACAGGTGCGTCGCCGCCTGCGCGCCCGCGTCGATGCCCGCCGCCGTCTCCTCGTAGGTCGCGTCGGTGTGCCCGATGGAGGCCACCACGCCGCGCGCGTCCAGGTACTCGATCGCCGCGATCGCGCCGGGCAGCTCGGGCGCGATCGTCACCATCTTCACCGCGCCCTCCCCGGCGTCGATGAGCTCGCCGAGCTCGGCCGTGTCGGGGTCGCGCAGCACCGAGGTGACGTGCGCGCCGCACCTGGCCTCGGCGATGTAGGGCCCCTCGTAGTGGACCCCGGCGAGCGTCCCGTCCGCCACGAGCGGGCGCATCGCCCGCGTGGCGTCGAGCAGGAACCCGTGCGTGGAGGACACCATCGAGGCGACGAGCGTGGTCGTCCCCCGGGAGGCGTGGAAGGCGGCCGCGCCCCGCGCCGACTCGGCGTCGCCGGAGGCGAGCGAGTGGCCGCCGCCGCCGTGGCAGTGGATGTCGACGAAGCCGGGCAGGACCCAGCCCGAGGGCTCCCCGTCGCGCGCTTCGACGGCCGCGACGCGGTCGCCTTCGACGATCACGGTCCCGTTCACGACCCCGTCGGGGGTGACGACCCGGCCCACCTTCGGCAGCATGACGCCTTCCACTGGCTCTCCCTCGAATTCGATCCGGCGTGTGCCAACTCACGCTCGTGCGGCACAATGTTCATGAGCACTCGAGCCCCCAATGGGCACGGTGCGCGCACCGGAGACCGTGTTTCGAACACTATCTTGCAAGCCGCGGCGGCCCGCCGCGATACCGACCCGAGGAGGACCGTGGACCGCTACGCGAGGTGGAACACCTTGCTCGAGATCCTCGCCGAGACCGGCCGCATCACCGTGGAGGACGCGGCGAGCCGGCTCGGCGTCTCGCAGGCGACCATCCGGCGCGACTTCGACCAGCTCTCCCAGCAGCAGATGATCACGCGCACCCGGGGCGGGGCCGTCGCCGGGGGCATCTCCTACGACCTGCCGCTGCGCTACAAGACCGCCCGCCACGTCGAGGAGAAGCACCGCATAGGCACCGCCGCGGCGGGCCTGGTCGGGCCCGGGCAGGTCATCGCGCTCAACGGCGGCACCACGATCACCGAGGTGGCGCGGGCGCTGGCGACCCGCACGGACCTGGTGGCCACGCCCGGATCGACCGGTCTGACGATCGTGACGAACGCGCTGAACATCGCCAACGAGCTGATCGTGCGCCCGCACCTGAAGGTCGTGGTCGTCGGCGGCGTGGTCCGGCCGCAGTCCTACGAGCTCATCGGGCCGCTGGCCGCGCCGATCCTGCGCGAGATCACCCTCGACATCGCCTTCCTCGGCGTCGACGCGATCGACATCAAGCTGGGCGCCACCAGCCACCACGAGGGCGAGGCGGCGATCAACGCGCTGATGGCCGCGCGGGCGCGGAAGGTCGTGGTGATCGCCGACGGCTCGAAGATCGGCGGGCACGCCTTCGCCCGGATCTGCGCCACCGACCGCGTCCACACGCTCGTCACCGACGGCAACGCCCCCGCCGAACAGCTCCGAGCGTTCGAAGAGGCGGGCATCCGCGTCATCGTGGTGTGACGTCCGCTCGACCGCCGACCAGGCGCTCAGCCTCGGCCGCGGGCTTCGGTCCAAGCGGGCGGGCGAATACCTGCGCCGCATCGCGGTCGAGCTGCTGCCTTACCGCGGCAACGCCGAAGCCGGAGCCCTCGTGGCCGCCATCGGCTCACCTCTCGCGCCGGTCCAGCAAGACGGCCTGCAAGCCGATGATGGAGGCCGAGCCGACGATCGCGCCTGAGGCGATCATCCCCGCGATCTCGTCGAGTGGAACCCAGCGCAGTTCCTCGGCTTCGTTGATGTCGGCCGCCCGGCCGGTCCGCTCGGCCCCGTAGGAGACGAACAGGTGGTTCTCGGCGTCCGCCGTCGCGACCCACGGTTGGAACGCCACGAGCGGCTTCAACGCCGTCGGCCGCCACCCCGTCTCCTCTTCGGCCTCGCGGACGGCGCAGGCCGCAAGGTCCTCGCCGTCGTCGCAGTAGCCGCCGGGAAGCTCCCACACCCACCGGTCGATCACGAAACGGTGGCGGCGCATCATCAGCACCCGATCCTCGACCACCATCAACGTCATCGCCGCTTTCGGGGCCCGGTACACGTACTGCTCGAACCGCACCCCGTCCGGCAGTTCGACCTCGGCGATCGACCACACCGCCCGCCGTGAGTCGTCGAGCACCCGCTCGCCGTGGATCGTCCATTCCGTCGCAGCCATGCCGCGAGCCTACGGCCGAGGACGCCCCGCACGCGATCGGGGAGACGGCGGCGGGTTCGCACCGTGCAGCCGCATCAGGCCCCGGTCCGGGGCGTTCAGCGGGGCGGGGTGGCGGGCTCCGCGTTCGGGTCGAACAGGCTCGGCGGCGGGTCGTACGGCTGGACCTCCTGGACCGGTCCGGGGTCCTCCTCGTCCGGCCGGGGCGCCTTGGGGCGGCCGAGCCGGTCCAGGACCGCGGCCATCACCAGGCCGAACACGAGCAGGCCGAAGCCCAGCACGCCCGACCAGCGCTGGAGGCCGTCCGTCTCGCCGGTCTCGGCCGCATAGCTGCCCCACAGCACGTAGACCGTCCAGACCAGCACCGCGGCGATCACCATGCCGAGCACGCCGCCGCGCCGTCCCCGCGGGCTGGTGCCCGCGAGGAACACCACGATGAGCGCGAACAGCTCCAGGCCCACGAAGAACCCGAACGGGAGCGCCGTGAAGGCGAACATGCCCTCGCCCTGCTCCTCGACGTCGCGGAAGACCGTCAGGAGGAATCCGGCGCCGGCCGCCAGGAGCGAGGAGGCGAAGACGCCGCCGATGAAGGCGAGCACGGTGGCCGCGCCGCGCTCGCCCGAGCCGTCCACCGCCTCCTTCACGGCGGTCAGGCGCTCGCGCACGCCGGGCGCGAGGCCGATCAGGCCGCCGGTCACCGCGAGGACGGCGGCGCCGCCCAGCAGCCAGGCGCCGCCGGGCGAGTCCCACGAGGCGGCCTCTGTGAGCTCGTAGCCGAGGATCTCGCCGTCGATCAGCGGCACGACGGCGAGCGCCCCCGCCGAGACGGCCATGCCCGCGAGCCACGGCGGCACGCGCAGCAGCAGCACCAGCAGCACGAAGACCGCGGCGGCGACGGCGGCGGCCGCGGCGGTGAAGCCCAGGCCGATCCACGGGTCGGCGCCGATGAACAGGTCCGGCGCGGAGGCCACGAGCACCGCGAGCGTCGGCACGGCGAGGTTCACCGCGCCGAGCCGCAGCGACAGGCCGAACGCGAGCGCGATGAGCAGGACCGGCGCGAGGTGGGTCATGTGCGCGTCCAGCGCGTCCGCGAGCGGCGTCTCGCCGAAGATCTCGTCGCGCCGCTGGTAGACCATGAACAGCGCGTTCGCGGCCAAGAGCAGGAGGACGACCTCCCAGAGCACCTGGAAGACGACGCGGTCGCGCGGGGGCCGCTCCGCCGGCTCCCCGCCCCCGCTCGCGGGGAAGGGCACGGTCGCGTCGGGCTGGAAGGGCGCGGCCTGCCCGCCCAGGTCGCCGTTGCCGACGCTGGGGAGCGCCTGGCCCTGCGGCACGGCGGTGAGGCTCCGGGTCCGGTCGAGGTCCTCGCCGTCGCGTTCAGGGGGTATGTACGTCATGGGTGCGCAGTCCTCTGTGTGGAGGTGGGGAGGTCGGGGTCGCGTCGGGCCTCAGCGGAGGAATCGCCGCTCGGCCTCGTCGTGGCGGGCGCCGCCGGGCATGTCGTAGCCGCCCTCGGGGCGGGTCTCGCGCAGGTCGTCGAAGGCGCCCGAGGCGCCGAACGGGTCGGCGCCGCCGCGCGGCACGCCCCCGGTCGTCGCCCAGGGGTCGCCGCCGCTGCCGACGGCGGCGAGGTCCTCGTCGTACTCCTGGTAGGCGTCCTCGCGTTCGGCGGGCACGACCGGGTCGTCCTCGCGCAGGTCGGTGACGTTCCCGGCGCGGTCGGCGGAGGCGATCTCGTCCTCGTCGGGCGTGTTCATGGCCTCGACGAGGCGGGTGACGATGAATCCGAGGACGATCGCGCCGACGGCGATCCACCCGGCCTCGAAGTCCCAGCCGCGCGACGCGGCCAGCCACGTGAAGGCGAGCAGGAGCCCCGAGGCGAACACGGTGCCGCAGACGCCGCCGCGGCGGCCCAGGAGGCTGGTGCCGCCCAGGAGGGCCGCGCCGACGGCCAGGGCCGAGAGCAGGATCGGGTCGGGCATGGGGGGCGCGCCCTGTTCGGGCACGTCGGTCCAGACGGCGACGACGCCCGCCGCGCCCGCGAGCGAGGCCGACAGCAGCGTGCCGATGAAGACCAGGCCGCCGCGTCCGTGCCGCTCCCCCTGCGGGGTGTCGCGGATCGGCGAGAGCCGCTCGCGCACTCCCGCGAAGGAGCCGACCAGGCCGAGGAACATGGAGAGTCCGGCGGCCGCGGCCAGGGCCGCGAGGAGGCCGGTGGAGGGCAGCTCGGTGAGCATGAAGGCCGCGGGGTCGCCCGCGGTGCCGGCCCACAGGCCGATCGCGCCGCCGACGGCGCCGGAGGCGGCCCAGCCGGGCACGCGCAGCCAGGCGCACAGCGTCGCCAGGACGACGCCGGTGAACACGGCCGCGCCCAGGCCCATGCCGAGGGAGACGATGGAGCCGGAGCCGGAGGCGTCGATGAAGATCCACGCCGAGAGCAGCGCGATCGGGCCGACGGCGAGGTTGACGGCGCCGACGCGCAGGGAGACGGCGACGGCGGTCGCCGCGAGCACCAGCGGCGTCAGGGCGGCCATGAAGCCGTTCCAGGAGCCTTCGCTGAAGGGCCCGGAGGACGCCTGGGTGAGCGCGAACAGGATGCCGCCGCCGAGCAGCAGCAGGCCGATCTCCCAGACGAGGTGGACGGCCATGCGGTCGGCCGGCGGTTCGGAGCGGAGGTCCGAGGACGTGGTCGGGTCGAGTTCCTCGGTCCGACTCGGGGTGTCAAACTTCATGTGGCGCACCTCATAACGCGCAAAGCATGTGTGTGTTCCCGACGGGGTGGGAACCGGGTTGTTCGGTTATCCGGGCGACCGCTCGTCCTCCTCCTGCGAGGGGGGTATCCGGCAGGAGTGCTCGAGCCAGAGGGCCGCGGCGGTCAGCGCCGCGCAGGCGACGGTGCCGAGGATCGCTCCCGGCAGGTCGTCGGCGGCGGCTTGGAGCCGGTCGCTCTGCACGGCGAGCCAGGCGGTGAATCCCAGGTAGGCGCCGAAGCAGAGGGCGCCGCCGATCGCGGCGGCCTTGCCGAGCGCCGCGAACCTGGCGATCTGGAGCGCGTGCTCGGGGCCGCGGACGGTCCCGGTGCGCCGCGGGGCCTCGCCCTGGGCGGCGGCCGAGCGGGCCTGCCGCGCGCCCGGCGGGTGCAGTGTGCGCCTGGTGTTCCACGCCAGCCAGGCCAGGAGCACCGCGAGCGCGAGCATGGCCGCGGAGTTGTACCAGGCGAGGTCGGGCACTTGCTGGTAGTAGCGAGCCACGAGGAGCATCGTCACCGCGCCGCTCGCGAGCGCGCACACGCCGATCGTGGACGGTGCCGTCGGCCGCAGGCTCGGCCGGGGGCCGTGCTTGTCGTCACTCATGATGCTCCGACCATATCGGGTGCAGCCTGCGCAGTGCGCGCGCGTCCGCGGCGAGGGTCTCGTCGCGGAGCAGTTCGCGCACGCGCCCCCTGCCCGGCAGTTCGGCCTCGCGGTCGATCGCCAGCCAGGGCACCAGGACGAACGCGCGCAGATGGGCGCGCGGGTGGGGCAGTCGGAGGCGGGGCTCGGCGCGGTGGACGGGCCGGCCCTCCTCGTCCCAGACGGCGATGAGGTCGACGTCGAGGGTGCGCGGGCCGTAGGGCCGCTCGGGGTCGCGGGCGCGCCCGGCGTCGGTCTCGAGCTCGGCGGCGAGGCGGAGCCAGGCGTCGGCGTCGCGGCCGGGGTCGGCGGCGACGGCGGTGACGTTGTAGTAGGCGGGCTGGTTGTCGTCGCCGCCCCACGGCGGGGTCTCGTAGAGGTCGGAGACCGCTTCGGGGCCGATCGCGGCGACGGCGGCGGCGAGGGTGGCCTCGCGGTCGCCGAGGTTGGCGCCGAGGCTGAGGACGACGCGGCTCATCGCGCTTCCTCCGCTCCGGGGCCTCGGTCGCGCGCGATGGTCACCGAGACGTCGGTGAACTGGTGCGCGATGGGCGCCTGCGGCTTGTGGACGGTGACGGTGGCGCGGCGGACGCGCCGGTCCTCGAGGCAGGCGGCGGCGAGGCGCTCGGCGAGGGTCTCGATGAGGTTGCACGGCTCGCCGGAGACGATGTCGGCGAGGGTGTCGGCGAGGGCGCCGTAGTCGACGGTGCGTTCGAGGTCGTCGGTGGCGGCGGCCTCGGCGGTCGGGACGGCGAGCGCGACGTCGACGATGAAGTCCTGCCCCGCCTCCCGCTCGTGGTCGAACACGCCGTGGCGGCCGTGCACCCGCAGGCCGGACAAGGTGATGACGTCGGTTTCCACGTCATCGACCCTACGTCATTCCCCCTCCTCCTCTTTCGCTTCGGCGCGGCTGCGCGCCACGAGCCATGTCGCGACGGTGAGGATGGCCCCGGCCAGGAGGATGGGGATGATCTGGAGGTTGTGGTCGATCCAGGAGATGAGCTTGACGTATTCGGCGGTGGGGTCGGCCAGGACGACGGCCACGAACACGGCGGCGGCGAGTCCGGCGGCGCTGAACAGGGCCGAGCGCCACCAGATGCCGAGTCCGAAGCGGCGGTTGAGCACCTGCGCGGCGCTGATGATGCGGTTGGCGCGCAGGAGGCGGATGGAGCCGATGGCGTAGACCAGGCGGAGGATCTGGCCACCGCCGGTGGCGGCGATGAGGCTGACGAGGGTGAGCGCGCAGACGAGCAGCATCCACTTGTGGCGCAGGAGCCACCGGATCTTGTTCTCGGAGGCGAGCATGAGGATGAGCGCCTCGGCCCACAGGACGGCGCCGGCGGCCCAGCCGATGAGCTGGCCGGTCAGGGCCAGTCCGCCTTGCGCCCAGATGGTGAGGAACACCGCCGGTATGGAGGCGCAGACGGCGATGACCACCGGCACGGTGAGCTGACCTTCGATGCGCCTGGCCAGCTCGCAGAGCCGGCGCAGACTCTGCAGGAGGGTAGGGAGCACCCTTCTAAGCTACCGAAGACGGGCCGGTTCGGCGCGTCCCCAGGTCGCGCCATATCGATCGACGTCGACGTGTTCGGATGCTCACCGCGCGTGCCCGTCCGGCGGTGCGGTCCTTCCGGTTCCCAAGGGCCGCAAGGGAGGCCGTGCGGCCGGTCCGGGGCGCCCCGCCGTTCGGCGGGCGCGGCGGCGCGGACGGCCGCGAATCCACATGAGGCCGTTTCACGGCATCCGGTGGCGCTGAGTAGGGTTGGGCGGCACACCCCAGTGAATGAGGACGATCCGTGAAACGCATATCCGCCGCTGTCCCCGTCATGAACGTGCTGCTCACCCCCGTCTCCGGCGGACGCAAGCGCCCCGATGCGGCGTGGCGGAAGACCGTCGCGCAGGCCGAGGCGAACTCGGGCGGCACGGCGGCGGGCAGCGAGGCGTTCGTCGACCGCCTGCGCCTCCTCTACGACTGCTTCAACGAGCTGAAGCTGACGCCCCTGGGCTGGCAGGGCGTGCTCTCGGAGATGCGCGGGCGGATGGAGAACCGCTTCCGCATCCAGCGGCTCATCGCCGAGCACCCCGAGATCGCCGACGAGCCGATCGAGGCGCCGATCTTCGTGACCGGCCTGCCGCGCACGGCGACGACGCTGACGCACAACATCATCGCCCGCTCCGAGGGGCACCGCGGCCCGCTGCTGTGGGAGCTGCACTGGACCGACCTGGAGGTCGACGAGGCCACCCGCGCGAAGCGGATCAGGGCCGACCAGAAGCAGGCCGACTCGCTCCAGAAGCTCTCGCCGATGTACGACCTGATGCACCCGCTGCGCGCCGAGAAGCCCGAGGAGTGCGTCTACATCCTCCCGCACGGCCTCCACCAGCTGGTCCTGGGCATCATGCCGCGCTACCGCGCCTACCTCGACGAGCACGACTTCACCGAGGACTACCGGTACCTCAGGCAGGCGCTCCAGGTGCTCCAGCACGGCCGCCCGCGCAAGCGCTGGGTGCTGAAGACGCCCGAGCACCTGTTCCACCTCGACCTGCTGCTCCGGGTGTTCCCGGGCGCGAAGGTGGTCTGGACGCACCGCGACCCGGTGACGGTGATGGGCTCGGTGTGCTCCCTGGTGGAGACCACGAACCTGCTCTACGTCAGGCGCCCGGACCTGGACGCGATCGGCGACATGTGGCTCGACATCCTGACCTCGGCGGTCGAGCGGGGCCGCGCGGCCCGCCCGCACCTGCCGCCGGGGTCGCTGGTCGACGTGCACTACCACTCGATCGCGCAGGACCCGTGGACCGAGGTGCCCAAGCTCTACCGGCAGCTGGGCGCGACCTGGACCGAGCGGGACGCGGGGGCGCTGGACAAGGTCATGGAGCGCCCGATCCGCGACCGCAGGCACGAGTACTTCCTGTCGCGCTACGGCCTCACCCCCGAGCGGGTGGAGGACGCGTTCGGCGACTACACCCAGTTCGTGACCTCGATGAACCGCTAGGCGGGGGCCGCGGCCCGATCCGCTAGACTCTCCTTCCGTCGCCTCAGTAGCTCAGGGGATAGAGCACCGCTCTCCTAAAGCGGGTGTCGCAGGTTCGAATCCTGCCTGGGGCACTGCCCGGCGATGCGCCGGAGCGGCCGGACCGCCGCCCGGTGCTCGCCCGCGTGCCGAGCGCGGGCGTCGGCCCCCGGGGACCGGCGCCCGCGCCGCCGCGGTCGGGGTCAGAGACGGCCGATATAGGTGAGGTCGTAGTAGCTCGCGACGGCGAAGACGGCCAGCGCGCCCGCGAAGACCGACGTGAGATGGACCGTCGCCAGGCTCCGGCCGCCGCGGCGCCACGCCCGGACGACCAGTCCCGCCGCTCCGGCCAGCCCCAGCGCCACGCACGCCGTGGCGACGGCCGAGACGCCCGGTCCGAGGCCGCCCCCGGCGGCTCCGGCCGCGCCCGTGCCCACCGCGAGCGCGAGGGTCGCCGAGGCCGATCCGCCGACCGCCAGCCGCGCGGCGCTCGCCCACCGGTCCGGGGCGCGCCCGCCGCGTCCGCGACGCAGGGCCGCGCGCACGGGCCACGCGAGGGCGCCGGCGATGAGGAGGCCGCCGATCCCGAGCAGCGCGAGGTGGAGCTCCAGGGACTCGTACCAGCCGATCCGCTCGAAGCCGAAGTGGTAGTGGCCGTACGAGGCCGTCGCGAGCACGGGGCGGCCGTCCCCGTCCGTCGCGAACGTCAGGTACTGCTCGCCGCCGCGCAGACGGAACCGGTCGCCGCCCACGGGGTCCCATCGCTGACCGGAGCCGTCCGCGGCCGTGGAGAACCCCTCGGTGACCAGGCCGCCGTCGGGGGCGGCGCCGACCTTCAGCTCGGCGGGCACGGAGAGCAGCGCGGGCAGCCGGGCCGGGTCGTCGCCGTTGAACTTCGTCCAGCGGTAGGTCCCCGCGAACCGCTCGGAGGAGGGCGCGGCCGTGTCGACCGGTTCGGGCGCGGGCGAGGCGGCCAGCGCCGCGACCAGGGCCTCCTGCAATTCGGTCCGCGCCTGGTAGGCGCCGGGGAACAGCGGGTTTCCTTCCGCGCCGTCGCCGTTGTAGGTGACGAACAGGCCGACCCCGCACTGCGGGATCAAGGTCAGCATGCTGTGCGTGCCGGGGCCTTCGCCGCTGTGGCCGAGGACCCGGAGGCCGCCGTGCCGCTCCTCCGCGAACGGCAGGGCCAGTCCCGGCGCGTCCGGCGCCTGCTGGAACCGGGTGGCGTGCATCAGCTCCACGGTGGAGGGTTCGAGGATGCCGGCGTCGCCGGCCGCGCCGGTGAGCTGGGCGGTCATGAAGACCGCCATGTCCGCCGCCGTCGAGACGACGCCGACGCTGGGCGCGGCGCTGGTGTAGCCGCGCTCGGCCGGGCGGAGGCCGCCGTCGGCCGCCTCGTATCCGACCGCGCCGCGGACGGGGTCCTCGTCCTCGGCGGCGGTCACGAACCGGGTGTCGGCCATGCCGAGCGGTTCGAGGATGCTGCTGTGCACGTACTGCTCGAAGGGCATGCCCGAGACGGTCGCCACGATGTGGCCGGCGAGGTCGAAACCGTAGTCCGAGTAGGAGTGGACCTCGCCGGGGGGCCGCACCCGTTCGGGCCGGTGCCGCTGCACGTAGGCGCCCAGTTCCCGGTCGGCCTCGGCGAGGTCGGGGTCGATGAGGGCGTCTTCGAAGCCGGAGGTGTGCGTCAGGAGGCTTTCGAGCGTGACCGGGCGTCCGGGGAAGGCGTCCTCGACCTGGAACGCGGTCAGGTACCGGTTCACGTCGGCGTCCAACCGGAGTTCGCCGCGCTCGACGAGCTGCATGACGGCCGTGGCGGTGAAGACCTTGGACACCGAGTCGATGTGGAAGACGGTGTCCGCGGCGTCGAACGCTCGGCCGTCGTCGACGTCGGCGAGTCCGAAGCCCTCGGCGAACACCGTCTCGCCGCCTGCCACCGCGGCCACCGCCGCGCCCGGGATCGCGAGCCGCTCCAGTTGGGGCGCGACCGTCCGCTCGATCAGCGAACCGACGGCCTCGCCGTCGAGTTCGCGGCATTCGGCGATGTCGGCGGCGGCTTTCGCGGAGGGGACGGCGAACGCGGCGGCCGCCATCGCGATCACCGTCAGGGCGGCCGCCCGCCGCGGGCGTCCCCGCACGGGCGGACTCGGCCGGGAGGGAGGGCGGGGCGGTCCGGACGGGCCGGTCATCGCGGCCCATGTCGTCTTCACGTTCATGCGTCCGATTCAATCCGCCGTGCGCGGCCGCCGGCATGGGCGCGGACGCTACTTTTCGCCCGATCGCCTGGGCCCGCAGGAGGGGTAGCGCGCAGGCTACCTATACCGTGGCCTCCATGAGTCACTCAGGCGCCGTCGCGATCGACCGGCGGGACCCCGGCCGGAAGGCCGTCGCGGCGGTCCTCTCCGGCGCGCTCACCGTCGCGGACGCCGCGGTGCTCCTGCTGCTCCTGCCCGTTCCCGCCGTCCTGGCGCTGGCCCCCCTGCTGGTCCGCGACGACCGGATCGACTTCGGTTTCGCGCGGATCGACACCGCCGCGGAGGCGTGGGCGGCGGCCGTCGCGGGCGCGCTCCTGCTCTCCGCCATCGCGCTGGGGACCGCGAAGGTCGTCCGGCGGCAGCGGGGCTGGATCGACCGCCAGGTCGCGCCTCCGGAGCCCGAGCCCGCCGTCGACCCCGAGGTCCGCGCCGCCGCCCGGTTCGGGCGGCTCACCGAGCGCGAGACCCAGGTCCTCGGTCTGATGTCCCGGGGGCTCACCAACGGCGCGATCGCGCAGGAGCTCTTCATCAGCGAGGCCACCGTTCGCAAACACGTCGGCCGCGTCTTCGCCAAGCTCGACATGGACACCGAGGGCAGGGACCGCCGCGTGACCGCGGCGCTCGCCTTCGCGCGGCACGCCGACCGCCGGGCGCGGCCCGCTCGCTAGCCTTCGGGTCCGCTGCGGCGCGCCCGCCCGCGCCACTTGGTGTGAAGTGTCCTCATTTCGCCGTGAATCCCCTGGTCGACGCTTCCGTCCGGTATCCACAAAGCACCTTCGGATGCGATTGGGCGCGCGCTGCCCGGGTATGCCGTGGCGAGCACATCAGCACCACTCATCGATGGCCCGTCCTGGGACGGGAAGGGGAGGCGACCATGAGGTCCGCAGATGAGCGCGGCGGCTCCGGCGCCGAGGGCAAGACCGAAGCGGTACGGCAGGAGGGCGCCGCCGTGGCGCACCAGGCCAAGGACGAGGCTGAGGGCATCGCCCGCTCGGCGCGCGAGCAGGGGCTGCGGCTGGCCGACCAGGCCCGCGCCGAGGCCGGCCACGTCGCCGAGGACGCGCGGGAGCAGTTGCGCGACCAGGTCTCGCAGCAGGCCGACAAGGTCGGCGACTCGCTGCGCCGCCTCGGCGACCAGGTCAGCGCCCTGGCGGAGGGCCGGCCGGAGGAGTCGGGCCCGCTGGGCGACTACGCGCAGTCGGCGGCCGAGCGCATCCGCGACACCGCCGGGCGCGTGCAGGAGCACGGCTTCGACGGCCTGCTGGAGGACACCAAGCGCTTCGCCCGCAGGCGGCCGGGGGCGTTTTTGTGCATCGCCGCCGTCGCCGGATTCTCGATCGGCAGGCTGCTGCGCGGGGGCGGCGAGGCCCGCAAGCAGCGGCAGGACCACGGCGGGGGCGCGTCCGAGGGCGACTCGGGGTCGTCGGGCGACTGGCGGCTCCAGAGCCGGAGCGAGTTCGAGGGCGACCCGGAGACCGGCGGCTGGGGGGACCGGGACCGCAACTCCGCGGCGGGCGGGGCCGAGCGCCGCGACTACGCCTCGGACGTCCCCGAGACGGGCCGCCGCGACTACGCCGCGGGCGAGCCCGAGGCGGGCCGGTGGCCGCAGGCCCCCGGCGGCCAGGTGCCGCCCGCAGGTCAGGAGGGCCCGGGACGATGACGATCAATGAGACGCGGCGGCACGCCGCCGACACCGGCGAGCGCATCGAGCAGGCGGCCGCGGGGCGCGACCCCCGCAGGCGCGGCGGCGAGCGCATCGGGGACGCGGCCGGACGGCGCGACCGCGACCGGAGCGACCAGTCCCTGGGGCAGCTGATCGGCGAGGCCGCCCGGGACCTCAGCGAGCTCGCGCGCAAGGAGGTCGAGCTCGCCAAGGTCGAGCTGCGCGAGGAGGCCGCGAAGGCGTCGAAGGCGGGCGCCAAGCTCGGCGCCGCGGCCGTCGTCGGGCACCTCGCGCTGCTGCTGGCCTCGTTCGCGGCCGCGTGGGGCCTGGCCGAGGTGATGCCCGCGGGCTGGGCGTTCCTCATCGTGGCGGTCGTCTACGCGATCGCTGCGGCGGTGCTCTACGCGGGCGGCCGCAAGCAGCTGCGCAACGTATCACCGATGCCACGGCAGACCGTGGAGACGCTGAAGGAGGACGCCTCATGGGCACGCGAGCAGACGAGATCAGATACGACATCGAACGCACCCGGGCCGAACTCGGCGACACGATCGACGAGGTAGGCGACCGGGTGAGCCCCAAGCAGATGGCCCGGCGCGGCAAGGACCGGACGCGGCAGCGGTTCCGGAACGCCAAGGACAGGGTCATGGGCAGCGCCGGGGACGCCAAGGACAGGATGAAGAGCGGCGCGGGCAGCGCCCGGGAGAAGGTCATGGGCAGCGCCGAGGAGGCGCCGCAGCAGATGCACGACCAGATCCAGGGCAACCCGCTCGCCGCCGGGCTCATCGCCTTCGGCGCGGGCGCGCTGCTGGCCTCGATGCTGCCGGGGGACCGCACCTCCCGCGAGGCCGCGCAGGCGCTCTCGGAGAAGGCCGGGCCCGTGGTCGACCGCGCCAAGGCCGAGGTCAAGGAGGCCGGGGAGGCGATGGGCGAGAACGTCGGCCAGAGCGCCAAGGAGTCGGCGCACCACCTGCGGGACCAGGCCAAGGACTCGGCCGAGCACGTCAAGGAGGACGCGAAGTCCTCGGGCGAGCACATGAAGGAGGAGTCGCGCCGCGCCTCGCAGCACGTCAAGGACGAGTAGCCGCGGCGCCCGAGGCGGGCCGGGGCCCCTGCGGGGGCGCCCGGCCCGTCCGCGCGCGGGGCCTTCAGGGCCGGGAGAGCGGCAGCTGGAGCCAGCGGCGGTCCCCGGCGCGGTAGAGGGCGGCGGGGCGGCCGCCGTCGCGCGAGGTGGTCTCGCCGGTCGGCTCCAGGAAGCCGCCGACGCGGGTGACCTTGCGGTGGAAGTTGCCCGCGTCGAGCTTGGTCTGCCACACGATCTCGTAGACGCGGCGCAGCTCGGCGACGGTGAACGCCTCGCGGCAGAACGCGGTGGCCGCGGTGGTGTACTCCAGCTGCCTGCGGGCGTGCTCGACGGCGTCGGCGAGGATGCGCCGGTGGTCGAAGGCGAGGTCCTCGGCGAAGACGGCGTCGACGCCGACCCACCGGGTGCCCGCGGCGTCGCCTCCGGCGCGCGCCTCGGGCGGGTCGGGGACCATGGCGACGTAGGCGACGGAGACGACGCGCCGCCGGGGGTCGCGCCCGGGGTCGGAGTAGACGCCGACCTGCTCCAGCAGCGCGCCCTCGGTGGACAGGCCGGTCTCCTCGCGCAGCTCGCGGGCGGCGGCCTCGTCGACGGTCTCGCCGGCCTCCATGAAGCCCCCGGGGAGCGCGAGCCCGCCCTCGAACGGCGGGCTGCCGCGCCGGACGAGCAGGACCTCGAAGGCGCCCCTGCGGATCGTCAGGATCACTATGTCGGCGGCGACGTTCACGCGCGGCGGCGCTTCACTCATCGAATATCCCCCTTTTTGATGACTTGACAATAAGGCGATGCCCGCATACAGTGGAGCCAGTTCTTGTCATATGAACAATATAGCCGTCGGCTTCCGGCAGATCGTTGTCGCATATCCGACAGTCTGCCCGGCACATTCACGCCACATACCCCCGTCGACCGATTGACCGGAGCACCCCATGACCGAACTCCCGACCGCCGTCGTCTGCACGCCGCTCGACGTCGAGTACCGCGCCGTCCGCGCCCTCCTCGACGGGCACCGCTTCACCGAGCGCACCGAGCGCGGCACCGTCTTCGCGATCACCGAGATCGCGGGCCGCCACAGCGCCTGGCGGCTCGCGCTCACCCTGACCGGCCGCCACAACGAGCGCGCCGCCGCCGCCGTCGAACGCGCCGTGGCGACCCTCGCGCCGCAGGCGCTCGTCCTGCTCGGCGTCGCCGGCGGCCGCAGGGACGCGCGGATAGGCGACGTCATCGCCGCCACCGAGGTCTACGGCTACGAGTCCGGACAGGACACCGACCTGCGATACCTCTCCCGCATCAAGACCTTCACCACCTCGCACGCCCTGAGCCAGCAGGCGCACCACGCCGCCGAGGAGGGCGCCTGGACCGCCCGGCTCGGCCTCGCGCCCGGCGAGGACCCGCCGCGGGTCTTCCACCGGCCCATCGCCGCGGGCAGCAAGGTCATCACCGGCCTCGACTCCCCCACCGCCGCGCTCATCGGGCAGCACTGCGGCGACGCCCAGGGCGTCGACATGGAGAGCTTCGGCGCGATGGCCGCCGCCTGCGCGGGCGGCGGCGTCGAGGCGATGGTCGTCCGCGGCGTCTCCGACCTCATCGGCGGCAAGACCAAGGACGCCGACCGCACCAGGCAGCCCCTCGCCGCCAGGAACGCCGCGGCCTTCGCCCTGGCCCTGATCGAACGCCTCGAACCGGCCCCCGCCGCCCCGCGCGGGCCCGAACCCGAAGCGCAGGGCGCGAAGTACATCGGCGCGCTCGGCCAGGGCGCGAACGCCACCATCGCGGCCATGGGCGACCGGGCCGAAGGCCGCATCACCATCCACCGCCCCCGCGCCTAGACGAGCAGAAAGAGGAACCGCCGTGATCCACGACCGAACCGCGGCCGCCGCGCCGTCACCGAACCCGCCGCCCGCGCCCCCGCCCCCGCCGCGGAAGTCCTCCGCGACGGTGCACCTGTGCGCCGGCGTCTACCTCGACGAGGAGTTCCGCAACCGGGTGCTGCGGGACGTCTACCACCGGCCCCACCGCGCCCTGGCCCCCAACCCGGGCGCCGACGCCGTCCCGGTCGTCCAGCACGCGCTGCGCGCCCGCCGGATCACCCTCGTCCGCGCCGCCGTCACCCTCGTCCTCGCCCTGCTCGCCCTCGTCATCGCCCCCGGCTCGATCCTGGCGGCGATCGCGATCCTCATGGTCTGGCAGCTGGTCGTCTCCACCGCCCGCCTCACGGTCGACGCCGCCCGCTACACGCGCACCGGCGAGGGCCGCCCCTGGCGGCTCGCCATCAGGTTCGTCCTGACCGCCCTCCTCGCCGCGGCCGCCGCCTTCCTGCTGACCGCGACCGGCGCGCTCGCCCTCGCCTCCGGCCTGGAGGACGCCTCCACCGCCTCCACCCAAGCCCCGCCCTCCGGCGGCGCGGAGGTGAGCCCGGTGCTGTGGCTGGTGCTGCTGGCGCTCATCACCGTCGGCTTCGAACTGGGCGCCGTCCACCTGCTCAAGACCGTGCCCGACAGCGCCGAGCCGCCCGCTGGCCACGACCCCCGGCTCGGCCGCATCGCCGCGAACCGCGACCCCCAGGTCGTCAACTACGCGGCCGACCGCTCCCCGTTCGTCGGCTCGGGAACCGAACTCGCCACCTGGCAGTTCGCGCTCCCCCTGCGCCCCAAGCGGGGCCCCGCGGGCGACCACGACCGGCCCTGGCCGCACTTCGACACCGTCTCGCTGAGCCGGCACGTCAAGGACGCCATCGCCGAACTCGCCCACGACACCTCACACTCGCGGCACCTGCCCGGCCTGCGGCTGACCGACCACGTCTTCGTCTCCGGGCACGACACCGTCCAGCCCACCCACGGCGTCGGCGAACTCGCCGCCTCGGGCTACCCGCACCGCTCCCTCCAGGAGGTCCAGAACGACCCGACCACGCCCATCCGGCACTACCTGCGCTGCCAGATCGTCTCGTGGGACGGCGAACTGGTGACCACGGTGTTCATGCACACCGCGCTCCAGGGCGAGACGCTGTACCTGGAGTTCTCCAGCTTCATGCTCCCGCCGACCAAGGCCGCCTACCACGCCTTCGGACGCGAGTCCCTGGGCAGGACGGCCGCGATGGCCTGGGGCGCGGTCCGCTCCCTGGTGCGCCTGCCCGCCGTCACCGGCCGCGGCATCGCCGACCTGGCCGCCGTCGCCCGCGAGGGCCTGCGGCGCCGGGGCCAGAGCGGCGCCCCTCAGTGGGCCGTGCGCGGCTCGGACGACTTCGGCGCCGAGTTCGGCATCCGCGAGCTGGGCAGCGACGAGGACGAGCACCACTACTTCCAGCACCGCGATGTCGTCAAGTACACCAAGATCCTGGAGCGCCAGCTCCTGGCGACCGTCGTGGACTACCTGAGCGACAAGATCGACGTCGCCGAACTGACCAACCGGGCCGAGACCATCATCAACGCCGGCGTCGTCAACTACGGGCACCTGCAGGCCGGGGCCGTGGGCCCCGGCGCGGCGGCCACCGTGGGCGCGATCGGCGAAGGCAGCGGCGGCACCGTCCGCATCACCGAAGGAGCGACATGAACGAGGAAGCCCACTGGGAAGGGCCAGAGGCGTCCGTGCCCAAGCGGTCGCGGCGGCACGACCCCACCGCGGGCTACGCCATCCACGGCAACGTCCAGACCGGAGCGATCGGCACGGGGGCCTCGGCGAACGTCGGGGCGATCGGCCAGGGCTCGCGCGGGCGCGTCACCATCGTGCGCGACCCGGCCGCCGAGCGGCGCACCGCCCAGGCGCTCGCCCTCGTCGAGGAGCTGCGCGACGCGCTCGACGAGTACCGCGAGACGATGGACGGCGAGCTGCTCAGCGCCGTCGAGACCAATATCGACGACCTCGAGGAGTCCCTGGGGGAGCAGGAGCCCGCCAAGCGGATACAGGGCAGGCTCAAGACCCTCCAGATGCTGTTGCAGCCGTTCGACACCCTGGTCGGGCTCATCGCCAAGATCATCGAGCTCGTCCACAGGTCGGAGGGCTGAAGAGCGCACAGTGGAGGGGCGCGGCCGGTTGGCCGCGCCCCTCCGCCGTGCGCTCGCGCTCGCCCGGCGCCCGCCGGGCGCCGCCCCTGATGGACAGGGGTGTTTCGAATTCGAGGTATTGCTGGTAGGCTGGCCGGTCAAGCAGACTTGTGAAGCTTGCGCACCGGGCATCGGCCCGGTCGGCGAGGCCCCACCGCCGTTCGCCGATCGGCACGCCTGCGGCTCCGGCCGCCTCGGTCGCGTCGAGCCTTCCCCTATGTGGAGCTCGGGGAGGCCCCCACCGGCCTCCCCGAGTCTTCCCACCAAACGGAGCAAAGTCTGCGTCCGCGGGCCTCCGCCGCTAGCGGAAGCGCGCGGTGTAGATGTCGCCGTCGCGCACCCAGGCCAGCTGGAGCGCCGCGAACATCTCGTCCACGATCTCCTCGTCGGGCAGCCCGTAAAGCTTGCCCACGCTGCGGCCCCGGTAGTGCCACAGCAGTCCCGCCTGCACCTGCCTGGCGTCGGCGAAGTGCTTCCCGCACGACGGGACGCACCGGTACACCGCCTGGCCGCTCCTGTCGTACTCGATCGCCATCACCTGCTGGCACATAGAGCTTCGCAGCTTGCCGGCTGCGACTGCCTTCAGCAGCGTCTGGGTCTGAAGACGCTCCACCATGGCACCCAACCCCTCTCCGGGCGACGATCCGACCTGCCGGGGTGCGGCCCGGCCAGGCATTGCCAAAACGACTATGCGATCCGGTTGTGCGATGTAGGACGCATCGTCGCGAAGGCGGTTGCCGTCCAAGGGGTCGCAACATACGACCCCTTGGACGGGTCCCCACCGAGCATCGCGCCGAACGCCGGTTGGCCGCTTTGAGCGTGCGATCACGATCGCACATCCCAACGCGAAGTGTCTATGTGCAGTATCACATTCATCCTAGCATGCATTCACACGGGGCAAATGCACGTGCATTTGCCCGCGAATAGGAGAGTGCAGATTACCGTGCGTAATGTGCAACACTGTGCTGGACCAGCACAGGGAACGGGGGAAACACCCGGGACGCGGCCTTCGGGCCGCGAACGGCCCGCCGCCGGAGCCCCGCTTCGGAGCCATGCGCAGGTCACCCGAAAGATCGAGATACCGGCCGGCTCGCCGGCCACTGGTGGAAGGAATTTCGATGGACAAGGCACGCAACGGAATCCCCGCGGGCGAACTCCCTTCGTCGATCACCTGGCAGAAGAGCAGCCGCAGCGGCCCCAACGGGGGCAACTGCGTCGAGATGGCCGCTCTGCCCGGTCGGCAGGAAGTCGCCGTGCGCAACTCCCGCGACCCCGAGGGCCCGGCCCTCGTGTACACCGTCGCCGAGATCAAGGCGCTCATCGAGGGCGCCAAGGACGGCGAGTTCGACAATTTGATCGCTTAACGGGCCCGGGGGGCATATCACCCCGGGCTCCACGCTCGCCCTGATGGGGAAGCCCTTCGGGCTACCCTGTCAGGGTGAGCGATACATCCCCGGACGCCTCTCCGTCAACGGTCAGGAGGTGAGAGGCATGAGCACATCGCCCCCGACCGGCAGCAGTCCGGGCGGCCCCACCGCCCTGCGCATGATCATGGGCGGATACCTGCGCCGCCTCCGAGAGGCCAAGGGCATCACCCGCGACGCGGCGGGCTACGAGATCCGATCCTCGGAGTCCAAGATCAGCCGCATGGAGCTCGGCCGCGTGGGATTCAAGGTCCGCGACGTCGAGGACCTGCTGCACATGTACGGCATCGAGGACAAGGCCGAAGTCGAGCGCCTGCTCGACCTCGTCAAGGAGGCCAACCAGCCCGGGTGGTGGCACCGATACGGCGACGCCCTGCCGAACTGGTTCAGCGCCTATCTCGACCTCGAGGGCGCGGCCTCGCTCATCCGGACCTACGAGGTGCAGCTCGTCCCGGGCCTGCTCCAGACCCGCGAATACGCGCGGTCGCTGCTCATGCTCGGCTTCGGGCACACGCCGCTCCAGGAGATCGACGACCGCGTCAACGTGCGCCTGTCGCGCCAGAACATCCTCACCAAGGAGGAGCCGCCCACGCTGTGGACGGTGATCGACGAGGCGGCGCTGCACCGGCCCTTCGGCGGGCGCGAGGTGATGCGCAAGCAGATCGAGAAGCTCATCGAGTCCTGCGAGATGTCGAACGTGCTCATCCAGATCGTCCGCTTCTCCTCGGGCGCGCACTCGGGCGCGGGCGCCCCGTTCACGTGGCTGCGGTTCGCCTCGGAGGACCTCAAGGACGTCATCTACATCGAACACCTCACCAGCGGCCTGTACCTCGACCGCGACGACGAGGTCGATGCCTACCAGGCGGCCATGGAGCACCTGTGCGTGCAGGCGGAGCAGCCGTCCAAGACCCCCGACATCCTGCGCCAGATCCTCAAGGACCACTACTGACGGAGCCGCGGCGGCGTCGCACGCCGCCCCTGTGCGACACCCGGCTTTCACCCGTTCGAGGGATAATTGAGCGGCAAAAGGAGGCGCGCGGCCGGGCCGCGCGCCTCCTTCTCCGTCTGTGGTTACTCCTTGTAACCGATGCCGGCCATCATGATCCGCAGGTGCGGCTCCAGCTCGTCGAGCTCGGGGGCCTCGTGGTCGGGCTCGCCGGGGAACCAGCGGGAGACGAACTCCAGGCCCGGCGGGACGAGCGGCAGGCCGTGGAAGTGCGCCTCGATCTTCTCGGGCTTGCGCACCCAGCCGTTGCCCAGGCTCTCCAGGCCGGCCTTCTCGATCGCCTTCTGCTGGGGCTCGCCGGTGTCGGCGAAGTCCGTCATGAACAGGTAGGAGCCGCTCGGGCAGGCGTCGAGCAGCACCTTGACCCAGTCGCCGGGCTTCTCGTCGTCGTGGAAGTGCATGAACAGGCCCACCACCATGAGCCCGACGGGGCGGTCGAAGTCGATCGCCTTCTTCACGTCGGGGTGGTCCAGGATGCTCTGGGGGTCGCGCAGGTCGGCGGTGACGATCGTGGTGGAGTCGTTGGTCGCCAGCAGGGCCCGGCCGTGCGCGAGCACGATCGGGTCGTTGTCGACGTAGCAGACCTTCGCGTCCGGGTTGACCTCCTGGGCGACCTGGTGCGTGTTGCGCATGGTCGGCAGGCCCGCGCCGATGTCGAGGAACTGGTCGATGCCCTTCCGCGCCATGTACGCGACGCCCTTTTCGAGCCCGGCGCGGTTGTCGCGGGCGACCTCGCGGGAGTTGGGCACGTACCGCATGTACGCGTCCGCGCCTTCGCGGTCGGCCGCGAAGTTGTCCTTGCCGCCGAGGATCGCGTCGTAGACGCGCGCGATGGTGGGCCTACTGACGTCGAATTCGGGGGCGTAGGTCGGGTCTTCGCCGGGGACGGCGGTGGCTTCTTCGCTCATCAGCACAACCTCTTCGTCGAAGGAACGTTCCGCTCATGGTACGACCGGCGGTCCTGCCGTCAAAGTGTGGGATCGGCTCACGTACATGCGCGTACAGCCTGGTGCGCAACGGCATCAGGCACCACATTGACAACTTTGGACGCATCGCCGACGGCGCGAACGGCGCCCTGTGCGCGCCTTCCGAAGCCCTCTCGCGAAGCCGCCGCAGGCCCGCTCCTCCATCGCCTCTCGGAGAGCACGACGAAGGCGCGCGGCTCGGCCGCGCGCCTTGCAATGGTCAATGCCGGCCTATAACCCGCTTCAGGTTATAGGCTATAACCTTTAGTTGCCGTAGTCGACCCACAGGTTATAACCTATGGGGGACATAGGTTATAACCTGCGCTCACAGTCCGCGTGCGCTCAGGGCTTGCGGGCGACGCCGCACATGATGATCCGCTGCCACTGTTCCAGGTCCTCGACCGCGGGGACCTCCTTGTCGGGCTCCCCGGGGAACCAGCGGGCGGGGTACTCGATGCCCGGCTCCACCAGCGGCAGGCCCTGGAAGTGCGCCTCGATCTCCTCGGGCGTGCGAATCCACCCGTTGCCGAGCGCCTGGATGCAGGACTGCTCCATCGCCCTCTGCTCGGGGTAACCGGTGTCGGCGAAGTCGGTCATGTGCAGATAGGAGCCGCTCGGGCAGGCGTCGAGCAGCACCTTGACCCACTCGCCGGGGTTCTCGTCGCGGTGGAAGTGCATTATCAGGCCCACGACCATGAGCCCCACGGGACGGTCGAAGTCGATCATCTTCTGCACGTCGGGATCGTTCAGGATGCTCTGCGGGTCGCGCAGGTCCGCGGTGACGATCGTCGTCGACTCGTTGTCCGCCAGCAGGGCCCGGCCGTGCGCGAGCACGATCGGGTCGTTGTCGACGTAGCAGACCTTCGCTTTCGGGTTGACCGCCTGGGCCACCTGGTGCGTGTTCTCCATCGTGGGCAGGCCAGCGCCGATGTCGAGGAACTGGTCGATGCCCTGGCGGGCCACGTACCGCACGCCCTGCGCGAGGCCGCGGCGGTTGTCCTGGCTGGCCTTGCGGATGTCGGGCACGTGCTTCGTGATCATCGCCGCGCCCTCGCGGTCGATCGCGAAATTGTCCTTGCCGCCGAGGGTCGCGTCGTAGACCCGGGCGATCGCGGGCCTGCTGATGTCGAAATCGGGGGTGTACGGCGGGTCTTCGCCGGGGACGGCGGTGGCTTCTTCGCTCATCAGCGCAACCTCTTCGTCGAAGGAACGTTCACCTCATGGTACGACCGGCGGTCCTCCTCGCACAGTGCGGGATTCACCCGTACACGCGTGCTATCACATTGGCGCGCAACATGTCCGCCAGGCACACCGGCAACAGCGGCCACTCCCGCCCCGGCGCGCCCGCGCGCTACTCCCCGGTCTCGTCCTGCCCGGCGGCCTCGGGGTGCTGCTCGATCCACTGGCCCACGGCGTCGTCCTGGACCGCCGACCACAGCGCGGGCGAGAGCTCCTCGTCCGGCGCGACCCCCGAGGGCCCCGACGAGGTCGTCGGCATCGTCATGAACACGATGTCGTCGCTGCGCAGGTGCATGAAGTTGATGCCGGTCTCCACCACGTTGAACTCGGTGTCGACCTTGATCGCGTCCGAGACCGAGTCGATGAACGAGGTCAGCTTCGACTGCGAGGTGAGGACCTCCGCGGTGACCGCCGCGTCCATGATGGCCTTGATGAGCTCCTGCTGGTGGCGCATGCGGGCGAAGTCGCCCTGGATGTACTGGTAGCGCTGGCGCACGTAGTCGAGCGCCTCCTCGCCGTTGAGCAGGTGCTTGCCCGCCTCGAAGTAGCGGTACGGCTTGTGGATCGAGGTCACGCCGGACTCGTCGTAGTAGTCCGGCGCGTCGGCGTGCTCGATGGTCATCTCCACGCCGCCGAGCGCGTCCACGACCTGCACCAGGCCCGGGAAGTCCAGCTCCACGACGTGGTCGATGCGCACGCCGGTGAACTCCTCGATCGTCCGGACGGTCAGGCTCGCCCCGCCCCAGGAGTAGGCGGAGTTGAACTTGTCCTCGGCGCCGGTGTAGTCGGCGTACTTCGCGTTCGCGTCCTCGGGGATGAACACCCACGTGTCACGCGGGATCGAGATCCCGTACGCCTCGGTGCCCGACTCGTTGACGTGCATGATGATGGACGTGTCGCTGCGCGCGTCGTCGTCGTCACCGCGGGCGTCCGAACCGAGCACCAGGACGTTCATCGCGCCGGTGGTCTTGTCCGGGCGGTCCTCCAGGTCACCGAGGTCGAAGGCCCGTTGGAGGTCGCCGTTGGTGCCGTTGGCCGTCGCCCACACGGCGGCGCCGCCGCCCGCCGCGGCGATGGAGGCCACGAGGCCGATGGCCGAGCCGATCAGCCCGCGCCTGCTCGGGCCGCCGCCGGAGGCCGCCGGGGCGACGCGGGCGCCGCCGCTGCCGCCGCCGGGGACCGAGGCGCTGCCCCGGTAGTTGGAGCCGGAATAGGTCATGCCCCCAGCTTACGCAACGGCGGCATCACGGTGCTGCCCCGCAAGGCCGCGAGCCGCTAGGAGGCGGTGGCGAAGAAGTCGATGGTGGTCTTCAGGCCCTGCTCGTAGTGGACCTGCGGCTCGTAGCCGAGCAGCTCGCGCGCCGCGGTCAGGTCGGGGCGGCGGCGCTCGGGGTCGTCCGAGGGGCGGTCGGTGTAGTCGATGACCGAGGAGGAGCCGGTCAGGCGGATGATGAGCTCGGCGGTCTCGCGCACCGTCAGCTCGTACTCGGTGCCGAGGTTCACCGGCCCGTACTCGCCGGACTCCAGGAGCATGACCAGGCCCCGGACGAGGTCGTCGATGTAGCACAGGGAGCGGGTCTGGGAGCCGTCGCCGTGCACGGTCAAGGGCTCGCCGGCGAGGGCCTGCGTGATGAAGGTCGGCACGAAGCGGCCGTCGTCGGGGCGCATCCGCGGCCCGTAGGTGTTGAAGATCCGCACGATCGCCGCGTCCAGGCCCTTGTGGCGGTGGTAGGCGGCCACGGCGGCCTCCGAGAAGCGCTTGGCCTCGTCGTAGCAGGAGCGCACCCCGATCGGGTTGACGTTGCCCCAGTACGACTCCGGCTGCGGGTGGACCAGCGGGTCGCCGTAGACCTCGGAGGTGGAGGCCATGAGGAAGCGCGCGCCGTCGGCCAGCGCGCGGTCGAGCGCGTGCAGGGTGCCCACCGAGTCGACGCGGAGGATCTCGACCGGGAGGGTCACGAAGTCGACGGGGCTGGCCGGGCAGGCGAAGTGCAGGACGGCGTCGAAGGGCTCCTCGCCCACGGGCAGGCCCTCGGTGACGTCGGCGTCGACCACGGTCAGGCGCGGGTGCTCGGCGAGGTTCCCGCGGGAGCCGGTGGAGAAGTTGTCGACGGCCGTCACGTCGCAACCGCGTTCGAGGAACGCGTCGACGAGGTGGGAGCCCACGAGACCCGCGCCACCAGTGACGAGGATCCGGCTGCCTGTTCCGTAAGAAGTCATCAATTCCCCAGATTATCAGGGTTCCCCTGCTGTTCACCTGCGCGCAAGCTGTCAGTAAGCGCCCTTCCGGCGCAACACTACCGCCACGGTGCGGAAGAGGATCTGCAGGTCGGTCGTGAGGGACCAGTTGTCGACGTAGTAGAGGTCCAGGCGGACGGCGTCGTCCCAGGACAGGTCGGAGCGGCCCGAGACCTGCCACAGGCCGGTGATGCCCGGGCGGACCAGCAGGCGGCGGCGCACGTCGCCGAGGAAGTCCCCGTTCTCGGCGGGCAGGGGCCGGGGGCCCACCAGGCTCATCTCGCCGCGCACGACGTTGACCAGCTGGGCCAGCTCGTCGAGGGAGGTGCGGCGCAGGAACCGCCCGACGCGGGTGATGCGCGGGTCGTCCTTCATCTTGAACAGCAGGCCGTCGGTCTCGTTGTGCATCATGAGCGCCGCCTGGCGCTCCTCCGCGTCGATGTACATCGTGCGGAACTTCCAGCAGCGGAAGGTCTCGCCGTCGCGGCCCACCCGCGCCTGGCGGAAGAAGACCGGGCCGGGACTGTCGACCTTGATGGCGATTGCCAGCGCCAGGAGCAGCGGCGAGAGGACGATGAGGCCGAGCACCGAGGACGAGATGTCGAGGATGTTCTTCACCAGCCAGCCCACGCCGGAGATCTTGGGCTCCTCCACGTGGAGCAGCGGCAGCCCCTCCACCGGGCGGATGTGGACGCGCGGCCCGGCGATGTCGGTCAGCTGCGGGGCGACCACGAGGTCGCGGCCGGTGCCCTCCAGCTGCCAGGCGAGGCGCCGCAGATCCGCCGCGTCGGCCGAGGCGGTGCCGCACACGGCCAGCGTGTCGGCCTCCAGCTGCTCGGCGCAGGTGACGACGTCGGTCCCGGCGAAGACCGGCACGGGCGTGTCGAGGTTGCGCACCGACGAGGCGCCCTCGGTGACGTAGATGCCGACCGGGACGAGCCCGGCCGCGGGGGCCCGGCGGACGGTCCGGTAGACCTCCAGGCACTCGGGGTAGGAGCCGATGAGCAGCACCCGCTGGACGGCGCGGCCCGCCGAGCGCATCCGGTGCAGGGCGAGGCGGGCGGCGTAGCGGCACCCGGCGATGAGCAGCGCGGCCGTGAGCAGGATGACGGCGACGGCCACACGCGAGACGTCGGCCTTGAACGTCAGCGCCATGAACGAGACCAGGGCCAGCATGAACATCGAGGCGCGCACCACGCGCTTGAACTCGTCGGTGCCCAGGCCGAGGTAGCGGCGGTCGTAGCAGCCGTTGCCCCACAGCGTCAGCACCCACGCCCCCGGCAGCAGCAGCCACACCAGGAAGTAGAAGACGCCCATCTCGTGCTCGAAACCGGCGTCGCCGTGGGGGGTGAGGTTGACGGCGATGGCGGAGGCGATCAGCGCGGCGGCGAAGTCGACGCCGACGAGCGCGGCCTGGTAGGAGCGGTGCCAGTTGGAGGCACGGACGAGCCGCCGCCAGGCCGAGCGGGTGACGCCGTTGGTGACAAGCTGCGGATCGCCGTCCTTCTGCTTGCCGGCCACGTAGCTCCCCGTCCGTTCGTGCTTCCCGGCTGGGTATTGATCTGCTGGGCGTTCCAGGCTCGTAGCCACTGCACATCCCTGCGGTCGTCAGCTTACGGTGGAGGTGAGTGTCCGCGGGGGAGATCGTGGCCACCGATCTCTACCGGGGGTCCGCCGACACGGTACCCGACAACCTACACCTATTCCCAGGCTGAGGTATCTTCGGCCGAGCTGAAAGCCGTGCGCGCCACTCGGAGGCCCTGTGAAAATCGTCATCGCCCACAACCGGTACTCATCGGCGCAGCCGTCGGGCGAGAACGTCATCGTGGACTACGAGATCGGCGCCCTCCGGGACGCGGGAGTGGACGTGGTGCCGTTCCTGCGATCGTCCGATGAGATCAGTGGCCTTGCGCCGCATAAGAAAGCGGCGCTGGCGGTCTCGCCGGTCCACGCGGCGGGGACGCAGCGGGAACTGGCCGCGCTCCTGGAGCGCGAGCGGCCGGACGTCCTGCACCTCCACAACCCCTACCCGCTCCTGTCGCCCTCGGTGGTGACGACGGCGCACCGCGCCGGGGTGAAGGTGGTGCAGACCATCCACAACTACCGGCACGACTGCGTGAACGGGCTGTACTTCCGCGACGGGCACGACTGCCGCGACTGCCACGGGAAGCGCTGGAACGGGCCGGGCGTGCTGCACGGCTGCTACCGGGGCTCAAGGCCGCAGAGCGCGATCATGGCCGTGGCGCTCGGCGCGCACCAGGGCACGTGGAAGACCGTGGACCGGTACATCGCGCTGACGGACGCGATGGCGGGCTTCCTGCGGAGCATCGGCATCGCGGACGAGCGCATCCGGGTGAAGCCGAACGCGGTCGCCGACCCGGGCGCGGCGCCGCCGGGCGAAGGCTTCATGTTCGGGGCGCGCCTAGTGCCGGAGAAAGGCGTGGAACTGCTCCTGGACGCCTGGGAGCGGGCCGGCCTGGCGGGCGCGACGCTCCGCATCGCGGGCGACGGGCCGCTGCGGCCCCGGGTG
The DNA here is from genome assembly GCA_035765105.1 of Glycomyces sp. Classification (GTDB taxonomy): domain Bacteria; phylum Actinomycetota; class Actinomycetes; order Mycobacteriales; family Micromonosporaceae; genus Glycomyces. The sequence continues at coordinate 86,360 of DASTYG010000032.1, forward strand.
GAGGCGGCCGCGGGGAGGAACGGCGTGGAGTACCTGGGCCAGCTCGGCCCGGCCGAGCGGGACGCGGCGCTGGCGGCCTCCGCGGCCGTGGTGATCCCCTCGATCTGGCAGGACATCCTCCCGACCACGGGCATCGAGGCGCTCGCGAGCGGGAGGGCGGTCGTGGCGACGAGGATGGGCGGCGCGCCGTTCATCGCGGGGGCGGACACGGACGCCCCGGCGGGGGTGGCGGTGGACCCGACCCCGGAGGCGCTGGCGGGAGCGTTGGCGACGGTGGCGAAGGACCCGGGTTACGCGGCGAACGCCCGCGCCAGGTACGAGGCGGTCTTCTCCCCCGAGGTGGTCTTGGGGCAGCTCATCGGGATCTACGAGGAGCTGCTGAGCGGGTGAGGGCGGCCGGGCAGGCGGCCGAGCATGGGGCCGAGCACGGGGCCGGCTGGGCAGAGGGCTGAGCACTGGGCCGGGCATCGGCCGAGCAGGGAGCAAGCGGGGAGGCCGCCAGCGGGCGAGGCACGGGGAGTGCGCCGGACCGGCTGCCGGGGCCGGCTCGGGGAGCCGCGATTCAAGCGGCTGGCGGCTGGACGGTGCGGGGGCGGCTGGACGGTGCGGGGCGGCGCCGGGACGGCGGTGTGAGGGAGGCGGAAACAGCGGCGGGAAGAGTCCCGCGCTCGGACGCCTGTTGGACGCGGGGCGTGCTGTGGCAAGGTTCCAGTCGCCCGGCGGCAAAGAGGAAGGACGCGCTCAAGCCCTCGTCTGGCCGTAGGGTGCGTTTGGGTCCTGCTTCAAGCCCGCAGCGACGAACACGAAGAATGCTCCCGAGCGCACGCCCGGCTGTCGGGGTGCGTCTGGGTCCTGCTTCAGGCGGGCAGCGACAAAGACGGGACAGCAGGGCCGAGGCCCGCCTTCGACACAGGGGCCGCCCGCACTGGCCGCCCCGCCTCACCGCTCCCCTTGATTCCCCTTGTCTCCCGTTGTGTCCCTTGGGGTTCGGATGCTGAATGTGAGGGTTCTGCCCCGCTGGGAGTGACGACAACCAGGCTCTGACCTGGGATCATTGGTGTATAGCACGAAAGGCCGGAAACAGCAGACCGGTACGAGCCAACGTGAAGGGGGTGTGACATGACCACAACGACAGCGAAGCCCCACAAGCCCGGTCGGACTGAGCGAACCGAGCGTTCGGCGGTCATTCACACCCAGCTCGATCAGGCCGCTGCGATGATCAATGCCGCCCACGCGACCGTCTTGGAACGGGTCATCGAGGCGAAGGTGTGGAACATCCACCGGGATGTGGACGGGTTCTCAGGGCTCCGGGACTGGCTGGTCGCAGCCTTCGACTTCCACACTCGCACCG